>JAMLHF010000029.1 GCA_023957275.1 Lentimicrobium sp. | reverse complement strand
CTGACAGGGTTGCGGTTGCTGTACTGCCGAAGCAGGCGATGGTGGTGGTAACACTAGCTGAGGCTGAAATATCGGTGGGCTGTGTTATTGTCACCGTTCCCGTTACCGGTGGACATCCGTTTGCATCCGATACACTGTAGGTATAAGTACCTGCCGGCCTGGTGAAGGTTCCCGTGGTATTTGTTTCAGCTCCAATGGTATAGTTCAGCGTTCCGGTGCCGTCGGTATATTCAATGTTTATGATTCCGTTGCCGCCAAAGCACAAGGCATCGGTGACTGTGGCACTGACAAGGGTGGGTGTTGGATATCCACTCACCTGCCCGTCGATGTAATAGGTTGATTGCGGTGAATCGTTCAGGGTCGGATAGTTTGCGCTATATGGACCCTGGTAATCACAGGAACTTCCATCATCTATCCAGCTAAGGTCGGAAGTGCCACCTAAATAGTTAAAATTCAATGTTATAAGGGTAGTATTGTTTGCATACGTTACACCCTCGGGCAAAGAAGTAAATCCAGCTACCAGAATAGAGCCATCTGCTAGCTGATTAAAAACCAACCCAGGGAATCCTGAAGTATTTTCGCCAGAAATATATGAAAGAACTGTTGGGTCATAATTCAATGTTAGTGATATTGCGCCGATAGTGTTAAAAGAATCCACTATCACCGGGACACTTATATTTGTACCTGGGCAGGCTGTTACAGAAGATGCTGTAGTTATCGGAGCAGATTCCAGAAACGTAACCATGCCCGGAAAATAATAGGATGATAAAGGGCTGTCGTTTAGAGCAATATAGTTTGGATCATAGTAATTGCATCTGATATCTTCAGATGACCAAGCTATTAGGGACGACCCACCTGTAACTTTTGAAATGTTGATATTAAAGATTATAGAATTATCGGGCACTGTTATGCTTGGAAAGGAATACCATTGAAAGTATAAAACACCAGGTGCAGGGCTGCTGTAATCTAAACCCCAGGCACCATTTGAAAGTAATGCTCCTGCTGTGACCGAAGCGATCTGAACTATTGCAGGATCGTATAATATTTCAAGATTACAACTGCTAATATTATTGAAGTTTGTGGCAGTAATTGGTAAAACTGCTGATGAACCGGTTGTTATCACAGTTCCGGCTGTTGTAACCGGTGCATTCTGAGCCGTTAATCCTTGCGTGGACAATGCAAGTATGATCCATAGAACACTAGAGATTTTTTTCATAATTATAGAGTTTTTTAGTTTTTCTGAGTTTAATAAAAGCTTATTGATGAAATATTTGAACTAATGATAGCAAACCAGTTTTCCAGTATGTATCATTATGCTGTTTTCAGTCTTGACAATTGCTTTGATCAGATAAAAGCCCGGTATTAAATCAATAGTATTAACTCTAATGGTTTGATGGGCGATATTATCTGAAGTTGCTGAAGTGGAGCTGATCAATCTGCCGCTTATATCAGTTATTTTGATTGTTATATCAGCCTGTCTGTTGAAAAATAGTTTTAAATCAAAATATTGATTGAAAGGATTTGGAAAAACCTGAAGGTTAAGAACCGGGTAATTTTCATTAATACCAACTGGTAAAAGCACCGTAAGCATGGCATTTCCATCAGAAATCGCTTCTGGAAGACAAACTCCATTTACAATGCAGCGGTAATGTTTTCCATTTAGTGAAACCGGAGGATTTACTATCCTCAGAGAATTGGTAAAAACGCCTGTATACAAGCTGTTTTCGTTGAGATCTGTCCATTCATCATTTAGTTCCTGCCAGTGATAGGTAAGTCCATCACCCGCAGCAGACAAATTAAATATCGCATTACCCTGTCCGGCATATACCACCGGCGGGCTCGCGGGTTGCTCCAGTAATTGAGGGGGTGAAAACAAAGTAACCGGCAATGGTTCTGAAATTGGTCCGTTCCCGCATATATTTGATCCGGAAACCATGATTAATCCACTGATTGAAGCGGGTCCGAAAACTACCTCAATGGAATTTGTATTCATTCCTGAAACAATGGTTGTACCATAAGGTAGTGACCAATTATAGCTATCTGTACCTGAAATTGTTTGTACAGAATAGGAAACAGGGTTTTGTCCCCGGCAAACTTCCTGTTGGCCACTGATCGGCCCTGCAGACTGGGGCGGTAAATTGGATGTTACATAGAGACTCGAAGCATTTCCGCTCCCGAATTGGTTGGTGCCATACACCGAAATATCTCCGGATACGGGGACGCTTCCAAATTCCACCATAATGTAATTGGTATTTTGCCCTGAAATAATGACTGATCCATCAGGGACACTCCATACATATCCGGTGGCAAATTCAATCTCCGGGATTGAATAGCTCACGGCAGTTTCGCCTGCACAGACTGAAACAGGACCTGTAACAGGGCCTGCACCTGCGGGTAAAGCATTTTCAGAAACAGCGCCATTGGAATAAAAAGACTCCTGGGGCGTATCGTTTAAAAGTGGATAAACTGGCAGAGAACCTGAGTAGTGACAGGAAAGTCCGTCATCAATCCAGTTGAGTTCACTATAGCCCCCCAGATAACTGAAATTTAATGCAAATAATTCAGCATTATCCTCCAGCGTTACAGCAGTATCCCCGACCGGGACCATACCTGAAATCAGAATTATGCCGGGTTCACTGGCATCAACCTCCAGACCGGGAAAATCAGCATTGTTATCATAAGAAAGGTACGACAGCACCAAAGGATTATACTGAAGACTCAGCGAAAGCGAACCAATCATCTGAAAATTACTTACAGTAACGGGAATACTCAGATTGGTACCGGCTAAAGCAGATATTGAAGGTATTGTCGTAACCGGAGCATCCGGTGATTGAAAAACAAGACTTCCATTAAAATAAAAATCTTCGGTCGGACTATCGTTCAGAATGGTGAAACTCCCATCGCTATAGAGGCATGAGTAACCATCATCAATCCACTGAAAAGAAGATAACCCATTGCTGATTTTCGTTGCATGCAGGCTGAAGATAACCGAGCTGTCAGGCAAATCAATCCCTCCTGAGGTAAACCATCCGAGGATAACAATTCCCGGCGTTGCAAGGTTCGTGCTGATTATTCCACCCATACCCGGACCAATGGTTACCGATGTGATTTCAACAATCGAAGGGTCATATGTAAGTTTAAGGTTGCAGGAACTGATATTATTGAAATTCATTGCATAAACAGGCATTGTGGCAGTGGTATCCATACTTACTACCATTCCTAGAATGCTTTGCGGAGCATTTTGTGTAAAACCTGAAATTGGTAAACTACAGATAATCAAACAGAAAAGCTGTATATTCTTCCTCATTTGCTACTTCACTTATTTTACAACAATTCCGGTTGACCCGGATCATATATTTAACAATAAGAAAATAAGAGAACGGGGAGTTCTCCCCGTTCTCTTTCCCGGAAACTACTTCCTGCGGATAACCTTGATCGTCCTTGAGATCACATCGTTGCCCGTATGCAGCCGTAAAGTGGCTGTATATATTCCAACGCTGTAACTGCTCATATCAACCGTTAAGGTATGACTCCCGGCGGCATGCAAGGCATCAAGCAGGATATCGGTTTTGCTACCCAGCATATCTGCCATCTCCAGCACCACTTTACCCTCTCTGGGTAGTGTATAGGCAAAAGTGGTTTTATCGACAAACGGATTGGGATAGCATTCAAGTGATAGTTTATTACTAAATGTAATATCTGAAACTCCGGTGGCAATGCCTCCGATTTCATCCACAAAGAGCTGGGCATTCGGAATGGTGTTGTAATTTCCATCGGCCAGTTCATTCAGCGGATCGGAGGTAAGGCTGAGGCGAATGATTTCACCCTGCGCCAGATTGCCGGTAGTCCTGAGCCTAAGCGTAAGTAATGTTTCACCGGTTGCCAGGGACATCGGGAAGAGTGAATGCCAGCCAATTCTTAGTTCGTTTCCAACGAAGTTAAAGTCTACAGGACTTTCAGGATCGGTGCCAAGATAAACCCCGGTTACTTCCAGGTTGTCAGCCGGGAAGTCGATAATTAAAGAAACTGCAGCGACTTCCAAATCCATGCCTACAGTTAAAGGAAGCTCAAACTCAACATCTGGTTCAACCAGGGTGGTGCCGCCAATATTCAGCATTACATTATCCATCATTGACTTAGCGCCACCGGGAACAAAACTCATGTTAAAGTCGCCGGTTACCAAGGCATAAAAATTCTGGGTTATCGGGCTGCTTCCTGGATTAACGGTTAGTGTAAGAACATTGGGCAACGGGTTTTGTGTGGTGGTCGGATCGTCCGTTTTCCAGAATGTCCAGTTTGTAGCGAACGGTGGATTACCATTGGTAAGGAAGTACTGTAGTATTCTGCCGGCATCCGGTGCCAACAATTGATTATCACCTCCGGCAACATCTCCTGCGAAGAACCTTACCTTTTCAATACTGTAAAGGTTGACACCCCATGCATTTACCTGTGCAGCATCGCCTGAATTGATACCACCTTTTGATTTATTTGTAGATAAGATAACATCATAGGTTCCGGGGCATACATTCGTTAATGCATAGTGTCCGGATCCATCGGTGGTTGTCGTATGAACATCAGTTGATCCCTGACGCAGAATCACAGAAACATTGTTCATTATAGTATTGGCCGGGTTGTAATAGGTAACTGTTCCGGACACCGTGATGGCTGCAGGTTCAGACACAATCAGAGAACCGGTAGCTGAATTACACGTATTTGCATCGGTAATACTCCATGAATAGGTTCCTGCGCCAATCCCTGTAAAAATACCTGTACTATTTGGAGTTTCACTACCAAAGTAGAATGTAAACGGGGCTGTTCCAACTGTAGGCGTTATTGTTACAGTTGCGGTTGATCCATTGCAAGGGATTGGAGTTGTAACGGAAGCAGTGGCAACCGGAGTCGGGTTAACCGTAACGGTGAATGTAGTGGCAGACCCTGTGCAACCATTTACAGATGCAGTCACAGAAACTGTTGCCACAATTGCCGAACTACCTGAATTGGAAGCAGTGTAAGCAGGAATATTACCTGTACCGCTGATGCCAAATCCAATATTTGATGAACAAGTCCAGTTATAGGTAATCGTTCCACCCGTTGTCGGGCTGCCAAATGAAATTGCATCACCGGCTGTCCCGTTGCAGTAAACAGCATCACTTACAGTATAAACTGAAGGAGTTGGGTAAACCGTAATGGTGTACAAAGCAACTTCATTACCTGCACAAGCCGAAGGAGCTGTCGGTGTTACAGAAATAGTTGCTGTAACCGGACTATTCGTGGTATTTGTAGCCGTGAATGACGGAACATCGCCAATACCATCTTCAACCAGACCAATGGTCGTATTGCTGTTTGTCCAGGTAAAAGTACTTCCAGATACTGTTGCACTCAGACTTGTTAATGGAGCTGTTTCGCCATTGCAATAGGACTGGTTGGCAACCGGATTCATGTGAGGAATGGTGTTGAAATCCATGACCACATTGAAAGGATCTGAAACACATCCATTCACATCAGTAACAGTCCCCAGGAAGGTGTAACTACCCTGTGGGTAATCACCTGAAACACGCAGCGGGTTAGCTCCTGAGCCAGCCTGATATTGCAGACCATCGATCAATTGGTAGTCAGTTCCGGTGTAATTGATATAGAACATCGGTGCAGTACCATTGATGATATTCCACATAATTCCCTGCCAGCCGGTTGCTCCGGATACTACACCTTTAGCAGCCCAGTAATCGAAGAAGGATTGCGGATAGGTGCCGTTAAGTGAAAATGCATTTTGTTCAAATCCTGTATTTGACATTGCAGTTGAGCTGCTCAATGCATTAATATCCAGATAATAGTAATTAAAATCTGAATTAATGCACAAGTCGTAACCATCAACAAGATTTCCATTTACAGTCGACCAGTTTGTGTTGTCAGTTGATGACAGCATACTTGCTGAAGCAACTACCGGAGTCGGGTTAACCGTAACGGTGAATGTAGTGGCAGGTCCTGTGCACCCGTTAACAGTAGCTGTAACTGAAATTGTGGCTACAAGTTCAGAGCTACCTGAATTGGATGCAGTATAAGTTGGAATGTCACCTGTTCCACTGGTTCCAAAACCAACATTTGCTGTACTTGTCCAGTTGTAGGTAATCGTTCCACCTGTTGTCGGGCTGCCAAATGAAATTGCATCACCGGCTGTCCCGTTGCAGTAAACAGCATCACTTACAGTATAAACTGAAGGAGTTGGGTAAACCGTAATGGTGTACAAAGCAACTTCATTACCTGCACAAGCCGAAGGAGCTGTTGGTGTTACAGAAATAATCGCTGTAACCGGACTATTCGAGGTATTGGTAGCCGTGAATGACAGAATATCGCCACTTCCACTTGCTGCCAGTCCAATAGCCGTATTGCTGTTTGTCCAGGTAAATGTACTTCCTGATACAGTTGAGCTCAGGCTTGTTAATGGAGCTGTTGCACCATTGCAATAGGTCTGATCGGCAACCGGGTTCATGTGAGGGATGGTGTTGAATAACATACTCACATTGAAAGGAGCGGAAACACATCCATTCACATCGGTAACAGTTCCCTGGAAGGTGTAACTACCCTGTGGGTAATCCCCTGATACACGCAGTGCGTTAGCTCCTGAGCCAATCTGATATTGCAGACCATCGATCAATTGATAGTCAGTGCCGGTGTAATTGATATAGAACATCGGTGCAGTACCATTGATGATATTCCACATAATGCCCTGCCATCCGGTTGCTCCGGAAACTACACCTTGTGCAGCCCAGTAAGTATAGAAACCTGCTGGCACTGAAGTTTTGTCAAGATAGAAAGCATTTTGAACAAAACCTGTAGATCCCATAGTTGGTGTGCTACTCAATGCTGCAATATCCAGGTAATAATAATCATTATCTGCATCTATGCATATATCGTAACCGCTTGAAAGATCTCCGCTTACTGCTACCCAGCTCGTTTGGTCAGTTGATGACAGCATACTGGCTGAGTTAACTACCGGAGTCGGGTTAACCGTCACAACAGCACTTCCCGTAATATCCCCTGCCCAAGATGCACAGTTTGCATCAGTTAAAGCTGTTGCTAAATAAGTTGTATTAGCAATCGGATTTACGGTAAGGACATAAGGATCATCACTGGTAGTAACGGGTGGTTGTTCAACACCATTTATTGTATAAGTCAGGACCCAGGGTGCAGTACCTGTAAGGTCGAAGCTGACACTTGTTGACTGTCCGTTACAAATTGTGGTGGTACCGCTAACTGCTACCGTTGGCCTTGGATTTCCGCTTACCGAGCCGTCCTTATAATAAGTTGAATTAGGGGTATCGCAGAAATCAACAAAATACGGAGTGCCGGATCCATACTGGCACCACGCGGCGTCTGTGTCATCAAACGCAAGCGTTGTAGTGCCTCCAAGGTATGTAAATGCCGGAGTAAACAATGTAGAGCCATTACTGAGCGAAATTGGTGAACCTGTTTCTGGAATAAATCCGACTACTTTAATAATTCCTGGCTCAACCAGAGAAGCACTAAAATTGGTCATCAAGTCCGGATTCTTAGTATAACCGGTATATTGCAGCACAGAAGGATTATAATTAATAGTCAGTGCGATGTAACCGACTTCTTCAAAAGAAATAACCGTTACCGGAACCTCAACCTGACTTCCCACACAAGCATCAGTTAGTGAACCAATGGTCGTGATCGGACCAACAAAAATCCTTGTACTGCCTGTCATATCCAGGGTACAACCATTCGATTGATTTGTAGCTTTAACAGTGTAAGTGGCATTTAAGCCGATGGAAACCGTCCATGTAAGCGGGTTGCCGGTTCCGGTTTTTGATTCTCCTGAAACCAAAGTTCCATCTTTATAAAGATCATACTGAACTCCGGTTTGTGAGCCACTCAGGGTAATATCCGCAGTGCCACCGGCACAGATGGAAGAATTGTCGGATAAACTGAATGCTTCCAACTGATAGATATCGGTGTCCAGCGCCTCATTTCTCCAGGGATTGTAGAGCACATTGGCAGAAATGGCATCGCCTGTTCCGCATGGATTGTCTGAATAGGTCGGTCCTGTGTTGGAACCCCACCAGTTTTGGGTTGCATCGACTGGTGTTGTCTGGTTTACCAGATCTCCCACTAACATCCCATAGGTTGTATTGCCTGAAATATTATTCAGGCTGATGTTATTGTTCAAGGACTGATACCAAACACCTACCTGCCAGCTAGGATCAACTTTAAATCCATTTGTATTTGAAGTCAAAGTATTTCCGGTAATGGTGTTGCCAGAAGAACCTAGTAAACGAATACCGGTGATGAATGATTGAATGGTATTTCCGGTAATTGTTTGTGAACCTGATCTCCAAAGGTTTATACCAACACTGCCGGTTGTTGTGCCGGTAATATTGTTTCCGCCTGAAATCTGGTTGCCTGAGCAGTTTTCTCCAAGGAAGATACCGTCGCGGGCACTGCTGATGGTATTATCCAGGATGAAGTTGCCCGTTGAACCAACTGTTACAGGGCCTCCGCCAGCAGAAGCGTTATCCAATGCGATGGCATCAAGTCCATTAACCGAAATATTATTCTGGTTTATGGTATTGCCTGTACCTGCAATTACTGCAACCCCGTAATAGGCGTTTTCACTAACAGTATTCGATGTTACAAAGTTGTCATGTCCGCCCTGTATACCGATACCGGAAGCGCAAGCAGTAACGGTATTATTTTGAACCGTACAACCAGTATTCGCTCCAATTATAATGCCTGCATCAAGAGGGGTTAAACCTGAATTCCGGATAGCAAACCCATCAAGGGTGACATTGCTTGCGGCTATGGTAACAACAATGCCTGTTCCACTACCACTGATAATTGGTGTGGCGGAAGCTGCATTTTTAAGAATGAGACCGGTTTTGTTAATCAGAATATGCTCACTGAAGGTAGCTGTTCCAACTTCTATCGTTTCACCCCCTGTGCCAGCATCATCGATGGCATCCTGAATCGTACAATAGTAAGTTCCTAAAGTAACGTTGTGTACAAGCATATCTGTGCTTGGAGTACCTGAAGATGTTGTCCACCATGGCATAAAATCAACCAATCCCGCCACTGCATTTCCAAGGCCGCAGGTGTTGTAAGGATCGTTGTAAGGTCCTGAGGCATCGCCCCACCAGTTGTTGGTTCCGTCAACCGCTGGACCAGTTGAGAATATTCCATATTCTCTGTTGCTATATATTTTATTATTGTTAGCAACAACAACAGAAACGTCCGTATTGTCGTATCCGACATTTATACCAGTTGTATTATCAGTTAAAGTGCAACCGGTTATATTGGCTGTTGTCCCTGCACCATAATATGTTGTTGCTATAATTCCTGCTGATGTACTACCATCAGTAGAAGCAATTCCCTTATTATTTGAAATGATGCAGTCAGATACTGAAGCAATGGCGCCTCCGCCAACTTCAATAGCATAGTCTAATTGGTCGCCAACACCTTTACCGGTGTAGGTATTCCCAATGGCTTGACCATTGCTACAGCCAGTTCCGAAGAAAATAATACCGACACGGCCAATATCTGTAAATTGCGAATTCTGGACTTTCAGATTTCCGAAAGCAACCACTGCAATACCATTGTATCCAGGATAACTGATATCATTGAAAAATACATTATCAATTGTACCAGTTCCATTATGACGAACAGCCTGCATGATATTATTCCCGTTTCCGTCAAGAGTAATATTTTTCAGATTGAATTCAACGCCCGGATTAACTAAAATCCATCCCCTTGCATCGCCAGATGCGCCAGTATTTCCATTGGCCAATAAAGTGGTTGAAGCTGAATTCAAATCCATACCCAAGAGAGTGATATTTCTATTAACGACAATTTGTGGACCTTCTGAGTAGCTTGCCACATTAACCATAAGCTCATCACCAGGAGTAGCAGCATTGATTGCTTCCTGAATACTGCAATATGTGACTGAGGTATTTGTATTCACGATAGGTCCAACATCATTCAGCACATCAACAGAAGCGGTAGCGGTGCATCCATCAATATTGGTTGCAGTTACAGTGTAGGTTCCGGCAGTTAGTCCGGTTGCGGTTGCGGTAGTCTGACCACCAGGCGTCCATAAATAGCTCGGGCTATTTCCACCTGAAGTAACTTCGACTGTTGCCGTACCATTATTTCTGGCAGGGCAATTTGCGGTTGTTGAGGTAGCTTCGATAACCAATGCACAAGGCGCGCATGTACCGGCTGGTGGTTGGAAACCAATAACGGTTGGTTGATCGTCAGTATCAGCAGTAAGATATGGAGCAAAGTTGGTTACACATCCTGTTTTATTGAGGATTTTACCCGCAAGCCCATTTTGCACGATATCATTGTATACCGCTGTACCATACCAGTTACAGTTGAGAGTTGCCTCACCACCAATATCAGATGGCACATAATTCACAACGGCATAACCCAGGCCTGTGCCGGCACTATGAGTATAGGTATCAGTTTGGAAACTATTGTTTTGAACTGTGCAGGTTGAAACATATCGGTTGGTTTCAAACTTAAGTCCATTCAAATCATAACCAGCACCTCCCGTGCTTAAATCAGTTTTTGTTCCTGATAAATAGGCAACCGAGTTGTTCTTAACAACGGCATCTTCAGTGTTACCTTCAAGGCCAATACCTGTTGAAATAAATCCTGACAGATTTGAAATTTCATTGTTCTGGATAACAGCATCTATAACATTACCTGTAGAAGTTGTATAACCGGAACTGCCGATATTAAAGATAATACCATAGGCAATTCTACCGCCTGATGACCAATCTGCAGTTTTAGCGAAAACATCAGTAATTAAATTATTCTCAATATTTACTGTTGTAAGTGTACCTGTAGCACCAGAATCAAGGAAACCTATAGCTCCGTTGCTTTTTTGATGATTGTTGCTATTCCCGATATTATCAAAACAGTTATTCAAAACAGAAACATCATGAGCTGTCGCTGAACCAAGGCTGTAAATAAATCCATATACATTGGAACCACTCACCATTGCACCTACATCATGGATATTATTGAATTCTACAACCACATCAGACTTACCTGAACAAACAATGGCTCTGTCCACATTACCCCCTGTGGTAATTTCAAATCCATTGATGGTAACTCCGTCAGCGGAAATAACCACAGGAACTCCTGAGGCAGGTGCAAGGATAGATTCAGCAACACGACTTCCACATGTAATGCCTGCATTGGCTCCTTCCAAAACAATGGATTTGTTTGCAACAATGTTTTCAGCAAATGTGCCTGCCGATACGATAACTGTTTCACCTGCGTTGGCTGCAGCAATTGCTGAATTAATTGATGTGTATATATAAGTTACACCACCTCTTAGGATTGATGCGTGGGCTAAACTGCTTAAATCAAATGGTTTAATATTATAAGCAATTTCACCACCAACAAATACATACTGATAGTTATAAGTAACGTTTGCTTCTGGTATATCGGCATCAGCCATTATTTCAACTGCTTCTCCAAATGAAGATGTATTAACGGTTAGATCAGGCATTTGGGTGACACCACTTCCGCGGGCAACATTGACTGCATACCAACCGTTACCTGATGTTTGCACATCTGTCATAGTTGCTGATGAGCCGTTAATAATAAAGCCTGCTGCCTGGTTGTCCTTTGATTCTACATTGGAAAATACAACACCAGTAGCTACATAAACATTAATACCAGAGCCATTGGCAGTTCCTACTTTCTGTGCACCGCTTACCGTAAGGTTGCTTAAGGAAACATTGTTTGCACCAATACCTATAAGGTGGGCAATTCCTAAATCACCTGCTGTAGGCGACCACTCTGTACCTCTTGTTATAATAGTTTGGCCAATTCCTGCTCCTTCTAAAGTGATTGACTTATTTATTCTTAATTGGCTCGTTAATACATAGGTTCCTGCAGCAACAGTTATTTCGTCGCCAGAATTTGCCTCGTCAATAGCCGGTTGAATATTCATATAGCTCAAGCCTTGTGTAACATTTACCACAGGGCCTACTCCATCACATGGACCAGTGGCGCTTATCAAGAATGGCAGGAATTCTATATCCCCTTCTGCTGATGTTTCTATCACCAAAGGATCTGTTGTTCCCCACCAGTTGCAGGTGGCATCAACACCAGCGGTTGTTACATTTACAATACCCCCATAAGGTGAGCCGTCGGTACCAGGATAGGTTTTAACATTCCCGGTAATGGAATTATTATGTACAGCTACATTAAGTGGTTGTGGATTATTTTTTCCGGGTTCACCAAAGCGCATTCCGCGTTCGTTTCCGGTAAAGGTACAACCTGTAACTGTGACCCGTGTTAAGGTTGCAGGGAATACGTTATATGAAGATGCATCACTTCTGGCTTTTACGGCCAGTCCAACACCCTCTTTTGCCGTACCAACACCGCCGTTTGTTCCTAAACCATTATTGGTAAATGAACAACCTGTAAATGTAAGGTTCTGGTATGTACCTGCTTTCAGGTTAATGTCAAATCCTGACATCCAGGGCATAAAATAGCCACAACCGGTTGTAGTCGAGGCATCATAAACGCCATTCTGATCAATGGTACAATTTGTGAAGGTAGCCTCAGATAACTTCTCCGTATAAATACCTTTCCAGCTATTATGGGTAAAGGATGTTCCGGTAACGGAAACATTGCTGACAGTACTAGCATCAGCACTCACCTGTTTCTGGAAATACCAGCCATAGTGTAAATTATCAAAAGCACAATTTACAATTTCAAGGTTTGTGAGGCTGCTGGTAAGATCCACATACAATCCCCTTTCCTGTTCTGTGCAAGGGGAAGCATTGGTACCTATTACTTTAACATTTTCGAGTTTTATCCATGAAACGTTTGTACCAGTACCTGGAGTAAATGTTCCAACAGAAATTCCGGCTGCACCAATTGGCTCAATACGGATATCCTTTACAAGTATTGGATCACCCGATACGCCTGAAGCCACAAGGTTAATGGCTCCATCGTTGCCTCCGGTTTTTGTTATTATTGTTCCCGCTAAAGTACTGCCTGCTCCTACAAGTGAAACCTTTTTGTCAAGTGATACTGTTTCATTAAAAGTTCCGGAGTTTACGTTAACATTCCAATTTGGTGATGCAGCAACAATACCGCGCTGAATGCTTCCAGAGTTTGCAGTAACATATACATTTTCATCAAGCCAGGTTACAAGGCCCAGGACCGAATTATCGAGTTTGTGGTAAACACGGTCTTCTATGGCGAAATTATCTACAGCACCTGTAAAGGTATTGTTTAGCTTGGCATCAATATCGCTTTTGCAGAAGTTATTGATATCCATGACTGTATTGCTTTTAAAGGTGCTGTTTTTAATAACAAGGCTTGTTGGGCCATCGTTATCTTTCGTAGGTTCTCCAAAAGCCAATCCTGTACGGTTGCTATCGAATTCAACATTATCGATGGTAACACCAGACAATGTAGCCGGATTTGCGCCATAAGAAGTTCCGTCATTGCGGGCTTTAATGGTTATTCCAACGCCATTGGCGCTACCAATACCACAATTTGATAAAGTGGAGTTCTTAACTTCAATATTGGAATAACCCTTCCACTTCAGGTTTATATCAATACCCGCACCCCACGCGTAGGAGGAGCTTCCGCTATTGTCAACCGTAATGCCATCAAAAGTTGCATTACTTAGCCGCTCGGTATAAAACCCTTTCAGGACATTGTCATCAAAAGTGGTATTGACAATCGAAACCTGATCGAGATCGGGCTCTATAGTAGAGCTTGCATCACTATACCAGCCTTGCTGATTGTTATCAAAATGACAACCGGTAATGCTTATATTACTTGCAGAAGCAGTTGAAGCCAGTTTTAGTCCAACATTATTCGCATTAAAAGAACTATTGGTTAAAACCAGATCGGTTAGCGGATTCAGATTGATACCATAACTCGAATTTCCTGTTGAAATCACATTGTCTATGGTTGTATATGAACCTGCGGTTAACCCGGTAACACCACCTGTTACTTTCAGGTCCTTCACTACCATCCGGGTTACGGCATTAACTCCCGCGGTCAGTTGTAGCACGATACCACCACTTCCGTTTATTATGGTGCTGGTTGAACCTGTGCCTTGCAGCGTAACCCTTTTGTTGGCATTCACATTTTCATAATATGTGCCTTCGCCTATCAAAATTAGGTCTCCAGCTTGAGTATTGATATGATCAATAGCTTCCTGAATTTTGCAGAAATATGTATTCTGTGTCTGATTCCAGACTAAGTATGGGACAGGATTCCCTTCACTGGCATCAAGCCAGGGAACAAAACTTATATTTCCTTCAACTGCATTGCCCAATCCGCATGTGTTGTATGGATTGTTGTAAGGACCTGTTGCATCGCCCCACCAGTTGTTTTCGGCATTGACTGGGGAAGTGAAATCATTTTTCAACCCATAGCCATTATCAAATATCTTGTTTCCATTGATATCTGCATTACAGGTCATACCATTCAGAGGGTTGATCCAGATTCCGGTTTCAAATCCTGAAACACTGGTACCAGTCATGATAAAGTTTCTGGCAGCACCAGGCCATCCATCATCTGTTGCCTGAACACCGATAGAACCTGAAATCGTTTTACCAGGGCCGGTAATTACATTGCCTTCCCCAATTACCAACTTATCTTTAGTAAGAGTTTGGTAACCAACAGAAATTCCAATCTGTCCACCTATAAAGGTATTATTGGTCAGAGTCATCTCATCCTGATATGTAACCAAACCAATTCCTTCATTTGATGAGTTAGTAAATGTTGCAATGTTATCAGTAAATGTACTTCCTGCACCATTATGTGTAAGGGTGTATGCCTGCGACACAACATTGGTAACATTATTGCCTTGTATGTCACAAGCAGTTGGAGTTCCCAGGTAATTACCTGTTGCAATTCCTTGCTCGAAACCTGTAACAGTGCAATCTTTAATTTCAATATCATTTGCATTGAAACCAAGAATTGCCCAACTCTGGTAATCACCACAAGTGCTTCCGCTACCCTCAACATGGCAGTTAATAACATCGTGGCCTGAAGTAAGTGCACCGTTCATTCTGAGTACAATACCTCGGTACCATACATTGTTAACATTTACGTTCTCAATATGTGTATTATTATATGGACCACCATTCCAATAGCTGGAAGTTATACCCATACGATATTGCCAAGTAGCACCACCATCAATTGTCAAATTATTAATGGTGACATTCTGTGCTTTGATAATAATCCCGTGATGAACAACTCCGCCTGTAGGTGAACATGCATGATCATCAACTTTTGTAGGGTCAGGTTTTATAAATGTGGAGGTCTTTCCTGCACCTGTCATCGTAAGACCATCCTTATCGATGATAATATCGGATTCAAAATAATTACCGGCAGAAACAACTATAGTGTTGTCAATTCCGGCATTACTGATAGCATCCTTAATTGAACAATACCAAACCCCGGTAGATGTATTCTGAACCGTACCTGTTACAGTTACATTTAACACTGTCGGACTTGCAGCCTGGCAATCATTTAATTTGTAGGTTACACTTACACTGTGAGTTCCTGAAGGAATGTTATCCCAGGTGACATCTATAGAATTACCGGAAGAAGACCCAGACCCTCCGACAATTGTCCAGGTATAATCTGTCATGCCGGATTCAGTCGTATAAGTGAACATTGAATTAGCGCAAACATCTGTCGGTCCATTAATTGCCGGCACAGGCAGCGCATTCACCGTCCAGGAATAAATATTTTCTGATGAGCATCCTGCACCTGTGTTGTCTGATCTTAATGCCCGGATATCTACTGATGTGAATCCGGTTGTTGAAATGGCATCGCCCTGATTATAAGGAAGCCATGAAACGCCGCCGTCTGTACTGTATTGATAACTATCAACACAAGCCATGATACCACCCGAACCATTTGTTAAAATCGTTGCAGAAACATCAGTACCGCTACAAACTGCATCTGATGTCGGACTTTTAGTCAATACAGGAGCAGAGGGTTGAGGTACGACATCTATCACAATATTGGTACTAAATGAATTATCACGGTCTGTTATTGTCCACGTAGCATAAGCCGTAGGGTTTACTCCCGGGAAGTTCACCACAGTTCCATTCGCGGTAACATCATAAAAGGTTGATGAACTTGGCGTGGTTTGTTGCAACCGGTAAGTATGCATATTCGTAGCTCCACTAATTGTCACATAAACAAATCCCCCAGAGCAAATCGTAGATTTTGGCGGGTTGGGAGTGTTAGGCTGAAGAACTGGTACTGTAGTAATCACCTCCCCGCTCATCGGCCCATACATCAATCCTCCGGTGTTTTCTGCGAACAAACTCTGCGCTCCGGCTTTCATGCCCAGGCCCGCTTTGGCATCCAGCGTAAATGATTGGGCAAATGTGCCGTTTCCGGTTTCCGAAATGGTGATAATCTGTTTCCCTGAAGAATTCACCCTGAAAGCGGGAACCTTCAGCAAGCCTCCCGTTGAGGTGACTTCAAGAAAGGCATTGTCCTGCGGCCAGGTCCGTTGAATGCGGTAAGTGCTGCCGGGGACAGTGGCCGGAACGGAAATTTCCAGCATCTCTCCCTGTTGCATCACAACGGTATTGTTGGTCAGTGCAGGCCTGGTTTGCAGCAACTCAAGGGTTTGCTGTGCAGAGAGGCTCAAAGAGGTGACAAATCCCAGTATTATAAATAATGAGATTAATCCCGTTTTCTGCAGCCATTGATTTACGGCCGAAGGGTGTAATTGCTTTTCCATATTGGATAAACTTTGTGGTGTGATAAATTTGGTTTTGGCTATATGCTTTGGTTAATTTTCTATGTAATCATTGCATTGGCGTAAATTAAAATCCGGCCTCCGCCGTCCTTTGATTTGTCAGGTTGAGTGTGCAATTATTTTTTGTCAGGAACGCTGAATTAGTTGCTTAATGGCTTTAAATCAATTACATAGCAATCAATACGAACATCGGGCTGGTGATATAATTGCAGGGATTATATTCGGTAATCAGGCTAAAAGAACTAAGTATTCGGGTTAGTAATAGCAGTATTCCAAGGTGTTTAGGATGTTATGACATGGAGAAAAATTGACGAAATCAGGAACTATATTACAGTATGGGCAAGTTATTCAGCAGTGAATGTCTTCAGGATTTGTTCATACCAGGCGTTTTTCATTCAATTCTTTATCATCATGGCATATAAAGTATGTCAGATATACAAGTGATTTCTTATACATTATTATGTATAACGTTTCAAAAGCAGTGCTAATTTATACCGGTTATTTACTCAGCGCAAATCTTTGTGGTTCGGATTTATAAATTCCGGGGCGGATCTTTCAATTTTTTATGATTTAGAACCACGAATTACAAATGTTATATATAATAATGCATGTATTTTTCAGTATCATGTTTTTTTTCTTTAGCTCTTCGGCAGAGGATGCTGAAAATCAATATTATTAAAAACTATTATTAAGAAGATGGCAGAATATTATTAGTAAACCGGCAGGCGACGTAAAAATATGTTACTTGAATCTGAGCCAATCCATGCTGAAATTTCACCATATTATATTGAACAATTCTAAATAGTAAAGACTTATTTAGAAGGAGTATAGATTGTAAAAGTTGAGGTAGATTCTTAAGATATTAACTATCAGTTTAATAGATGCAAAGTTTGAAATCATAAACCGAAAATCTTTTTTTAATAGGGCAGAGGTAACTTTTTTTTCAGATAACCTCTTTTGCTTTGTTTCCTGATGTTGTATCCTGCATTTATTATTTGCCGTTGTTTCGTTTTTAATGAATCAGCTTTGCTATTGTCAATCAATAAAAAAAACGGCTGCCTGATTTATTGGCAGCCGTTTTTCATTAAGTAAGGCTTGTTTATCTGATATTCTCGCTTTCCGGAAGTCCGTATTCTTCTTCCATGCGGATATCCAGTTTTTCCAGGGCGTCGAGCACCGGGTTGTAGATTTCGGGGATTACCGGGCGGAAAACGCCCTTCACGCCGATTTCGCCGTTCAGGATCATTTCCACGCCGATGGCGGCCGGAAGGGCTACGGTACGGGCAATGGAGGTGTCGGTAGCCGGGGTGCCGAAATCGAGCATGCGTGAGCGGATCACCTCCTTGCTGCCATCGGGGTAAGCGGCCAGGAAGGTGTGCTGCATCACCACCATGTCGCGTTCGGTATGGCCAAGTTCCATCTTGCCGATCATCAGGTCGCTGGTGACTTCAAACGGGGAGTCTTCGCCGCGTCCCATGGGCTTGTCGTCGAACAGGCCCAGCCATTCCATGGCTTTGATGGCATGTGCGTTTACGTCGGTTTTCAGGAAGCCTGCAACTTTCTCTTTAATGTTTGTGGCATCGGCAGCGCCGATCTGGCGGGCGATGAAACCTGCGTAGGTCATGCCGCTCATGTCGAACTTGTCGTATGAGATAAGGTTCAGCTGCTTCATGGCATCAATGCTTTCGCACCATCCCGGGAAGCGGAAAGTGCCGCGCATCATGGTCTTTGTTTCCGGAATGCCGTAAATGTCGATGTAGGAAATTGAATCGCGGTTGGGGTAAACTTCCAGCTTTCCGACATTGGTAAAGTCGACCTTAAGCGGATTTTTAAAGAGGTCCTGTGTCGGCACTTCTATCACTTTCCCGTAGCGAAGGTACTTGCCGTCGTTGTTACCGGCCATTACCACGCCCTTGGGGCTCCAGGAGAACTTATACATAAATGGATTGTCGGCAGCTTCGGGTGCCGGCAATGCACCGCAGATGGAGTAGAATTCTTCAATTTTGCCGTTGCGGTCGCGTACATTGTCGATGATGCGCATGGCCGACATATGGTCAATGCCCGGATCGAGGCCCAGCTCATTCAGGATAATGATGCCGGCTTCCTTTGCCTGTGCGTCGAGCGCCTGCATTTCGGGTTTCACATAAGAAGTGGTGACCATATTCTTTTTATGCTTCAGGCAGTATTTTGCCACCAGCAGGTGATGGGCGTAGGGGAGGAGGCTTACGGAGAGGTCGTGCCCGGCCACCATGGTGTCGAGGGCTGCTTCGTCTTCAACCGTCCAGGCAATGGCCGTGCCGTTGGGATGGCCCGAGATCATGGCTTCGGCTTTTGATTTGGTACGCGTGGCAACCGTTACATGGATTCCTTTGCTCAGCAGGTGATTAACAATGGGCTTTACCACAAGGCCGGCGCCCAGGATCAGAACTTTCTTCATTTGTGTCGGTAGTTAAGGGTTGTTGTTGATTTTTTATGAAAAACCTGCACCAGGTTGATCTCAGGCAGGTCTGTATGTTTATCTGAGGTAAGTTTCAAGGTATTTAAAGTCATTGGTAAGCGCGCCGTTGTGCAGGATCAGCGCCTTTTTGATGGCCCTGGGAAGGTCAAGGTCTTCAAAGGCCTCCGAGAAATCGCAGTCGGCAATGGGTTTGATAAAGTTGATCAGGGCGTCGGCAAAGCCGTTGCTCGAATCGCGGGGCAGCTCGCTCGGCAGGATGTCCACCGCCATCACCAGCATCCCTTCCCCCTTATGACCCATCATTGGTTCACGGGTAAACGGGTTGTAAACAAAGATGGGGTCTTCAATTTCGGTGCCCTTATGGGTGATTTCGATGCTGCCGTCCGGATCGCAGGTTACGTCACCGATAACGGTAAGCTTAGGCCTGCCTTCGCTGAAAGCCTTTTCAAGATAGGCTTTCGTTACAATCCTCGGATAGCGGGCATCCCAGTACATGCAGTTCATCAGCATACTGAGGTGCGGGATATACTGCTCAAATACACTTTGATAGTTTTCCGGATGAGCATAGTAATCGTGCAGGTCGAAACCGCGGCCGTCTTTGTGGGCCGAGAGGTGCTCCTCTTTAAACACTACCTTATAAATCAGATTGTTCGGCAGGTAATCGCGTTGGCTGAGTTCGGTCAGTTTGTCCGGCGAAATTTCCTTCACCGGTAATAAGCCGAGGATTTCCTGGGCACCCTGCGAAACATTGCCATAGCCGGTAAATCCCACCGTAAAAGGGCGGAGTTCGGCAGGCAGTCCTTTTTCGGCAATTTCCTGACCTACTTCCGAAATTATTTTTTTGGCTTCATCGAGTGATGCATAATGATGGGCCTGGGTAATTTTCAGGAAAGGGGTGTCAAAACCATACTCTTTCAGTCGCAGTCCCAGCGACCACAGGGAGTTGATCATCCCGGCCAGGCCGGCGTAGCGTCCGAAAAAGATCAGGCGGCGGCCCTGCTCATCCACAATTTTTTCATAGTCAATCAGGTTGCAGCCCATTTCCATCATGCGTTTCAGCATGGGCATATTGTACGCCTGCCCCTTGATTACATGCGAGAAGAAAACATAAGTTTTGTCCGGTTCAAAAAAGGATTCCGGCATTTCCTTTACACCCAGAATTACCGAGCATTCTCCAAGGTTATCGGCAATGCGGGCGCCCGCCTGCCGGTATTCATCATCGGTAAAAACGCGCTTGGCGGAGGTCTGCACGACGATGTCGAGCTGCTTTCCCCTGATTAATCTTTCCACATGGCGCGGGGTAAGGGGTGCGCGCCTTTCCATTACATACTTGTCCTCATGCCTGATTCCGATAAACTTACTCATGATTTCCTTTATTGATTAAGTATTTCACCGCTGAAGCGCAGCGGGGCAAACTTAAAAAAATTAGTTCATTTTGTTGATCTGAATGACAGGATTTATTTTTCAACGGAAAAATTCACCCATAAGCCTTCCGGGCGGGAAGCACGTGTTGTTGGCCCGCCTCAATCTTTTTGCGGGATAATAAAACTAATCAGGGTTTTTAAGAACGGTTGGCCCTTCTTCAGCCACCCAGCAGTTCAAAGTGGCCTGATTCAGCATTGAACTGATAGATTTCTCCGGAATGTATCATGTAATGCCAGCCAAAGAGCTGAAGGGTCTTGTTTTCCACCTTTTCACGGATGTAGGGATAGGTCATCAGATGTGTAAGTTGTTCAGTAACATTGAATTGTTCGGTAAGCCATTCGCGTGCGGCATGGTCGGCGGATTTCAGGGTGAGGGTGACTTTATCTTTGACTGAAGCGGCCAGTTCCAGCCATTTCCGGGTGTGCGGAATATGGGAGAGGTTTTCCGGATTTTCCCACAAAGCCGCGCAGCCCCCGCAGTTGGAGTGGCCGCACACGATAATATTTTTAACATTCAGTATCTGTACAGCATATTCAATGGCGGAGGTAGTGGCAAGAAATTCAACCGATTCGCGGTACATGGGTACCAGGTTGGCGATATTCCTGACGATAAATAACTCGCCGGGCATGGTCTGGGTGATCAGCGAAGGCACCACCCTGGAGTCGGAACACCCGATAAACAAGGTGTGCGGGTTCTGTTTGCGTCCGAGTTTGCCAAAGTGTTCACGGTTGGCTTCAAAATCTTTTTCCCTGAAACGTTTTACATCATCTTCAAAACCGTGCATGACTTTTATTTTGTATTATTAACAGTTTTTGGTTGACAATGTTGAAAAAACTCCGATTCAGGATAATTTATTTTTGACGTGCGTTTGTTTAAAGGTTTCACTACATTTACGGATTCAACAAATAAAATAAATTCCTGAAATCAAATCTATATGGGTATAATAATTCTTGGTATCATCGTACTGTCAGCCGGGTTTTTCCTTGGCAAAGTGGATTCTCCGCTAAAAACATACACCGGAATAATCAGGGTTGCGGGAATTGTCATCGTGCTGATTGGTACGGTTTTCTCAGCGGTTTACCAGATTGAACCCGGAGAAGTCGGCGTGCAGAAGTTATTCGGGAAAGTCAATAACCGTACACTCGAAAGCGGCCTGAATATCATCAACCCTTTGGTTGAAGTGGTAATTTTCGATATCCGGACTCAGAATTACACCATGTCCGGTGTGAACGACGAAGGCGACAAAGCGAGTGACGATGCCATCCGGGTGCTTTCAGCCGACGGCCTTGAGGTTGTGATAGACCTTACCGTGCTGTACAAAGTAACGCCTTCGCAAGCGCCCCGCATTTTACAGGAACTTGGCACCGATTATAAAAACAAAATTGTAAGGCCGCTTTGTCGTACAAAAATCAGGGACAATGCGGTGTATTATGATGCCGTGGCTTTATATTCTACAAAAAGAGACGAGTTTCAGGACAGAATCTTCAAATCAATTGAGACCGATTTCAGCGCCCGAGGACTTGAACTGGAGCAGTTGCTGGTGCGTAACATCACTTTACCCGAGTCGGTGAAAGCCACCATTGAATCGAAAATTAACGCCGAACAGGAAGCCCAGAAGATGACCTTTGTGCTGCAAAAAGAAAAGCAGGAAGCCGAGCGCAAAAGGGTGGAAGCCCAGGGAATCGCTGATTACCAGACGATCCTGAGCACAGGGCTGAGCGATAAACAGCTGCAATATGAGATGATCAAAGCCATTGCCACTTCGCCCAACGCCAAGCTCATTTTCATGGATGCCAAAAAGCCGGCTTCGATAATTGTGGATGGGAAGTAGCCTTTTTTGCAGAAAATTTGTTAAGATTTTCAAACAGTATTGCAACCATAATTGCTCATTATAAGTTGTTTACATATATTTTTACTCCTGGAATTACTTCGATTGGCGGAAATTGAAATTTTTTCTTTCGATTTCTTGTGTTATACGAAAAAGTCTCTATCTTTGCATCCTCATTTGAGAAACGTTCTTAAAATATTGGTCCGGTAGTTCAGTTGGTTAGAATACGTGCCTGTCACGCACGGGGTCGCGGGTTCGAGTCCCGTCCGGACCGCAGAAAGCTCCTCAAAAGGGAGCTTTTTTCATTATGTATTATACTTATATCATTTATTCTGCATCCTTCGATATTTACTACAAAGGGATAACTGAGAATCCTGATCAGAGGATTTGGGAACATAATAACGATAAAAGCAGGTATACAAGTGGTAAAGGGCCATGGAAGCTGGTCTATCTGAAAAGTTTTCCTTCTAAAAAAGAGGCACTTATCGAAGAACGGAGATTAAAATCACTTAATCGAAGGTCGATTGAATTGCTTGTTAATGGTTGAAAACGTGCCTGTCATCTCGTCACCCGTGACGAGACGGGTTCGAGTCCCGTCCGGACCGCTTCGAGGGAATTAACCTATCCCTGAAATAGCCAAAAACGTCTGTAGCACAATATGATACAGGCGTTTTTTGCGTTTATGGGTTTCGCAGAATGGTGTCAAATGGTCAACTCCGGTGAGGAGTTTCCGTGAGTTAAGCCTGAAAGTTGAAGAGGCAGAACCGGTGATTTATTCAACTTTTTCAACGTTTTATTCATTTAGAAAGCGCTCCTGACTTTTGTGCCTTAAGGATTATGGGATCTGCTGAGGCTGATTTCTTCCTGCTCAACGATCACTGTATGTATAAAACTGCGGAGTTTGACATAGGTTGATCTGGCGAACCCCGCAACTCATTAGATGTATACGATAAAGGATCAGAGTTTATTAAAAACCCGGTTTATTATTCAATAATGGCCTTCCCGGAAACCCTGAATTCATCACTTTTTACCTCCAGGATATAAAGCCCTTCCCGTGCCTTCAGATTGCCAAACACCTGATTCAATGCAAGCGACCGCATGCCCGGGGTGCTGATTGGTAAGCTATTGTGCGCTACTTTTTTACCGGCAAGGTCAAATAAACTGAGTTCAGCGGTGCCGGAGCCGGGCGCGTTAAAACTGAAGTTGCCTGATGCGTTTACCGGATTGGGGAAGATATTCAGCTGCGAAGCGAACAATGGATACTGCTGATCTGTACCGGTTTGAAAATCCATAGGTTGATAGGATTCATCAAGTTGATAGCCTGCAGACCGGGTCTTTCATACAAAAAAGCAGAACAGGGTGTCATTGCCAATTGCCATTGCCGGAAACCCGGGAGATTACCGATCATAAAATTGAATCCGGCAGTATCCCTGATGCCAAAGCCCGTTGAATTATACTCCGGATAAATTATTGGTATTTAGACATTGAATAAGTTTTTATATAAGAAATTGTATACTTTTACATTTTTATAATAAATAGCTGATAAATAAAAATGGAGAAATCAAAAGGTCTGTTAGGTCAGAAGTATTCGGATGACAGAAAGAAAAAACCGGAGTTACAATTCCGGTTATCAGTAAGAGCAAGAATTGTAGCATATGCCGTAAACAAATACCTGAGCAGCACTATGGGACTTAACGTTCTGGATCTTGGTGCGGCTGAAGGACGAACCCTGATGGAAATGAGCAGGATTCTTCCCGGTAATGAATTTTCCGGCATCGAGTATTCCCGGGAATTATTCAATGCAGCTATACCCTTAACCGGTAATATAAAACTTCAGTATGGCGATATAACAAGATTGCCTCAGAATCTTCAATCCGGAAGCTTCGATGTTGTTTCGGCTCTTGCCGTGCTCGAACATCTTGAAAATCCCTTGGATGCTGTTAAGGAATCCATCAGGGTTTTAAAGCCCGGAGGAATCCTGGTTGCTACCTGTCCTGTTCCGGCCTGGGATCATATATCAAATAAACTTGGATTACTGAAGGAAGATCACCACGAAACCGAAATGACCAGACAACTTATGATCAGGATTATTAATGATTCCGGGATTAATTTGCTTGAGTACCGAAAGTTCATGTGGGCCCCTGTCTCCTTTTTGCCATATTTACATCTTCCTGTTTCTGCTCAATTCTCATTAAAAACCGATCAATGGATAGCACAGCTCAGCATATTGAACTGGTTGTTTGTTAACCAGGTTGTTATCGGAAGAAAACCTTCCTGAATGATCTGAACGCCAAAAAATAACACTATCTGCTGTTTGTTAAAATATTGAGGTTTGACCGGGTTATTTATTGATGTGCGTGCGGCGTAAAACAATGTCAATCCGGAATTCTTAAAATCTCTTCACCTCATCCCTGTTGCAGATGGCTTTATAGGGGCAGTTGCTGCAATGCTCCCTGAAAGTGGTCTGTGCGAAGGGAACCCCGGGATTGAATAGCTCTTCCAGCAGCCGGGTCAGCTCATCTTCAAAAGCTTCTGATACAGGCTGAGAGTCGTTATTCTGGAGCAACAATGGCAGATACCCGTCTTTAAGTGAGCGGAAGGTGATGATTCCGGCACTGAAGTCACCCGCGGCACTATTTTCCCTTCCGGCAAGGTAGAGGTAAAATAATAACTGAAACGCTTTTTCCTTGATTTCTTTGGCGGGCGCAAACACTGACGCGACATCATTGATTTTCAGTGATCTTGCTTCAACTTTCCCGGTTTTGTAGTCGATGATGCGGGTGTGTCCGTTTACCCGGTCGATGCGGTCGGCGGTGCCTTTCAGCGTTACAGTAATTTTTCCTTGTCCGGGGACATCGATGGTCAGGGGGGCCGTCAGTTGTTTTTCCAGCGCGATCAGATGGTCCCCGTTGGCAGTATTGTATCCGGTTTCGGCTTCCATTTCGAGGAAACGCCTGATCCATACTTCCGCGACTTTAATGATCAGGAGGTTGCGTCCTTTTGTGGTTTCCCCTCCCGGGAAGTGTTTCTGCAGGGCTTCGGCTATGGCCTGTTCCGCCTGTTTCTGCATCTGATTGTAGTCATGCTCCAGCGGGAAGCTCCCCACAAAGGGTTCAAAGAAGCGCTGAACCACTTCATGGATGATGGTACCCAGGGTGCGGAAGTCCATGGTTTCTTCAACCTCTTCCGTTTCGCCTGGCCCGAGTACATAATTGAAGTAATATTTAAGGGAGCAGTTCAGGTATTGGGTGATCGCGGTAGGGGAGATGCCTTTTCGGGAAATGGCTGTGATTTTTTCGAGAATGGCTTCATCTTTATGCACCGTAATTTCACCGGGCATGCCCAGTTTCGCGTCGAAAGCCGGCTTTACTTCACTGATATGATTCAGCGGGCTGCAGGCCGGTAATTCATGCATGATCTGACTCAGAAACCTGCTCTTCTCTCCTCCGCCGAGTTCGTCGGCTTCCGCGTTGTAGATCAGCCAGGCATTGGTGCAACGCTGCAGCAGCCGGTAAAAATGGTAGGCGAAAACAGCCTGTTGTTCGTGGTGTGTCGGAAGCCCGAACTCGCGCCTGATTTCGAACGGAATAAAGGTGTTGTGATTCCTGGCGGATGGAAGTATGTCTTCGTTGGCCGAAATCAGGATGATATTTTCGAAATCCAGCACACGGGTTTCAAGCATTCCCATCACCTGTATCCCTTTCAGTGGTTCACCGTAAAAGGCTACAGGGCTGGCTGCTGCCGCTTCCCTGAAAAGGGTATGCAGGGTGCGCAGTTCACCAATATAACCGGCCTTGCCGACAAGAACCTGCAGTTTGTTGATGATCAGTGCAATATTGTAAAGTATCTCGTTCTCAGCCTGATTTATCCGGCGCTCTTTCTCCGTTCCTTCTGTCAGCCCGCTTTTGAGGGTATTGATGATTCCGGCAAGCTGTCGGGTGAAACCGTAAACCGAAACGGGCTTTTTCATGAGCAGATGCAGCAGTTTACCCAGGCCTTCAGACTGATCACCGGCCGTTTCAAGGTCAGAAATTCCTGCGAATGGTTTGTTGCTGTTCCGGATGCCTGAGATTACGGGTGCCAATGCCTGCTGGCCGGCCAGATACTGTATGTAGCTGTGTTGCAGTACTGCCAGCAGATGGCGGTAATAAAACCGGGCTTCCCCGGCTGATTTGCCTTCGGTGGCATGAACGTGCATTTCAAAAATACTGTCGAACAGGTTGTAAACCGGCGATTGCTGCAGCGGAAATCCCATGGTGATGTTGAAATCGCCTGCTTCCGGAGGTATGGCGTTCAGCAGGGGAAGCAACAGGGATTCATCGGCCAGCACTACCGCCGTTTTGTTGAGGATAGCGGGGTCTCCGGCTTCCGTCAGATTCTTCAGTATGCTTCCGGCAAGGTTGGCCTGTGCGGTGAATCGCGGCACGCCTGCTATGGTGATATTCCGTGCGGATGTTTTAAAATAGTCTGTGATTTCATCGAATCCGCCCAGGCCCTGGTCTTCCTTGTATTTTCTGAGAAACAGCCCGGCTTCCTGATGGGCATTTTCCAGGTAGTAAGCGTCAGCGTCCCACAGGATCTCAGCTTTTCCGGATTTGATAAAATACCGGATTATCGTAAGTTGCGCCGGGGTTAATGCATTGAAGCCGGCAAAGAGGATATGGTCCCACTGAACAGCATCGCAATACGCTTCAGGCGATTCTGCAACCACACGGCAGGCGAGGCCGTGATAGGCGTTTTTTCTGCCGAGCAGATTCCGGGTGTATTCTTTGTAATAATCAGTAAGGGAGTTGAAGAACTTCAGGTATTTCGTTTCAAAATCAGTGAGTGGCCGCTGGTCCGGGTTCCAGAGCGCCATGGCTTTGGATTCGCTCAGGTAAGTAAACAAGGTGTCGGGTTTTATCAGATACTGGTCTGTGTCCTCGAAGTCACGGATCAGTCCCCGCCCCCATCCGTAAAACCCGTCGAAGTCCGAAGCGGCGCTGCCTTCGGTTTTCAGGTGCGCTTCGTACAGCGTGGTCATCAGTTCCAGCGGATCGGCTACCTGAAGTCCGGAAAGACTGGTAATAAAATCTTCCATTGAGAAGATGGATGGTGCCCACACAGGGACGTCTCCTGCCGGGATAAGGTGACGTTTCAGGAAAAGGCCGGCCCGGCGGTTGGGAAGCACGATACACAGGCGCTGCCCCAGACCGGGGTGCTTTTCGTGGATATGAAGGGCAAGTTTTTCAAGAAACGGTTGATGCATCATACAGAATTTCTATCGCTAAAAGTAATCAGTTTTGCAATCTCACCGGCCTGATTCAGGCTTTCCGGTTTTCCGGCGTCCGCCCATAGCTGACTTTCGTCAAGGTAACCGGTAATGAGATTACTTCCGGCCAGCGCCAGATAGGTGTCGATGATGGAGAATCTGCCTTTTGTTTGGATAAGCGGGAAAATTTCCGGGTTAATCACATGTATGCCGCTGAAAGCCAGTTGCATAAGGGGATCTGAGCTTGCCCGGGCAATGCGCCTTTCACCTGTTTGTAAATTTTCCCATCCGCAGAGCTGACTGTTTGTGCCGAAAAGCAGATATCGGTTTGTTACCCTTTTGCGCACCACCAGCGTTGCAAGGCTCTGCTGTTTAAGGTGGCAGGCATAAAGGGCGGAGAGGTCGAGGTCGCCGATGATGTCCGCGTTGTATACCAGAAAGGGTTGCCCGTCGCTGAAGAACCAGGATGCTTTCTGAATCCCTCCGCCCGTGTCGAGCAGCTGATCCGACTCATCTGAAATGCTGATTTCGCAGCCGAAATTCAGGTTTCTCTCCAGGTAACTGATGATCATAGGTGCGTGATGATGCACGTTGATGATCAGTTCATCAAACCCGGCAGCTTTCAGTTTTCGGATGGCAAATTCGAGCAGGGTGTACGGCCCGGCCTGCAGGAGCGCCTTTGGACAGTGGTCGGTCAGCGGTTTCAGCCTGCTGCCCAGTCCGGCCGCCAGAATCATCGCTTTCATTCTTCGGGGGGGTCGTCGAGTTTATAATACTTATAATAATTCCTGAAAATCACCTTTTTGAGTTCCCGGTAGATCACCAGTTCGGCGATTACCTGCGAATGGGAAAATTCGGGATGGGCCTCCCAGGCTTTGAGGATATTCTTCTCGGGAATGTCAATCTGGTAGAGCAAGGCCATCAGCTTCTGCACATTTCCCGTGAGCAGTCCTGATACATGAAAATCCAGCTGATTGAATAGTTCGGTATAGGCCATATTCATGTTCAGCGGAAAATCCACATCCAGTCCGAACATGGCAAAATCCTTTCTTATCTGTTCAACGGTTTGCCTGATGACTTCGGCTTCGGCCTTGAAAGGCTCGATATCGAATGGTTCTTTCATTCAGAAAATGGTTCGGGATTACAATTCCTTTGGTTTGCAGACCTGCTTTTCTTTCTTAACCAGGGCGCCGCATTTTTTGCATTTGTATTTTGGTTCATTGGTATCTTTTTCTCCCTTTTTACCTTTTTCGCACATAGTTTTGCTCATGATCCATGAAATTTATTTTCCGTTTTATCCTGTTCCGGAATGTCACCGGCTGGCTGACAAAGGATAAACAGATTTTATGCAATCCAGTTTGCGCGTTGGGTATGATCGGGTTGTATCTGCATGCCGAATCTTTTATTCAGGTGTTTTGCAAGTTGTCCGGCGCAGTAAACCGAGCGGTGCTGTCCGCCGGTGCATCCGAAACTGACCATCAGGTGCTCAAACCCGCGCGAAATATAATTTTCCACGGCCTGATCCACCAGGGTAAAGACACTGGCGAGGAAAATGCCGGTCTCAGGCTGAGCGCTGAGGTAACGGATTACCGGATCATCCTGACCGCTGAGCTTTTTGTATTCATCGAGTCTGCCCGGGTTGGGCAGGGCCCTGCAGTCGAAAACAAAGCCGCCGCCGTTGCCTGTGGGATCTTCAGGAATACTGTTTCTGTAAGAAAAACTTTTCACGCTGACTTTCAGGGCTGGTTTTGCATGGCTTCTCAGGCTTTCGCTGGTGATAAACCTGTGCAACAGTTTTTCCAGCGCAGGCATTTCAATTTCAGGATGATGATGCGTCAGCAGATGGTCGAGATTATCGAGTGCAAAGGGAATACTTTGCAGAAAATGTTCCTTTTTCTGGTAAAAGCCCCTGAATCCATACGCTCCCAGGGCCTGAAGTATACGGATAAGCACAAATCCGTGATAATACTTCAGAAATAATTCCTTGTTAATTTCCGTCAGTGCGGAAGCTTCCTGAATGTAAAGGTTGAGCAACTCGTTCCTGAAGATATTGGGCAGGTTGGCTTTGGCGTCAAAAAGCAGCGAAGCGATGTCGTATTGCAATGGTCCTTTCCGGCCTCCCTGGAAGTCGATAAAGAACGGCCTGCCACCGGAAATCATAATGTTGCGCGACTGGAAGTCCCTGTATAGGAAATAATCTGAATCAGCCTGAAGCAGAAAGGATGTCAGCCGGTCGAAATCATCTTCGAGCGCCTGTTCGTCAAAGTTAAATCCCGAAAGCCTGACGAAATAATACTTGAAATAATTCAGGTCCCACATCATACTTTGCCGGTCAAACGCCTGACGCGGATAGCAGAGCGAATAACCGAGGCCTTCTCCGCCGCTGATCTGAAAGCGCGGAAGCCAGTGAACCACTTGCCGGTAGAGCTCTTTCACGCGTTCGGAAAGGCCTTCATCGCTGAGTATCCCGAAAAGGTTCTGATCGCCCAGGTCGGTTTGCAGGTAGGCCATCCCTGATTCGTCATTCAGAAATACTTCAGGTACCGGTAACCCTTTCGCGGCAAAGTGGCGCGAAAAGGCTGTAAAGGCTGCATTTTCACGTTTGTCCGGATTCCATGCGCCAATGGCGGTGATGTCCTGCCCCGAAATGCGGTAGTAAACCCTGTCAGAGCCTGAAGCCGGCAAAATTTCTGTTTTAATGGCTTCCTTTCCGCTCCATTGCCTGAAAAGGGTGTTCAGTATACTGGTATTTCCGCTCATACCGCTTGTGGGTTGCTTTTTCTGATGGTGCCTGAATCCGGCTGGTCATGCAAATTTAACGATTAATTCCGGCTTCGGTCCAAACTTTATGCCGGTCTTCATGTTTTTTATCAGGGTAATTTTGTAGGTTTGTAAGGGATTGCATTTTACAGCGAAACATCAAATACAACATAGATATGGAGAACAAAAAATCTACCGAAATCCTTAAGACTGCCATTCTGATGGAGAAAAGGGGCAAGGCATTTTATGAAAAGGTTGCCGAACAGGCATCCAGCCAGGAGGTGAAGAAGATCTTCAGTATGATGGCTGAAGAGGAACAAACGCATGTGGAATTCCTTTCAAAGCAGTTTGCAAGTTACAGCAAGGATCAGAAATTTGAAAAGATCGACCTGAAAGCCGATCCCGGGGTGGTGGAGCTGATCCTGTCGGATAGCATCCGTAAGCAGATCAGTGCCGCCAGTTTCGAAGCCGCAGCCATTTCAGCAGCCATTGATATGGAAACCAAAGCCATTGAGGTTTATTCAAAACAGGCGGCAGAAGCAACTGATCCCAACGAAAAGGAGTTGTACTCATGGCTTGCCGACTGGGAGAAAGGGCATCACAAGATTCTGCATGAGCTGAATGAACAGTTGAAGGAGGATATCTGGTACGATAACCAGTTCTGGCCCTTCTGAGCTGTGGATGCTGTCAGTGCGGAGAAAGTGGTTTTCTCTCTGTTCTGAAGTTGACGATACCTGCCGGCTGATTGTAACCTGATGTTTTTTTCATCTGTTAAGATCCAGGCCGCAATTGGAAGACTTCAAAGATAAACGCCCGCCGGGACATTTTCCGGCGGGCGTTTATTATCGGGGATTCCCCTGCTACCTGTTTTTTAAATTGAATGCCGCGATCACTCCGGCAGTCAGCAGCCAGGCGCCGGCTCCCGCTGCCGGGCCGCCCCATACCGCTGCCGTGATAATGGCAGTGAACATCAGTGCAAATTCCCACCAGACCGGCTTGATCTTTTGATAGGTCTCTCCGTAACTTCTGAAAAGCGGGGTGGTTCCGTTTTGAATCAGGAGATATCTGTCGGACCGGAATTCCGCATCTTTTTCCGGCCAGACGACCATACCGGCGCTTGGAATTCCGTATTTAAAAAGGTATAGCCATCCGCTTTCCCTGTTCTGCAGGTAATGGCCGTATTCGTGCCTGAGCAGCTTAAGCAGTGGGGATTGCCTGCCTGATATCAGCATTTTGTCTACCACCGGCCCGCCCATATCGTTAACCAGTATAAAGGATCCAAATGTCACCCCATTGGCCATGGGTACTTTACCCTGCATAAAGGTTGCCCCGCCGCCGGCAATGGTTTTTTCGAATAACCACACGCTGTTCAGCAGGTGGGCCAGGGCATTGCCGATCAGGGTCTGGGGCTGTTCCCAGAATTGCCGGCCAAGCCCCTGCATGATTCCCCTGAAAAAAGTTTGTCCGGGCTCGATATAGAAGTTGCCTGCCAGGATGCGCAAGGCATTGTCAAAGGTGTTCCATTTGCCGGTTGCAAGTTTCCTGAGCAACCCGCTGAGAATGCCCAGCAGTGCAGGCGCCAGGGTGATCCAAAGCCACGCCAGTAGCGCAAGCGGCGCAATGGCAAAGATCACCCCTGTGAGCAATCCGCTCAGCGCGCCGGCAATCAGTCCCTGCAACATCAGGTTCAGCTTCAGTTTGCCGGTTTCCGCCTGGTCCTTACCGGGAAAATAGAAGGGTAAAAACAGCAGGTATAGCAATATCCAGCCAACCCATATTAACGCCCAGGGGGCATCAGCCAGGTCGTGCATGAATAATTTCAGCCATTGCTGTGCATCTGTAAATACATCCATGAAGTTGATCATATCCTTTATTTTACCCTGACTTCTCCTGATCCATGGTAGGAATAATACTGTCCGTTATACATGGCATCCGCGCTTACCGGCCCCTGTTTAAAGGTTCCCTTGGAGGTTGCCCTGACCATATAATAGAATTTCTGCTGTTTGCCGCCTGCGTTGACAAAGAAGCTGACCCTGTCGTCCCTGATATCGGTGTATTCGGGAACCGACCGGTCTTTGGCCCAACTGATGCCCCTGTCGGCAGTCAGGCGGGTGTTTTCCACTTCGAAACAGGCCGGCAGGATATCGGTGATCACAACATTTTCAACGGTGCTGTTGTCGTTGGTCGAGAGGGTGATTTCAACCACGATCAGGTCGTTCTGTCTGATTTCCTGTTGGCTGATCTGAGCGCCGTTGCGGTCGAGCAGGCGCCGCCTGACGGATAGTACCCTGTCTTCTTCCCTGTTTTCTCCCGATGCCGGGATGCCTTCCGTTTCAAGATAATAGTAGAGCATGCCTGAACCGCTTGCGGTAATTGTTGCTTCCGTTCCGGTTATATCCAGCAAAAGGTCATCTCCTGTAAAAGATGCTTTTTTACGGCCCTTGATCTCAACTCCGGCAGTGATGTCGTCAGATTTGGCCTGACCGGCCAGTCTGCCAAGTGCCAGCAAGGCGAACGCTCTTTCCTGGGTGGACATCCAGCGGGAGGCGGCCATCATTTCACCCACCTGCCGCGCCAGTACGGCAACCTGAGGATGGTCAGGATCAGCGTTTACCAGGGTATAGAGGGCAACGGCCCTGTCGCGCAGGGGCGAGCTGTAACTGCCTCCGCTCATTACGGCCGGTTCGGTGCTGTTATCCCAGGCGCGGGGTAAAAGTTCCCCGAAACTTTTCTTGTCGCCTGCCAGTGCGTAAGCGCAGGCAAGCATAAACCGGCTGTCGGTGCTCAGTTCACCGGCCCTGGCCTTGTAATAGTTCATAGCAGGCAGATGTTGTTTTCCTGCCAGTGCAAGCACATAAAGCGAATAGAAAGTTTCTCTGTTTGGCTGTATTTTCCGCTGCCATTGGGGATTGCCTTCAGTTTTGTAGAAATATTCGGTTACAGGTTTCTGTTTGATTCTTTCAGTCAGATATCGGTAAATATTGCCAGCCACAATGGGATTGACCGAATAACCTGCATTTCCGGCTTCATAGAGGAAGTGGGCGGCATAGGCGGAGTTCCACCAATGCGCTTCTCCTCCCGAAGGCCAGGAAACAAGGCCGCCGTTGTACTGCTGAAGTGCGGCAATTTTCATGATGGCCTCGTTGATATTTTCCGCGATGTTGAATTTGCCCGCCAGGTGACCCTGTTTAAGCATGCCGGCCAGGTCATCGAAATAGAGCTGGGGAAAGGCTGCCGAAATGGTCTGTTCGAGACATCCATAGGGATAATTGACCAGTTCGCTCAGGTCGCGTGCGTATCGTCCGGCCGGAGACCGGGTGAGCAGTAGTTTTGATGATCCCGTTCCTTCAATAAATTCAGTATCGGGCTTTAGTGTAGCTTTTTGACCGGCTTTTATACTGCCTGCGCCGGATGTTTTCTCAAAACTTACAGCCGGTCTTACACCGATTTCCGTCAATTCGGTGAAGGTCTCGCCTGTCATGGCGGCACTCACGGTAACTGTTGCTTTTCCGGTGGCTTTTCCGGCCTTCAGGTTATAATAAACCTGTTTCTCACTATTCGGTGGAATGCTGACGCCGGATTCGCTGAATTTGCCGGCTTCCAGCAATCCGGAAACTTTAACCCCCGGTTTTACGGTCATGGATTTCCCGGTGGTATTGGTAAAAGTAACGGCTATCTCTGCATTGTCTCCCGGACTGAGGAAACGGGGCAATGAACTGCTGATTACCAGCGGATCAGCAATCCTGATCTGCTTCTCAGCTGATCCAAACTGCTTTTCTTTGTAAGCAATGGCCATTACCCTTACTGCTCCTGAAAATTGCGGAATGCTGATGTTAAAAACAACCTCTCCCTTTGCATCTGCTTTTTTAACGCCACTCCATAGCGAGAGCAGTTTTACCCGTTTTGATGTAAGCGGATTCAGCCGTTTGCCCAAATCGAAGCCCCGGTCGCCGCCACTCGAAGATCTGCCGCCCGGGAGCTCGGGAAACAGTTCATCAAACAGGTCGTAAGGGGTTACTTCGAGCGCCCTTTTCTGATAAAAATGGTTATAGGGGTCAGGTGTTTTATAGTCAGTTATCTGCAGAATCCCCTCGTCTACAACAGCAATGGTCACTTCAGCGTGGGGCGCTGTTTTTACTTTAACGGATTGGCTGACCCTGGAGCGCGATTTTGAAGGAGCTTCTATGACAACGCCAAGCCTGCGGTTGGGCATGTCAACCTTTAAACTTGAATATCCGTGTGCAACGGTAAGTGGCAGGCCCGAATTGTCGGTTTTCCTGATCAGTGTCGCGCTTATATATACGTTGGGCATAAATGCTTCACTCACCTTCAGATTCAGAGTGGCACCTCCCCCTGAGGCTTGCAGTGAATGGTGCTCCAGCACTTTGTCCTGCTCTATGGTCACAAGCATTTCGCCGTCGAACGGAGTTTTGAAAAGCACCTTTGCCAGATCTCCCGGTTTGTATTGCTCCAGGTCGGCTTCTATGCCGATTTCGCCTTCGCGGTTCACATAAAAGGATGAACTCCCGGCATCACCCCAGCCATAGGCGTAAAAGCCCTCGGCTACATAGTTGGGACTGCCGGTATTGCTGACCCTGACCTGATATTCGCCTGAAAGCGGGGGAGAATACTGGAATGAGTAGCCCTGAGGTGAAATGGTGACCTCCCTCGAAAAAACAATGCTTTCTTTTTTCTGCGAGCGGTAACTGGTCTGGCCATAGTTGCGTTCAAGCACCGTTTCCCATTTCAGGTGTACGATTTCAATCCTGGCTCTCCCTCCGGCAGGCTTTTCATCACGGTTGAGCGATAACAGGCTGATGTTGAGAGGCTTTTGAGTTGAAACCCAGCCGGGTAAACGTTTAATGCCCGGGAAATACTCCTGGGTGAAGATTTCTGCGGGTGTGTAACGGTTGACAGGCCGCCCGGTTTCATCAAAAACGGTTGTGAACAGTCTGGCCTCGAGAATGCCGATGTTCAGGTGCCCGGGCAGACTGAACTGCTGATCCAGTTTTCCTTCGGGTCCGGTAACTCCTTCATTTATCTGATTTTCAATATAAATATCAGCTGGTGTAAGGATGTTGAAGTTGAAATCGGGATATTTTGCAGGATTGAAAGCCTTCCGGCTGATGCGCAGTTCATTTTCTACCTTACGGCCGGAGGCCGGAGGGCCGAACAGATTGGTCGCGGTTACTCCGGCAGTAAGCCTTTCCCCCGGTTTGTAAACTTTTTTATCCGTATTAACCTCAACCCTGATTCGGTCGGGCACAAAATCTTCGACCGCGATCCGGTAACTGCCCATCAGCACATCGTTTGATGCCAGCATCTCAATTACATAAGTGCCGGTGAGCGCAGTTGCGGGCAGGCCGAAATTCATCGGTACTGCTCCGTTTTTGTTAAGCTGGGCGCGCCTTACCATATAGTCGCGGCCATCAGGCGCGATGATCCTGAATTTTACAGGAAGCTCCGGAATGGTTTCCCATTCAAAACTGCGGACTATTGCATTGAAGAAAACGGAATCACCGGGCCGGTAAAGGTTTCGGTCGCCATAGAAATACACATCGTATTTCAGTCCGGCTGTTCTTTTCCCTCCGGCATCGAAACGGGAAGTTTCAACGGCTGACCTGTCAAAGAGCAATACATTGAAGTCATTGTCCTTCCTGGCGGAGATCATTGTAATGGTGTAGCCGGGGATGGTTTTCTGCATATCCCTGAAGATGGCGGTGCCATCAGATCCGGTCTTTACCTGGTGAACCATCTGGTTGTTACGGCTGATAAAATTTATGGTGACCCCCTCAAGCGGACCGGCGGTGGCAATGGAGCGGGCGGCCACAAAAATTTCATCAGCACCCTGGCGCACGATAAGGCCGATGTCTGAAACCGACACCAGCTGTACATCGCTCAGCCATGATTTTTCAACAGATTCGGCCTTGATCAGGTACAGCCCTTTGGCATCGGCAGACAATTCCAGTTCATCGGGTTTAAGATTGAGCAGCCTGATGTTGCCTTTGCGCGGAAGTGAGCGTGTATCAATCTCCCGGGTGGTAATTATTTTCCCGAAATTTTCATCCAGACTGTAACCGTATGATTCGTAATAGTTGTCGTCTTCGTAATACCAGTTCCAGCTTTTCCCGTTGCGCATAAAATGCTGGATGTTGTTCTCAAATACCTTAAATACGGTAATTTTAATTTTCGGGATATTGATGATGTTCAGCCCGAGGTTGCGGGCACCTGCCGGCGTCAGGTAAAGGCTGTTCTGATCGCTGAAGGCAATGTAGGGTTGTAATGCGCCGAATGTGACGGTGAATTTCTGATCGCTGCCCAGTTCGGGGCCAAAAATGCCTTTGATTTTCCCGGATACGCTTAATTCCACCGAAGTTCCGTCGGCAAAATTGCCTTTCAGCGAAAAACCATTGCCAATAGAGTTCAGTTCAAAGGGAATGTCGGGATTTATCTTCAAAAGCCCTTTCATCCCCTGTATCACTACCGGTTGGGAAGTGAAAACGCGGATCACGCCTTCGCCCTCCTCGAAATCGGCGGTGACATCCGAAATTTCGAGCCTGTCGCGGGGAGGAACAGCCAGGGCTAACGAAATGTCTTCGGGATTGGTACGGTCGGAGCCTTTGCATTGCATGCCTTTACCCATAACAACCGATATTTCACCCTCCGGCGTTGATTGGCCGGATACCGGAATGGCCAGCTCAGCTTCATTCGCGTTTCTGCTGCCGGCAAGGTCATACATCAGGGTGTTGCCGTTATTGCTGAGCGTCACAAAACTGCGGATACTGCCCGGCTCTACCTCATAATTAAACTGAATGATAATCCGGAGTTGTACCTGGCCGGGGTCAGATTCACTCACACCCCAGTAGGCAAAAGCCTGTTCTATGGCAAGGTAAGGGGTATGAAACCGGATATCCTCAGTTTCAGGATTGTATTTCTTTTCGCCGAATTTCGACAATTCTTTGGTAAGTGTCGCCGTGTAATCGGTGTTTGGCGCAAATGGCAAGGCCGGGGAAAATACCAGTTGCCGTGCCGATGTCCATTTAAAGCGCCCGGGAATTGCGGGGGAAATCTTTATGTATTCCGACGAGTCCCAACGGTTGAATATGGAATCAACGGCCAGATCGCGGTTAAAATTGAATTCCAGGTTCTGGAACTGATCGATCTGCTGATCGAAATTCATAGATTCAACTTTAACCAGATCGGCCGGACCGCAAGCGGTACCCAGCATCATCAGCGACCAGTAAAACCATCGGAGTTTCTTTGTAATTAAAGACATAAGCATTTTTTTTTGTATATAAAAATCAAATAAGAAAGCCTATTCTGAATATATCCGGCAAATGGCTAATTTACGATAAAAATCTTCTGTTTTCGGCGCTGAATCAGATAGTATTTATGCCTTTATGTTTTTTTCAATACAATGAGATTCCGTTTTATATCGGATAACGGCTGCCTGCAAACTTGTTTCCCTGAAATTACTCCATATTTCCGAAAACAGCATAGCAAACCAGGTCTTTGTATTTCCCCCAGTGAAGGATATGTGATTTCAGCGTTGCTTCATAATGCATGCCGGCTTTTTCCATTACGCGTCCGGAAGCCGGATTGCCGGCGAAATGGTTTGCTGTTACCTTATGCAGGTGCAAGGTGTTAAAAGCAAAATCCAGCACTGCCTTTACCGCCTCTGTGCAATAGCCACGGTTCCAGAAATCTTCGCCTATCCAGTAGCCCAGTTCGGCAAGTTTATAATGTAATTGCATTGAAAGACCAATGGCGCCGATCAATTGGCCGCTCTCTTTGAGTGTGATGGCAAAAACAGCTGACTTTCCTTCCTCAAACTCCTTTTCATGCGTGGCGATCCAGGCTTCGGCCATTCCGTCGAGATAGGGGAAAGGCATGGCAAGGGTATTGGATGCGACGGCTTCGCTACCGGCCATTCGTTGAACGTCTTTAGCATCTTCTGCACTGAACTTTCTGAGCAAAAGTCTGACGGTTGTAATCTCCGGATAGGCTTTCTTTTGCATGGTTTATTGAAAATGGCAAATAGTATTATCTGGTTTCGGATTTTCCAATCTGCGCTGCTATGCCCTTGCTATTCAGTATTCCGGCCTCTTTCAGCGCATCCTGCCGGTTACTGAAGTATCCCAGCCTCACTTTATACAAACCTTTTTCCATGATAATTCCACACGGCGTTTCCGTATGACCGCAAACTTTCATTTTTAATTTTTCTGCACTGCCGGGATTGCCAAAAGCCCCGCACTGAACATAATAAATGCCTGCGGATGTATTGATATTCCCCTCAATAACTTCAGGTTCCTGATTTGCAGATGTCTCTGCCGGCTCCGCAGGATTTTGTCTGACAGGTTCTTTGTCAGGTTCTGATATTTGGGTAATGGTGTCAGTAAGGATGGTAATGACTTCGGGTGCTGCCTCAGGATTCTTTTCAACGGGATTATTGCCTTCAGCCCCGGTCTCTTCACCTGCAGGAGAAGGAAATGCCGCGGATAGCGTAAAACTGATATCATCGGCAATATCTCCGTATTTATATGGTACGATTTCGAATTCAATAGCGGGCGGATTGCTGATCAATCCCAGCCTGCTGAGCTGTATTGTGTCAACGGTGGCGGTATACCTGCCCGGAGCCAGACCCAGGAAGGTATAAAATCCGTCCTGTTCCGAGAGAATTCTGCCTGCCATTCTACCTGCCGAATCTGAAACATTGATGATAATCCTGCCCAACCCTTTTTCCTGTGCGCCGTCTTTCAGATAAATCATCCCGTTGACTTCACCCATGACCTTTACCGGAATATAAACCCTCTTGAACTGGTTGGGATCTGCATAGACGCTTATTTTTTTATCCTCAATCTGCCAGGCGATATTTTCCAGTGTATTGTCATCGATTTCAAGCAGGTAAGATGCAAACGGTTCCAGTTCAATGATGCGGATAAGTGTATCGCCTCTGTCATTGAGTATTCTGCCGCCATTGATTCTGACATTCAGCCCTTCGATGACAGCTTCTCCGGCATCGCGTTTTTCGTTGTGATTCATATCAAGGAAAGGCTCAATGGTGATGCCGGCGCGGCCGATTTTTGAACGGCTGTCGGCAAGCACTGCGCCGTTCCCGCTGCCAAAGGCAAAACTACCCCTTGCACTTTCGGTGGTATACAGGCGTTTGTTGGCTATCCTTGCTGAAGCTGAGGTCTGGGCAAAATTCAGGTCGTATCTGAATGCCAGTTCCACACTCCGGTAAACCGAGCGGAGATTCTCTTCATAAATAAGTGAGAGATGGGCTTTTTGTGAGAAAGTATGTTCCAGTTCTGCTTTTAACGAAACAAGCTTTTTATTTGTAATGTCAAGCTGGGCCTGGGGCCTGAAGTTGGTGTTGCGCCCCATCCTTAATCCAAGTGAAATATTGGAGTAAATGTAAGGACTGCCTTTGGTGATCCAGGTTGCGAATCCGGAGACATTCGCACTTACATTCCCGAAATAGGAGGATAACATTGCTTCGGCAGATGAAAAGGTAAGCTGTTCCAACACATTCTGCCTGAATCCTACCCTGGCAAAACTACGGAAGGTTCCCAGCCTGACCGGCATGGAAAGGCTTGCTTTCCGCTCCTCAAGGTAATTGAAGCTGATGGCTTGCTGACCGGGCGCATAGCGGGTGTAATCCAGTTCCATAATCAGACTGGAAGGCAGGCGGTAATTCAGCAGGCCGCGGGTTCTGACTCCATGGGCATATTCTCCGGTAAACATAAAATTTTTCAGGAAGCGTAATGAAGTATTCAGGAACGGGATGGAACTGCCGCTCCTGACGGAAGAAAGGTACTCAATACCCCCGCCAACCGTTAAATTCCGGTGAACTCCGACCCCCGCTTCGGTACGGGTATAAAGCGCATTGGTTGTGTCCCTGACGATACCGCTGCTGACGTTATACTCAAGTGTACCTTTGGGAAGAAAGTTATAGGGGATATTCAGGGTTTGTTCCCGGATTCTTTCTTCTCCCCATGGTCCGTAAAACTTCAGGATAATCTCGGAAATGCCGTAAACCAGCGGAACTTCAAAACTGAAAAATCCCGAAGCATCGGCCGTGGTAAAATCAACGATCACATTGTTGATAAACAGTTCAACCGTCCATCCGGGTTCAGTATAGTCGCTCAGCAGGTAGCTGCCGAATGATTTTCTGAAAGTGGTGGGGGTATTGGTCGCCGAAACGCCAATCACCGGAGCGTAAATAGAGGAGATAGAACGGGGTTGTATCTTTCCGGCCGTTATTTGCCTGACGGCCCGGGCATCATTATTGGCCCAGCGCCATCTGTATTGTTGCTGCCGCTCTTCGAATCCTGTGCGGCTGGAGTAGTTGAGTATGATATTGGTTTCGCCGCCCAGCAGTTCAGCGCCCATGCCCAGGCTGGCCCGGGTATCGCTTCTGCCTCCTTCGGTCTGCGACGAGATCACTGACCAGTCAACCATTCCTCCCCTTGCCGGATGATATTGTCTTTTGAGGGTGGTGTCCACGGTAACTTCCCCTTTCAGGCGGTTTACGTTTTTACGCATCGTGGCCAGTCTCAGTTCCTTGATGATGGGCAATTCATGGTGTGTCTTCAGTTCTATGGACAATGACCTGAAATTAAAATTCAGGTTAAGGCCGAAAATCTTTCCGAAGACATCGGTTCGCATGTACAGCCCGTCAGCTGTCCTTAAAAGGTTTGTTTTGTCAAGCGGGTATTTTTCGTTGCCAACGGTTGCGGTTTGTCCTGTATAGGAAATAAGATACCGGTTCTGCTCATTCAGGAAAAAGCCGCTCACCGAATCATAATTTTTTGATAGCTCGTGGTTAATTTTCAGAAAACCGAAAAGCCCGCCAACCGGAAGATATAGCTTGTCATTCATGTAAATGGCATCCATTTCAAACCCGCCTATCCCCTGAATCATCAGAAAAATTCCGATCTCATCGTATTCAGGCTCTTCCTGCGCCATGGCATTGAATATGGTTACAAAGGTCAGCATCAGCGCAACCGCCGCCCTTTTCCATAAGACCGGCCGGGGTCGGGTATTTGTGCTGTTGCGGGGTAGTGTCATTGCCGGATCAGCCTATCGTGATTATTCCTGAATAAAGGTAATAAAGAACTGCCCGGTGTAATCCCCGGGAGGGTTTGCCAGGAAATTTCCCACCATCAGCGTGCCGCCTACCATGATTTGTGTTTTGAAAGGCGGATGAGTGGAATTGATAAAGGGCGAAACGGGCAGGCTTTGTCCGAGGTGCAGCTGCATGCTGCCGCCATTGCTGCCGGTAAGGGTAATGTCGGGGCCGTTTAATATGCTGATGACCACACCTGCGTTGGCTTCCACTTCAAAAATTGCCGGATGGTACTGATATCCATGATAGATGGGGATAATATCTCCGGTGATGTTGCGTGAGCCCCCCGGATCGATGGTGATGGTCCCTCCGCTGCTGCCGTTGATGAATGCGCCAAAACTCAGGTGCTGGTAAGTTGAAACCTTCATCGGACGGGGCGGATCTTCCTGCCCCCTGGCGGTGAAAGCCAGCAGCATCATTAACAGCAGTTGAATGGATATCTTATAAATGGTTCTTATCTGCGTGTTTATCATTGTACCAGAATCTTTTTAGAAATGGTTCCCATACCGGTGAATACACTTATGATGTAAACGCCCGGAGCGGGTGCCTGCCCCAGCCTGTGCTCGCCTTCTCCGTAAAGGGTAAGCTCCGTAAGCTGCTGACCGGCCATATTGTGCAGCTTAACTACAACCTGCTCGTCCCTGAGCCTTACAACCGCATAAATCAATCCGTCCCTGACCACCGCATCCGCACTGCCACTGCCGAAGGTTTCCTGCGAAAGGTCATAATCACTGAGTAACAGCGTAAACCGCTCATTCACTTCACCCGCCGCCAGGCTGGTTTTATAGGCGGACTTCAGTTTAAGGTCCTGAACCGTGCCGTTTGCCTTGTCTTTTAAATATACCCGTTTTCCCTGCGGCAGGTTCTCTTCCGAAATCAGGCTAAAGGTAAGCATTCCCTGCTTCTCCGTTTTAATCCCCAGGGGAATCTCATGCGCCTGCGAGAGTGGCCAGGCGCCGATGGAGAGTCTTCGTCCGCATTCTGTAATTGAATAAAAATTGGGTACTTCGGGGTCTGTGTTTTCGAGTTTGATGGCGTCAAGGCCGGAATCAAACCCGGATGTTGCATTTTCAACAAAATACACGGCAAGGTGGTCGATATTTTCCTCCGACGATTCATAGGCTGCACTCAGCCTGATCAGGGGCCGGTACCCGGTTTCAGTGTTTTTATGATATGCCGCAGACAGGTTATTCACCCTTACCCGGTTATCCATGCCAAACTGACCTTCCACCGGATAAGCGCCGTCACTCACATGCACAAAGAATCCCTGCATGGAAGCTATCACTGGCCCGGCCGAACCATCGCTTGATATGCCGTTGATGTAGGTGCTGTAAGTCCCTGTATAACGGTCGGCGCCGCCTGCATCAAAGAAATAAACGGCATCATCAATATTTGAACGCACCCATCCTTCAGCAGCATCCCAGTTGATGGGCGAAGGGTAGGGGTTCCCGACCAGATTGAAACCTCTGGTGTATGTTTTGTCATGATTGTAAAGGGCGACCGGCGTCAGCACTCCGTTGTTCACCCGGCCTGTCAGGCTCATCAGCATCGGGGCTGGCGTTGAGCCTGTATTGGCCGCGTAGCCGGACATGGGAGAAAGAGGAGCCGCCGGATCGGTATAAGCAACCCAGCCTGTTGACTCACGGTCTTCATCGTAACGGTAAAATTCAGCAAAGGATGCGCCCAGGTCGGTCTCTTCGCCGAACCCTGCTACCGTTGCATCCGAAAATGGAGAACCCACATATTTATATCCGAAAGCGGATGAGAGGTATCTCTGCATGTGCACCTCGCCGGTAACTTCGCCATTTCCGCTTCCGTCAATCAGGGCGGTTTGTGTTTCGGAGGAGATCAGGGTCAGGTGGCCGTCCGCGTTAAGGTCGCCCTCCGCGGCTTTTACATAGCCCAGTATGTTCAGTTCGCCTGTCAGGGATACTCCCTGACTGTTGCTGATGATCAGATCTTTGATGGTATTGATCAGGAAGGTGGACGGAGGAATTACCTGCAGCACACTCCCTTTCATGTCGATGCTCCCTGCTGTGGCATCAAAAGTCCCGTTATTGCTGATTGCTCCGGCAATCTGCATCGTATTTCCGGAAACAGTCAGTGAAGCGCCGGATTCAATGGTCAGGTTTCTGACCATGCCCGGGCTGCCCGCGGAAAGAACCGGATAATTCGATAGTCCGCTGCTCAGTGTGACATCGGTGGTCAGGTTGGGAATATAGCAACTCCAGTTTCCCGGATTGTTCCAGTCGGTGTCTGTATCTCCCGTCCAGGTATTTTGTCCCGAAACGGGAATCAGCATCACCCTTGAAATATCTGAACATCCGGCAGAATAGACGGTGCGCCGGAACCAGGTTGTGGCACTCAGTGGTTCGGGGGTATAATGTTGCTGGTCGTTGATCCCGGGGGCAGGGGCGAATCCGGTCAATGGTCCCGTGGTGCTGCTTTCCCAGAGATAGGTGTAGTTTCCATCGCCGCCGGCAGGCATGGATCCGCTGATCTGGCCGGGCGTGGACCCGGTACAGATGGGTTCTCCGTAGATCGCCTGGATGTAAAGTCTTTTGTAAGTTCCGACGCAGGGATCACCGAAAACGCCGTTGGTCGCGGGAATTACGGCGCTGTTGTTGCCCAGGAGGTAGGTCTCGGCAACGCTAAAACTGGTATTTGCATGGCAACTGCCATAGGTAAAGTTGTTGCAGCTGCCGTTTGGTGTGCCATAGCTGGCAAATTCAATATGCACGATAACAGTTCCCGCCGGAGCACTCATGTTGGCGCTTGAGTTTTCATTGGCTGTGGCGCATACCGATCCATGATTGCCGTATTCAATATTCAGGCTGTTGTTGCTGAGGGCAGCAGCAGCTGACAATACAAGGGTGTTTGAAGTGACCACATTTCCACCGGAACATGGATCATCGGATATCATCTCGCAGTAAACGACATCGCCGGCTTGCGGATTTTCAAGAATCCAGACCGGGCTGTTTTGTCCGGCATTGATGCCGTTATGTTTCCACTGATAAACGGGGTTTTGTCCGCCGTTTGACGGGGTGGCGGTAAATGTTACGGCAGCGCCCTGACAGAAGGGGTTCGGATCGGCAGTGATGCTCACAGCAGCAGGTAAACCTTCAGTGATTTCAACCGTGGTGGTGGCGGTCAGTCCGCCGCAACCCGCGTAGAAATATGTTACGGTATAAGAGCCTGGTGCACTTGCCGATGGGGTGATGTCACCGGTAACGGCATCCAGCGCAAGACCTGCGGGTATGGCAGAGAAGATTCCCCCCATTGGGCCGTTGATGACCACAGGTTGCGGATTCGTAATGCCGTTACAGTAAGGGGTTCCCGGATATATAATGGAAATGTCGGGCTGGCTGGTAACCGTAAGACCGGCTTCATCGCTTACCGCAGTGCATACGGAGGCTGAACCAACCAAAACCCTGAAACGATAGCCATCCTGCCACATCTGGGTATTCATCACAGTCAACTGATTGGTAGATGTGCCGGCATACATCCCTCCATCACTGATATTGTACCAACTGCCTCCGAATGTCTGCCATTGGTAGGTTAGTTCTTCTCCTGAGGCGGTGACTTCAAATATGGCATCACCGTTGACGCAGGATACGGCCGGCTGAGGATGATCAACAATCACAGGTAATGAATTTACCGTGAGGGACACTTCCTCGGAAACGACTGAACAGCTCCCGGTAGATACGATTACCCGGTAAATATTGCCCGAAAGGAGGGCCGGGGTATTTGTCAGTTGAAGGGTCCGGGTATTTGATCCTGAATATGGCGGCTCATCCGTAACATCTGTCCACCCGGCACCTCCGGCATTGACCTGCCATTGAAATGCCGTTCCGGAAGAATTGACATCGAAGAAGGTGTTACCGTTTTCGCACAGGGTTTGGCTCTGTGGTTGATTCCATATGGAAGGAGAGGCATTCACCGTCAGGGTGGCTGCATCGGAAGTAGTCTGGCAGCCTGCGCTTCGGCTTACCACTACGCGGAATTGCTGTCCGCTCATCCAGGTGTCGGTATTGCTGATGGTGAGCGAGGCAGTATTGGTGCCGGCGTAATTTCCGCCTTCATTCAGCGGCCACCAAGAGGATCCGTTGCCGGTGTACCACTGGTATGAAAGTCCGGCTCCGGAAGCAGTGACTTCAAAAACGGCCGGATCGCCCTGACAAACCGTTTGATCCTCCGGTTGTACAGTGATTTCAGGAGGTACTCCCACGGTGATGACGGCCGCATTGGATTCGTTGACCGCAATGTAAGGGTTGGGTGATACATTGTTGGTACTCCTCAGGCTGGCATTGCGATAAATATAATAAGTTCCCGGCACATTGAAAGGAGCTGTCGCTGTGTTAGGCGCATAGTTGGCCGCAGTGGCGCCGGTGATGGCCGTGCGTGCTCCTTCGGGCGATGTGCTGTAGGTCCATTGATAACCGGTGCCCGAAAGTGAAATGCCTGAGGGCAGGGCTCCGAATGCATCACCGCTGATGGCAGCGCCCGTCTCTCCGGTGCAGAGAGTTTGTTCCGTGTTGACAGTCAGGCTGTTTTCTATTAATTGGGTGAGATTCTGGAAGACCACGCGGTTGGCGCCGCCGTTTTCGTAAAATTCATAAGCCAGATTGCTGCTGCCGCTCAAACTGAACAGCACCCGGGGGCGTGAGCGGAAGGAATGGTCACTCCAGTCGTCATAAACCTCCTGGCCGTCCACAAACAGGCGGCTTCCGTCGTCTGAACCAAAATCGGCAATATAGAGCCCCTTTCCGGTGGAATTCATCCGGTAACGCACCGAGAAGGTTTCGGTGTAAACTGATCGGGTCGTTGCGCCGGAAATGACTTCGAAGCAATTTTGGTTTCCTCCGAAATTCTGGTCAAACAGTTCTGCTTCATCAAAATGACCCATATAACTGTTGAAATTCGTCCCGTCATAAAGGTGTCCTTTCCAGGCATCTGTACCGGCAATAGTCTGATCGTCGCCCGAAATTGACGGATCACTTACAGAGACGGTGGTTGAAGCTTCGCAATTATTAAAATCCTTTACTGTAACCACATAAGAACCTGCAGCCAATCCTGTAAAAATATTTGATGATTGGTAAGCACCTCCGTTGAGGCTGTACATGTACGGAGGTGTCCCGTCGATGCCTTCGGCAGTAATGGTGCCGGTTCCGGAAGGTGAACCCAGGCAGGTCTCCGTAGCGATTGCAGATACGGAAAGGTCACATGTAAGGATATTTACATTGTAATCTTCTGCTTCTCCGTATGAATAACCTGTGCAGGGGTCCTGGTTAGAAGTGTTCCAGACCTCGCGCACCCGCATGCGGGTAGTGCCGCTGACTGCTCCTGCAGGTATTGTGAAATTGATGGTTCCCGTGGCCGGGGCGGCCCCCAGGGTTACATTGCCCAGTTTTTCAGATTCTTCAAAAACACCGTCCTGGTTGTAATCTATCCAGACCGTAATGTTATTGGCTGAGGGATAGGTCCCCGCACTTAAAGTAATGGTGTACGAAGCGCCAGCCGTAAGGTCGGTGGATAAATCGCTGTAATAAAAATAGTATGGTGCTGCGAGGCGGCCGGTAGCATTGTTGATGCTGCCCAGTTGAACGAGTGAAATATAATCTCCGTCGTTGGTTCCTATGGAATAGGTGGGGGTGCAATACGCAGGAATGGTGCTTCCCGTAACGGCCAATTCCAGGCTGGCACCTCCTCCCGAATGGCTGATGGATCCGTTATAAACCGTGTTGGATATTGTCGGGGCAAACCTGACGTAAATGGTCGTGGATTCCAGTATACTGCCAGTGAAAGGAATGTTCAGGGAAGATCCGAAGCCGGAAGAAGATGAAAGGGAAATTTCGAAACCTGAAGGTGCTGTAACGGAAATATTACCCGGCGCGCCAATCAGGTAGGGACTGCTGATAGAATAAGATATTGCAGAAGAAACGGTTCCGGCAGGGATAAATCCAAAGTCGATTCCTGATGAAGATGAAATTAGTGAAGGGGGTAGCGTCCAGCTTACCAGCACCAGTCCGTTTGCACCGCTGCCGCCGTTGCGGTCACTACTGGTATTGGCTTTTCCACCTGATCCACCTCCGCCATAAGCGCTGCCGGCTGAGCCGACACTGTTGTTCCCGACACCGTTGGCGCCATTGCCGCCATTCAGGGATGTGCCGGTGCCGCCCGACCCGTTGATGGCATTGCCTCCCGGGCCGGTTGATCCCGCGCCGCCGCCACCGGCGCCGCTGTAACCGCTTCCACTGGTATAGTCCCCCTGTGAACCACTTCCTCCGGCATAGACTATATCGCCAATGCAACCAAAGGAAGAGCCAATTCCAGGGAGCCCGTTTGAATTATTGACATTTCCGGCACTTTGCCCGCCGGCGCCGCCTTTGGCGATGATTGTTGAAGCCGATCCGAACCAGCTGTCGCCTCCGTCACGGCCATGTTGTGTTGTTGTCCCTGTGCCGTTACCCCCTGATCCGCCGGACCCAACACTAACTTGATAGCTGTCTCCGGGACCGACATTCAGGGTGCTCCTGACATAGCTCCCGCCGGCGCCGCCTCCGCCAGTGGCCGGATTGCCGCGGGCCCGGCCGCCACCGCCGCCGCCACCCCAGCACTCGATGGTCACCTGAGTAACCCCTGCCGGAACAGTAAAATTGCCACTGGATGTAAAAGTCTGCGACTGTGGTTGTGCGTAAATATTCCGGGAATGGGACAAAAAGAGAAGCAGGGACAGCAGGTAAAAGAGCGTGAAGGATATCCTTATGCTGCCCGTAATGATAGAAAACCAATTCTTGTAAGTAACGCTTTTCTCTGAAGAATTGTGGTGCCGTGCATTAACATGGCCGGGTTTTTGGCAGTTGATGTTCAGTTTCTCGGCTCTTTTCGCAATTCCCATAGATCAATCTGGTGTTAATGTGCCGGTATCCCGGTCGCATTTATGCTATTGCAGGGATATCTCCCGCGTTGCATACACCTCCGGTTTCAGGTCGCCCGGCGATTGGTAGCGTACCAGCAGCTTGCCTTTGGTGTAATCAATTTCTTCGTTCTTAAGCAGTTGCATTCTAAACCGGCGAACCTTGTTGGGAGTGTACACGGCTATGCCTCTGACAATCCCGACTTCAACAGCCGGTCCCTTATCAGGAATCCAACTGACGGTAAGGTCTCCGTAGACAGATTTATCGCCGGAACGGTGAAAAGTAACCGATAAATAAGGGATTGTATCAGATTTTGTATCCAGAATAATTTCCCTTAGTTCGGTAGTTGCCGAAAGTTCTGCCGGACGGATGATAACAGGAATGGTAATCCCGAATATCGGGATCAGCCGGATGCCTATGGAAGTACTGTCCTGCTGCGGTTCTTCGCCCAGCGCGGTTTCTTTGGGTACCGCTCTGAAATAGACATGTGAGCGGTATTCAACCGGCTCCATGTCCGGCATGCGCCGGAACTGCATCCTTACTACCTGTGATTCTCCCGGAGCCAGGGTGACCGATCTGGGAAAGAAGCGCAGGTATTTATCGGCAAAGTATTGTCCGGAATCCGGTTCCTCAATCTGCTCGAAAGATCCGTTCTCATTCATCCGGTACTGCACAAAGGATACATTATACCTGGCGGTATCCCTGCCGGTGTTGGCAAGGGTCAGCTCCTGCGATTGCTTGCTTCCTTCAAATACCACCCGGCGGGGCGTAATCAGCAGATCGCCCTGGGCAAATGCAGCGGACGGAAGGATTGAAAGGAGTGACAACGTCAGCAGCAATGCAGACAAACAGATGCTTTTTATTCTTTTCATGGGTGTACGTTTTGAGGATTCAAACTTACGTTATTTGACTGAAACTGCCAAAGGAGTTTCTCTGTGCATCCTTCATAACGTAAAAGTCACTGATGATAAAACTGATTGATTTTTGGGAAAAAAGCGCAGGTCTGAGCTGCGCTTTTTTGCTGGTGCCTGCAATGGTCAGTTGTAGGCAAAGGTAAGACTGAATGAACCAGTGTACATACCTACGGGGTTATCTTCTATGGGGCCGACCTGCAGGGTTGCCCCGATGCTGACGGTTTCCTGTCCCTGTTGCAGGATGATGTTTCCGTTTCCGGCCGGCGGGTCCGAGGCCCATCCGTCCACGGTCATTATTTTGTTGCTTCCCTGGTGCATAAGCAGGGCGGGTCCCTGCGGCAGCTGAATGGTGAAGGAGGCGTCGGGCGCTCCGGTAACGGTAAAGATACCGGGCTGGGCAAATCCGCCGTTCAGCATCACCGATCCCTGGCTGCTCCGCTCTCCCGAAGGGGATAGGATTACCTGCCCTCCGTTCATCAGGGTGGAAAACCTGCCGAAGTTCATCTGGCTGGTTTCGGTGGCCGAGAGGGCTTCCATTACCTCGGCGTAAGCCTGTGCTGTGACCGAAACCTGCGACCGGCCTGCAAGGGACAACAACAGGAATAAGGCCACTGCGGTTGTGATGCGGTTGATCATGGTTTTACTGGATTATGAAAAGAACTGAAAGGGTAATAAAAAAGGGTGAAGGAAACCGACACCCTTTAATTTCTCTAAAAAGTTTTTTAGTTGTAAGCTATTGTTACATCATATGATCCGGTGTAGTTCCCTGTAGGCTGGCTTGCCCCTACATTAACAGTTGCACCAACGTTTATGGTTTGGGAGCCTGCTGCACTTAATGTGCCTGCGGCAGGGGTGGAAGTAAAATTATTTACTGACATGGTATTTGTGCCATCAGAAATGCTAATAGAGCCAGGTAAGGTGATCGTGTAAGTTGCATTGGGTTCGCCGGTTGCAGAATAAATAGCATTATTATACGTTCCGATAATCGAGGGGGTTACACCTCCGGTGTGCGAACGTACTCCTTCGGGAGTAATGGTTACGGTTCCCGGATTTGAGCTTGCGGCAATGTTTCCAAATGCCAGGCCCTGAGTATTTACAAGAGAGATTGGAGTGATGATTCTGGCAGTTGCAGTTGCATCATCAGTAGCTGAACTTCCCTGGCCAAATACATTCATTGATGTGATTGCCATCAGAATTACCCCCGTAAGAATGATAGTTACCTTTTTCATTGTTTTGTTGTTTTTTGTTGTTTATTTTTTTGTTGTTTGTTTCCGGTTCGGTTCCGGTGTTACCCGGTTTGTTTCCTGATAGCATTAAGTCAGAAAATGTGCCA
>JAMLHF010000028.1 GCA_023957275.1 Lentimicrobium sp. | reverse complement strand
GTCTGTAAACCACATGGGCGTATCGTTGTGAGAATCGATTGTAAGTGCCCGGGCGTGTATGCGGGCGGCTTTGCGATTGATCTTCTGATTACCCGGGTTTATACCTGCAGATAAAAAAGTATTGCAGCAACCCCAACGGATAATTGTAAAAAAGACAGAGGTTTTATTTTTCATTGCGGACATTCCGGAAAGGGTTTTTGCGCAAACAGCCTAACTACATGGGCTTCTCCCCTGTGAAGGGGGCCTTCGTCGAGTATCACTGTTGATTCTGTGAAATCAATAAATCGGAGTTGGTTAAAATCGCGCTCAATAATTTTAGAATTGTACAGAAGCAGGGGCGTTTTCGGCCCTCCCGAGGTATTCTTCAGTTGCTCATCGGTAAATGCCTCAAGAATTAGGAATCCGCCCGGTTTGAGGAATCCGGTAAGATGGCGGTGGACCTGTTCACGTACTTCCGGGGGTAAATGCACGAAGATCAGTGCAATTGCATCAAACGTCATGCCGATGTCATTAAATTCATGCAGGTCGCTGACAAGGTAATCTATCCGCACTCCTTCGCGGACTGCCAGTCTGAGGGCTTTCTTTCTGCCTTCGGTACTTTGGTCAAACGCAAGAACCTTCCAGCCGTTTTTCGCTGCAAAAACCGCATTGCGGCCTTCGCCTTCCGCCGGCAGGAGAATGGAGCCGGGTGTCAATTGCAACAATTTATCCCTGAACCATGCATTGGGATTTGTGCCATATATATAGTCAGTGGCCGAATACCGTTCGTCCCAGTGTTCTTTCATTGTTTGTCTGTATCTCTCTCCGGGCCGGATAAAAACGCGGATTCCCCTGTTTTAATTCCACAAAGATAGAATGGTTTTCTGAAGTTTCATGTTAATCATTTTGCTGACTGCAAACGGATGATACTTTGCCTGGTTATTTTATTATTTGATGCGCTGGAATTGATTTTGTGAAGTTTGCATAAAATAATTGCCACCAAATCCAGGGACGACAGGGATGGCAGAAAACCAGCATATCATTTTGCGAAAAACACCTATAAATCCATTATTCAGCCCAACAGTAAAAAATGTATATTTACTGCTGAAACCGGATATTATGCACAAGATAATTCTGCTCTTTGATATTGGCGAAGAGTATGGTCAGAAGTTGTTGAAAGGGATTGCCCGTTATTCAAAGGAAAACGGGCCCTGGATTTTTTGCCGGATGCCGCTGTTTTATCGTGAGACCTTAGGGATGAAGGGAATTGTAAAATTTGCCAGGGAATGGGAGGCCGATGGAATTATTGGTCAGTTATATAATAATGATGACATCAAACAGATTCTGAATGCCGGCATCCATGTAATTGCCCAGGATTTTAAAGAGCGGTTTTCCAATATCCCGAACATAACCGGCGGATACTTTGAGGCCGGTGAAATGGGAGCCAGGTATTTTCTTAAAAAGGGATTTAAAAATTTCGCCTTTTACGGTTTTAAGAATATTGTCTGGTCGCGCGAGCGGAGCGATGGGTTCGAGCATTATCTGAGGTCACAGGGTCATAAAGTCCATTATTTTGATCAGGATATGGCTCCGACACGCGAATTGTGGTTTTACAAACCTTCGGTACTGAGCCAGTGGTTGCATTCGCTCCCCAAGCCCGTTGCCATCATGACATGCGATGATGAGCGGGGACAGCACATTACCGAAGCCTGTAAACAGGTGGGTATCCAGATCCCTGAAGAAATGGCGATACTGGGAGTGGATAATGACGAGATGACCTGTAACCTCTCGGATCCGCCTTTGTCGAGTATAGCGCTCAATACCGAGAAAGGAGGATGAGGCTGCAAAACTCATGGATGAAATGATTACCGGTAAAATCGGCGTGCAGTATGATATTTATGTTATGCCGACACAAATTGTAGAACGTCAGTCAACTGACATTGCATCAACCAGCGACCGTTATATTGCCAAAGCCCTGAAATTTATTCATCAGAATATCGAAAAACGGATTACCGTAAAGGATGTGCTCAGGCAGGTGCCATTGTCGAGAAGGGCACTGGAAATGCGTTTTCAGGAAACCACCGGTACCGGAGTATATAAGTACATTTATAATCTTCAGATTGAGAAGTTTGCCCAGAAGTTGCTGGACTCTGATAAAACCATATTTGAAATCGCCATTGAATCGGGCTTTGAAAGCAGCAAGAATATTTCGAGGCAATTTAAACAAATAAAAGGTTGTACGCCTGCTGAGTACCGTCGCAGACATCTTTCAAAAAGGTAGAAATCGTCAGCATTGTAATAAGCTAAAGATATTCAGTGGTTTCCGGCCGGCATTTCAGAAGCTCCGGAAATGTTCATCTGTTGTTTGTGATTTTAATGTTAAGCAGGGTCCGTTCCGGACTTGCTGGAGTCATCGTCAGATATAGATATCTGTGTATTTGCGTAAATTGAGGATTATAATACGCAAATAATTACACAAACCCTTCCTTTCGGTCATATCTTTGGCGGTGTAATGGTGAACATTTTGCTGCATACCCCTGGCAAAAGCAAGGATGAAATAAGATGAAAATCATCAGTTTAAAGTCTTACATCAATGTGCTGTTACTAACCGGGGCAACTACTTACACTCGGCAGGTCTGCTCAGAAAGTCCGGAATCAGAATTAACATCCGGTTAATTTACAATTTCAATACAATAATTTTCTTTGCAAGCAGGATTTTAACAAATATCAGATGCTTTCAGAAAACGAAAATCAAGTCCAACCAAAAGGTAAGTGGAGCCTGCATTGCGATCGCAATGTGAAATTGCACAACACACAATTATTCACCAATCAATAACAAATCACTATGAGAATTCCTCTTTACACAATTCTGTTGCTTGCATTGATATCAGTGCAGGCGAATGCACAGGGGCTGGTAAGCGGTGTTGTTAAATCGGCCAGTGATGGCAGTACAATACCCGGTGCTACCGTAGTAGTAAAAGGTACTACAACGGGGACAGTTACTGACCTTTCCGGTGCTTACTCAGTGAATGTTCCCGGGGGCAGCAATACCCTGGTATTTTCATTTGTGGGAATGAAAACCCTTGAAGTAGCCATTGATGGCAGAACTAAAATTGACGTATCGCTTGAGACAGATGTGATCGGCATCGACGAGGTTGTGGTTATCGGTTATGCAAGTACCCGGAAACAGGACCTTTCGGTTGCTGCTTCTACCATTAAAATCGGCGACAACAATAAAGGCCGCCCTGCTTCATTGGGCAACCTTATCCAGGGGCAGATGTCGGGGGTTAAAGTAACCCAGAGCGGAGACCCTACAGCCGAAGCTGCCATCAGCATCAGGGGAAAGGGAAATAAAGCGGCGATGCTGTTCTGATTGTTGTAGACGGTGTGCCCAACGCTCCATATAATCCCGCTGATATTGAGACCATTACTGTGCTCAAGGATGCTGCTTCATCAGCCATTTACGGTGCTCATGCAGGATCGGGCGGAGTCATCATTATTACAACCAAACAGGCAAAAGAAGGTAAACTTTCTGTTGAAGCCAATGTCTGGCAGGGAGTTCAGCAGGCATGGCGTTTGCCCGAGGTGCTGACTTCTGAGCAATTCAATATGGTGTGGAAGGATGCTTCAGAAGCTGCCGGCAAGACTGTTCCCGCAACCTACGATCCCATTCAGTTCCCTTATGGCAATGTTACCCGAACCGACTGGGTGGATGCAATTTTCAGGGTTGGACGCATGGAACATTATGATCTCACCCTCAGGGGAGGCTCCAAAGACCTGAAAGCGTTGGCTTCAATCAGTTATGATAATGTAGAAGGAACCTTAATCAATACATACAACAAGAAGCTTACCACCCGCTTGGGGGTCGAGATGGCCGTTAACAAATGGACCACACTCCGCCAGAACCTTGTTTACGATTATTCAAACGGAAAAAGCGGTATCGGGGACGGACACACCGGGACTATTTTCGGAGCAATGGCATATCCGAGATTCTCCACCGTTTACGAATATGATGCCGATGGAAATAAACTTTATGGTGGTACTGTTCCCCGCTGGGCGCTTGCCGAAGGATACAGTGTGGAGGCCGACCTCCGCAATCCGGTGGCTATGCTTGAAAAAGTAAGACAAAACAATCCTGCCAACAGGATTTTCTCCAACACTTCACTCGAGATCAAACCCATTGACGGACTCAGCCTGAAGTCGGATTTCTCCATTGAATTGAACAGCCTTCGCAATGAATCGTTCCAGCAGCGTTTCCTTGAGCCTGGCCGGACCATTGACCAGAACTACCGCACCATTTCCAATTCACTTTACCGGGGATGGAACTGGGACAATATTCTTTCGTATTCCAAAATCGTGAATGAAAAACATTATTTCTCCGCACTGGCCGGGTTTACCATGAACCAGAAGAATTACAGATACAACAGCAACCAGGTGAGGGGATTTGCATTCGAGGACGAATATCAGGCAATTTTCCTGAATGGTACCGACTGGACAGTTAAACCGATCGAAGAAATCTGGGATGAGGCTTACGTTTCAGTCCTCGGACGTGCTTCCTATTCATACGATGACCGCTATTTTATTACCGGTAGTATCCGCAGGGATGCTTCATCAAAACTCAGTCCGGATAATAACTCAGATATTTTCCCGGCAGTTTCGGCATCCTGGAAGTTGTCTTCGGAATCATTTATGAAACAGGTTACGGCTGTAAGTTTTGCAAAACTTCGTGTCAGCTGGGGTCAGGTAGGTAATATCAACTCAGTAAGAAGATTCATTTATGCCCCGCCTTATCAGGTAACCAGCTGGCCTTTATTCCTTGGTCCTGACGGTGAAAATCAGGGGTATGGTATTTTCCAGCCTACTATCCCGAATCCTGACCTGAAATGGGAACGTACCGAGCAAACCAATATTGGTATTGATGTTGGTTTCCTGCAAAACAGACTAATGTTCACTGCTGATTATTTCTTCAAACACACCAAGGATCTTATTGAAGAAATGCCTATCTCTTCTGTAGCCGGTGTTGCCTCCCCGCCTGAATTCAATATCGGAGAAGTTGAAAACCGCGGATGGGAATTTACGCTTAACTACAATGAAAAAGTAGGGGATGTAAATCTTAACTTCAACGGAAACATCGGATTTGTTAAAAACGAAGTGATCAGCATTGGTGAAACTGAATTTATTGCCCACACCAATGATGTTAACTCCATGAAACCATTACAGTCAACTGCTGGTCAGCCATGGCATTCCTATTACCTGATTGATGCAGTAGGGATATTCAGGAGTCAGGATGAGATAGAAGCCTATACCTGGACCGATCCCGAAACCAACACGGCATCACTTATTCAGCCCAATGCCAAACCCGGTGACCTCAAATTCCTTGATGCCAACAATGACGGTAAGATCAATGATGAAGACCGTTTGTACATGGGAGCTTATGACATGCCCGATTTCATTTACGGCTTTAATGTGGGCGCCAATTGGAGAAACTTCAGCCTTAATATGTTCTTTCAGGGGGTCAAAGGCGTAATGGTATTCAATGGTGTTAAAGCCATGACATACTCAGGCCTGAAAGGCTGGAATATGAGCACTGATATTCTGGATTCGTACAATTACGATCCAAATTCAGAGATTCCCCGCTTGTCGGTAGTTGAAGATCCCAATGGCAACTATTCAAAGGTTTCTGACTTCTTCCTTGAAAAAGCCGATTATCTGAGGCTTAAAAATCTGAATTTCTCCTATACCCTGCCAAAGAGTCTGGTAACCAAAGCCGGACTTGCTTCCACCTCAAACATCAGACTGTATTTCAACGGAGAGAATCTTGTGACCTTCACCGGTTACTCTGCATTCGACCCGGAAGTCGGTAACCTTGGAGTTGACGGCGGCAGGTTCCCTGTGTCGAGGATGTACAGTTTTGGCATCAATGTTTCATTCTAAATAACTGAAAAACATGAAAAAGAATATAATAATTATATCTACACTTCTGATTGCGCTGATGTTCTCATCATGCGAGAAGTTTCTGGAATATGAGCCATACGGCCAGCCCAATCAGCTGTCAAATATGACAGATGAGCAGGCGATGCAGGCTGTTTATTCACTCTTCTACTGGCAGTATCGTGAGGGAACCATGGGCCGCGGTTTCATGTGGTATGAAAACTGCAGCGATAATCTGATAACCGGGCGCACACAGGCTGAGGCCCAGAATATCAAAAACTTTGTGGATAATGGATCCTCTTCGCGCGATGTTCGAGACAACTGGCCGCAGATGTACCAAACCATCAATTATGCGAACCAGCTGATCCGCTCGGCTCCGACGGCCTCCAAACTGTCGGAAAAAGTACGCAACAGTGTGCTTGGACATGCCTATTTCATGCGTGCATTTGCTTACCTGTGGCTGGCGCCCTGGTACGGAGATAACGGTCCCAACGGCGGCATTCCAATTGTAACTGAAAATACAGGTATTGATGAGATTGACGTTCCCAGGCCGCCTTCAGTGCTGGATAATTACAATATGATTATTGAGGATCTGGATAAAGCGGCTGAGCTATTGCCCTATTTTGATGAAATTCCTTCGAACGACTGGGGCCTGATGCACAAAACCGCTGCCTGGTCATTAATGGCCCGCGCTGCCCTTTATGCCGCCCAATATGACAATTCCTATTATCAGAAAGTAATTGAATACACCGACAGGGTAATCAATACCGGCAAACATTCACTGGTTCCAAACTATGCCGATGTGTTTACCATTGAACAGAACTGGAGCCCTGAATACATCATGAGTGTTACCAGCACTGAAATCGATGGGTCAAAACTTCCGGGGGTGCTCTTCCAGAATGGCGGTTTCGGAATTTACAACACATGGGGATATTACCAGCCGACGCTGGAACTTTACAATGCATTTGAAGAAGGCGACACACGCCGTGCAGCAACCATTCTTGCTCCCGGTGAAACCGTTCAGTTTGTCGGAAACGAAATAGTCTGGGCAGTAAATCCTGCATCTGTTTCAAGCCCGTCGGCACTTACTTTCCGCAAGTATCTGGCTCCTTTCGCACCGGCGGACGCCGTTGGAACTACGGTCAATCCAAACAGTGACAACGGAACTACTGATCTTAACATTCCGCTTGTAAGGTATTCCGATGTACTGCTTATGAAAGCAGAAGCCCTTATCTGGACAGGCCAGAATGGCGATGGTCCGCTCAATCAGGTAAGGGTTCGTGCCGGACTTGCCCCCAAAACCAATGCAACCAAGGCTGATCTGAAAAACGAACGCAGGTGTGAATTTGCATTGGAGTTCGGGGTCTTCCGTCATCTTGACCTGGTTCGCTGGGGGGATGCTCAGTCAGTTTATGCTCAGCCATTGCACGGTTATAAAGTTAACCTAGGCGGAAGCGGTATTGAATCACTCGAAGTTATTGAAGTATGGCCTGCCCGTAATTTCAATCCTTCCATTCATCACGTATTTCCGATCCCTGCCCGCGAAATTGCGAAGAGCACGAATCTTAAACAAAACCTTGGTTATTAATATGAGGAGGGAAAAGAGAGGGGTTAATACCTGATAGTTTTCATTACCCCTCTCTTGCCAATCTTTTTTAACATTAAAAACGCTGAACAATGAGAAAAATAATCACCTTTTTATTCATTGCCATTACCATAGCCTTTTTGGGTTGTACCGATGAGGAGAATAAGGTAGATGGCCGCCTTCTCGGACTTGATATTAAATTCAAGCATACCAGCCCCAGAACCGGTGAGGTTTTAACCAACGTTTACGAAGATGCCTACCGCGATGGTGACATGGTACAGATCAGCATTGAATCAAGCTACGAAATTGAAAGGATTGAAGTGGTAAACGGTACAACCAAAACCGCGCTGACAACCATTGAAGTTAACGGCACAACTGCTTCATTCAGTTATCCTGCTACAGATCTTGAAATACCTTTCGGACAGCGGGCAGCACTTAAGTTTCATTTCTATTTCAATGATGCCGGGAAAGACGGATTTGATTACCCTTCAATGAAATCCATCACCTTCAATGCCAACAGCGATATCCCTTCCATCGTAAATTTCAAAAAATCTGACGGAAGTGTTGTGGAGCTGAAAACTACAGATTACAACATTGTTGGTTTTGCCGAAGATGAAGTTCACGGTGTTTATGCAACAACCATTCCTGATGAGATCTCTTATCTGGAAGTCGAGAACTCTTCATTACTCAATTTTGGTGCCAGCCGCAACTTCTCCATCAGTTTCTGGATTCAGTCAGACCATGATGAAAGTGATCCTGCAATTATGGGTACCCAGGACTGGAACAGTTCAAACAATAAAGGTTGGGTAATTGCATGGCTCAATGGCCGCATCAGGGCGGTTGCCTGCGATGGCGATGGAAACAAAACCGACCTGCGCACGGCAGAGGAACAATCAATTTTAGGGGCTGACTGGCATTTTGTTACCGTTGTATTCAATCGCACCGCGAATGCCGAGATATGGATTGACGGACAACTGGCTGTTTCTACTGTTATGGTTAACGGCAACATTGACACAGGGCTCCCCGTGAAAATCAACCAGGATGGAACCGGTACATACAGCCCGAGGCTGGGTGCAAAATACAGCGATATTGTCTTTTACGACTATGCACTCACAGAAGCACAGATCCAGGCAATTTTTAACGCCAAATAAATAATCTCCTGCTGCAGGATTGAAGTAACAATTCGTTCTGATGCACAATTAATCAACCCATTGATGAATAATACTGCCTTTGAAGGCATATATTGAATAAACACGTTTTGGTTGGTTGCGTGTGGTGGCTTGTACACAATTTTTGCGGGATGTAGTGCCTTTTTCCTGTAGAAATGGCGAAAGCGGATAAGGTTGGATGATTGTTGATTCTGACCTTATCCGGTACAAGCATATGGTTCAGCGTACTTTTCCTGATGAATCCGATAATGACCAACTTTCCGGTTTTAGCATACGAATTTATTAAAACCTTATTAAACCCGCCTTCATGAAAATCAGGAACATATTTATCCTGTTATTACCCGGCATAATCATGATGCAGGGAAGTCATTGGCTGCATGCTCAATCGCTTACCCTGCGCGGACATTCGCACAACGATTATAAGCGGGAAAGGCCGTTTTTCTCTGCGTGGGAGAACCGGTTGGGTTCGATTGAGGCAGATATCTGGGCGGTGGATTCAGTTTTATATGTTGCGCACGACCGGGAGGAAGTAACTCCCGGGATTACCCTTTGGTCATTGTATCTGAATCCGGTCATTGAATTGTATACTGCAAACCACGGAAAAGCATGGAGTGAAGATAACGGTTCATTCCAGTTGCTGATCGACCTTAAAAGCCCGGTTGTACCAACACTGGATCTGCTGGTTGAAGTGTTGCTGCCGTATCCTCAGGTTTTTGACAGAGACATAAATCCCGGTGCGGTGGAAATCGTAATCAGCGGTTCGAGGCCAGCTCCTGATGATTTTGAAAAATATCCGGAGTTCATAAGGTTTGACGGAAATATCGGGGAAACTTACAGCCTGCAACAACTCGAAAGAATTTCACTGCTTAGCGCGTCTTTCAGTGATTTCAGCAACTGGAACGGAGAGGGTGCCCTGCCGTTGGCCGACCGCCGGAAACTTCAGCGCATAGTTGATGAAACACATCAACTGGGTAAGAAAGTCAGATTCTGGGGCGCACCGGATACTGAAAACGCCTGGGCGCAATTTATGGATTTGGGCATCGATTTTATTAATACCGATAAACCGGCACAATTTGCTGCTTTTTGTTTCAAAAAATGACAGATACGGTGAAAACCCGTATTTTCATAAGCAAAAACAAATTTTGTGATCATGACCTCAAGAAGGAATTTTTTAAGGAACGCTGCCTTGCTGGCAGCCTCGGCGGGGGCACCCTCCATTGCCATGAAGGCTGCCGGTTTATCAGCCGGGAGCAGTTCAGATGCGCAAGCACCTGCCGACAGCAATGCCCGGTTCAAGAATACCTATGTTAAGAACGTATTTGTAACCGAAAACGAATTCCGCAATGCGCGTCCATCCATAACTCCATCTCCCGGGTTCGATATGGCGCGCGAAATTCTGCCCGTGCCTTTCTGGGAAGGGAATCCTGTAGCTGCTGAAATGTATTGGAAAGCATGGGAAATCGCATTCCGGAATATTAAAGATCCAGCACCGGCGTCCGGTTTTATCAGTTCGTACCTCGACACAGCCTACAACGGCAACATTTTCATGTGGGACTCGGCCTTTATTACCATGTTCGCACGATATGGAAGCCGGGCATACCCGTTTCAGAAAACTCTGGATAATTTCTATGCCAAACAGCACCCGGATGGATTCATTTGCAGGGAAATATGGGGCGATTCGGGTGAAGATTGTTTCCATCGTTACGATCCTACAAGCACAGGGCCCAACATTATCCCCTGGAGCGAAATTGAGTATTATCATCATTTTGGCGACCTCGACAGAATTCATAAAATATTTCCGGTTTTAGTTGCCTATTACCAGTGGTTACGCCTGAACCGGACCTGGCAGGATGGCTCGTACTGGTCGAGTGGATGGGGAACTGGTATGGATAACCAGCCCAGGGTGCATAAAAACTACAACCCTATTTTTTCTCATGGTCATATGACCTGGCTCGACACCTGCCTGCAGCAGTTGTTTATCGGGAAAATACTGGTTGACTTTGGTTTCTACACCGAACGCTGGCAAGAGATTGAAGACATTGAGGACGAAACCAAGTTCCTGAAAAAATTCATCAAAGAAAAATTGTGGGATCCCAAAACATCCTTTTTCTATGATAAATATGCCGATGGCAGCCGTGGCAACTTCATGGGTATAGGTGCTTTCTGGGCGTTGTGGACGGATATTCTGGAGAAGCAGGAACTGGATTCTTTTGTAAAGCATCTGGTTAACAAAGATACCTTCAGCCGGCCTCATCCTGTGGCATCCATGCCGGCAAATCATGAAAAATATCAGTCCGATGGCAGGTACTGGCAAGGTGGGGTTTGGGCGCCTACCAATTATATGATCATCAGCGGACTCCGGTTCAAAGGATATCATGATGTTGCTTTTGACATCGCCGGCAGGCACTACAAAAAGGTGGCTGAGGTTTTCCGCAAAACCGGTACATTCTGGGAATATTATTCTCCCGAAACTCCGGACCAGGGATTCTTAGCCCGCCCCGATTTTGTGGGCTGGACAGGCCTGGTACCTGTTTCTGTGCTTTTTGAAGGCATTTTTGGTATCAAAGCAGCGGTAACCAGCAAAACATTGAACTGGGATGTGCATCTGACCGACGCCCATGGAATTGACAAATATCCTTTTGGAAAAGATAACCTGCTCAATCTGAAGTGCAACGCCAGAAAAAATGCAGGCCATAAACCGCTCATTGAAATTCAGTCGGATACAGAGCTTACCTTGAACTATTCGTGGAAGGGAGGCAAAGATTCCATGAAAATTGTTCCCGGTATCAATCAAAACTTTTAAGCCATGAAAAGAAGGGATTTTGTGCTTACATCGGCTTTGGGCCTGAGTTACATCGGATTGGCGGGTACCCCTCTGAATGTATTTGCAAATCAGGGTTTTGTCGGAATGAGGCCCGCAAGGGAAAAACGCACATACATCAGTAAGGCAGTTGAAGAAGAGCTTGCTTTGATAAAGAAAGAAATTGCTGACCCGGAGATTGCCTGGTTGTTTGAAAACTGCTACCCGAACACCCTGGATACAACAGTAAAGTTTTCATTAAAAGGGGAAGAGCCCGACACTTTTATCATCACCGGTGATATTAATGCCATGTGGCTACGCGATTCTACCGCCCAGGTATGGCCTTACCTGCATCTGGTGAACAAAGATGAAGCGCTTAAGGAATTATTCAAAGGGCTGATCAACCGCCAGGCCGGTTGCATCATTCTTGATCCTTATGCCAATGCCTTTAATCATGGTGCTGAAGGAAGTTATTGGGAAACTGACCTCACCGAGATGAAAAAGGAATTGCACGAACGCAAATGGGAGATTGATTCACTTTGTTACCCGGTGAGGTTATCCTATCATTACTGGAAAGAAACCGGTGATGCCTCGCCTTTTGGTGAAAAATGGCAGAAAGCGGCAAAACTGATCGTGCAAACCTTTAAAGAGCAGCAGCGCAAAGATGGCAAAGGCCCGTACAGTTTTATGCGGGTGACCGAACGCGCCACCGACACTGTGCCCGGTCAGGGTTATGGGAATCCGGTGAAGCCGAACGGGTTGATATGTTCAACCTTCAGGCCATCGGACGATGCCACCATTTTTCTTTTTCTGATTCCTTCCAACTATTTTGCCCTGGTTTCGCTCAGGCAGTTGGCCGAGATATCAGTAAATATCCATGGAAATGCTCCGTTTGCTGCTGAATGCAATGCCCTGGCCGATGAAGTGGAAGCGGCACTTAAAGAGTTTGCCATAGTCAGGCATCATAAACTCGGTGAATTTATTCCTTTTGAGGTGGATGGTTTCGGGAATTATCACCTGATGGACGATGCCAATGTTCCCAGTCTGCTTTCGCTGCCATACCTCGGTGCACTGAAGAATGATGATCCCCTATATCAGCAGACCCGCAAGCTTTTACTCAGCGAACATAATCCCTGGTTCAGCAGGGGGAAATATGCCGAAGGCATTGGCGGCCCGCATGTTGGTGAACATATGATCTGGCCCATGAGTATCATTATGCGGGCCATGACTTCCACTGACAAACAGGAAATCAGGCAGTGCCTGGGCTGGCTGAAACGCACCCATGCCGATACCGGATTTATGCATGAATCATTTCACAAAGATGACCCGAAGAATTTCACCAGGTCATGGTTTGCATGGGCAAATACCTTGTTTGGTGAACTGATTGTCAAAGTACACCATAATCATCCTGAAATTCTAAAAGAGATTCTGTAAAAACCTGCTGACATGAAGAAAATTCTTGTTTTACTCACATTAACAGTAATTCTTTTTGCTTCCTGCTCCAGAAGCAGGCAAAAACCTGCCGATTACGTCAATCCGTTTATAGGAACCGGCTTTCATGGACATACCTATCCCGGAGCAACCACTCCATTCGGTGCAGTGCAGTTGAGCCCCGATACCAGGCGCGGAAACTGGGATGCCTGTTCAGGATATCACTACAGCGACAGCAGCATGTACGGGTTTTCACATACCCATCTGAGTGGAACGGGATGTATTGACCTGGGCGACATACTGTTTCATCCTACCATAAAGGATGTGGCCCTGAAACCGGAAGGCTATATTTACGATATGCTTCCGTTTTCACACGATAATGAGAAAACATCTCCCGGATTTTACGAAGTAAGTTTCCCTGAAACCGGTATCAAAACTTCTTTAACTGCTACGCCAAGGGTTGGAATTCATCAGTATACTTTCCCGGAGTCGGCCGGATCAAAGATTATTATTGATCTGGCACACAGCCTTGACAATGAAAGAATAGACCATCTGGAGCTTAAGGTGGTGAGTGATACTGAAATTGCCGGAGCCAGGCTCACCAGCGGATGGACTCCCAACCAACATATATACTTCGTTGCCAGGTTTTCAAAGCCATTTGGCAATGTAAGGCTGGTTTCATCCGGAATAGTGCTGAATGACTCAGTAAGCATTAGTGGTAAAAACATTCAGGCAATCATTGGCTTCGAAACCGGAAAAGGCGAAAAAATTGACGTGAATGTCGGCACATCACTGGTAAGTATTGACAATGCAAGGCTGAATCTCGAAACCGAAGCACCTGGGTTTGGATTCGACGATTACCGGAAGAAAGCTGAATCTCTCTGGGACGAAGCACTTTCGGCTATTCAGGTAGATGGCAGATCCGAATCTGACAAGGAGATCTTTTACACAGCCATGTATCACACCATAGTGGTGCCCAATCTTGTGAGCGATGTCAACGGAGATTTTCGAACGCACGATATGCAGATAAAGCGACTGCCGGAAGGCCGGAATATGTACTCAACGCTTTCGCTGTGGGATACTTACCGGACCTGGCATCCGCTGATGACATTGGTTAACAGCAAGTTGACAACCGATATCGTTCATTCCATGCTTGAAATGTATGAAACCACCGGAGAATTGCCGATCTGGCCTTTGGCTTCAGGCGAAACAGGAACCATGATTGGTTATCACTCGGTTTCTGCAATCTGGGATGCCTGGCAAAAGGGAATCAGGGATTTTGACGGAGAAAAAGCGCTGGATGCAATGATTGTTTCTTCTCAAAAGCCCAGAAAGGGAGGGAGCCAATACCTTGCTCAGGGATGGATTCCTGCAAATATGGAAAAGGAATCAGTTTCATGTCTGCTTGAGTATGCCTATGATGATTGGTGTATTTCAATGATGGCCAAAGAGCTGGGTAAAGAGGACATACATAAGGAATACGCCCGCCGGGCATATAACTATCTGAATGCTTTCGATGGAAACACGGGTTTTTTCAGAGGCAAACGTTCCGATGGAAACTGGGTTACTCCTTTCAGCCCCGTGGTGGTAAGCCGCGATTATACCGAAGCCACAGCCTGGCAATACCGCTTTTATGTACCGCATGATATTCATGGATTCACCCAGCTGTTGGGCGGATATGAACAGTTTAATGCTGCCCTCGACCAGTTATTCAGCGAGAACACGAAGTTTATTGCCGAAATACCTGATATTACCGGACTTATCGGACAATATGCACATGGCAATGAACCGAGTCATCATGTGGCTTTTCTCTATAATTATTCCGGAGAGCCATGGAAAACCCAGGAAAGAGTGAGGTATATCCTTAAAGAATTGTACCAGGCCGCTCCTGAAGGTATTCCGGGTAATGAAGATTGCGGGCAGATGTCGGCATGGTATGTCATGAGCAGTTTAGGGATTTACCCTGTATGCCCCGGAAGCGGCGAGTATGCCCTTTCTTCACCCCTGTTTGTAAAAGCCAGTGTGAAACTTTATAATGGCAAGGTGCTGGAAATCAAGGCGAATGATCCTGAAAGAAACAGCTATATCAGCAAAGTCACCTTTAACGGCACTGAAATTACTGCCAATTTTATCACTCACGAAATGCTGATGCAGGGTGGGGTGCTGGAATTTACCCTTACCGACAAACCTGTTAAAACCCGTGGTATTACCGATGCTGATGCACCTTATTCGCTCACGGCAAATAATATGGTTTCAACAGTTTATTGCCCGAACGACCTGCATTTGTTTATCGGGGAAACCATGCTCGAACTGGGCTGCATCACCCCCGGTGCGGAAATCAGATATACACTGGATGGCACAGAGCCCCTGCAGAATTCAACGTTGTATGTCAATCCTGTTAAACTGACTCAATCTGCGCAGGTGAGGGCGAGGGCATTCAGGGAAGGCTATGCTCCCGGCCCCGAGTTTAATGTAAAGGCAACCAAAGCAGTGATGCGACTGCCCGAAAAGAAATCAGCCACTGAAAAAGGGGTACGTTTCAAATACTTTGAAGGAAAGTTTAAACGCACTGATGAAATGCCGGTTGCCACTGCATTAAAAAGTGGAATACTCCCCGAACCATCCATTGCCGGAGCTGAGGTTGAAGATTCCTTTGGTTTTGAATTTTCAGGATACCTGTTTATACCCGCCGATGGAATTTATGATTTCTACACCGAATCTGATGACGGCAGTGTGCTCATGATCGGCCGGGAAGTGGTGGTGGATAACGACGGATCACACGGAGCCATCCGGGCAACCGGAAAGATTGCCCTCAGCAAAGGTTATCACAGCTTCATACTGCGGTATTTTGAAGATTACGAAGGTAACTCCCTGGAATGGGGCTGGAAAAAGCCCGGCAGTGATGCGATGGAGTTAATTACCGCAAAAGACTTGTTTCTGAATTAGTTAAAATTGTTTCTCAATGAAGAAGATACTCTTTCTGGTAATATTTTCGCTGCCACTTGTTTACACTTGTAAAAACAATGAGCAGGTCAGGATCAATGTGCTGAGTTTCAACATCAGGTACGATAACCCGGACGATTCGCTCAATAACTGGAAATACCGCAGGGATTTTGCTTCAGAAATGATTCGTTTTTACGGGGCTGATATTATCGGTGCTCAGGAAGTACTTAAAAATCAATTAGATGATCTGGCAGATGCGCTGCCAGGGTTTTCTTACATAGGTGTTGGCCGTCTGGATGGCAAGGAAGATGGAGAATTTGCACCCATCTTTTATAATTCCGGCAGGTTTTCGGTGCTTGAAAGTGGTCATTTCTGGCTTAGTGAAACTCCTGAGGTTCCTGGTTCAAAAGGCTGGGATGCTGCTTGTGAACGTATCGTAACCTGGGCGGTTTTCAAAGATAAATCGAGCGGAAAATCTTTTGCTTTATACAATACCCACTTTGATCATGTGGGAGAAACCGCTCAACGTGAGAGTGCCATCATGTTGCTGGCTCATATACGGGAAAATGTTAAAGAAATTCCGGTAGTTCTTACCGGAGATTTAAATGTAATCCCCGGTTCTGAAGCCGTGAGCACCCTGCTTTCGGGCGATCTGCTGGTTGAAGCCGGTAATATTTCCGGAATCAACTATGGCCCGTTATGGACATTTCATGACTTTGGCCGTATTCCTGTAAAAGATCGTGTAAAAATTGATTATATGTTTGTCAGTCAGTCCGTTAAAGTAGAATCTTATGCAACACTTTCAGAGCAGAAAGATTCGGTTTACCTGTCTGACCATAATCCTGTTTTTGCAAAACTGGTTCTTCAATAATTAGCCTTTTCAGGAAACAGGATACCCTCCGATAATGCCGGAATGTCTGGTTTCCCTTTAATATTAGTAACATTCAAAAAATTATAAAATGAACAGAAAATATTTTCAGATTTTCCTTGCCCTAGCAGTTGCTTTGCTTTTCATTGTTTCTGCGGCTTCGGCGCAATACGACAAAACTGATGGCAATGGTGATAAGCTGAGCTATGTTCAGCAGCAACCCTACGAAACGGTAAAGGTTAATGCTCCGGAGGGGGACGTTGTTAAAAACGTGATACTGATGATTGGAGATGGTATGGGTTTAACTCAGGTTTCAACAGCATGGGTTGCCAATCACGGGAGTCTGAACATAGATAATTTTCCGGTAATAGGGCTTAAGCGGACTTATGCTGCCAATAAGCTGATCACCGATTCAGGAGCAGCCGGCACGGCCCTGGCAACCGGAAAAAAAACCAATTACCATTCGGTGGGGGTGGATACTGCGGGCAATTCCATTCCTTCGCTCACCGATCTGGCTTCGGAAAAGGGATTGTCAACCGCTGTGGTTGTTACCTGCAACCTTTCAGACGCTACGCCCTCGGCCTTTTGTGCAAGCAACAAAGACCGGGATAACGAGGAGGAAATTGCCGCCGATTATCTCAACTGCAATGTAGATTATATTTTTGGCGGAGGCCGCAATCAGTTTTATAAAAGGAAAGACAGCCGTAACCTTTTTAGGGAAATGGAGGCCAAAGGTTATCAGGTGTGTTTCACCTGGGAAGAGACCGCCAAAATCGAAACAGGTAAGGTTTTCTCTGTACTTGATGATGGTCAGTTGCCATTGTATCCCGAAAGGGGAGAGGTTTTTAAGGATGCCACCCTGCATGCGCTGAGTCTGCTTTCCGGAAACGAAAAAGGATTTTTTGCCATGTTCGAAGGGTCGCGTATTGATGATTGCGGACACTGGCATGATATTCCCGCCCTCATCAATGAGATGGCTGATTTTGATCAGACCATAGGCAGAGTGCTGCAATGGGCCGAAAAAGATGGAGAAACCCTGGTAATTGTGCTGGCCGACCACGAAACAGGAGGACTTACCCTGCTGGGCGGTGACATCAGCAAAGGTGAAGTGAAAGGGCATTATTCTACCGGAAGTCACTCGGGCATTCATGTGCCGGTGTATGCCTGGGGACCCGGAGCGGAGGAGTTTGCCGGAATCTATGAAAACACCGACATCTTCAACAAAATCGCAGGACTCCTCAAATTAAAATAGCATGAGAAAAACCTTTATATTACTATTTGCTTTTTTTACTGCCGTTGCTTTACAAGCTCAGGAGCGCGACATTCAGTTTGAATGGATTGAAGGCTTTCAGAAGGTAGATTCCCGACGTGAGATAAAGATTCCGGACATACCAGGTTATAAAACGCTGAAAGGTGATTTTCACTCCCACACCATTTTCTCCGATGGGATTGTTATGCCTTCGGAGCGCATTCATGAGGCCTGGCGGGAAGGACTCGATGTGATTGCCATCACCGACCACACCACCAGGCAGCCATCCTATCTTACCTCCGATTACAATACTTCCTTTAAAATGGCAGAATCAGTTGCCAAAAGGCGGGGTATCACCCTTATTCCTGGTATTGAATACACTAAAAGTGAGCCGGTAGGGCACTTGAATATTTTGTTTTTAAAAGATGCCAACTACTACGCCCGCCCTGATATTACGCCGGATGAAGCGCTGGATTATGCCGGAAAAGAAGGTGCTTTTGTTATTTACAACCACCCAGGATGGCCAGATAAGGACAGCAGACTTGATGCGTTTCATATCAGGCATCTCGAAAAAAAGAACATCAGGGCCATGGAAGCCATCAACGGAAATGAGTTTTATCCTGTTGTGCTTGACTATTGCGCTCAATATCAGATTTCACCTTTCAGTAACACAGATATTCATTCCCCCATTTATGCTTCCTTTCCGGTTGACCAGACCATGCGAAACCTGACCCTTGTTTTCGCAAAGGAAAATACTGAGGAAGCGATAAAAGAAGCGATGTTTGCCGGCAGAACCCTGGGATTGGCCAATAATACTCTGGTTGGTAACGGATTGTACATTAGCCAGTTGATTAGAGAATCGCTTCAGGTTACCAACCTGTTGCTGGATGACTACCGCTTTTCGTGCAATGTTACCAATCAAAGTGACATCACCTGGATACTTTACGGGCCAGGCCACAGACGGTATGTCTTTCCCGCGGGAAGAACTGTTCAGCTAAGCGACTTATTGTCGGATGCCGAACTGGTTTACAAGGTTAAAAATACATGGGTGGCTTCTGATCGTCACCTGGAAATACCGCTTATGTATATTCTGGCAGAAAAAGAAGAAGTTCACATGCCTGTAGTCGGGCAAAATCTTACCCTTATCGATAAGGATCAGGCCATTTTTGCTGAATGCCTCACCCAGGGAGCCGAAATCAGGTACACAACCGATGGCAGTGTGCCGGATCAGAATGCTCAGCGCTGGCAACAACCACTTCGACTGAATCAGTCCGCAACCCTCACCCTGAGGGCATTTAAGGAGGGAATGAAACCCAGCAGGTTATTCCGCAGGCAGGTAATTATCAATCAGTTGCATGAACCATCAGGAATCAAAGCCAAGGAAAGGGGACTGAATTATCAGTATTATGAAGGTGAAATTCTTTCAGTGGTTGAGATACCGGTCAAAGGGAAAAAAATATCTGAAGGAATATCAGAATCTTTGGATATTAAACTTGCCAAAGCTGATGACCATTTTGGAATAATTTTTACCGGTTATCTGTACGCCCCTGTTTCCGGGCTGTACACCTTTGCGCTGGAAAGTGACGACGGGGCAACCTTCAGCATTTCAAATGTTGAATTACTTGACAATGATGGTTCACACAGCCTCAAGCGCGTGGAAGGAAAGATTCAGTTGAAAAAAGGATTTCACCCGATCACAGTCCGGTATTTCGACGACTACGAGGAACAGGAAATCAGGCTTTTGTGGTCAATTCAGGGGAAACCCGAAACGGAAATTTCGCCTGAGTATTATTTTGCAAGATAAGCAGCATCAATGCACCTGAAATATATCTTTTTCATTCAATTACTGATTTTTTCCATAAACGGAAACAGTCAGTTTATTCATCAAAGGCAGGTTTCAGGGGCAAATCCATGGACGTCAGCGCCTGAGATTTCAGGAGATAATTACAGGTTTATTGTTGCCGGAGATATTACCGGAGGAGAAGAACCCGGAGTTCTGGCAGAAGCGGTGCATAGAATTAATGAACTTTCTCCCGATTTTGTTATTACGGTTGGTGATCTGATTGACGGTTACACTACCGACAGCCTGCGGGCCGAGAAACAGTGGGATGATTTTCTGAAAGTGATCGGAAATCTTGAAATGCCCTTCTTTTTTACAGCCGGAAATCATGACATCACCAATCCAATGCTTGAGGATATCTGGAATCGCAGGTTTGGAAGCCTTTGGTATAGTTTTAAGGTTGGCAGTTCTTTATTTTTTGTAATCAATCCTGCAGGAATAGCCAACAAAGGTTTTGATGCCGGACAGCTTGAATATTTTAAGAGCAGGCTTGAAAATCATAATGCAGGTGCCCCGGTGTTTATTTTTATGCATTATCCGGCAAAGGAAATGGCTGACAATGATCATTTCGTCGAGTTCAGCCGTTTGCTGATGAATTACAATGCTTACTGGTTTTGCGGACATGAGCACCGGTATGTTTATGAAAAATTCAATGGGCAGCCACATATTATGCTCGCCGGACTTGCCACCGGAGGACCGGGAATGCGCGGGCACAAACTGGGAGAGTATCATAATCTTATGCAAATCTCAGTGCGGGGCAGTGAAGTGCGCATAGCAAACCTCGATCTCGCAGGACTATTGCCCGTGGATGCGGTGAACCCGTCAACAATAAAACAGGTTGATGTGTTGCGCCGCGGCAGTTGGGCTGAAGCTGAAGTTGTGTATTCAACGGACAGAATGGTTTCATCTGTTTTCACAAGAATGTTGCTGAAGAATGAAGGTGAATTCCCTTTACATGTCAGCGGCTCATTTATGTCAGAAAAAAATATCTCAATTAATCCGGTCCGGATTGATACATTGATTCAGCCAGGTGAAACTTCACTCATTCCGGTGGAATTTTCAGCCCCGGAGAAGTTTGATTTAGCCGGCTTAAACGGAATTACATTCAATTCAACCGCTGAGTTTTATCAGCCGGGAGCAGCGTTAAAGACTACGCATGAATTGATTGTTTTATCTGATTATCTCAGAATTTGCCATTATTCCGTTGATCCTCAGGTAAGTTTCACGGATACCGAAGTGCCTTTTGAAATTGAAGAAGACTGGGACTGGAAAGGGAATCATGATGCCTCATTCTCGCTTGAAACAACGCACGATGAAAAGCACATTCATATCAGCGTTAAAATAACCGATGACCGGTGGGTAATGTCTGACCAAAGGGCGCATGATAAACTGTTGGTTTATTTTTCTCCGGAAACCACAGCAAATCCGCAGCAGGCCTTTCAGTTTCAGTTCAATGCGGGCGAAGGCAGTGCCAGGGTTTTTTCCGCATCCGGAAGGAAAATAAAATTCAGGTCGTCTGCTGAAATCAATGGGGATCAAATGTATATTAATCTGTCTGTTCCTGCCGGCATGGTTAAAACGGGTTATTTCAGGCTGAACCTGATTTACACCGATGTGGATGACCCTTCCGGTACTGATCATACAATGCTGAACTGGCGTCCCTGGGAAACCGCCGGCAGTTGGAACAAAGGCGCCGGAATTTTTCTGATTAAATAACTTTATACAAGGATCATATGCGTATGCACTCTTTTATTTATTTCCGAACCAGGTGGCTGATGTCGCTGCTTTTGTTGCTGTGGTGCGGTTTTTCTGCTGCCCAGAATTCAGCAGTACTTAAATTCCGTCAGGGTGAGCCATTTAAAATCGTTCAGTTTACCGATGTACATTTGGACAACACTCAACCCAATTGTGCTGAAACAGCATCGGTAATAAAGCATGTACTTGCCGCTGAAAAACCCGATCTTATAATCCTGACCGGAGATATCGTAACCTATTCCCCGGCTGCAGAGGGATGGAATGCCATTGCGGCTATAATGTCGGAGTCGGGTATTCCATGGGCTGTGACACTGGGCAATCACGACGATGAACCCGGTTTGTCCCGGTCAGAGATTTTTGATTTACTCGAACCCAAAAAGGGTTTTATCGCTCAAAAAGGGCCCGAAGAAATTTCCGGCACCGGCAACTATATACTGGAAATAAAAGCTTCAGACTCCGATAAAACCTCGGCGCTGATCTATTGCATTGATTCACATAGTTATCCTGAGGATAAAAAGTTGGGTAGTTACGACTGGGTCAGGTTTGATCAGATTGAGTGGTACAGAAAACAAAGCCGGAAGTTTACCGAAGCCAACGGTGGTAATCCATTGCCTGCACTGGCTTATTTTCATATTCCAACTCCTGAGTACAAAGAGGTATATGACTCAAAATCAAGCCTTGGAGAAAAAAACGAGGGAGTTGCTTCCCCATTGTTAAACTCGGGGTTGATTACTTCCATGATTGAGATGGGTGATGTAATGGGCACTTTTACTGGTCACGATCATGAAAACAATTACATAGCCTTGTATCACAGCCTGGCGTTGGCGTACGGACAGGTTACGGGAGTAAATGCTTATGGCAAGTTTGAACGCGGGGCCCGGGTGGTTGAAATTAGCGAAGGAGCTCACAGTTTTAATACCTGGATCAGGACAAATTCCGGAGTTAGCTTTCCCTATAATTTTCCTTTCGGAGGTACTTACGATGAATCAGCCTACGATTTTCTGAAAGCAGAGCAACTTTCAGACATGAAACCTGGCATCTCATTCAGTTATTTTGAGGGGGAATTCAAATCCACTGATGATTTTGCAGGTTCTCAGCCCGTTAAAAATGGCCTTGTCAGGGAAATAACGCTGGAACCCCGGCAAGCAGAGGATCATTTCGGTTTTGAATTCAATGCCTGGATAGAAATTCCGGAAAAGGGGCTCTATCGCTTCTCTACCTGGTCCGACGATGGATCCAGGCTCTACATCGGAGGAAAACTGGTGGTTGATAATGACGGATCGCACAGCGCGCGCCTTAAAGAAGGTGCAATAGCGCTGGAGAAAGGATTCCACCGGTTCAGGCTTCTTTATTTTGATGACTACATGGGTGAAACACTTGAAGCCGGTATCTCGGGGCTTACTTTCAGGGAAAAACCAGTTACTGGTGCCATGCTTTTCATCCCGGAAAATAAAAACAAGTCGAACCCCCAAAAATAAACCTTCCCATGTGTCTCTCCGGTAAAGGATCATTCGGTTTGCAATCCGGAGGAATACTCTAAATAACAGATAATCAATGCAATGCTTGTTTGTTTGCTGTACCTTGTAAACAAAGGAGATTGCCCGAAATATGTTCTTTTATGACAAAAAACAAAATGCTTGGTTTCGATATCGGCGGAACCAATTTAAGGGCCGGAGTAATTGAAAACGGAAGCGTTCTGAGCATTTACCACGAACCCATTGGCGATCAGTTTGACGAACAGGGAACTATAAATCAGGTTATTAAACTGATATCCTTGGCCATGTCCCCGGGAATAGTTTCAATAGGCGTTGGGGTGCCCTCTGTGGTAGATCTCAAAACAGGGGTAGTTTATGATACTGTCAACATCCCGTCGTGGAAAGAAGTGCCGCTAAAAGACATTCTGGAAGAGAAATTCGGAATTCCTGTTCTGATCAACAACGATGCAAATTGTTTTGTTCTCGGTGAAAAATACTTTGGTTCGGGTAAAAACGTGAGTAATCTTACCGGACTTATTCTGGGAACAGGGGTAGGAGCAGGCCTTATCATGAATAACAAACTCGTTCCTGGCCATAATTGCGGAGCCGGCGAATTTGGGATGGTTTCCTACCTGGAGCATAATTATGAGTATTATTGCGGAGGAGGGAATTTCGAAGTACTCTATGGTAACAGTGCTGTTGAATTATCCGGACTGGCCGGAGCGGGCAATCCGGAAGCATTGAGAATCTGGAACACTTACGGAAAGCACCTGGCCGAATTGATTAAACTTGTGCTTTACACGGCCGATCCCCAATCCATTGTTCTGGGAGGTTCACTTTCGCAGGCATATCCGTTCTTTAAGGAGAGTATGCTGCAATCACTGCAAACATTTGCCTTCAGAAATACACTGAAAAACCTGAGTATTCATGTTTCGGAGCTTGAATATGCCGGCGTGCTCGGGGCAGCCTGTCTGTACAACGATTCCGGGATCTGACCGGCAATTTTAATTAAAACAGCAATGAAAATCACTGAGGAAAGATACAAGAGTTACAGCTTATGCTGTGAGATGTCTGAAACCATCGGCATTGTCAGAAACTTTGATCCGCACAAATTTATTCCTCTGGCTGAAGAATTATCATCGAAGAATAAACTGCTTCTGGCCGGGGAGGGGAGTAGCCGGATATTCCCGGCCATGAATGCAATCTGCAACCTGCTGAAAAATTCTGCAAATAAAACAATCATCACCGAAGGCTGTCTTCAGGCAATGGAATATAATCTTGGTGATTTTGCTGTTTTGGGGTTGAGCAACTCGGGCCGTACCCGTGAACTACTCAATCTTTTCGGGAAACTGCGTCATGAAAAACATGATGCACTTTATTCCGTCACTGCTTATGCGGACTCGCCGGTAACAGGAATTTCCAGGGCTTGCGTTCTTAATTGCGGATCCGAGAAGGCTGTTGCTGCAACAAAAAGCGTGGTGGAGCAGGCGCTGACACTGCAGGTTTTAACAAGCTTCTATGCCGGAGATTTTTCTGCATTGAACGACGATTACAAAGAAATCACCAGGAAACTCGCAAATGAACTGGAACACGCATTGACTGCTGATATTGAAACTGATATTATAAAGGCTTATGCCGGAGCTTCAAAAGTCTATTTTGCAGGGCGAAACAATGGAGTAGCCGAAGAACTGGCTCTGAAGGCGAACGAGATTACCCGTAAAAAGTCAATGTACCTCGGAGGGACCTTTCTTTTACATGGAATTGAAGAAGTTATGGACGCCGGTGAAATAGTGATCCTGGTTGACCCATGGCAAAGTGAAGAAGAGAAAATCAGGAAGGTGATCAGTCATGGCGCGGGCCTGCAGGTATTTGCCATCAGCAGCCGGCAGACTTCCTTCCCCACTATTCTGGTGCCGCATTCAAGGGAATTTCAAGCTTATATTCAGCTTCTCGCCGGATGGAATCTGCTGGTTGAAGCGGGATTATTCATGGGGATTAACATTGACAAAGGCCTTCGGGCCAGGAAGATTGGCAACGAAGGGTGATTTTGCATTCCAGGCCGGGTGGGGAAAGAAATTATTTAATTTTACCACCCAAACCCTCTGCAATGAAACCATTACTCGAAAAAGCCTTTGATCCTGAAGATTTTCGCCGCGAAGGCCATAAGCTCGTTGATCTGCTCACATCTTATCTCGAAACCTGCCGGCAAAGAGCTCAGATGCCGGTATTACCACCTTCTGATCCGGAAATGATGGCAGGATTCTGGAAGAATGACTTGCAGAATCCCGGTTTTGAGCTTCAGTCTTTTTACACAACTCTCATTGCGCAATCCAATCATATTCACCATCCCCGTTATATGGGGCATCAGGTGGTGCCTCCGGCGCCGCTTTCGGCATTGACCGAGCTGTTGGAAGCCATGTTGAATAACGGAATGGCGATTTACGAGATGGGTCCGGCTGCCACAGCCATCGAGCGGGTTGTGCTGCAATGGCTGGCACAGCGCCTGGGAATGTCTGACGCCGCCGATGGTGTGCTAACCTCCGGAGGTTCGGCTGGGAACCTTACAGCCCTGCTCGCAGCCCGCCAGGCAATGTGCGGGCATAACATCTGGGAAGAAGGCAATCACAATCATGCACCGCTGGTAATTATGGTATCTGACGAAGCCCATTACAGTGTGGCACGGGCTGCACGCATCATGGGTTGGGGTGAAAAGGGTGTAGTGAAGGTGCCGGTAAATGACAGAATGCAGCTTGATGCCGGCAAACTGAAAGAAACATTACATGATGCCAAAGCCCGCGGACTCCAGGTGATTGCATTGGTTGGAAACGCTTGTTCAACTTCAACGGGTTCTTACGATCCTCTCAATGAGATGGCTGATTTTGCACAGGAAAACAATCTCTGGTTTCATGTGGATGGCGCGCATGGCGGGGCTGCAGCCCTCACAAATAAATACAGCCATCTCACAAAAGGAATTGAAAGAGCAGATTCGGTGGTGATCGATTTCCATAAAATGATGCTGGCGCCGGCCCTGACTACTGCAGTGCTGTTTAAAAACGGAGCGCATTCTTACGAAACCTTTGCACAGAAGGCCGCTTACCTCCTGGCGTCAGGGCCTCAGAAGCCCTGGTACGACAGTGCCGGGCGTACCCTGGAATGCACAAAAAAGATGCTGGGAGTTAAAGTTTATGCAATGATTAAACTATACGGAGATCAGCTCTTCAGCGATTATGTTGAGAGCGCTTATGATCTGGGGCAGGAGTTTTTTAACCTGCTCAGCCTGCATAGCGATTTTGAACCTGCCCTTAAACCCGACGGGAATATTGTGTGTTTCAGGTTTAAGCCTGAGGGTTATAACGGCAACCTCTGTGTGCTGAATGCCGAAATCAGAAAGAAGATTCTGCTCGATGCAGGATTTTATGTTGTGCAGACACAAATACAGGGGCAGGTTTATCTCAGGGTAACCCTGATGAACCCTTTCACTGAAATCAATGATCTGAATGATTTGTTGCTGTTAATCAGAGAATTGGGTAACGGGATTATGGAAACTGCTAATGCTTGAAGTTATGGACAGCAAAGAATTCAGGAAACAGGCACACGTTCTTGCCGACAGAATGGCCGATTATTTTGATGAGATTTCGGATTATCCCGTAAAATCTCAGGTGAAACCGGGCGAAATACTTTCGGCTTTGCCTGTATCAGCTCCGGTTAGAGGGGAAACCTTCGATGCAATTATGTCTGATTTCGAAAGAATTATCATGCCGGGAATTACCCATTGGCAAAGTCCGTCTTTCTTTGCTTTCTTCCCTGCGAATTCGAGTTACCCTTCGGTATTGGCCGAAATGCTCACTGCCGCTTTGGGCCAGCAGGGAATGATTTGGGAGACCTCACCTGCAGCTACCGAACTTGAACAGCGTGTTATGGAGTGGCTGCGAGAACTTTGCGGTCTTCCGGCTTTCTGGACAGGCGTTATCCAGGATACGGCTTCGGCATCAACGCTCACGGCAATGCTGAGTGCGCGCGAAAAAACTACCGGATTCAGAACAAACCTTGAAGGCTTCACAGGCATGGAAAAGCTCAGGGTGTATTGTTCTTCCGAAACACATTCATCCATTGAAAAAGCAGTAAAGATTGCCGGTTTCGGGAAAAACAATCTGGTAAAGGTGGCGGTGGATGAAAATTTTGCGTTGGTTCCTGCTCAGCTTGAGATGGCTATCAAAGAAGATCTTAAGAGAGGATATACGCCGTGTGCTGTGGTTGCCAGTATCGGCACCACAGGCTCTACCGCTGTGGATCCGGTGGATGAAATCGGTAAAATATGTGAACGCTACAAAATCTGGTTCCATGTGGATGCCGCTTTTGCCGGAACCGCTTTCCTGCTCCCTGAAATGAGGCATTTTGCAGCCGGCCTGGAATATGCCGACAGCTATGTTTTTAATCCGCACAAATGGATGTTTACCAACTTCGACGCTTCGGCCTATTTTGTGCGTGATCCTGAATTGCTGATCCGGACTTTTGAAATACTGCCCGAATATCTCAAAACCAGGACGCGTGGACTGGTAAACGATTACCGCGACTGGGGCGTTGCCCTTGGAAGAAGGTTCAGGGCACTCAAACTCTGGTTCGTTATCCGGAGTTTCGGAGCAGAAGGGCTCAGGGAAAAAATCAGACTTCATAAATCCCTGGCCGGCTGGCTGAAAGACAGGATTCTTGAGCATCCGGATTTTGAACTTATGGCTCCTGTAAACTTCAGCCTGGTTTGTTTCAGGTATAAACCCAAATTACTATCCGCCGGAGAAGATCTTGATCATATAAATGCTTCCCTGTTATCAGAACTTAACGGGAGTGGTAAACTCTATCTCTCCCATACCAGGCTCAATGGCAGATTTGTCTTAAGGATGGTCACTGCCCAGACATACATCAGCAAAGACCATGTGCTGCAGGCCTGGGAACTGATAAAGCAAACAGCGTTGAAGTTGTCCTTAAAAAATGAGTGATCTGAGTTATTCTTCATACCGGCGCAGATATCTCTCATTCTTTCACCGGTATTCTTTCACCATACCGGATGGAATGCCTATACCTGTAGCCAGCGTGTTGGTTACTCCTCAACCGGCCGTTCTAAATTTCTTGCCACACCAGATTCCTTTATTACCTTTGCGGCATTAAATGCTACCTAATAAATTATTGTTATGCAACTTGCTGATTTCCGGAAATCTGTAATGGAAGGGATTCCTTCGGAACTTCCATTACCTCAACCTTTCGACAATACCGTAAGCCATGCCCCCGTCCGTAAAGATATCCTTACGCCCAACGAGAAAAAACTGGCATTACGCAACGCGCTCCGTTATTTTGACCCGGTGCATCACCCGGTGCTGGCTCCTGAATTTGCCGATGAACTGAAGAAATACGGCCGGATTTATATGTACCGGTTCAGGCCGTCATACCCCATGTACGCGCGGCCCATAGAAGAATATCCGGCGAAATCGAAACAGGCCGCCGGTATTATGCTGATGATTCAGAATAACCTGGACCCCGCCGTTGCCCAGCATCCGCATGAACTCATCACCTATGGAGGCAACGGGGCGGTGTTTCAGAACTGGGCGCAGTACCTGCTTACCATGAAGTACCTGTCGGAAATGACGGATGAGCAGACGCTGGTAATGTATTCGGGCCACCCCATGGGGCTTTTTCCGTCGCACAAGGATGCCCCAAGGGTGGTGGTTACCAACGGAATGGTTATACCCAATTACTCCAAACCCGACGACTGGGAACGTTTCAACGCGCTGGGCGTTTCGCAGTACGGACAGATGACGGCCGGCAGCTACATGTACATCGGCCCACAGGGCATCGTACACGGAACTACCATTACCGTGCTCAACGCAGGGCGTAAAATCGCCGGTGCGGGTGATGGGCTGGGAGGAACGCTCTTTGTAACTTCGGGCCTTGGCGGGATGAGCGGCGCTCAGCCCAAAGCAGGGAACATTGCCGGTGTGGTGACCATCTGCGCCGAGATAAATCCCCATGCCGCGCACAAACGGCATAGCCAGGGCTGGGTGGATGAGATTTCCGACGATGCGGATACCGCCATTGACCTGGCACTGAAATACCGGAAGGAGAAAAAAGCCCGTTCCATAGCCTACCTGGGCAATATCGTCGACCTCTGGGAACGGTTGGCAGAACGCAATGTTTCCGTTGATCTGGGCTCCGATCAGACTTCCCTGCACAATCCCTGGGCCGGAGGTTATTACCCCGTGGGACTTTCCTATGAAGACTCCAACGAAATGATGGCGCATCAGCCGGAGGAGTTCAAAAAGCGGGTGCAGGAAACCCTCAGGCGTCACGTTGCTGCAGTTAACAAGCTCTGCAGCCGCGGAATGTACTTCTTCGACTACGGCAATGCTTTCCTGCTTGAGTCGGGCAGGGCGGGCGCCGATATCTTTAAGGCCGATGGCAGTTTTAAATATCCTTCCTACGTGCAGGATATTATGGGGCCCATGTGCTTCGACTATGGGTTCGGGCCCTTCCGCTGGGTGTGTACATCCGGCAGCGCCGCCGATCTGGATACCACCGACCGCATTGCTATGGAGGTACTGGAAGAAATTGCCGCCACCGCTCCTGCTGAAATCAGTCAGCAGATGAAAGACAATATACAATGGATCCGGGGAGCCAAGGAAAACCGTCTGGTAGTCGGCTCGCAGGCAAGAATCCTGTATGCCGACTGCGAGGGACGGACTAAAATAGCCGCAGCTTTCAACAAGGCCATCGCCGATGGGCGGATCTCCGCACCGGTAGTGCTGGGCCGCGACCATCATGATGTATCGGGTACCGACTCACCCTTCAGGGAGACCTCCAACATATACGACGGCAGCAGCTTCACCGCCGATATGGCAATCCATAATGTAATCGGCGATTCCTTCAGGGGTGCAACCTGGGTTTCTATACATAACGGTGGCGGTGTAGGCTGGGGTGAAGTCATCAACGGAGGTTTCGGCATGTTGCTCGATGGTTCCGCTGACAGCGACCGCCGTCTGCGCGCAATGCTTTACTGGGACGTGAACAACGGCATCAGCCGCCGCTCCTGGGCAAGAAACGAAGGCGCCGTTTTTGCCATTAAGCGGGCCATGGAGGCGGAACCCCTGCTGAAAGTGACCCTGCCCAATATGGCGGATGACAAAATTATTGATGCCCTCTTTTAGTTTTTTTTGAATTGTATTTCTGCCCGGTTGAATCATGCGAAGCAACCGGGCAGTTTTGTTATTTCCGAAACAGGAGGCCCTTCGTCTGTTATCAATAGATTATAGAGTCATTCCGAAGTACACATAAAAAAACCTGCGTTGAAGGCCGCAGGTTTTTAAATTTTTCAGAACCGGGTGCTTATCTGCTGACGCTCAGCTTGCGACTGCTGATCCCGTTTCCGTTATCCAGTTGTATCATGTAGATGCCAACCGGCCAGTTTGAAGTATTGATATCTATCTTCTGTATCAGATCGGCTGGCGCATTCATTTCATTGACATACACCCGTTGTCCGAGCTGGTTGATGATATTGATCTTTACGGTCTGGTTTCTTTCAGGAGTAAATCCGATGAATACCTGTTCTCCGGCGGGGTTGGGATAAACCTCAAATTCGGTCAGAACCGGCAGGAGACTGACACCGACACTTATTACATTAAACTGGGCGGTAAGCATTGAACCGAAATCCGTTCCCATGGCTAATGTAGCTGAACCTGATGAAAGCCTTACAAAGCCTGCGCCATTGGTACAGCATATCCCGTTACCGCCGGCATCGTAAACGAAGAAATCATAACAACCGTCAGCCTCGAGCTGCACATCGGTATTGATGACCGTTCCTGACTCGGTATAGGGACCTCCGCTGGCAACCACCTCTCCGGCCATATTTTTGATTTCCCAGGTGGTTTCATGAGGATTGTTATCGGTTCTTACCTTCACGAGCAGGTCGCGGGTTGCCTGAAGGGCTGTGGCAAAATCATGTACAAGGGTATCGTTGCGGGTGTATCCGTCGCTTCCTCCGTTAACGCTGGCCGCCCATACTTTCAACTGATTGTTATCCTGTAGCTGGTAATTCAGCGCGGGAAGTTCAATTTCAACCGACTGCAGCGGATCCAGATTACCTGTCCAGCTATAAACAAAAGTCTCTTCATCGTTCACCTGGTAATTAAGTTCTACGGCAGTCACAGCATTGCTGCCGTTATTGCGGAATTTAACAACCGGGTTCAGGGTTTCGCTACAGTAGCGGTCTGTCATATTGGGCAAAGAAAGCACTTCCACATCATCGGCATACAGACCGACATAATTGCCCGGGGTAAGGTTGCATGACTGATAAATTTCTTTTGACAGCGTATTCTGCACATATCCGACAAGGCTCAGCTCATTGATATTGTAAACGTTTGCTAAAACCCAGTATGACTCAATAATCAGGTAATCGCCGGCAGTCATCGGGGTAGGCAGGGAATGCCCTGATTTGGAAGGAAGCAGTTTCTTCATCACATTATAGAAGTCCTTTTCGCCGTTGCTTCCCGGAGCCGAGTTAAAATGAATATGTTTTTCAATCACGGCTGCCGTTGCAGCAATTTGTCCGGTAATTTCCGCAGTGGCCTCAACGACCAGGGTTACAAACAAGGTGTCCTGGGTGGGTGAAAGCCGCTGAAAAGCCATAAGATTGCAGGGCGAAGGTACCGCATAGCGCTGGTTTACAGAATTGATATTCCATCCGTTAGGATGTCCATTGTAAAAATTACCTTCAAGCACAGAGTTGGGGACGCTGCTTACGTTATAAAACGAGGTTCTGCCTGCATTATCAACGGTATTGTGGTTATACATGGGGTCGTATCCCGGCCAGCTGGTATGGTAATTAATGGAGGTAATCTTATCCGGATTGTTCACCAGCAAAGTATGGATGGAGGGGTTGTAGGTGGCACAGGGTCCGCAACTTGCCTGTGTAAAATGCTCAAGCAGCACCAGCCGCTGAGATTGTGCATAAAGACCGGAGGAAAGCAACAGCACAGCTGCAATCAGGGTAATTCTTTTCATAATGAGTTTTTGTTTGTCGTTATGCAAATATCTGCATTTTTAAATAGCAAAACCGTAGGTTGAAAAGTTTTTAATATTTTTTTTGAAGATTGATTGCAATTGTGAAGTTGAAAGTATTAGTTTTGCAATGCTAACTGCGGGTACCTTTTAGCTTTTTTTTTGAATCAGTCAATGTTTTGCATGGTTTTTGCATTAAATTTCTTGTTTCTCAAAAACAATCCTATGAAAAAAATATTACTCTCACTGATTATCGGCACTTTTGTCCTGTCGGTTGGTAATGCCCAGTCATTAGTCATTAAAGACAAAACCGGAGTAGATGTGACCGGTCAGGTTCTTGAACATTATTGTGCCCCTGGTGCAGGTTTTGTGTCACTCGGTCTTGATGTTTTTAATGTTTCCTCCGCTGACAAAAATGTAAAAGTCAGAAAATATGACCTTTTGCTTGCAGATAGTACTACATCAAACATTTGTTGGGCTTCATGTTATCCCGATTTTGTAATGGAAACACCGGAGCCGCTCTTGATTGCACCTGGTTCATTTGTTCCGAATTTCACGGGTGACCTTACGTATAGGAGTATTCAAGGTTTATCGTCGGTGAAATTTGTATTTTTTGATATGGACAATGAGAATGATTCTTCGTTTGTAACCATAAATTTCATTGTTGGCACCTTAGGTGTCAACAATATTGCCTCACTCAAAGCTGCAACCGTTTCAAATGCCTATCCCAACCCGGCTGTGTCAGTGGCCAATATTGAATACAAACTGCCTGCCGGAGTAAGTAATGCCTGGATCAAAATTAATAACCTGCTTGGCAATACCATTCAGGAAATACCTCTCGGCAATGCCGAAGGCAAAGTGACTATTGATGTTGCAAACCTCAGTAACGGCGTTTATTTTTACTCACTGCTTGTAAATAATTCTGTCGTTTCAACACGAAAATTCATTGTGAAGCGTTAGATACTCAATACTTGGATTACTTGGATTACTTGTTTAGCTTAATGTGAAGAGATTCCCCGGTGATGCCGGGGATTTTCTTTTTTATATATGATTGTTTCTGCCGGAGAAAGAATTTTCTTAATTCCGGATCATGATAATTCCGGATGAAATTCATTGCCAGATTCTGCCTGCATCCCCACCAGGGGTTCTTATTTTTTAAGTGGACGGAATAACTTTTATGTTCAGACTATAATTTTTTATAAACAAAATCTTAAAAATTTTTAATACAATTCCTATACAGGGAATGAAGGCAAGCATTTTTCCTTAAATTTGAAGCAGGCATTTTTCTTTAGGGATGGTGATGTGGTTTATTTTCCTGAATAATGATCTTGCCTGTGGTGGTTCCATTACAGTGACGGAAGAATCCTTAAGGATCAGGTAAAAACCCCGGATATCTCTTACGGTTCCGGTCTGTTTGAAGATCCGGAATTAATTTAGAAAAGTATAAGTTATTCATTCTGTATGAAATACTCCAAAACCGGTCTGGTTGCACTTGTCGTACTCCGGCTTGCCACAGGATGGCACTTTTTTTATGAAGGGATGGTAAAAGTCCTGAATCCCGACTGGACTTCAAAGGCCTACCTGCTTGATTCCGGCGGGTTCCTGAAAAGAACGTTTGAATGGATGGCATTGAACGACAGCGTATTGCCCGTGGTGGATTTTCTGAATGCCTGGGGCCTTACCCTGATCGGGCTATCCCTGCTACTGGGTATTTTCTGCCGCGCCGGAGCCTTTGCCGGGATGCTGTTGCTGCTTTTCTATTACCTGTCGCATCCGGCTTTTCCTGGCATCGAATACCTTTTCCCGACTGACGGTAGCTATTTTATCATCAATAAAACACTTGTAGAACTCTTTGCCCTGTTTGTGATTTTTGCCTTTCCCACTGCACACATCATCGGAGTGGAAAGGTTTTGGGCTGCGAAAAACAGAAGACCTGAATGAAAAAGGATGAGACAAATGATAATAAAGGGATCAGCCGGCGCGATTTGCTTGCCGGTCTGGCTTCCCTTCCGGTGCTTGGCGCTTTGGGCTATGGGCTTTTTCTTCATACAAGCGAGCGGAATAAGTATAAGTCAGGTCTGCTGAAAGGCATAAAACCGGTTTTGCCATCCGGAATTCCTCCATTGGTTGATGGTCCGGTTTTGCGCCTGGGTGTTGTCGGCACGGGCGGCCGGGGCATGTATATCATGAAAGCCCTGGGATTTGTCCTCCCTGAGCGGATCGACGAATGGAAATCCCGGGCAGCCACCGACAAATACTGGAGGGATTACCTGGATGAATTTATGGCCCAGGAGCAGCTCAATGTGAGGGTTACCGCGGTTTGCGATGTATTCGGAAAGCATGCCGCGGAGGGAATGGCCGCCGGTTCGAACCTTTACCGGAACGGGCAGTCGGGTGAAATGGCGGATGTGCCCCGCCGTTACCTTACTTATCAGGAATTATGCGCCTCGCCCGATGTGGACGCGGTGATTGTCGCCACCCCTGACCATCTCCATATACCCGTTGCCCTCGAAGCAGCCCGCAACGGAAAGCATGTTTACTGTGAAAAACCTTTGTCATGGACAGTTGAGGAGACATTTGAGGCCAGGAAAGTAGTTAAAGATACCGGCATAGTATTTCAACTGGGGCATCAGGGCAGGCAGACAGAAAGCTACCAGGTAGCGAAATCCCTGATAGAACAGGATGTTATCGGCAAGATATCGCTCATTGAAGTCTGCACTAACCGCAACGACCCCAACGGCGCATGGGTTTATGATATTGATCCCGAAGCCAATGAAAATACCATCGACTGGAAACAGTTTATCGGCCCGGCCCCGTGGCACGAATTCAGCCTGGAACGCTTTTTCCGCTGGCGTTGCTGGTGGGATTACAGCACAGGACTGAGCGGGGATCTGTTCACCCATGAATATGATGCCCTGAACCAGATACTTGGCCTGGGCATCCCGCATTCAGCCATGGCTTCGGGGGGTATATATTTTTATAAGGACGGCCGCACTGTGCCCGATGTACTCAATATGGCCTTCGAATACCCTGAGCGGGACCTTACCCTGCTCTACAGCGCCACCCTGAGCAGCGAAAAAAACCGGGGCAAGAGCATTATGGCCCACGATGCCTGGATGGAACTGGATGAAACCCTCACCGTTTACCTCGACAGAAGTTCCACCCGCTACAAAGACCAGATTGAAAAGGGATTGCTGGAACCAAATAAACCCATATTCTCTTATGTCCCCGGGCAGGATAAGATTGATGCCATCACGACACCTACCGAGAAATATTTTGCCGGCAGGGGACTGCTTTACACTTACCGTGACGGAAAGGCGGTAGATACCACGCACTTGCATCTTCGCGAATGGCTGAACTGCATCCGGCTGAACAACGGAACACAACCCAGCTGCGATATTGATCAGGCCTTTGAAGAAGCGATTACTGCCCACATGGGGACGATCTCATACCACGAGAAGAGACGTACCTTCTGGGATGCAATTAATGAGCGCATTGTATGATTAAAAACAAAAGCAGATGAACCTGACAACCGCAAAGTCCGGGCACATTATTCCGACGGGAATCGCTGGTTTCGGTTTTTCCGGGAAGGTGTTTCATGCGCCTTTCGTCCATGCGCATCCGGGCTATCGTTTGTCTGCATTTGTTACTACCGGAAATGAAGCGGCTCAATTGTATCCGTCTGCAAAGATTTACCGGAGTTTTAAGGAGATCCTCTCGGTTGAGGACCTGGAGATGATTGTCCTGTGTACCCCGCACCCGCTGCATGTTTCCCAGGCCATTGAGGCTATGAGGGCAGGCAAGCATGTGGTGATCGAAAAGCCTGTGGCCATGAACAGCCGTGATGCCGGGAAAATGATCAGTGCCGTTTCGGAAACCGGCCGGCAGTGGTTTCCTTATCATAACCGGCGTTGGGATGGGGATTTTCTTACCGTCCGTCAACTGATTTCATCCGGCGTCCTCGGGCAGATCGTTGAGTTCAGATCGCACTTCGACCGGTATAATCCGGTAGTCGGAAGGGCCGGATGGCGGTACCTCGATGATGACGGGGGCGGAACCCTTTTTGATCTCGGGCCTCACCTGATCGATCAGGCGGTTGCCCTTTTCGGGAAGCCGGATTCGGTATGGTGTAAATTATACCGCCAGCGGAAGGAGAGCAAAGCATCCGACGGCTTTGACCTGAAACTTTTCTACCCTGAAACCACGGTTTCACTGGGTGCCGGAGTGTTTATGGCGGAACCGGGCCCGCGGTTTGTGGTGCATGGCACAAAGGGTTCATTTGTCAAATATGGCACGGATCCCCAGGAAGCCCGGTTGAAAAACGGCCGGAAAGCCGGTGCCCCGGCAACCGGCAGGGAGTTGAAAAAGCATTACGGTACGCTCACCACAGTCAGCGACGGGGTGATAAAACGTCAGCGGATCCCGACATTAGAAGGGAATTATCTGAGTTTTTATGATAATGTTTATAATGTTCTCACATCAGGACAGGCGCCTGAGGTAAGCCGGGAAGACGCCCTGCTTAACCTGCAGATTACCGAAGCTGCCATCCGGAGTGATGCTGAGGGCAGGGTCATTGCCATGGTCTAACTTTAATTGGAAAAATATGTCTGGTCGCCGCGATTTTTTAAAGTCACTCACACTGGTCTCAGGCTCGGTTGCCCTGGGTTTATCTTCCGCTTGCAAGAACACTTTGAAGCAGAAAAAACTTCTTGCAGGGATTCAGTTATGGACATTGAGGGATGAGATGGGCAAAGACCCGGAAGGAACGCTGAAAAAACTGGCCGTGATTGGTTATGATATGCTCGAGGCCTATGGTTTTGATGGGCGGTTTTATGGACGGGAAGCAAAGGAATTCAGTCGTTTTTGTGCTGAACTGGGCCTGAAACTTATCAGCAGCCATACAGGGATAACGGATGAAAATGCCACAGCATATGCGCAGGTTGCCGCTGAAGCCGGCCTTGAATACCTGATTCTGCCTTCTATGATGGGCAGGCCTGAGAATAGCGCTGATGATTTTAAGCGTGTCGCCGGAGAAATGAACCGTATCGGAACTGCCTGTAAACAAGCCGGGATAAAATTTGGCTATCATAACCATGATTTTGAATTCCGCGAACTTGACGGAAAACTGCCTTATCATATTTTGCTGGAGGAGACCGATCCGTCTCTGGTGTCGTTTCAGCCCGATCTGTACTGGATGTTAAAGGCCGGGCAGGATCCTCAGGAGTATTTCGCTGCCTTTCCCGGCCGCTTCACTACATGGCATCTCAAGGATATGGGGAATGATGGGGATAGTTGTATAATAGGAAACGGGTCGGTTGATTTCAAAGGATACCTGATGGATCGTGATCAGGCCGGACTTGAGTATATTTTTGTTGAACAGGAGCAGTATGCCGAAGGCCCGCCGCTTTATTGTGCAGAACAGAGTTTGTTATATATCCGGAAGAATTTGCTGTAACCATAAAAGTCAGGAAGATGGAAGAAAAATCCAACACAAACAACGGAATGGACCGTCGTCAGTTTATACGCAACACCGCGTTAACGGCTGCCGGTTTCATGATCATGCCCAGTCATGTGATTTCGGGCCTGGGCCACATAGCGCCAAGCGATAAGCTGAACATCGTGGGCATAGGTGTGGGCGGCCGAGGCGGTGGAGTTATCCGCGCGGTAAGCAGTCAGAATATCATTGCCCTGTGCGATGTCGACTGGAAATATTCAAAGAAGATTTTTGAAGAGTTTCCGGATGCGAAAAAGTACTACGACTGGCGCAAAATGTTTGATGAGCTTGGTAAATCCATTGATGCCGTGGTGGTTGGCACCCCTGACCATACCCATGCCATCATCAGCATCAATGCCATGAAGATGGGCAAGCATGTTTACTGTGAAAAACCGCTGACGCATTCGGTATGGGAATCAAGGCAGATGGCGGAGATTGCCCGGGAATACAAAGTGGCAACCCAGATGGGCAATCAGGGTAATTCAGGAGAAGGCATCCGGCAGGTGTGCGAGTGGGTCTGGGACGGAGCCATTGGCGAAATACGCGAAGCCCACGCCTGGACCAATCGCCCGATCTGGCCGCAGGGGCTTGAACGTCCGAAAGAGGTGATGCAGGTGCCCGATACCCTCAATTGGGATCTTTTCCTGGGCCCGGCAAAGGAACGTCCTTACCACTCGATTTATACACCCTGGAACTGGCGTGGCTGGTGGGATTTCGGAACCGGTGCGCTCGGCGATATGGCCTGCCACATCATGGACCCGATCTTTATGTCGCTCAATCTGAAATATCCCGTGAAGGTGCAGGGAACATCCTCGCAGTTTAACACCGAATCGCCTCCTTTGGCTGAAGTGGTAAAATATGTTTTCCCGGCAAGGGAAAAGTTTCACAAACTGAAAATGCCGGAGGTTAGTGTAACCTGGTGGGATGGCGGGCTGCTGCCTCCCCGTCCCGAGGAGTTGCCCGACGGTGAAATCATGGGCAGGGATTCAAACGGAGGTTGTTTGCTTATCGGAAGCAAAGGGAAAATCATGACCGGTTGTTATGGCAAGGACCCCTTCCTGCTGCCGCTTGATTATGACAAGGACTATAAACGTCCGGCCCCTTCCATGCGCAGGGTAACTACAAGTCATGAGATGGATTGGGTGAGGGCATGCAAGGAAAGTCCGGCCGGCAGGATGGAAGCCAGCTCGCATTTCGGCTACTCCGGGCCTATGAATGAAATGGTGGTGATGGGCGTTGTGGCTGTCAGGTTGCAGGACCTGAAGCGTGAACTGCTTTGGGACGGTGAGAATATGCGTTTCACCAATATCAGCGACAGCGATGAGATCAGGGTAGTGAAGAGCGACAAATTTGAAGTGATCGACGGGCACCCGCACTTTGATACCCAACACGAAACCATGAATGCAAAAGCCGCGGCAGAGGAATATATCCGGCATACTTACCGTCAGGGCTGGACGATGTAACGGAAGACATTTCCCGGTGTATGCGCTGCCACCTGCCGGAGAAGCAGCTTATATCTGGCAGCGTGTTTCATTAGATAACCCAATCGTTGATTAACCTTAAAACCAAATCAGATGAAAAAAGTAATGTTGATGTTTGCCGTAATGTTTTCACTGTATTCGTGCAACCAGCAGGGGACAAAGCCCGGTGAGGAAAAGGCAGAGGCTCCGCTGGTGAATGCGCTTACCGAAGCCGAAATTGCCGATGGATGGATGCTCCTCTTTGATGGAGAAACACCGGGCAAATGGCGTGGATATGGCAAGGATTATTTTCCCCAGGGGTGGGTGATCGAAGACAGCACCCTGCGGTGTATCGGTTCCGGAAGGGGTGAAGCCGGATCGCTCGAAGGGGGTGACATTATCTACGACGAGAAGTTTCAGAATTTCGAACTGACCCTTGAATGGAAAATATCCCCGGGCGGTAACAGTGGAATTTTGTACCTGGCCCGGGAATTGCCCGACATGACTATCTGGCAGACTGCTCCTGAAATGCAGGTGCTCGACAATACGACCCACCCTGACGGCCGCGACGGCCTCCACAGTGCCGGTGCACTTTACGATATGATCGGCGTGCCCCAGGACAAAGTGAAACCGGTTGGTGAATGGAACCAGGTAAAATTACTGGTTTTCAAAGGTCTGGTTGAGCATTGGCTAAACGGTGAAAAAGTGGTTGAATACCATTTGTGGACGCCCGAATGGAATGAGATGGTAGCCAAAAGCAAATTCCCCCAATATAATCCCGATTGGGCCAATGTCGCGCAGGAAGGATTTATCGGACTGCAGGACCACGGCGATGACGTATGGTACAGGAATATCAAAATCAGGAAACTCTAGAGACTAAACAGACATAGCGACAAGAGGCCGGAAGTGATTCCGGCCTCTTGTCGTTTAAACCTGTATCTGCAGGGATTTTCACTATAATCCGAAAGCAGTCCTGATCTTTTCAACGTAATCGGTTTCTTCCCAGGCGAAAAGCTTAACCTTTTTGAAGTGCCTGATTACACCATCTTCGGTTCTGTTATAGGTTTCCCCGTTGTTGTAATAAACCTCTACTTCATCAAAACGCGGGTCGCGGCCAAAGTGGCCATAGCTGGCCGTCGGGGTATAAATGGGGTTGCGCAGGCCGAAGCGGTTGATGATGCTGTATGGCCTGAGATCGAAGATTTTTTTTACTTTTTCAGCAACCCTGCCGTCAGGGACAGGTTTGCCATCTGCATCTGAAACTTTGCAGGTGCCATAAGTGTTGACATAAACGCCAACCGGTTCGGCAATACCGATGGCATAGGCCAGCTGCACCAGTACTTCATCAGCTACGCCGGCAGCCACCAGGTTTTTGGCAATGTGACGGGCCGCATAGGCTGCCGAACGGTCAACCTTCGAAGGGTCTTTGCCGGAAAATGCACCGCCGCCATGTGCGCCTTTGCCGCCATAGGTGTCTACGATAATCTTGCGCCCGGTCAGCCCCGTGTCGCCGTGGGGGCCGCCAATCACAAACTTCCCTGTCGGGTTGACATGTAATTTGAAATTGCCGTCAAAAAGTTTCTGAATGTTGTCAGGAAGTGTGGAAATTACGCGTGGCAACAATATATTCCGGATATCATTTTCGATGGCGAGGCGCATTTTTTCATCCCCTTCCTTTTCGGGCAGGGTCTTGTCGGCAAAGTCATCGTGCTGTGTTGAAATCACAATGGTATCAATGCGCACCGGATGGTTATTGTCATCGTATTCTATGGTAACCTGCGATTTGGCATCCGGCCTGAGGTAGGTCATTTTTTTACCTTCCTTGCGGATGGCAGCCAGTTCCTGAAGCAGGACATGTGCCAGTTCAATGGGCATGGGCATGTAGTTTTCCATGTCGCGGGTGGCATATCCGAACATCATTCCCTGGTCTCCGGCTCCCTGGTTTTCAGGATCGCTGCGGACTACGCCGCGGTTGATATCTGCCGACTGTTCGTGAAGAGTGGAGATAATTCCGCATGACTCTCCTTCAAAACGGTATTCATTCTTGGTGTAACCAATTTCTTTGATGGTTTTCCGGACTACCTTGTGAAGGTCGACATAGCCTTCGGTAAGCACTTCACCGCTGCACACGGTAAGCCCTGTAGTCACCAGCGTTTCGCAGGCGACTTTCGAATTGGGATCAAAACGGAGGAACTCGTCGAGCAATGCATCAGATATCTGATCGGCAACCTTATCGGGATGCCCTTCCGAAACGGATTCGGATGTAAATAAATAAGACATTACAGTTAATTTTATAGCGTAAATAGTTAAATGGAATCAGTTGATCAATGGCGGGAACTGCTTTAGCATTTTTTTTAATGGTTGCAATCAATCAAATCTCTCCATTCCGGGGTAACCGGCGCTGCAAAGGTAATTATTTTTGATAACAGCAGAATAATTTAATCAGGGATTTTGCAGGTGGTAGATATATGATATACTCCTAAAGTTTTCTATTGCGGGATGTATTTTTTTCGCTTATGACATAAAAATCAGGTTCTTACGCTTCAATGCATTCTGCGACCACACATCCAAAAGCCTGTTATTGCAATCCCGCATTTTGAAAGAGGAATTTTCTTAAATTTACACGGTCACTGTTGGTATATTTGGTGCAGTAATCTTATACTGCTGTTCCAAACATAATCCTGATATTATATACTATTAAAATATCATTAATAAGACAAATGTCTTTTATCTTTATTAAAGATTTCTGACTAACCGGATGCTGCTATGAAACACAAGAGATTTGTTTATTTTCTGACGCTTTCTGTAATACTGATTGTGAATTCGTATATACTGGTCGGACAAAATTTTAAAGTAGTGAATACGGATGGTGTCACTTACCTGAAAGCGTCAGCAGGACCTGAGATTATTGCCATCAGGATTGATTCCGTTGCGCAGAACGGCGATCAGACAGAATACTATAATATCAGGCAGATGCGGGAGACCAATAGCGGTTGCTGGATTACCAATGGTGCTTCCTGGCTTGGCGATAAGGTGACAGAGTATCCCGACGGCAAAACGCAGTTTATCTTCTATCCTTTTTCACCGGGCGATTCAAATGATGTATTTACGATTTTTTCGCAGGCCGGTACGGGCGACTCCTGGCCGTTTTATTATGCGCATGTCAGCAATACTTACAGTTATGTAGAAGCAACAGTTGACCATACGGAGGAAACTGAGCTGAATGGTTTGACGGATACGGTGAAATTCATTGTTTTGTACTGCAGGGATGCTGCCGGTAACATTGTGGATAACCCGGTTAACGGGCAGGAAATTATGCTGAGCAGGAATAACGGGCTTTTAAGCATTCCAAAGCTGGATGAATTCAGAAATCATCCGGAGTTTTACACTTTTATCGGCAAAGTGAATCCTGAAGTTGGCAGTGTTTTGCCCGGAGCGCTGGAAATCTTTGATTTTCAGCCGGAGGATGAGTTTCACACCCTGGCCTATTACAAGACCCTTCCCCCTTATTCAAGGATAGAAACCCATCAGGAAATAAAGCGGTATTTAACCCGCTATGATTCTCCTTCAGGAGATACTGTAACTTATACCTATGAAAGATGTTATTCGACGCATGTTGAATATATGGGGAGTCATAATTACTGGTCGCGGATAGACACGCTTACCGAGAAGATTATTCCGGCGCTTAAGCCTTATCTGGAAAAGGAACCGCTGGAGTCTTTTCAACATAATAGCGGGCCGGGATGGGGTGATTCCTGGTCATATAATACGGGAGAACATACCCTGGAGTACGGATATCTTCCGGAAGGGTTAACCGGTAAAGTTTTTGCAGACTGGAATTCCTGGGAACCGTCGTTTTTTGATCCGGATTGCCTGCAAAGTATCTTAATTGATCTGGGTTGTTATTATTATGAGCATTATTACCGTGGGCTTGGAGGTCCGTATCATGATTGCTGGGATTTCTGGTCATCAAGCTATCATAAACTCAGGTATTATAAAAAGGGGGATATATCCTGGGGGCTGCCGCTGTCATGCGATTCACTGCTTCTGGTAGGTGTCGCTGGTCATGAGTTGCCACGGACTCCGAAGGTATATCCGAATCCGGCAACAAGCTATGTAACGCTTAGTTTAGCATCCGGCAATCAGCTCCCGGCGGAATTCAGGTTATACGACAATACCGGCAGGCTTGTGCTGGTCAGGCAGCACCGGCACCCCGAAGAAACCATAAATATTGAGTTGCTGGCGCCCGGTTGTTACTATTACCGGTGGATCTCTTCATCCGGCAATGCGGCAGCAGGGAAGCTGATCAGGCAATAACATTTTGCCGGGATAATCCGGATTTTATTGAAAATAGCGGGGCATTCTATTTTTTTGTCAGTTGCTGAAACACATCCTCCAGTCTGTTTCCCTGCTTCTGCATCGACAATACAGTGAAGCTGTTTTCTACGGCAAACCGGAAAATGTCCTGCCTGACATCATGATCTTTGCCTGCCTCAATCACCCAGCTGTTCCCGCTGATTTTTTTCACATTTACTACGCCGGGTAATCCTTTTAGCATTGAGGGCTTCACGTCCTTATCAAATTCTACGGCTATCTGTTCGGTGTTTTCATTGCTGTTCAGCAGATGACCGGTGCTGTCGTCGGCCACGATTTTTCCGGAATTGATGATGATGGCCCGGCTGCACATGGCTTCCACTTCCTGCATAATATGGGTGGAGAGCATTACGGTTTTTTCCTTGCCGATTTCAATGATCAGGTTGCGGATTTCCACAAGCTGGTTCGGGTCCAGTCCTGAAGTTGGTTCGTCAAGAATAAGTACTTCAGGATTATGGATCATCGCCTGGGCCAATCCCACCCGCTGCCGGTAGCCTTTGGAGAGTGTGCCGATTTTTTTCTTTCTCTCGGGCATCAATCCGGTAACCTCCATCATTTCATCCACCCTTTTGGCCGTGTTTTTACCCAGCCGGTGCACACCTGCCACGAATTCAAGATATTCCCTGATGTACATGTCGGTGTAAAGGGGGTTGTTTTCGGGCAGGTAACCCACTTTTTGCCGCACTTCCAGCGATTGTTCCCTGATATCAAATCCGCAAACGCTTACATCGCCGGCGGTTGGCGGGATAAAGCAGGTGATGATTTTCATCATGGTGGATTTGCCGGCGCCGTTGGGGCCGAGCAAACCGACGATTTCACCGGGTTTGATACTGAAAGATACCTGATCCAGCGCTTTTTGCTGACCGTACTGCTTGGAAATATTGCTTACTTTGATCGACATTCAGATAATTTATTTTTGGACTCACGCAGCAAAGGTATGAAACATAAGGCTATAAGCCGATGGTTTGTAAAATACAGGGCAAGTAAAATAATAAGCATTAGCTGAAAATGATTGTCAGTGTATTACATTTGACTCCTGAAAAATGAACACCTGATTTTTTGAGCCTGGTGCTCAGGTTTATTACCTTTGTTTGTTAATTTCGCAAATATTCATCATCGTTTATTCGTAAATAACTTACTATGGCAACTGAAATTCGCTATTCGGTAAATCCCTCTGGTGAAAAATTCCCGATACCTCAGGAAAGAGATTATGAGCTTGAAAAACAAAGGATAGGCAGGCTTGTGGAAACTGCCCGCGTTGAGGGCAAGGAGATTGTGGTTGTGATGGGTGTCGGCTTTGTCGGCGCGGTTATGGCTGCCATTGTTGCCGATACGGTTGATGCGGAGGGCAATCCTTCTAAATTTGTAATCGGTTGCCAGCGGCCAAGTCAGCGCAGTTACTGGAAGATTCCCATGCTCAACCGGGGCGAATCTCCGGTGAAGGCCGAAGATCCTGAAGTTGACCGCATCATCCGCCGATGTGTGACTGACAGAAAAACCCTTACGGCATCTTTCAACAGCGATGTGCTGGAGTTTGCCGATGTGGTAGTGGTGGATGTGCAGTGCGACTTCTCGAAGCAGGACCTGGGTTATATGAAATCGGGCGAAGCAGATATGGCCGCACTCGAGGCGACCCTCAAGACGATAGGCGAAAAAATTCCGCCGCATTGTCTTACCCTGATTGAGACCACGGTGGCGCCCGGAACCACCGAATTCGTCGCCTGGCCGATCCTTAAAAAGGCCTTTGCCAAACGCGGAATAGAATCTGTCCCTTTGTTGGCCCACAGCTTTGAAAGGGTAATGCCCGGCCGGGAATATGTATCGAGTATCCGCGATTTCTGGCGGGTGTGTTCGGGTTGTGAATCGGAAGCCCGGAAACGGGTGGAGAAGTTCCTGCACGAAGTGCTGAATACGAAAGATTTCCCCCTTACAGTTATGGACCGGCCTATTGAATCGGAAACCACCAAGATTGTGGAAAATTCATACAGGGCAACCATTCTTGCCTATCTGAATGAATGGAGCCTGTTTGCCGAGCGGAACGGGGTGGATCTGATCAAGGTGATCAATGCCATAAAGATGCGGCCAACGCACAGCAACATCATTTTCCCGGGCCCCGGAGTCGGGGGGTATTGTCTGCCAAAGGACGGAGGCCTTGGTTACTGGGCATACAGGCATATACTCGGATTTGAGGACGGAGACGAAGTTTTTAAAATCACCCCCACCGCCATCGACATCAACGATACCCGCTCGTTGCATGTGGCTGAACTTACCCGGGATGCCCTGCGCAATATGGCCCGCTACATTGCCGGCGCCGAAGTGGTACTTTGCGGAGCGAGTTACCGTCAGGATGTCGGGGATACACGCTACAGCGGAAGTGAAATGGTGGTGCGTAAACTCACCGAAATGGGGGCGGAGGTACGCATTCATGATCCCTATGTCGAGCATTGGTACGAACTGGAGTCGCAGGATACTTATCCGGCTCCCGGACTATCGTGGAGCCGTTTCTTCCGCAATCAGGAACACCTGAAAGAGGCCAGGGTGGAAAAAGACCTGCCTGCTGCCCTTAAGGGCGCCGAAGCCCTGATTCTGGCAGTGCCGCACAAAGAGTACCTGAATCTGAATCCTGATGACATCCTGAAGTGGGCGGGTCAGCCCCTGGCAATAATTGATTGTTTCGGAATTCTGACCGACGATGTGATAAGGCGGTACTTTGAGTTGGGTTGCGAGGTTAAAGCACTTGGCCGTGGACATATACAGCGGATCAAGAATGAAGTGAGGAACTTTCTCTGAATTGAGCCGTACTGAATATTGAAGCTGAATTATGCCGGGCCCGGGTTCTTTTTGCGAAGGAGTGAAGTTTTAGCTGCCACTCCTTCCCTCAATAAAAAGTGGCCTGTCATTTCGAATCCCGCGCATGCGGGATGAGAAATCCGATAAAATTATACCCGGACTTCACTTTTGCCTGAATAATACAGGCGCTGGTCTGTGACTTGTGAATCACTTTTTCCCGTTAAAAAATGCGCACCGGTTTATCAACAATTAATTGTTTACAAATTTGTTAAATAGAAAAAATACTTCTACCTTTGCACCCCTTTTTAAGGGATAAGTGTATCCGTGAATGGCCGTAACCTGAAGCGCGAAAAGCTTTTCTACTTTAAGGGCAGGGTCGTAAATTGCTGTATCTCATGCCCGTGATCAGTAATGCTGACGGCTGGTTTTATTGTTTTTCATCAATAATTCATTTAACAAATGGACACATTAAGTTATAAAACTTTGTCGGCCACACCCGATAACATTCAGAAGAACTGGGTGCTGGTTGATGCAGAAGGCGAGACACTGGGCCGCCTTGCAAGCAAAGTTGCCAACCTGATCAGGGGTAAATACAAAACGAATTTCACTCCCAATCTTGACTGTGGCGACTATGTAATTGTCATCAATGCCGAGAAAATCAAGCTCACGGGCAAAAAACTCACTGATAAGGTTTATGTTCGTCATACCGGTTACCCCGGCGGGCAGCGTTTTGCCACTCCGCAGGAACTCATGCAGAAATATCCTGAGCGGATTATTGAGCATGCAGTAAGGGGAATGCTGCCGAGCAACAAGCTTGGCGATGCCCTTTACCGTAACCTTAAGGTGTATGTCGGGCCTGAGCATCCGCACCAGGCGCAGCAGCCACAATTGATTAACCTTAATTCAATCAAATAACAATGGAAGTGATCAACGCCCTTGGCAGACGTAAAACTGCCGTAGCCCGCATCTATATGAAAGACGGGAATGGATCCATTACAGTCAATGGAAGGGATTATAAAGAATATTTCCCCACAGGTACTTTGCAGTATGTAGTTACCCAGTCGCTTGAAATTTCTGATGCACTTGGCAAATATGATATCAAAGCCAACCTTGATGGTGGTGGAATTACCGGTCAGGCTGAAGCCCTTCGCCTTGCCATTTCAAAAGCGCTGTGTGAACTGAATCCTGAAAACCGTCCTCCCCTCAAAGCTAAAGGATTGATGAGAAGGGATCCGCGAATGGTTGAAAGGAAAAAACCCGGTCAGAAGAAAGCCCGCAAAAAATTCCAGTTCAGCAAGCGTTAATCCTGAATGGTGTTTAGTATCTAAATTGCCGGGACCTCTGTTTTGTTCAGCATTTGTCTGATTCAGGGCTACCCGGTGATTGATTTTCACAGAATGTAAACAATTAACAAAAATTTAAATGGCAAGAACAACTTTTGAAGAATTACTGGATGCCGGTTCACATTTCGGCCATCTCAAACGCAAATGGAATCCGAATATGGCGCCCTATATCTTTATGGAGCGTAACGGCATTCATATTATTGACCTTTACAAAACCGTTGCCAAGATTGATGAGGCTGCTGCAGCGATGAAGCAGATCACCAAATCGGGTAAAAAAGTCCTCTTTGTTGCGACAAAGAAGCAGGCTAAGGAAATTGTGGCCGATCATGTGAAATCAGTGGGTATGCCTTATGTTACTGAGCGCTGGCCTGGTGGAATGCTCACCAACTTTGCAACCATCCGTAAGGCGGTTCGTAAGATGTCATCCATTGACAAGCTGATGAGCAGTCCCAGTTTCGAGAATATCTCCAAACGTGAGCGCCTGCAGATTGCCCGCGAGCGTGCCAAACTGGAGAAAAACCTTGGCTCCATCGCCGATCTCAGCCGTCTTCCGGCCGCACTGTTTGTAGTCGATATCGTAAAGGAACATATTGCTATTGCGGAAGCCCGCAAACTCAATATTCCCACTTTCGCCATCGTGGACACCAATTCTGATCCCAACCTGGTTGATTTCCCGATTCCCGCCAACGACGATGCTTCAAAATCAATTTCCCTTATCATCGGTAAAATGGTTCAGGCAATCGAGGAAGGGCTGATGGAAAGAAAGATTGACCGCGACAAGCGTGCTGAGGAAGACCGTGAAGAAGGTGCATCAGGAAGGCTCGACCGCGATTTTGACCTTGAAGACGACGAAGATGAGGATACCGTTGGCGGTACAGAGCGTCTGCGCACCAAGGCAACTCCAGCTGACGAAGCCGGTGGAGACAGCCGTTCACGCAAACCCGGTACCCGCAAACCGCTGGGCAAAAAACCCGGCCCCCGCAAATAAATCATTAACATTATTTAATTGTCTGAATTTATGGTAAATATAACTGCTGCTGACGTCAATAAACTGCGCCAGATGACCGGTGCAGGTATGATGGATTGCAAAAAGGCGCTTCAGGAAAACGAAGGTGACTTTGAAAAAGCCATCGACTATCTGCGCAAGAAAGGTCAGAAACTGGCCACCAAACGTGCCGATAAGGACGCCAATGAAGGTATTGTGCTTGCACGTACCAATGAGGCCAAAGATTATGCCGTCGTGTTTATGCTCAATTGCGAAACCGATTTTGTGGCAAAGAATCAGGAATTTGTTGATTTCTCTAATCTCCTGATGTCTAAGGCTATTGAAAACATGCCTTCCACGGTTGAAGAATTTAAAGCATTGAACGTCAACGGACGTAATGTTGAAGAGAACATCACCGAAATGATCGGTAAAACGGGTGAGAAGATGGAACTGGCTCACTTTGAGGTTATCCGTGCGCCCCGCGTTTTTGCCTACAATCATCCCGGTAACCGTCTCGCAACCATTCTTGGGCTGAATAAAACAGGAACAGATGGCATCGATCAGGCCGGACATGAAGTGGCAATGCAGATTGCCGCCATGGCTCCCGTGGCTGTTGACAAGGATGATGTGCCTGCTGAAACCATTGCCCGCGAAATCGAAATCGGCAAGGAACAGGCCCGTCAGGAAGGTAAACCCGAGGAAATGGTTGAGAAAATCGCCCTTGGTAAACTCAACAAATTCTACAAGGAAAGTACCCTCCTGAATCAGGAATTTGTCAGGGATAACAAACTTTCAGTTGGCGAATATCTTCGTAAACTGGATAAGGACCTTACCGTTACAGGATTTAAGCGCTTTATGCTTGGCGCATAAACTTCCTTTAAATAATGCAAAAAAGCCGGAATTTCCGGCTTTTTTTATTCCTTTTTCAGAACCAGTTGTTTACTGTCAGCAATTGATACATTTTGCATAAAAGCCTGAAAATCCTTATATCTCTCAGGGGCATACCTGCCTTCTTTGAGACAAAACTCTCTGACACAGGTAATTTCACCTTTATTGAACGATGTTTTCATGAAATAGTGTCCGAAATCGGCATCAGCGAGATTGGCTTCGGGCATCAGCTCGGGTATAAAGCCATGGGGAAGCACAATGGTTACAGTATCGGTTTGAGTAAATGGCTTGTCAATAACCAAAGGATATTTACGGTTTCTTACTTTTTCAGGAACTTTTATCCTGTTGTTTAGATTCAACGGCAAATAGATCCGCCCGCCGTTCTCGGCAAACAAACCGGGAATATCGGCTGCTATTTCCAGATTAACGTACACTTTTTCAAAGTCATATATTCTGAATTGATGATTCCGCAGGTTGAAGTTCCTCATTTCAAGATTTTGGATTACCCATTGCTGCTGATCATGCATTGTTTGACGAGATATCTGTGCAGGCATTCCGGCAAAAAGACCCCCAAATCTGAACGAGCCTTTCAGAAAAGTGTCATTTCCATCTGTTTCTAATCTGAAATTTGAGGTGAGTGTGTTACTTTTTCCGGAATACGAAGGGGTTTTAACCACCCGTGATCGATTGCCATCCACTATTAAAGCAAACCGGTTATCAATCCCCTGGCCAACATAACCGAATGGGTTTTCCTGATTGGTACATTCAAGCCAGATGGTATCATTTTCAAGCGGAACGCAAACTATAATATGATTTGACTGGTGACCGGGATGATCCATAAAAAACTGGTATTTTCCCGTACCTGCCTTAATCGCTGTATAAAATGCTTCAATATCAACGGCTTTAAGCATGGCAACCATAAAATTACTTAAGTCTTTGCAGTCACCATACCCTAAATTCTCAACATCCGCTGCATGATGTGGTTGTAAACCTCCGATATCGGTTGAGATATTGATGTAATGTGTGGTTGACTGCAGATGTTTGTAGAGTTTACGTACTTTCTCGGTTTTTGTATTGCAATTGGCAGTTAATTGCCTGTATTTTCCATAAGAAGAAACAGGCAATTGGTCCCTGCCGCTCAAAAGTTCGGTTTTCCATTGGCCATAATCAGCCCATGTTGCTGCAGATCCACTGTATCCGGAGTAATATAACTTGTCAGGAGTAATAAAAACTCCCGGGACAATATCATATGCGTTCGGAGCATACGGCTCATTGCTGATGGAAGGCAGGTTCCGGAATGACCATACAGTTGTTTTGGCATCAGGACTGCTGATATCCGGCTGATTCTCCCCGCTGAATGATACATGTAAGCCTGCCTGAGCATTATTTGTTACGCTTATTTCGGCGTACTGGACCGACTGATTCTCTGAAGCATATGGCTGAAAATTATCAATCACATAAAGTTTTGGTGATTTGATTTCATAGCTGTAAACCAGGGTAAAAGGATATGCCGATCCGATGGCTTTTAAATACTTGAGTCTGAGATCCGTGTATAACGACATATTATCCACATAGCTCCTGTCGAGGATTTCAGATGATTTTACCGTCCTGACCTTTTTGCCTGATGCATCATAAATCATAATATTCCCAAGACTGATTTTTTCGGCAGTGTTATATGGAATCAGAACAACTGCCTGATTATCTGCTTTTTGGTTAAGGATGGTTATTGCATAGCTTTGGTGTTTGATTACTTCCTTTTCGGAATTGATAGTATAGCTTACTTTGTGTTCCCTGATTACCGAATTGGCATTTTTCATCAATTCTTCAGGAATCAGTGAGGCTGCATAGTTTTGAGTGTAAGCAGGGAGACAGAGAGGTAGCAGAAATGCCGGTAACAGGATTCTGATTATCAGGCTCATAATTAAATCTTTTTCAGTACTACCATCTCATTGTTTTTTGCTACGATTCTGTTGAACAATTCCCTGAGTTCTTCATAACTGTTAAAAGTGATGAGCGAAGAATTAATGTTTAAGGTAGCGCTCAGTTGAATCCTGTTTCCGTTAACCACAATATTGTATCTGTAGTATCCTCTTTTTTCACTCATTCCCAGGTTTATACTCATCGGTAACTCAGCTACTTCATAGCCATCCGGAATTGTTATCATGGAAATAACTTTATTGATCTTCGGACGAATAAAGTCGATCGGATACATCCTGGTTTCTGCTTTGAAAGGGTTCTCGTCAATCAATGCACCCATGCCGGGATTAATATAGATCACATCCTTTACTGATTCGTCAATACTATGCCTGAAGCCACCATCCATATTTACGATAAGCGGATGTGTTCTGTCATCAAGATTTTCAATTGTGTAGTTATCAATGTACATGCCAGTGACTGAAGCTTCAATTTCATTGATGTATTCTTCTTCAGTATTGGCGTTCCGGATTTTTTCGGCAACGTCAACAGCCGTCAATTCTGACAACCTCAGGCTAAAGTTGCCTTTTATGTTACCGGATGAATCTACCTTAACCTGATAGAAGTATGTTTCCTCATTCGGTGTTCTGCCGTTCAAGTTGACCCAGTCACTTAGATGACTATCGCGGGATACTCTCCTTCCTTTTCCGTTATGGCATGCCTCAGGAATTATGTTCCAGGTCAGTTTTTTGTCAGTGGCGTCCAGAAGGATACGTGCACTATCGATAACTGCTTCGGCAATAACGTAGTTGAATTTTGAAAGCATAACCTGCGCCGGATTAATTATCCCGTTTTCCCGTGTACTCAGGATCACCGGGTGAGTTTCAATATCGCATTCATTCAGGAAAGAAATCAGAAGTAAGTTAATGTCGGAAGATTTCCCGGTCTTCTCATCCCATACTTTATTCAGGGATTTACTTAAATAAAGACTGTTTCTCCCGTCATATTTCATTGAATTACGAACGATTTCATGTGCAGCAATCATTCGTTTCATCGGATCAGGAATGGTCGTTTTCAAAACTTCAGCTTCTTTTTTCAAAGGGCAGCCACGTTTTAAAGGCACACCAAATTCTTCATCGTTCCATAATAATTTATCAATCTTATCCCATGTAGAGGTGTAATCCTTATAATTTCTGGGAAATTGAATGGCGGCGAGTTCAAATTCTATGGCAGCAGTATAGTTGCTGATGTCATTCATAAAGGGCTCTTCATACAGTGCCGGAACATTTATAAACACATATTTATCCACAAACTCTGAATAGGTCACTGTCTCGGTATAGCTTCCGTCGCTGAACAGGATTGAGCGGGCGTCCTTTTTGGATTCGGTGAATGAAGGCGATATATATCCCCGCATTTGCCGTTTATAAATAAAGTATTCAGGTACGGCAACATTCAACTCACTCAGCAGGGTAGGGTATTTGGTTTGAAATTCCCACTCAGGCAACTGCCAGAACAACTTGGAAGTTAGCGTATATTCAACTTCAAAAACTGAACCCTCCTTAATATTCGGGACCGAAAAGTTGTAACTCTTTTCTTTATTACTGATACGGTCTGTAAAAATATTATCCTTGCTGAGTTCGATTGTCTCCATCTTACCTGATTCATTCAGATTGTAAGAGGCCGCCCTGATCCGGGTATACTTTTCCTCAAGGTCTCCGGATTTATAGCACATCAATTTAAACTTTGCCAGATCAAAAGCCGTAGAATTAAAAATCTTCACCCGCAGATGTCTTATCATGTTGATTTTAAATCCATTCAGATCGTCATAATTGATATAAACATCTCCAATATCGCTGATGATCAAAGCACCGGCTGAACTATCAAGTGCACAGGTTGTCATTTTCAGTAGCTCCGGATCAATCTTGCCGAATTTAATGGAATTTTTCTGAGAAAAAGTTACGCAACTGAATGTAATAAGAAGAAGGGTTAAGAAAATCTTGTTCATTTTTTGGTTGGTATAGATTAATAAATATTAAGTTTCATTGTTGTCCGGGAAAAATAATAAAATTTGACCAATATGCTAAGTAGTTATGGGTTTCAGAAGAATGCAACAAGTTACGGCTTACTTTCACTTTTTCGCCACAAAGCGATGCGCCGAGCCTGCCGAAGTGGCTCAAAGTCACCAAGTTGCACGAATTTATTTTTCTCATTTAGTGGTACTTAGTGTTTCCGTGTCTTTGTGGCAGGTTCTTTTCATATTTTAACCGGACAATAGTGATTAGGTTTCTAGAAATAGACTATTTAAATCATGGCATGAAATTATAAAAATAATCAATTATGCAACCTATAAAAAAAGGGGAATTGATTATATTGCCAGCAGAGAGCCACAGCCGGAGTAGTTAAGCTACTTGTAATTATATTATAAACAATTAAATATCAATAACTAAGCATTTAATTTGAAGAATTATTTATGGCGAAATTACTTAAATTATATTTTCCGGATACTGATTGATCCGGAATAAATAGTATGCCGTTAGTAGCTGGTTTTTAGGAGCTGACATTCAGAACAAAAAAA
>JAMLHF010000027.1 GCA_023957275.1 Lentimicrobium sp. | reverse complement strand
AGCTGCTTTTCGTTGATTTCCGAACGGATAAACCGCTGCATCAGCGCAAGCGTGGTAGGGATGACCAGCACCCAGGCCACCGGTCCGTTTTCGTCGGAGTACTCCGCAAATGTGGCCGGATGCAGACGCAGGAGATGCTGCATGACCTGCTCATCAACGTCCAGCTGTTCAGGGTCGTTCTTCACGGCAAAAACCTGATCAATCAGCTGCATCATTCTCCGGTAATTCTCTGAAACCATATGCTCATCCCTTTTTAATTCAACAAAGGAGAAATGCTCAATCCTGCACATGAAGGACTAAGCGATCGGCGCATAAAAGTACAGAAAAAGGATGCAAAACAGCGGGCTGGAAAATTCAGGAATAATCTAAATTGCCCTACTTTTGCCACGCATATGGAGTTGCTGACGCTATTTCTGCTGGCCTTAAGCCTTTCGTTTGATTCGTTTGCCGTATCGGTAAGCAGCGGACTGATGCTGCCCGGTATCCGGTTTCCGAAAGCGGTCATCATTGCCCTCAGCCTGGCTTTTTTTCAGGCTTTTATGCCGCTGCTCGGCTGGACCGCCGGCACAGGCATCCGCAACTACCTGGCCGACTACGACCATTGGATTGCCTTCGGGCTTTTATCACTCCTGGGTATTAAAATGATCACGGAAAGCCTGAAAGCGGATGAAGAAAGGAACGGGTTCAATCCCTTAAAGCCGGTAGTGCTGCTCACCATGTCGCTGGCAACCAGCATCGATGCCTTTGTAGTAGGGATCAGTTTTGCCCTGATCGAAACACCGGACACCCCGGTTTGGCTGGCAATACTGATCCCGGTTTTTGTAATTGGAAGTATCACATTTATCATGTCGATGCTGGGCATTCTTTTCGGAAAAAAAGCAGGGGGCAGGCTCGGTAAACGAATGGAAATGCTGGGAGGTATAATCCTTATCGGTATTGGATTAAAAATACTGACAGAACATCTACGGTTTTAGCACAAGGACCACAGCTAAAGGCTTGCCGTAAGGTCATTATCACACAATTCCTGCAAATCCGAAATCCGAAATTAGGAGTGTTCAAAACCACAAATAAAAAGAACAAAAGAATCACGAGTTCATTGACGTATTGAAAATCAAAGGTATAGCTTTTCACCTGAAGACGAGGCTTGGATCACCTCCACTATGTTTGATCATAATTATGGCGATGATATCCCACATTTCGATCATGAACCTTCTTTTAGCTGTTTTATACCCCAATCCATTAATCTTTTTATAGATCAGAATCAGCATGGAGAGAATAAGGGTCATGTACAAGAGGATCTTAATTCCGTTTTCATTCACACTGATGAAGTGGGAAAAGTTCAATTCTTGCTTAATGAATCTGAAAAAGACCTCAATATCCCACCTTGATTTATAAATTGTTATTATGTCTTTGGCTGGGATAGAGAACATATTGGTAAGAAAGAAGTAAGGATATCCCCTATCATTTATTGCCTGTACAAGTCTAAAAGAATGCTCAACTACTGATGTTCCACTCTTATATAAGTAAACACGTTGATCTTTAAGGATTGTAAGATTTCTTACTTTTTGGTCTTGACTTATCTCAAAATCTTCCAGAGCAATAAATCTTGCATCTGATTTCAGTCTTGTAACAAAAGTGTATTCTTCCTGGTCCAACTTACAGAAAGTTTGTCGGTCAGATACTCCCCGATCAAAAACAAAGACATTGTCTTTGTTCTTGTCAATCACCCTGAATATCGCCTTAGGAATGGTGAGGTTTTCGCTGATATGGCATTGCTGATTAAAAACCTCAACACTACTAGGAAACATATCGGTCAGACAAACAGTATATTTAATCTGCTTTTTACCATCTTTCTTACAGCCAACATGGATCCCATTTTCCAGTTTAGCAGCTGTCTGACAAACCATTGTTGAATCAACTCTGGATAATTTGTAATTCAAAGCCAGATCGTTTTCATCGTAGAGTTGAGAACATTGCTCGTATATAGCTTCATAGGCCTTTCGAAAAAAGTCAACATTCATAGTTGCAAGACGAGCAGATAGAGAGTTATATTTGGTTGTGTTTTTATTTGGAATATTAAACAGCACCTTGTAATGGGTGGAGTTATAAAAATCCTCTAATGACCTGAGACCAAGACGATCGCTTTCTATCAGTCCAAACAGTAAAAGGCTAAAGACATTCCTGCCATAAAGCTTTTTTACCTGATAATCAACGTTGGTTTCTGAACTCAAATCAGCCAACAAGTCATCAGGTATAAGCTTGAGTAAGTCTTGGACTTTTATACCCTGTTTACAATCTGTTCCCATTGTAGGAACAAATATAAGCCCTTAACAAGTTGATTGTCTTGATTATAGAGGGTTTTTGCCAACAATGGCAAACATATTTTGTTGATAACCAGCTATTTTCAGACAAACAAAGATATCACTGTTAATTACAATCCCTTGTTTTGTTAAAAACCTTTGATTTTCATGATGCCAAAGAACTTTTTGAAATGTCGTTTGATGTTTTGAACACTCCTAATCCGAAATCCGAAATCCGAAATTGCAATTCCGTATCTTTGCACCCTTAAATTAAAAACTGCCAAGGCATGAGCGACAGCAAAACTGTAATGGAAAACACCGGTGAAAGCAAGACCCCGGCAAACTTTATCCATGCGATGATTGAAGAAGATATCCGCAACGGCAAGAACGGAGGACGTGTACACACGCGTTTCCCACCGGAGCCCAACGGATACCTGCACATCGGACATGCCAAGTCGATCTGCCTGAATTTCGGAACAGCCCTGAAATACAACGGAAAATGCAACCTCCGGTTCGACGATACCAACCCGGTAAAGGAAGATGTTGAATATGTGGATTCCATCCGTTACGATGTGCACTGGCTGGGTTTCGACTGGGAGGGACGTGAGTTTTACGCCTCCGATTATTTCCCGAAGCTGTATGAATTTGCCGAGAAGCTGATTCTGAAAGGGAAAGCTTATGTATGCGACCTGACGGCAGAGCAGATTGCCGAACAAAAGGGTACGCCTACCCGTCCGGGTCAGGAAAGTCCCTACCGCAACCGCACACCAGAAGAAAATCTGGATCTTTTCCGGAGGATGAAAGCCGGTGAATTTCCCGACGGCAGCCGGGTACTGCGGGCCAAAATAGATATGGCTTCGCCCAATATGCACATGCGCGATCCCATCCTCTACCGCATCATACACACCGAACATCACCGCACCGGAAACCAGTGGTGCATCTATCCTATGTACGACTTTGCCCATGGTCAAAGCGACAGCATCGAAGGTATCACATACAGCATCTGCACCCTTGAGTTTGAAGTTCACCGTCCGCTCTACGACTGGTGCATACGCGAGCTGGAGATTTTCGCCCCTCAACAGATCGAGTTTGCCCGCCTCAACATGACCTACACGGTGATGAGCAAGCGCAAGCTGCTCGAGCTGGTAAAAAACAATTTTGTAAGCGGCTGGGACGACCCGCGCATGCCGACCATTTCTGGGCTTCGCCGCAGGGGATATACACCTGAATCCATCCGCAATTTCTCCGATCTGGTGGGTGTTGCCAAGCGCGAAAATGTGATCGACGTGGGGCTGCTGGAATTCTGTGTGAGGGAAGACCTGAACAAGAAGGCCCAGCGGGTGATGGGGGTGCTCAATCCCGTGAAGCTGATCATCGACAACTATCCGGAAGAACTCACCGAAGAGATGCCGGCCGTAAACAATCCGGAAAATCCGGAAGCAGGCACCCGTAAGGTACCTTTTACCAGGGAGCTTTACATCGAACGCGAAGATTTCATGGAAGATCCGCCTTCAAAATTTTTCAGGCTGGCTCCCGGGCGCGAAGTCAGGCTGAAATATGCCTACATCATCAAATGCGAATCGGTGGTTAAGGATCCGGTAAGCGGAGAAATAACGGAGATACACTGCACCTACGATCCCGAGACCCTGAGCGGAAGGCCCGAAAGCAACCGCAAGGTAAAGGGAACCCTGCACTGGGTTTCCGCCGCGCACGCCGTTGAAGCGGAAATCCGGCTTTACGACCGTTTGTTTATGTCGGAAGATCCGGAAGATGTACCGGAAGGGGAGGACTACAAGAAAAACCTGAATCCTGATTCCCTGAAAGTGATCAGGGGCTATGTTGAGCCCTTCGCTGCAGGCACGAAACCTTTGGATAAATTCCAGTTTGAACGCCTGGGTTATTTCTGCACCGACAGCGATACAACGGCTGCGAAACCCGTTTTCAACCGCACCGTTGCGCTAAAAGATTCGTGGGCAAAAGCGAAAAGTTAAAATTTTACTGAACTTTTTGTCCGAAAATTTGCACAGGCAAATAACATTTTACTACTTTTGCAGCCCGATTACTGACCTATGGTGTAATTGGCAACACGTCTGACTCTGGATCAGAAGAGTCCAGGTTCGACCCCTGGTAGGTCAACACAGTCGAAAAGCAGTCACAAATCAAATGTGGCTGCTTTTTTTATATATCTTTTATAACGGATAATGCTGATCCGATTACTCATAGCCCCAGCGTCCATTTCCAGACAGGAACAATTTTTATCTCCAGGCCATTTTCGGTCAGATTAAATTCTTCACTCATAGTAACAATCAAACCTTCTTTTAGTCCGAGTTCCATCATACACGCTTTGAGCGAAATTATTTCGCGATTCCGGGTAACAAGATCCTGAAGACTGTAACAAACCTGTATTAATCGGGGATTCGCGGGATTAATCAGAAAATCGGTCTCCTGATCGCGTTTGGTCTTATAATACCATATTTCATAGTTTCGTCTTTTGAGTTCCAGAAAAACCAGGTTTTCAAGCATCCGCCCTGAATCGGCAGTTGTTCTGAAAGCAATGGTATTCCTTATTCCCGCGTCAATCACGTAAATTTTCTTGTTTTGTGTATATTGCTTTTTAAGTGAATAATCGAAACGCGCAACCTCAAAAATCATATAACCCTCAGCAAGGCAGTTAATGTACTCTTTAATGCTTGTCGGACTGTTGATTCCCAGCACTTTAGATAGCGTAAGATGATTGAATTCGCTGGTGAAATTGGTAAAAATGTATTGCGCCAGGTTTTTAAAACCTGCGGAATTCCTGATCCCGAACCTTACGATCAGATCCCGGTAAAGTACATCATCGTAAACCCTCTTCAGAAATTCGCGGTTACCCGATTTGAGATATTCCGGGAATCCGCCGTTTACAAGATATTCATCAAAGAATTTCCAGATTCTTCCCAAATTAAGGCTGGATTTATCCTCCAGATCTATATTCTTCAATATCAAATACTCATGAAATGAAAAAGGGAACAACTCCGTTTTGATATAACGTCCGGTCAGGCGTGTTGCCAGCTCCGAACTGAGCAAACTGGCATTGCTTCCGGTCAGAATGACTTTTACGCCTTCGTCATTCATTCTTCTGACAAACCTTTCCCATCCGTCAACCAGCTGAATCTCGTCAAGTACCAGCACATCGGCGTTGCGCTGGGCACGCATCAGGACGATCATCGCATTAAAGTCATCGAGCCCGAAGTTTATCAATCGTTCATCATCAAAAGTGATGAAATGAAAGTCGGGATACTGGTCGGCCAGTTGCAGGGTAAGCGTTGATTTTCCGCATCTCCTGACCCCTGAAATCACAGAAATCAGGGATGATTTCAGATGCAGTTCTGTGTCAACCTTACGGCGGATTCCCCTTTCCTTGCGATCAACCAAATTTCTCTGGTCGGTAAGAATTTGCTCCAACAGATGATTTTCCATGATTTATTCCCATTAGTAATGCAAATATAATTATTTTATTCTCATTAGCAATGTTTATTTATTAAGAAAATTGTCTTTATAACCAGTAGTCTGTTTAGAATTTTTAAAGAATTGACTTACAGCGGATTATAAAACTTATTTAAAGATAACAAATCATTCATAATCAAGTCGTTGCGTCTTTGCGTCCTTGTGTGATTCTTAAATTTAACGGACTATTATATAACAACAACGGTATGTTATTCTTTAGCCATAAATTTTCCGTATTTTGCAGAAAACTCTTAACCTATGAAATCCATTCTTTCACTGCTCGTTATTATTTCATCAATAAGCCTCTCTGCGCAATCTCTTCTGACACCGGAAAATGCCGGTCATTTTTCAAATATGGCCCTGAAATGCATTCATCAGGAATATCCGAACAAGCCCGGGGAAGTTCTGGGCAGCGACAGGGATGTGAAGCCGGTAAGGGAGTACCGGCCGGCGTTTTACGGTTGTTTCGACTGGCACTCTGCGGTGCATGGCCACTGGATGCTGGTGAAACTGCTGAAAAAGTTTCCGGATTCCCCGGATGCCGCGCAAATAAAAGAAGCCCTTTCGAAGAACCTCAGACCGGAAAACATCGCGGTGGAGGTGCAATTTTTTCTTGACTCCAACAACCGCACATTTGAGCGGCCTTACGGATGGGCCTGGCTGCTGAAACTGGCGGAAGAGCTTCACACCTGGGATCATCCGCTGGCAAGGGAATGGGAATCGGTCCTTCAGCCGCTCACAGACCTCATTGTAAGCAATTATCAGGATTTTCTGCCAAAGCTGGTTTATCCCGTCAGGGTAGGGGAGCACTCCAACACGGCATTCGGCATGGCATTCGCCCTGGATTATGCCCGTACAACGCAAAATAAGGCCCTCGAAGCAACGATCGTTACCCGGGCAAGGGATTTTTACCTGAGCGATGAAAACTGCCCCATATCGTGGGAACCTTCGGGATTTGACTTTTTCTCCCCTTGCTTCACCGAAGCGGAACTGATGGCAAGGGTGCTTCCGGAAGCTGAATTCAGCTCGTGGATACATCAGTTTTTGCCTACCCGTCCGGACGGACGCCTGGCATTTCATGACGAACCGGCCAGGGTAGGCGACCGTTCCGACGGTAAACTGGTGCATCTCGACGGGCTCAATTTTTCGAGGGCCTGGGCCTATGCCATGATTGCATCAAAACTGGAACCCGGAAGCCGGGAGGCATTCCAACAGGCGGCAATGCAGCACATCCGTCATTCCCTGAGCGCCATCAGCGATGGAAACTATGCAGGGGAACACTGGCTGGCCACGTTTGCCGTATATGCGCTGTATGAAATGGAGCGGTTGACCGAATAACAAAGTCTGCAATTCCATTGGCTGCTTTATTGAAAAGAAAAATCTTTAACCATCAATAATTCCGAAATGAAGAATAAATGGAAGGCTGCATTTTTTGCCTTGTTAATAATTTTCACTTTAACGACTTTATTTTTGATTTATAGCATACTTGATCAGGGCGTGACACTGACTTATATGAAAGAGGGTTATGAAGACACTGAGTCTGATTTATTGCAAATTTCGAAAGTTATTGAGGGTAAATTGACGTTTGACGATTTCAAAGAAATATCAGACAGATATCCTGACTTGGAAGACTCTTCATCTTTAGAATTGAACAGAATTAAGATCGAATTTGGTTTGGATAAAAAGGTAAAAAAAGTAACAACCCAATGGTAGCGCAGCAGCCAACAACGCATATCGCTTATAGCATGTCTTTCAGGAATTTCTGAAACTCAACCCTTTTAACTAACTCAGTGCTTTGCACAAGAAGGAGCGTTTTCAAAAATTCATCACAAAGCCATATGCATGGACCGATCAGGCCATGATTCCTTATTATAACTTATTCTAAAACTGAAAATAGATAAACGGCTGAAAGCTTGCAGAGTACGCCTGGTAACAAACAATACCGGTGATCACTGCAATAATGCCTTTCAGCACCAGCGGGCTTTTTGCCCAGAGGTTTTCAATGCTTTCCCTGGTTCTTACGGGCAGCCAGTGGGTGATATATCCAAACAGCATAATGACAAAAACGATCCGGTACTGGTAAAGCACCTGCAACGCGCTGCTCCAGTCCATATTGTCAGCTACCTGACGGTACCAGGCCGAAATGTGTTCCATGCTTTCACCTCTGAAGTACAGGCGGGTAAAGGTGATGAAGGTGAAGGTCAGCATGATTTTCCACACCACGGCCACCCGGTTTTCCGACTTTTCCCACGGACTGATGCGCCGCCAGTACTTGTAGGTGAGGATTCCCAGTCCGTTCAGCCCGCCCCAGATCACGAATTTCCAGGAGGCCCCGTGCCACAGCCCGCCGATCAGCATGGTAAGCATGATGTTGATATTCATCACGAAATGCTTTCGCATCCCCCTGAAAGCCAGCGCCAGTGAAACGAACAGCATCACCGAGGCCGCGATAGTAATTCCCACCGTTTTATCCCTGAATGCCAGAATGGATCCGGCAAGAATCAGCACCGAAATCACCACGGTGGCGGCGGTTGCATTGCGGTTGCCGCCCAGCGGGATGTACAGATAATCCCTGAGAAAAGAGGAAAGCGAGATATGCCACCGCCTCCAGAAATCGGAGGTATTCTGCGCCTTGTAGGGAGAGTTGAAGTTAACCGGCAGGCGGAAACCCATCAGCAGCGCCAGGCCGATGGCAATATCGGTATAACCCGAAAAGTCACCGTAAATCTGAAGGGAATATCCGAAAAGGGCCATAATGTTGGTAAAACCCGAAAACATGGCCGGAGCATCAAACACCTTGTCCATGAAATGCATGGCCAGGTAATCGGCAAAAATCATTTTTTTGAGCAGCCCTTTCAGGATCATAAAGGTTCCTGAATTAAAATCAGCAGCCGAAATAACGGTCGGTTTGCTGATCTGCGGGATAAATTCACCGGCCCGGACAATGGGACCTGCAACCAATTGTGGGAAAAATGTCACAAAGAGCCCGAAATCCGCCACCGAGTCCAGGGGTTTGAGCTTGCCACGGTATATGTCGACACAATAAGTTATCGTTTGAAAAAGGTAAAATGAGATCCCGATCGGAAGAATGATTTTATCAACCGTGAAATATCCTTCATTGCTGATGCTGTTGCCCCATTCCGCCAGCCAGTGCGATACATGGTAACTGGTTCCGAAAAGATAATTAAGGGAGTCGACGATAAAATAGGAATATTTAAAATAGCTGAGGATAAACAGATTTAGCGCGACACTCAACGAAAGCAGGGTTAGTTTCAGGGCTTTCGCGCGCGCGTTATAGATGCCTGCACCCAGGTAAAAGTTACTGATGGTGGTAAAGACAAGCAGCCCCACAAACAGTCCGCTGGTCTTGTAGTAGAAGAACAAAGAAACCAGCAGGAGGTAAGTATTTCGCAGTTTTATGCGCTTGTATATCAGCGAGAAAATAAGGTATAATGCCGTGAAGAAAATCCAGAAGTCGGCCTGGGTAAAGATGAGGGGAAACTCATCGGAAAAGGCAAATATTTCCTTCAGCCTATTCATGGATGTCTTTGATCAGTTGAAGAAGGGATGCGGGTTGACGTCCCGTTGTTTTTTCCCATTGAGAGATCAGCGCTGCAGTGAGCAAATCGCCTTTGACACCGTATCCGGTTTTTGTAAAATGAACCCTGTCGTACACCATCAGTTTGCGTTTATACCATTGCTGCGATGAGCCCAGTCCGCCCATTATGGCATAGAAGTCCCAGACTGCCTGCCCGTGTTTCCGGGCTAGTTCATGAATGACGGATTGCTGCAGGCCCGTATTTTTGTTCGGATACTTTTTCCGGTAATAGGAATCGTTGGGAACGGTAAGCAGTATGGCACAACCGGGGCTTACCGATTTAATTGCTATAATCAGGGAATCGTAGTAATTCCTGTATTTCTCCGGATCAAAATCTTTAGCTCCCGCATCGTTTGTGCCAATGGATATAATGAACAGATCTGGTTTATACAGTTTCAGTTGTTCATAAAACAGGGTACACCGGTTAAAACTTTTAAAACTGGCTCCGTTAACACCAATTGAATTGAAGGTGACTCCGGGAAAATCGTTCATCAGTTCCAGTCCGGTGATGCTGAAAAACGCCCTTTCGCTCGTGTCGTTTTTACGGATTACCAGTCCGGCTTCTGAAATGGTATCGGAAAACGATATCTCGCAATATCCTTTTGCCGGGTCAAACGAAATTCCGGTGAATAACAGAGCCGTATCGGCGGAAGAAATGCTGTATCCCGAGGAATCCGCAACTGCAAAAAGCCTGATTTTATTGAATGTGTAAGGATGTTTCGCCCTTTCCCTGTGATTGGCCTTAATCCGGATGGTATCTTCATGCGCATTCAGGGTTGCGGCAATGCCGCTCAACCCCCAGATTGCCGTATCCCGGTTGACCGATGAGCGGAATCCTTTCCACAGATCGCGGTTCCCTGCTATGCTGTAGTTGAGCGGATTGTTTGTCCCCGCAAGGCGGTAGGGAAAAATCAAGCCTCTTGGAGCATGGGTAAACGGTGTGATATTTCTCAGGTATTCCCTGACCCTGTTTGAATAAATATCGGCCTGAATATGCGATCCGCCAATATGAAAGATCTGTATTTTTTTCTCATGCCCTTCAAAAAGGCTGTCCAGTTTACTGAAGAAAACCCGGAAACTATCTGATGAGTCGGCATAGGCCAGTACATTATACTCTTCATGAATAATCCGGCTGTGCAACTGCCGGATGCTGTCGAGTATGTAATGCTGTGCCCGTGCATGAAGGCAAACGGTAATAAAAAGCAGCAGTATCAATGGTTTTTTCATCGCATCAGGTCGAGGTAAAGTGAAGTAAAAAAGAGTTCGGCGATCAGCCGGGAGCCTTTGGGAGAGAAGTGGGTGTAATCTGTCGCGGCAAGTCCCTGATCAACCCAGGCCGGCATGGCATTTTCCCCGCCCATAGCCCTGAACATGCTCCAGTAAGCCCATCCGTTCCCGCTGCATGCCTCCCTGAGTTTAACATCCAGGTATGGCAGGAGGGGATAGGTCACCATATTTCCGTTTATCATGGTACTCATATCACCAGGGCCGATAAAAAGAATCATTGCATCCGGAATCTGCCTTTTCACCCAGCGGATGTTTCCTGCAAGGTAGCGGGTATAATTATCGATGGCAGCGGAATCGTTCATGTAGGGGACGGTATTTCCGCCGTACTGGAAGATGAGAATCCGTGGATTCAGTCGTCCGGCCATCGCCTTGAATCCGGCAGGATTCAGCCTGCTGAAAACGGTGCCCGAGGCTCCGCGCATGGCAATGTTATCCAGACTGATGCCCTTTGTTCCGTCGAGGGTCAGGCCATAAAAATCGGGGCTTGACCCGCCTTCAAAAACAAACATCAGCTCCTCCGGGGTGCCGCCCGTGCGGATTTCAAGGCAATGATACGACCCATCGGCGATCAGGGCCGTTTCATTAACTACGGAGTCGCCCGAGCGCACCACAACTTTCACAGGAGAAATTGCATTTCCGTAATGAAGGCCGATTGTATTGAATCTCCTCAGGGCAGGGTAGGAGCTAAAGGAGGGGTTTATACGGATATAAGTGGAATTAGCAGTCGCACCAGCATTTGCTGAAGAATCTGAAGTCATGGCTGCCCGCCCTGTAAAACGGGAAAGGGAAGCGTACAATCCATAGTTTTTGTCGCTGACAGGCTCCTGTGTGGGGTCAAATGCTGCCAGGCGTTCCCAGTTTTCGCTTACGGTAACGTGGGCGGCCAATTGTTCATAAACCTGTTTTATGGGAATAAAACCCGGTCCGCTGCCACCAAAAATGGCCTGCAGCCGTTGCCGCAGATAGCCCGATATGCGGTCGCCTTCAAGCTGGGAATCGCCATAATGCAGAATCCTGCATGATTCGCCTTCAAGCAGAGCGCGGAGACGAACAGGGAATCCCGGATCTCCGGCGGGATACGCAATCCGCTCAAGTCCGGCGGTATCAATGGATGAAAAATCAGGAGGAGAAGTACGCAGTTCCCCGTCGGGTTTCCCGGCAAGGGTGATTACGGAATCCACCCTGGTATTTATTGCAGGGGCAGTAGATCCGAGGAAGGTGTTAAGGGTTGGATATTTGATCAGAATTTTCCCGCCGGTCAACCCGTCTTCGCTGCGCATTCCCCGAAGGACGACCGGCCGGCTGAAAAGCGTAGCCAATAGAAGTCCCCCCATCACCATCAAAATAAACAGCGCTATTTTCCAGGGTTTCATTTGTTCCTGTTATGTTAGACAGCTTCGGAAAAACGCACTTCCGTCCGGGCTTTGTCCCTTACATTGCATCCTCCGGCGGGTAAAGTTCAATAAATTCATATCCGTTGCCGCAATGATCCAGAAACCGCAGAAAATCGCTGAACCGTATTACCAGGGAAGCGGTATTGTCGTTCGGGTGAAAACTGATTTTCGGCAGATTTTTCAGGTTTTCATCCAGAAACAGATAAACATGCTGAGCGGGATCGTGAATAAGCCCGAACGGAGAAACCGAGCCGGGGTTCAGCCCCAGGTAACGTTGCATGCGTTCTCCGGAGGCAAAACTCAGTTTGCCCTGTTTCAGCCGCTTTTCCAGATCGTGAATGGCCAGCGCGCGGCGATGATCGAAAATAACCAGGTAATGCCGGTTTCCTTTGTGATTCCTGAAAAAAAGATTCTTGCAGTGGGTGGTTTCCTCTATATCCTTCCAGTACTGTACCGCGATTTCAATGGTAGGTGCCGGTGGGTGTTCGTGATATTCGAAGGGAATACCCAGTTCAACCAGATTCTGATAAAGCAGCGGATCTCCGTTCACAGCAACTTAAGTATTTTAAATCAACGGTTATTCCTGTTCTACTGAATAACTTCCGGGGCTCTGGAAATCCGTTTCAGGGTTTCCTCCCTGCCCAGCAGGGCGATGATGGCCGCGACTCCTGGTCCGAAGCTCCCGCCAACCAGCACCAGACGGAGGGTATTCATCACCTGCCCCATTCCGAGACCGTTATCATGAATAAAGCTTTTGATCGTTGTTTCAAGGCTTTCCGCTGAGAAATCAGCAGTTTGTTTCAGAAGGTCTGCTATTTTCCCCAGCAGGGCAGGGGTTTCGGGTTTCCAGAATTTTTGAACCACTTTATCGTCATAACTATCCGGTTCCTTAAAGAAGAACCACGACTGTTCATACAGGTCGGGGATCAGCACAGCCCTTTCCTTGGTAAGAGCGACAACCTGCTGAATGTATTCCTCCGTGGCGCTGAGTCCTTTTTCTTTGAGTAAATCTCCGAGCAGACCTGCAACACTGGCAATGTCAAGCGTTGAAAGGTAATGATGGTTAAACCATTTTGCCTTTTCGGGGTCAAATTTGGATCCCGATTTTCCGACCCTTTCGATGGAAAAAAGTTCCACCAGCTCATCCATGCTGAACACTTCCTGCTCGGTTCCGGGATTCCATCCCAGCAGGGCAAGCATATTGATAAAGGCCTGCGGCAGGTAGCCCGATTCACGGTAGCCTGACGAAACTTCTCCGCTTACGGGGTCGGTCCATCGCAGCGGGAATACCGGGAAGCCGAGGCGGTCGCCGTCGCGTTTGCTCAGCTTACCGTTGCCGTCGGGTTTGAGCAGAAGCGGAAGATGCGCAAACTGCGGGGGTTCCCATCCGAGATACTTGTATAAAAGCACATGCAGGGGAGCCGATGGCAGCCATTCTTCGCCCCTGATCACATGGGTAATTTCCATCAGGTGATCATCAACGATATTTGCCAGGTGATACGTGGGCATACCGTCCGATTTGAACAGCACCTTATCATCAAGGCGCGAAGAATGCACGTTCACTTCACCGCGGATAAGGTCATTCACAATAATTTCTTCATTCTCCGGAATCAGAATCCGGATTACGTAAGGCTCGCCCGAAACTATGCGCGAGGTGCATTCTGCTTCACTCAGGGTAAGTGAGTTGGTCATTTCGGGCCGGGTAAACGCATCATATTGCGGGGTTGCCACCCCTTTGGCTTTGAGTCGCTCACGCATCTCCTCGAGGGCTTCGGGCGTATCGAAAGCATAGTAGGCGTGACCTTCCTTTACCAACTGATCGGCATACTGACGATATAATTCTTTGCGTTCGCTCTGGCGATAGGGCGCATGAGGGCCGTCGATTCCCACCCCTTCATCATAGGTAATTCCACACCATTTCAGAGATTCAATAATATAATCTTCCGCTCCCGGAACATACCGGGTCTGATCCGTATCTTCTATGCGCAGCAGAAACTTTCCCTGGTGTTTTCTGGCAAACAGATAGTTATACAATGCTGTACGAACACCGCCGATGTGGAGCGGTCCCGTGGGGCTGGGTGCAAACCTTACTCTTACTTCTTTCATTCCATGCTTTTTTGTGCGGCAAAGATAGGCATTCAGTACTTTCGGTTTTACAAAGAGGTTCAGCTTAAGTACTGTTCATATTCATATGGAAAGGTTGTTTAGAAAATATTAACATACTTCAGGCCGATTTTAATGTAACTTTGTATTTCCCTAAGCGTTAAACCAGTATTCTCAAAAAGATCTCCTGAATTCAGGCAGTAATTGTATGGCAAAATCGAGGGTTCCAAAATACCGTATCGGCAGGGTCTTTTTATTCCCCATACTGCTGTACTTCATGCTGGTATTTCCAATGCTGATGTTTATGCTGCTGAAAAGCTTCCCGCAACTCACCGAAAAGGGCGTTTTCAGGAATATACAAGAGGTTGATTCCCTGAGTGTTTCACCATTATCAGCAGATACTCTTTCCCTGGATCCGGGGGTTTTTTCGGCACCGCATAAAATCGATGATCTGGAAATACCACCAGATGATATAATATCAACAGGAGCAGAGAATCCAGGCCGGGAGAAGCGCTCCGGCGGATTAACCATTCAGGTGGGCAAATCACCTGGTAATAATACTTCATCGGCATTTTCCGATACCTTTTCCGCCCTTTTCAGGATAGTGATCCTTTTTAGCACCATTGCCGGCTTTGCCATCAACATTCCTTTCCGGCGTTACTTTAACCGGAAGCGCAAGGGCCGGAGAATCTCCCCGAAACTTTACCGCTACTGCCGGCGGTTTTTACTCTATACGCCACTCATCAATTCAGGAATCGTTTTGCTTGCATTCAGCATTGTTCACGGTCTAATGATTTACCAGTTGCAGACCCCCGAAATGCTGAATGATCCGATCAGCCGGAGAATGTTTTCGAACTACCTGTTTATTTCATTGGTGGCCTCTTTGCTTACGGTGCTTTTTATCTATTTCTGGCAGAAACACCGTGTTCATATAAAATATATTGAGCATATATACACCCGCGAAGAGCTTCAGAAAAGAATTTTCGGGAAAAATCCCGGAAAAATCCGTAACAGGCTTTACATCGCCAGTGCAATGACCACGCTGCTGCCGCTGGCAATTGTTCTCCTTTATCTTATCCTTAGCCTGACACCCATCCGGGAGATGGGAGAGGTCAGCGCTTCGGAAATGCGTATAATGCTTGGCAGGCTGGTTGATTTTATGGGCCCTGATTTTGAACTGCAGAATAATGAGGACTTTAAAGGGTTCTACTATATCAGCGCCTTAGACAATGCCCTTATGTTTATCGGAATCTTCAGCGGCATCCTGGTTTCATTTATCTATATTCTCTTTTTCGTTAACTGGTCGACCGCCGATATTGTGCGACCGGTGAATGAACTGGTAAACAGTATGCAAAAAACGGGGGAGGGGATGCTCGACAATTTTACCATTGTCCGCACCAATGATGAGATCGGGGTGATGTCGGAGGGTTACAATCAGATGACTTCACGGCTGCGGGAGTACATTTTCAGGATATCAAGGATGAATGAGGCTTACTCACGGTTTGTTCCCAATCAGTTCCTTGAATTTCTGGGTAAGCAGGATTTTGTGGATATTCAGCTGGGCGATCAGGTTCAGAAAGAAATGTCGGTGCTGTTTTCCGATATCCGGGGCTTTACGGAGATATCGGAAGAAATGTCGCCTAAGGAAAATTTTGATTTTATCAATCATTACCTGGGTTACATGGAACCGGTTATCCGGCAGAACAACGGATTTATTGACAAATTCATCGGTGATTCAATTATGGCGTTGTTCCACGACAAAGTGGATGATGCCATAGATGCGGCCATCGAAATGCGGCAGACACTGGCCCGTTTCAACCTCGACCGCATTGATCAGGGCAAACCAACCGTTGATTCGGGCATCGGCATTCACACGGGCAACCTTATGCTGGGCGTGGTCGGAGGAGAGGGGAGAATGGACGGCACCGTGATCTCTGATGCCGTAAACCTGGCTTCCCGCCTTGAAGGCCTTACCAAAATTTATCATACCTCCATCATTATCAGTGAAGATACCCTGATCAAACTTGAAAATCCGGGAAAATACAACTTCCGTTTTCTGGATGTTGCCAGGGTAAAAGGCAAAAAAGAGGCTGTTTATGTATTTGAAGTACTGGATGGAGATCCCGAAGAGGTAAAAGCACTGAAAATTGAAACCAAAACATTATTTGGCAAGGGTATTGACCTGTATAAAAACAGAAAGTTTGAAGAGGCTCTCGGAGTATTCAGCGAAATCGTAAAAATCAACCAGCAGGATTCGGTAGCAGCTTTTTATGTAAACCGTTGCCGTACCAATATACAAAAAGGTATTCCCGACGACTGGAGCGGGATAGAGGTTTACGATGCGAAATAAAGAACGGTTTCCAGGTTTCTGATGACCGGCGGATAAGGTTGATTTTCAACTGGCCGAATCATTACTTTTGTATCGGAAAAAAACATCCCGGTGCGGTCAGCGTTATACATATACGGCCGGCCGGAATCTGCCAGAACACATGAACGATCACTACAACATACTCATTGACAAACTGGATGCTTTCATCAGAAAGTATTATAAAAATCAGTTAATCAGGGGATTGCTTTACAGCATCGCTTTGCTGGGCTCCTTCTTTCTGATCATTGCCCTGCTCGAATCCTTTGCCTGGTTTTCACCCCCTGTCAGAACCGTATTGTTTTACAGTTACCTGGCCGGGGCGTCTTTTATTCTGGGCAGATATATTGCTGTTCCGCTAATGAAGCTCAACAAAGCCGGCAAACGAATTTCTCATGAACTTGCTGCAGAAATCATCGGGAAACACTTTTCAGAAGTTAAGGACAGCCTGCTGAATACCCTGCAGTTGCATAAGCTGGCTCAGGCAAACCCTGCCCCCGACGACCTGATCCTCGCAGGGATAAACCAGAAGGCCGCGCAACTCCGGCCGGTGCCTTTTCTATCGGCCATCGACCTTAGCAAAAACAAAAAGTATCTGCCTTATGCCCTGCCACCGGTTATAATTCTGCTGGCATTACTGATGCTTGCGCCATCCAGTATTACTGAGCCGGGCAAGCGTCTGATCAGGCATGGCGAAACCTTTGCCAAACCGCTTCCGTTCGCTTTTCATATTGAAAATGAAACCTTAACCGCTATACAACAGGAGGATTTTGTACTCAGGGTTTCCGTAAAAGGGGAGGAGATTCCCGATCAGATTTATCTGGTTTCCGATGGAAGTGAATTCAGGATGCAGCAGGAATCTAAGCTGGAGTATTCATTCACCTTTAAAAAGCTTCAGAAAAACCAGTATTTCCGGTTTCTGGCCGGAGGTTACCAATCTTCGGAATATAAACTGCTTGTTCTTCCTAGACCAACCATTCTCAATTTTGAACTTCAGCTGGACTATCCGCCTTACACCGGTATTAAGCCGGAATCTGTCTCCAACTCCGGCGATATTGTCATTCCTCAGGGTACGGCTGTAACATGGAAATTCTATACCCGCGATACCCGGCAGATCAATTTCCGTCTGGGATCAAAAATACAATCACTTCAACCGGATAACAGCAACGTATTTGCCACCTCCGGCAAAGTGATGACACCGGTTGATTACAGTGTCAGCCTGGAAAATGAATTTATGAGTGGTTCAGATTCTATGTCATTCTTTATCAACGTTATACCCGATGTATACCCTGTTATAACCGTTGAGGAATTTAAAGACACCATTTATGATAACAGGCTATATTTCAAAGGTTTAATTAAGGATGATTATGGTTTTAACCGGCTGGAATTCCGCCTGTCAAGAAAAACCGGAGAAGATGGTTATTCAGCGGAGAACTCGGTTACGGTCCCCATCGACAAACAAAATGTACAGCAGGCATTTTATCATTATTTTGACCTGTCAACCGCAGGGCTGAAACCCGGTGATGAAGCAGAATATTATTTTCAGGTTTGGGACAATGACGCGGTAAACGGAAGCAAGTCCAGCCAGTCCCGGAAGATGAATTTCCGGATTCCGACACTGGATGAAATAGAGGAAATGGTTAAGCGGAATCAGGAAAATGTTAAAAGCGAAATTGAAAAGAGTCTGGAAGAAGCGCGAGCAATCCAGCAGGAAATTGAGCACCTGAACAAAGAGCTGTTTGACAAGAAAAGTCTGAATTATCAGGAGAAAAAACAGATTCAGGATTTACTTGACCGTCAGAAAAACCTTCAAAAGCAGGTGGAGCAGATGAAGGAACAACAGGAAAGGTCAAATCAGCAGGAATCGCAGTACAAGGATGTGAATGAGAACATTCTTGAGAAACAGCAGCAACTGGAGAAACTCTTTGAAGAGATTATGACTGATGAAATGAAGCAGTTATTTGAAGAGCTTCAGCAAATGATGGATAAGCTTGATAAGAACAAGCTGAATGAGGTAATGGAGAAATTACAATTCAGCGCGGAAGATCTTGAGAAGAATCTTGACAGGAATCTTGAGTTATTCAAACAGCTTGAGTTTGATAAGAAACTGACAGAAACCATTGACAAATTAAAGGCGTTGGCCGATGAACAGAAAAAACTGTCGGAAGAGACAAGTGCTGCAGATAAAAAGGATTCAGACCAACTGGGTGAAGAGCAAAAGAAGATCAGCGAAAAATTTGATAAAATCAGGGAGGATCTGAAAGATCTGCAGGAGAAGAATAAATCGCTTGAAGAACCGAATAACTTTTCGAATCCGGAAGATAAGCAACAGCAAATTGAGAAGGATCTGAATCAGTCGGAAGAGAGTCTGGAGAAAAAGCAAATGAAGCAGGCGTCGGGAAAGCAGAAGGAGGCATCGGATAAAATGGAACAGATGAGTGAAATGTTACTGGAGATGCAGCAGGAAATGGAGTCAGAGGAATTGGGTGAAGATATCGAGTCATTGCGGATAATCCTTGAAAACCTGATCAGAACTTCTTTCGATCAGGAATCGGTAATGGATGAGTTATCCAAATTAAAGCGCAATGATCCGAAGTATGCCGGGATTATTGAGAAGCAGAAATCCATAAAAGACAACCTGCTTATGATTGAAGATTCTCTGTTTGCCCTCAGCAAGCGCCAGTCCATGATAGAATCGTTTGTAAACAGGGAAATATCGGCAATCAACGACAATATCAATCAGGCCATGGAGGCCCTGCACAGCCGCGTTATTTCAACGGTACTTAACAAGCAGCAATATACCATGACCTCTGTAAACAACCTTGCATTGATGCTTGCAGAGTCATTAAATCAAATGCAGCAGAATATGGCCATGAAATCTTCGGGAAAATCAGGGAAAAGTTGTCCGATGCCGGGCCAGGGTAAACCTTCCATGAAGTCGATGCGGCAAATGCAGGAGAAACTGAACCAGCAGATGGAAGCCATGAAGAAAAGCATGCAGGAGGGGAAGGGCCAACAGGGAAAGACCGGGCGCAATGGCATGAGCGAACAACTGGCAAGAATGGCGGCAGAGCAGGAATCTTTACGCAGGCAGCTTCAGGAATACCGGGATCAGATGCAAAAGGAGGGAAGGCTCAGCGATAAAGGGCTTAACAAAATGATCCAGGATATGGAGCGCACCGAAACAGAGTTGGTAAACAAAATCATCAACCAGGAAACCATGCGCAGGCAGGAAGAAATTCTCACCCGGCTTCTTGAATCCGAAAAAGCCGATATGCAACGGGAGCAGGAAGAAAGACGGGAATCAAATGAAGGCAGGGACCTTCCGAAACCCGACCCTGCCCGATTTTTCGACAGCATCGGACTTCCCGGGAAAGAAACAGAACTTCTGCGGACGATACCTCCCTCGTTTAAGAACTACTACCGCAACAAGGTGAACGAATATTTTATATCCATACCAGGTCAGGTTCAATAAGGTCAACCTCAATTTTTTTCCTGTAGCCGGCTTCGTCCGGCTTTTTTTATGAAATATCCGGATAAGGCTTTTTACCGGCTTGCCCTGCTGCTTTCGCCAAACAAAATTCCTGCTCCGGGAACAAACCCGAAATCATACCAGCCCCCGTTTTTATTTACCGCGTAAATGGCTATTGAATCGCTGATCAGGCTTCCGATAAATGATACCGGTGCGATCACTCCGTGCCATAATCCGCCCAGGAATCCGTAAGGTTCATCTTTCACACACTCCTTTATGGGGGTGACATCGGCACAACTGCTGAGTAACAGGAAAACAAAGAGCAAAAAGAGCACAGCGGCTCCGTTTCTTTTCAGTTTATTTATTTTTATTTCAGCATGATTTGTGTTATGGTTTTGAAAAAGCTAAAATTCAGGATGGCTATTATATGCAGAAAGCCGCGGAGAGGTTTCCCGTGCCGGCCAAATATTTTCATAACCCGGGGTATGATCTTCCGGAATCCGATTGTCCGCAGCATTCGGAAAGTTTGGGTAAAAACACCGGATGGGAGCATACGTGAACCCGTTCACTTATTGTACCTTTGCAGAAACCAACGTGCACTTTTATGGCGGGCAGGATTAACTTTTACCGTGAGGATGTAAACTACCGGCTTGCGGGGATCAGACATACCAGGGCCTGGATGTTGAACTGCATCAGTCAGCAGAACAGAACAGCGGGAGAGGTCAGCATTATTTTTTGCAGCGATGAGTTCCTGTATAATATGAATATGGAATACCTGCAACACGATACGCTGACGGATGTAATTACATTCGACTATTCCGCCGGGGATACCATCTCGGGAGATGTATTTATCAGCATACCACGGGTAAAAGAAAATGCCGTCCTGTTTGGGAAACCATTTATTGAGGAATTGAACCGGGTTATGATACACGGCATTCTGCATTTATGCGGATATAAGGATAAAACCCGGAAAGACGCAGCGCTTATGCGCAGCAAAGAGGAAGAATGCCTGGCACTGATCCCTTAAGATCCTCCTTCGCCGCTAACCATAATATTCGTAATTTTGCCCTTCCTTTACCGGCCAACAAAGTCAGGGAATAATTTGTTTTTACCCATACTTTGCCACCTGATTTTATGGTCCGGCAAATTTTGTTCCACGTGAAACACCAGTGAATGTTTAAAGAATACGATGTTATCGTTGTAGGAGCCGGCCACGCAGGAAGTGAGGCTGCAGCTGCTGCCGCGAATCTCGGATCATCCGTCCTGCTTATTACCATGAACATGGCCGCCATTGCTCAGATGTCATGCAATCCGGCAATGGGAGGGATCGCGAAGGGGCAGATCGTGCGTGAAATCGATGCCATGGGTGGCTATTCAGGCATTGTTACAGACCACACCATGATTCAGTTCCGCATGCTCAACAAATCAAAAGGCCCCGCCATGTGGAGTCCCAGGGCCCAAAGCGACCGGGTGCTATTTTCCATTAAATGGCGTCAGATGCTTGAGCAAACGCCCAACCTTGACTTCTGGCAGGACACAGTTACCGGCATTACCACTGCAGATGGCAGGGTCACCGGAGTGAAAACCGCCATGGGGCAAACCATCAAAGCCCGGGCAGTAATACTGACCAACGGAACTTTCCTGAATGGCATTATACACATCGGCAGCAAACAATTCGGAGGCGGAAGAATGGGTGACCGGGCATCGACCGGTATTACCGAAAACCTGACTGATCTGGGATTTGAATCTGCACGCCTGAAAACCGGCACTCCGGTCAGGGTGGATGGCAGAACCATTGACTTCAGCAGACTGGAAGAGCAGAAAGGGGATGATACGCCTGGCCGCTTTTCCTTTACCAATACACCCAAACTACTCCGGCAAAGAAGCTGTTATCTGGCTTATACCGACACCCGTGTGCATGATATCCTCAGAACAGGTTTTGATGAATCGCCGATGTATGCCGGACGAATTGCCGGAAGGGGCCCCAGATACTGCCCTTCAATTGAAGATAAAATCGACCGTTTCAGCGACAAAAACAGACATCAGCTTTTCGTGGAACCGGAGGGTTGGGACACGGTGGAATATTATATCAACGGTTTCTCGTCGAGTCTTCCTGATCATGTGCAGTACAAAGCCCTCACGAAAATACCCGGATTTGAGCACGCGAAAATATTCAGACCGGGTTATGCCATTGAATATGATTATTTCCCTCCCTATCAGCTGCACTATACCCTGGAAACCCGCCGGGTGGAGAACCTTTATTTCGCCGGCCAGATTAACGGCACAACCGGTTACGAAGAGGCTGCCGCCCAGGGACTGATGGCGGGAATCAATGCCCATCTGAAATTAAAAGAAAAAGAGCCATTTATACTTCAACGTGCCCAGGCTTATATCGGCGTGCTGATTGACGACCTTATAACCAAAGGGATTGATGAGCCTTACCGTATGTTTACCTCAAGGGCTGAATACAGGATTCTTCTGAGACAGGATAATGCTGATCTCAGGTTAACCGGGATTTCGCATGAGCTGGGCCTGGCAAGCCGGGAGCGTTTTGAAAGGACAGAAAACAAAAAGGCCGCGGTAGAAAAATCCATTGCGTTGTTCGAAAAGGAGAGTGTTTCACCAGATGCGGTTAACGGGATATTGGAGCAGGCCGGAACTGCGCCCATTTCACAGAAAGTAAAACTCGGCTCCATTCTCCTCCGCCCTCAGATCAGCCTGAATCAATTGATATCCTGTTTACCCTTCCTGAAAAATCACTTTGATCAATATGGCGATCTGGCCGGGGAGCTGATCGAAGAAACAGAAATACTGGTTAAATATCAGGGGTATATTGAGAAGGAGCAGGAACTTGCCCAGCGCCTTTCAAAATTTGAAAGCATGCCCCTGAAGTATGATTTTGACTACGCCGCCCTGTCGTCACTTTCATTTGAAGCCCGGGAGAAACTGAGCAGATTACGGCCTGAAACCATCGGACAGGCATCCAGAATCAACGGGGTTTCACCGGCTGACATTTCAGTACTTGTTGTGTATTTAAGTAAATAATCAACCAAACGCCTAAACATGTTTCACGTGAAACAATCACCGATTTCAGCCCCGGAAAAATGCTTATTATGTGATAATAAGGAACTTACTAAACACCTTGAACTGAAAGATTACTTTCTGACAGAGGAAACTTTCCATATCTACCATTGCCCTGCATGCAGTATAATGTTTACCTGGCCAAAGCCGGAAAGCCATGAACTGCCTGCTTACTACCGGTCGAAGGATTACATTTCGCACTCCAATAAAAAGTCCGATCTGCAAAGCCGCGTTTACCAGTTTATCCGTAATTATACCCTCAGACAAAAAATCAGATTGATCCGCCGGTTTACCAAGGGCAACATGATTCTGGATATCGGATGCGCCACGGGAGAGTTTCTGAATCAATGCAAAAAAAGGGGTTATACCACTACCGGGGTGGAACCCGACGAGCAGGCGAGGGGATATGCCGCCGGTGTTCACGGGCTGAATGTCACTGAGCCGGGAGAACTGAACAATATCCCTCCCTTAACTTTCGATGTAATCACCCTGTGGCATGTGCTCGAGCATGTCGAAGATCCGGATGAAAGGATGGAACAAATCTACCGTCTGCTTAAACCCGGTGGCTATGTTTTTATCGCCTTACCCAACCGCGCTTCCAATGATGCATCCCACTACGGCAAATACTGGGCTGCCTGGGATGTACCCCGCCATCTTTTCCATTATGACCGGAACTCGTTGAAATTTCTTGCCGAAAAACATCAGTTTGAAATTTCCGATATCCGTCCAATGCTTTTTGATTCATATTATATTTCACTATTAAGTGAAAAATATATGAATCATTCTCTATGTTTTATCCGCGCCGCTTATCGCGGATTTGTCTCCAATTTTATGGCCGGCATGGGAAATAATGAATATTCAAGCCTGATTTACATTTTAAGGAAGCCGGGGGCTAAAATAAAGGCTGCTGACGCGGTTTAACCCTTCTTTAGTATATTTACCCTCGGAAACAGAAATCGCCCTTTATATGGCTTGATTTTTGCTTGGCTTTATTCGTTTGATTTTCTGCTATTTATAAAAACTTTACCATGAAAAATGGTTTAACCCGGAAAACTCTCCTCTGGTTTTTCCCGCTGCTCTCCCTTTTCAGTATTCTTATCGCATTGTTGGTGGTTCAATTTTCCGACAGAAGTAAAAATCCCGGAATACTTATTCGCGGGTTTAACAAAACTCTGAATGAGAATTTCACCAAAGCAGAAAAAATACTTTCAGCCTTTCCATTTGAAGCATCCGCCCCACAAAGAGAATTTCTTGATTCCCTGGCCGGAAATCTTCCGGATGGATTCTCCCTTTATTTGTTCACGGATGAAATCCCGGTCTATTGGTCTGACAATGATTTTCTGTTTGATCAGATCGATCATGATTCCCTGCAGAACGGCCGTATATTCAGATTTACCAACGGCTACTTTCAGGTCTGCACCAGGGAGTCTGGAAAAAATAAATTGCTGATTGCAGACTTAATCAAACATGAATACCCCTACGAGAACGATTATCTTCAATCGGCGTTCGGACCCTCATATAACCTGCCGTCTGCATGGAGCATTACCGTTGAACCCACCGGATATCCCGTAAAAAGCCCTGAGGGAGAATTTCTGCTTTACATTGAACCGACTCCTGTTAACAGGCTGTCAAACACAGCCGGCATGGTTGTTTACGGGCTTTACCTCTTTGCTTTTGTTTGCCTGATACTCGGCCTTTATCATCTTTACCTCAAGTTTACCCCGTTCGAAAATAAGCGCATCACCATTTTCCTTTTTATCGCGGATGTAATCATTATGCGTGCCATTATTCAGCTTTTCAGAATTCCTTCGATCCTCGACGAGACTGAATTGTACAATGCGGTATATTACGCTTCTTCACGCATATTTCCTTCCCTCGGCGATCTTTTTACCACGGCTGCCGGTATGCTGGTAACCGCTGTGCTGTTTTACAGATATTACGATAACATTCAGAAACAGGATAGGGAGGCAAAACCCGGCACCCTTTACAGCACGATTGCCATTGCACTTACCATCGCCCTGTTCTTCTTTTCCTGTTACCTGATCGAGACGATCTGGGTCAACTCAACCCTGCAGCTCGATTTCAGCAAGATTCTTGAATTTACCGCTTTCAGTTTCGCCGGCTTTCTGATCATCGCCCTTATCCTGATCTCCTTCTTCCTTATCAGTTTTCCGTTGCTCAGGGATACATATTCTCACAGCGGTAGCAGGTTTACCATAATTGCTTTTCTGCTGATAACCATATTATTCTCACAGATATCTTCCAGGCTTGGCCTGTATTCTCCCGACTGGAAGATTCTTATTTTGTTGCTGTTCTATATCTTCCTGCTTATAAGGGTTTATTCCGGAAATCTTAAACACCCTTCGGTAGTCTCCTACTTCTTTATCGTTCTGATTCTGACTTCCGTGTCGTCCTACAGTTATTACCACAACAGAAAAATCAAGGAAAACAGCCAACGTAAACTGATGGCGGTCAGGCTCTCCTCCGATAGGGACAAAATAGCAGAATATCTGTTTGCCGGACTTGAGGAAAAATTGATTGCCGACACGCTGCTCCGGCGCAAAATCAATGAATCATGGTATTCTCCCGCCCGTGAGCCCGCTTGCACCGACTACATCCTGCAGACATATTTCAGGGGTTTCTGGACAAAATACAATTCCCAGGTTACCCTCTGTTTCCCGGAAAAAACACTGATTATAAAACCATCTGATTACATTATTAACTGCCATGAGTATTTTGATGGCATTATCTCGCAACTGGGTGAGAAGACAACATCGGACAACTTTTACTATATCAGGGAATCCTATGATGAGGGGAATTATATTGCCAGGGTACCCATCTTGCAGAATGAACCATCCTCACCCCGGATTGCCATTGTGATTGAACTGATGAAGAAATACGCTCCAAAAGGGCTGGGCTATCCGGAACTGCTTCTGGACCGTTCGCAAACCGGAATTACGGAAACAGGCAATTATTCCTGGGCCATCTATTCAAAGAATGAACTGGTAAAAAATGTGGGTGACTATTCTTACAGTATTTACGAGTCAGCCTATAAGGGTAAGCGCGAAGAATTCAGGTTTTTCGACAAGAACGGATATAACCATCTTTTTCATGCCATAGATGATGACAGCTCCATCATCATCAGCCGTAAGGCAGACGGACTGCTTGATATACTGGCGCCGTTTACCTACCAGATCACTTTTCATGTTCTGCTGGTTTTCCTCATATTCGCCGTACTATGGCTGTTCAGAAAAGGAAAAAAAAGAAATCTTGACCTGAGCACCCGACTGCAGGTTATGCTGATTATTTTGATTCTGTTTGCTTCTGCGCTGATAGGTTTCACCATCCTCGAGAATATCAAAAGCCTGAATGCCAAAAAGAACAGGGATATGCTGAGCGAAAAGGCCCATTCGGTGCTGATTGAACTGGAACATAAACTGGCAACCATGGATATTCTGGAAAAGACTCAACAGCCTTATCTGGAAGAACTGCTTACCAAATTTTCGCAGGTGTTTTTCACTGATATAAATCTGTACAATACCGACGGATCATTGCTTGCATCGTCAAGGGCCCAGATATTTGATGAGGGCCTGAAATCCGTGCAGATGAATTCCGATGCCTTCAAGCAACTGGCCGTTAATAAAAGAACCATGTATATAACGAATGAGCAGATTGGTAATTACAACTACCTCTCCGCTTACATTCCCTTCCGCAACGACATGAATAAGCTGACTGCCTATATCAATCTGCCCTACTTTGCACGGCAGCAGGAATTACGTCAGGAAATTTCAGCGTTTCTGGTTGCATTCATCAATATTTACGTTATTCTCACTGCCATAGCAGTGGTAGTTTCACTGTTGGTGGGCAGTTACCTGACACGACCGCTGCAATTGATCCGGGAGAGGTTCAGCAGCCTGAACCTGGGCAAGCGGAATGAGAAAATAGACTATAACCGGCAGGATGAATTGGGCGATCTGATCAATGAATACAACAACATGGTAGAAAAGCTTACAGAGAGCGCCGAACGGTTGGCCAGGTCGGAGCGGGAAAGTGCGTGGCGAGAGATGGCCAGACAGGTAGCCCATGAAATTAAAAATCCGCTTACCCCGATGAAATTAAGTATACAACATCTGATAAAATCGTGGCATGAACAGGCTCCCGACTGGGACAAGCGGTTTGAAAGAACCAGCAAAACCCTTATTCAACAGATAGATTCACTCTCATCCATTGCCACGGCGTTTTCTGATTTTGCAAAGTTGCCCCAGGCAAATAATAAAAAGGTTGAACTCACGGAGGTAATCCGTTCAACCATGGGTTTGTTTACTGAACATCCGGAGATAGATATCATACTGACTTTACCTGAAGAACCCTGTCATGTATTTGCCGATGAAAAACAACTTTCACGGGTTTTTATCAATTTGCTGAATAATTCGGTACAGGCCATACCTGCCGGAAAGAGGGGCATTATCAATATAACGCTGGTAAATCAGGGCGACACGCATATTGTCAGTATCAGAGATAATGGAACAGGCATAGGCGAAGAACAGAAATCCAGAATTTTTTCGCCTAACTTTACCACCAAATCAGCGGGGATGGGACTGGGTCTGGCCATGGTCAAAAATATCATCAATTCTGCCGGGGGTGATATCCGTTTTACTTCGGCAAGCGGCCATGGAACCACATTTATCATTGAACTTCCCGCGCTGAAAAACTAATTTTATAAAGAGGGTGCCTTTGAATCCATTCAGGAAACTTGCGGGACAAACTGCGATCTACGGACTTCCAACCATTGCAGGCCGACTGCTGAACTACCTGCTGGTCCCGCTCTATACCCGGGCTTTTGTACCTGCCGAATACGGTGTAGTTACGGAGGTTTACGCCTATGTTGCCTTTCTGTTCGTTTTGCTTACCTACGGCATGGAAACCGCATTTTTCCGTTTTGCCTCCCGTGAGGAGCAAAACAGCAATGTATTTGCGACAGCCATGGCATCTCTGGGGGTTACCTCAACGCTTTTCACCCTTGCCGGGTTGATATTTGCCCCTGAAATCTCCGCCTGGATGGGCTACGGCAACCATCCTGAATACATCAGGTGGTTTATACTGATACTCGCCACAGATGCACTGAGTACCATCCCTTACGCTAAACTCAGGCTTGACAACAGGCCATTGCGCTTTGCCCTGATCAAAATCGTCAACATCGGGGCGAATATCAGTTTCAATCTCTTTTTCATTCTTCTTTGTCCATACCTGCTGGCAAATTACCCTGAAACAGGTTTTGCCGGCCTCATCGGCCGTATTTACAGCCCGGAAACCGGAATAGGCTATATTTTTATATCGAACCTGATTGCCAGCCTGCTGACTTTTGCGTTGCTGCTGCCGGATATGCTGCACAAAAGTATAAAGCCAGATCCCGCGTTGCTGAAGAAAATGCTCGCTTATTCCTGGCCTCTCCTGATATTCGGCATGGCAGGTATAGTGAATGAAACCTTCGACCGGGTCATTCTGAAACACCTTTTGCCGGGCACTGCCACCGAAGCCATGGCCCAACTGGGTATCTACGGCGCATGTTATAAAGTATCCATTCTGATGACCCTGTTTATTCAAACCTACAGATACGCCGCCGAACCTTTCTTCTTTGATCAGGCCAGGGGCCGGCATCCGCAGGACACCTATGCCAGGATGATGCATTACTTTCTGATCGTTTGCCTTTTCATCTTCCTTTCGATCATGCTGTTCATTGACGTCGTCATGCTTTTCGTTGGTGAAGCCTACAGGGAGGGCGCCCGGGTGGTACCGGTATTGTTGTTTGCAAATCTTTTCCTCGGCGTCTTTTACAACCTGAGCATCTGGTTCAAACTTACCGATAAAACAACCTACGGAGCGTTGATTTCAGTCATCGGGGCAGGCATCACCCTGCTGCTGAATTTTCTGCTGATCCCGCCGTTCGGGTATATGGGTGCCGCCTGGGCAACTTTTGCATGTTATGCTTCAATGATGGTGATTTCTTACTTCCTTGGCCGGAAGTACTATCCCGTTAATTACAACCTGGCCGGAGCGGCAGTATATAGCATTAGTGCCCTGTCGCTCTATGGATTATCATTGCTGGTCCAGACCGCCGGCAGGCTTATCAGATATGGCAGCAGCGCCTTTCTGCTACTCGTCTTTTTGACATTCGTGGCATACAGGGAAAGTAAAGTGTTTCGACGGCTGATTCATAAAGCCTGATGTTCAGAACCTCAGAATGATTAATTTTGTGCACACCAACACCATGGTGAATATTAATCCGTTTACCTGATATGAAAATCAAAATAGTCAACCACTCGGCTCACCCGCTCCCGGCTTACGAAACCCCGGCATCCGCAGGTATGGACCTCAGGGCCAACAATGAAGAACCAATTGTCATTGCATCACTTGAGCGCGCACTGATTCCAACCGGACTATACATTGAGCTTCCTGATGGCTATGAGGCACAGATTCGTCCACGCAGCGGATTGGCAGCCAAATACGGCATTTCTATCCTGAATTCGCCTGGTACCATTGATGCCGATTACCGCGGTGAAATCAGAATAATACTGGTAAACCTTTCGAAGGAGCCATTTACCGTTAACCGTGGTGAACGTATTGCCCAAATGATCATCAACCGCCATGAACAAGCTGAATGGATTGAGGTTGAAGAACTGAATCATACCGAAAGGGGCGCAGGAGGCTTCGGGCATACGGGTCTGCACTGAGTATCCGGTATACCTTCAGCCCAAACACGAAAACATTAAAAGATGTATTACAACAGAATCATAGTACTGATATTGATTGCACTCTTTACTTCGCGGCTGCAGGCGCAGGAACCGCCTGAAGGAGGTGAAGATTCCGTCAGTAAGGAAGATGTCCGTCTTTACAGGGAGCAGCAGAAGGCAAGAAATCTCTTTTTTGAAGCCAACAAAGCCAAGCTCACCGGTAATGCTGAAAAGGCGCTGACATTATTCAGCGAAAGCGTGAATACAGATCCTTCAAATGATGCGGCCTGGTATGAACTGGCCCAGCTCTATTTTCAAAAAAATGATCCTGAAAAATCAATAGAGTCCGCCCGAAAGGCTTATGATCTCTACCCGGGAAATACCTGGTACAGCCTCACCCTGGCCAGCCTGTATGCAAACAACAACCAGCCTGATGAAGCAAGGCTGATTTATGAGAAACTCCTACTTTCCAATCCTCAGAGTACCGAATATGCGATTGAACTGGCCAATATATGGCTGCAGCTGAACAAGCCGGCCGAAGCCATCAAAATATATGACGAACTTGAATCGCGCCTGGGGGTAAATGAAGACCTGTCGATGCGAAAACACCGCATATACCTGGCAACCGGAAAATCAAAAAAGGCCCTGGAAGAACTCGAAAAGCTTGCCGGGGCGAATGCCTGGGACAGCCGCATCCTTTCGATGCTGGCTGAATTTTACCTGCTACAGGGCAAAAGCGATGAAGCGCTGGCTACCTATAAAAAGATTCAGGATGTTGATCCTGACAATGCCTATATCAACATATCCCTTGCCGACTACTACCGACAGCAGGGAGATCTGGAAAAGGCCACGGAATCGCTGAAGGCCGGGTTTGCCAATCCCTATCTCGATGCCGATACCAAAATTCAGGTTATGATGTCCTATTATTCGCAGGTTAAGGATTATGATGGCATTGAGGATGATGTGCTTGAGCTATCGGAAATTCTGGCGGAGGTCCATCCTAATGATCCCCGTGCGCTCATGCTCAGGGGAGAGATGCTGATGATGTCTGAAAAATATTCAGAAGCCAGAGACCTTTTCAGGAAGGTGAACGAACTGGATCCGGGTAAATACCAGATATGGGAAAATCTGCTCCGCACCAATGCAATTCTTGAAGATTACAATCAACTGGCCGCAGAAAGCAATGCGGCTTCGGAACTTTTTCCGATGCAACCCATGCCTTATTACTTTAATGGTTATGCCCATTATATGCTTAAAAATTATGAATCAGCCATTCAGTCTCTTTCACGCGGAGTGAAGCTGGTCGTGGGAGACAACCGTTTGATTTCTGATTTTTACAGTATGCTTGGTGATGCCTATCATGCCTCGGGAAATGAAACAGAAACATTCCTGGCCTATGAATCGTCGCTGAAGGCCAACGGCGACAATGCCCTGGTACTGAACAATTACGCCTATTACCTTTCTCTCAGCGGCAAAAACCTTGAGAAAGCAAAAGAAATGTCGGAAAAAGCCAACAGGCTGGTTCCGGAAAACGCATCTTACCTGGACACTTATGCCTGGATATATTATCAGATGGGCAATTACGATTCGGCATTGATCTTTATTGAACAGGCAATAAAAGCAGACAGTGCTGCGAGCGCCGTGATCCTGGAGCATTATGGCGACATTCTCTTCAGGCTTGGCCGCGAAAAGGAAGCCCTGGAAACCTGGAAAAAAGCCAGGGTGGCAGGGGAGGGTTCCGCCCTTCTTGAGAAAAAACTGAAAGATGGAAAATTATATGAATAGGCTTACCCGGTTTGCATCAATATATTTCTTACTGGCGGGTATCACGGTGCTGATTGCAGGCTCATGCTCATCGACCAAACGCATGATCAAAGAGCCTTTAAAGGAGCAGGGCGCTGAATACCTGTTTGAGAACCTGAAGCAGAATGAGTTGAAATACAATTATTTTTCGGCCAGGTTTTCTGCCGGTTTCCGTCAGAATAAAAACAGCAATTCATTCAGCGGACAGATAAGAATTCAGAAAGACAGCCTGATTTGGATATCCATTTCTCCGGCCCTGGGTATTGAAATGGCCCGTGTACTTATTTCGAACGATTCGGTGAAGTATATGAACCGCATAGAAAATACATACTTCGTCAGTGATTTCAATTACATTAATTCCCTGATCAACAGCACCCTGGATTTTGATATGCTCCAGGCTTTTCTGACCGGAAACGACTTTTCATTTTATGAAAATTCTTCTTTCAAAGCTTCCATTGATAACCGGGAATACAAACTGGTGACCACCGAACGCAGAAAACTCAAGAAATATCTGAGGCACAACCAGAATATAAGTATTCCCCTGCAGAACATCTGGCTTAATCCCGACAACTTCAAAATCACCAGGGTGCTGGTCAAAGAAGTGAACCAGAGCGGAAGAAAGCTGGAAGGCCGTTACGAATACCAGATGACGGAAGGTCAGTTGGTTCCTTCTCACCTGAATTTCCAGCTCGAAACCGCTGAGAATAAAAATGCGGTTGAAATTGAGGTAGATTATTCAAAAGTCAATACAGGCGAGACGCTTCAGTTCCCATTCAGGATACCTGAAAAATATAGCCGTGTTAATAAATTCTAAACATAACTTCAATGAACCTGCCTTCTACCTGCGCGCCTCGTAAATATATGAATACATTCATTCTGTCCGTTATGCTGATCTTAGCAGCGGGCGTGAATGAATTACAGGCCCAGGACAAAAAGAGCCAGCTTCAGCAGCAAAAGGCAAAAATTGAAGAGGAAATCAGTTACACAAACCGCTTGCTTGATGAAACCAAGAAAAGCAAGCAAACATCGGTAAATCAACTGGTTTTGTTAAATAAGCAAATCAGCAAAAGGCAGGAGCTGATCAATGCCATCAGCGGTGAAATCAGAAATCTTGACAACCAGATTAATCAGACCAACGACACCATCAGGCATCTTACCAAAACCATTGAACGTCTGAAGAAGGAATATGCATCAATGATATACTATGCCCATAAAAACCGGAATGCTTATTCACGCCTTATGTTTATTTTTTCTGCCCGTGATTTCAACCAGGCTTATCAGCGATTGAAGTATTTTCAGCAGTATGCCGGTTACAGGCAAAACCAGGTAAGGGTAATCAGACAGAACCAGGAGGAACTGAATAAAAAACTGCTGCTGCTTGAACAACAGAAGAAAAGCAAGCTTGAGCTGAAACGGATGGAAGAAGGCGAGCATCAGAAATTAGCGCAGGAGAAGAACCAACAGAATCAGGCAATAAAAAAACTGACTCAGAAAGAAAAAGAATTACTTAAAAAGTTACGCGAAAGCGAGAGGGCTGCCCGCAGGTTGCAAAAGGCCATTGAAGACCTGATTGCCGAAGAGATCAGAAAAGCCAATGAAGCCGCGAAAAAGGCCGGTACCAAGCCGGCACCGGAGAATAAATTTGCCCTCACACCGGCCGAGCTGGAACTTTCATCAAATTTTTCCGGCAATAAGGGACGTCTGCCATGGCCCACTGAAAAGGGAGTGATTTCCGCCTCCTTCGGCGAACACCCACATCCTGTTCTAAAGGGCATAAAAACGAAGAACAACGGTATAGACATTGCCACAGAAAAGGGGAGTAAGGCGAGGGCGGTATTTGACGGGGTGGTAACATCCACCATGACCCTGCCCACATACAATAATGTAGTTATTGTAAAACACGGCGAATTCCTTACCGTTTACTCCAACCTGGATCAACTGTTTGTAAAGAAAGGCGATAAAATTAAGACCAAGCAGGAGATCGGGGTGATTAATACGGATGAAACCGGGAAAACCCGCCTGCATTTCGAGTTATGGCACGGAAAAAACCTGCAAAACCCCGAGGGATGGATAGTTAGGGCAAGATAAACATTTAAGCACAGATCTGAATCAGATCAAGTTAATCATTAACTTTGTAACAGCATTTAACTGCAACAACATGATGACACAGATTTTACTGGGCGTAATTGGCCCCTGGCAGGTAGTAATTATTCTGGCAATTGTATTGCTGTTATTCGGCGGAAAGAAAATTCCCGAGCTGATGAAGGGTCTTGGAAAAGGAATCAAGGAGTTTAAAGACGGAATGTCGGGAGAAGACGCTGAAGAGAATAAAAAGAAGGACGACAAATAGGCTTTCCCTGTCAGATTCCCATGAAAACAAATGCCCGTAAATCAATGATTTACAGGCATTATTTGTGGAGCGTAGGGGAGTCGAACCCCTGACCTTTAGACTGCCAGTCTAACGCTCTAGCCAACTGAGCTAACGCCCCGGAAATCAGGCTTCATTGCTGAAACGGGATGCAAATTTAGAATATTTTCCTGAAAACAAAGAAATATTTTTCAATTCTTTTCCATCTTTGCAGAGTCAATTCGCGTTACGATGGAAACCAAACGACTTTTCGCAGCAATCAGGATTGAACCGGACGAAGCTTTCGCCGACATTTACCATAATCTACGACAGGTTCTTGGTTTTCATATCATTAAATGGGTGGAACTTCATAACATTCATGTAACCCTCCGCTTTTTTGGTGAAACCCCGGATACCGAAATACCGGTTATTACTGAAGCATTGCAGAAAGCCACCCGCGAAATTCCTCCTTTTAACCTTGAACTCGCCAAAACCGGCATCTTCGGAAGCTACTACAACCCCCGGGTTATCTGGTTTGGCATTACCGAAAACCCGTTTCTTACCAAACTGGTATCCAATCTCAATCTTTCGCTCGAGGAGGCCGGATTTATCAGTGACCGGCAAAATTTTGTCCCTCACCTCACCGTCGGCAGAATCAGGGAGATCAGGGACAAAAATCATTTTCAGGAAATCATTGCCCACTTCAGGGATGTGAAATTCCGGGTACAGCGGATAGAGGGTTTTGAACTTTACGAGAGCGTACTGAAAAAAGAAGGACCTGAATATACGGTTTTACAGGAATTCAGGTTCGGCTAATCAGCCGAAATTTTCTCCGGTAGTACCGGTAATTTCCTGCTTTTGTTTGTTGTTTCTTTTGGTAATGTTCACTTCAAGGATATAATCAATGATAAGTGCAATTCCACCAAAGAGTGAAACAAGTGAAAAATACGCGGCTTCCCGCTCCATTGCCCCTACCGAAACCAGGATATTGGCCAGAAGCAAACCCAGGCCGATACCGGTAAAGAGCAGGCCGTATTTGAGTGAGGAAAAACCGGTTTTGTCCGATTCGAAAGATCTTGGATCCAGTCCGCGGTCGAGCAGGGCCATCCGCTCCTTTTTGCGGATAAACAAGTAAATCACGCCATAGATGGTAGCAAAAACAGTGGCGGGTATCAAAAAGTCATTCATGGCTTTGGTGTTTTTGGGTTCGTTGCCTGTTTGACGCAGAATGATTTTTACGGTTACAGAACCATGAACAAATCGACCGATGAATTCTCAATGCAATGAAATAATAAAATCTCCGTCCGTTTGTAACCCCGTCATCTGCATGACGTCTAAAACACAACGATGAGCCAGAACGACGATATAAAAATTATCGGCAGCATACTTGAAGGCAATACTGCAAACTATTCAGTATTGGTTGACAGGTATAAAGACATGGTGTTTTCGTTGATTCTGAAGGTTATCAGAAACCGGGAAGAGGCCGAGGAAGCCGCACAGGATACTTTTCTCAAAGCTTTTCACGCCCTCCATGGTTTTAAACATGAAGCCCGGTTCAGTACATGGCTGTTCAGGATTGCATATAATACCGCTGTTTCCAGGACAAGGAAAAAAAGCATTATCACACAGGCTATTGATGAACGGATGGTCGAAAACTACAGTACGGATGAAATAAGGGAAAGCACCGGGCTTCTTGATGAACAGCAGCAGATTGAACTCATGAATGCAGCGCTGAAAACACTTCAGAAGGACGAACAGATGCTGATTAACCTGTTCTATCAGCATCAGCAAAGTGTGGAAGAAATCGGAATGATAACCGGCCTATCGGTTTCCAATGTGAAAGTTAAACTTCACCGCATCAGAAAAAAACTTTATGCAAATATGGCTGAGCGGATGCAGTTAAAATTTGCGTGATATCATTTATCACAGGTTGATTAAATTTGCAGATTATGACAAACGATAAATTCAGTGAAACGGATAACGACAGGTTCCTGGCACAGTTGATGGCCAATCTGCCGCTTGAAAAGGCTCCTGAGGGATTTACCAGCGGAATTATGCAGCAAATCCAGTCCGGCATCGAACCCCTTGCCGACACTCCTGAATACCGCAGACAGATGCTCTGGGGATATCTGTCCGTACTGGCAACATTGGTGATAGTAGTTATCATGCTTTTTGCCCAATGGCCTTTCCTGAAAATAAACCTTTTCTCCGACACCGACCAGTTGCGGAACCTGCTGAATGCTTCACTCGGTATTCTTGAAGGTTTTAACAGCATCGTTTCATACCTGAAAGATTCTTCAACCATGATCATTATTTTCCTGTCCGTGGGTTTGCTGCTGCTCTTTGAACGGCTTATCAGAAACGGTTTTCAGCAAAAACGTACCTTTCTTTTCTAAACGGGATTCACATGATTCCGCCGGCAATCCGTGAAGCAGTTGAAAACTGGCTGAGCACAGTTCAACCCGGCCATCGCAAAATAATATCATTCTCACCTGTTTCCGGCGGATCCATCAACCGGGCATTTACCATACGCACAGCATCGGCCGGATATTTTATCAAATTCAACGATGCCGCCCGATATCCGGGCATGTTTGAAGCGGAAAGCAAGGGACTGGAAGTAATCCGTAAAACTGCCTGTATTGAAGTTCCGGAAGTATTTCTGTGCGCACAGGCCGGTGGGTTTTCGTTTCTGCTGATGGAAAATGTAACAGGCGACAACAGCAATAAATCAGACTTCTGGGAAGATTTCGGACGCCGGCTTGCCTCTCTGCACAGAATGAATGCAGGGTATTTCGGGTTGGATCATGATAATTACATAGGTTCTCTCAGGCAACAGAATACGCCTTCGGATCAATGGGTGGATTTTCTTATAGAAAAACGCCTTCAACCGATGATCACTACGGCTTTGAGCTCCGGATTATTCACCAGGCATGACTGTAATTCCTTTGACAGTCTGTTCCGAAAACTGAAAGACCTGATACCGGCAGAGCCACCCTCTTTACTTCATGGAGACCTTTGGAACGGAAACTTTATCAGTGGAAAAAATGGTCAAGTTTGTCTGATTGACCCGGCCGTGTATCATGGCCACAGGGAAATTGACATTGCCATGACCAGGCTGTTCGGAGGATTTGAGTCCCGCTTTTATGCTGCATACAACGAGTCATTCCCGCTTGCATACGGCTGGGAAGAAAGGATATCGCTGAATCAGCTCTATCCGTTGCTGGTACATGTAAATCTTTTCGGAGGAGGATATGTGTCAGGTGTGAGGCAGGTACTCGGGCAATATCTCTGATATTGTATAAATCCCTTTCTGTTATTTTCTGATTTTTCCTTCCCTGCGTTCTTCCCACAACTGTTTAAAATTGCCCGCCGCAACTTCCGGTAATTCTCTCCTGGGTCCCCACAGCTTTTTAAAAGCTTTTTTGAAAATCATGTTTTTCATTTTTGGACTTCCTGTATCCATCCATTTCCGGTTCAGCATGATCTTCTTCCAGGCAAACATGGAAAACGCATCAAACACGGTGTAGCTGCCCTGCTTCACACTATCGTTGCGGTTATAGAGCAGCAGTTCATGCAGATTTATTTTTACCGGACATACTTCGGTACAGCTTCCGCAAAGGGTAGAGGCGAAGCTCAGGTGTTTGTATTCATTCAGCCCTTTCATCCAGGGAGTGATGACCGATCCTATAGGTCCGCTGTAAGTGGTTCCGTAAGCATGTCCGCCAATGGTTTTATAAACAGGACAGGCATTCAGGCATGCCCCGCAGCGGATGCAGCCCAGCGCGCGCCGCTGGTTTTTCCTCGACAATACTTCAGAGCGGCTGTTGTCGAGCAGAATCACGATCATCTCCGCCGGCCCGTCGGATTCGCCTTCCTGACGCGGACCACTGATCAGACTATTATAGGCAGTTATCTTCTGACCTGTACCGTGGGTGGCCAGCAAAGGCCAGAAAAGATCAAGATTCTTTACCGATGGAATCACCTTTTCAATCCCGGCTACTACAATATGCACATCGGGAAAGGCGGTACTCATTAAACCATTGCCCTCATTTTCGGTAAGGCAGACAGAGCCGGTATCAGCTACCAGAAAATTGGCGCCCGTGATTCCTACCTTAGCATGAAAAAATTTCTCCCTGAGCCTGTTGCGGACAAATGCCGTTACCTGTTCCGGGGTACTTCCCGCAGGAAGTCCGAATTTCTCATTAAACAGCGCTGCAACATCTTCTTTTGATTTGTGCATTGCCGGGGTTACGATGTGGTAAGGTTGTTCACCGGCCTGCTGTACAATAAACTCTCCCAGGTCGGTTTCTATGGCTTCAACACCGGCTTCATCAAGGTGCTTATTCAACTCAATCTCCTCGGTAACCATGCTTTTGGATTTCACCACATAGGCCGAATCATATTTCTTAACAATTTCAAGAATTTCCCTGATGGCATCCGACGCATCCTGCGCCCAGATGATTTTTCCCCCGTTTTTTTCGAAATTTACCTCAAATTCGACAAGAAACTTTTCAAGGTCGCCGATTACCTTGTTTTTCAGATAAGCCGCCCGTGTCCGGGCCAGTTCAAGGTTGGCATATTGCTGCTTTCCCGCTTTTACGGCCAAATCATACCGGCTGATATTATAACTTATCTTCCGGTGATGCTCAGTATCGGCAGCCTTTAAGGATGAATCCTTTCTGAATTTGTTGTAAACTTCAATCATCAGCAGAATCAGCCAATTATATTGATTTTGTCCACCCTGGTTTTATGTCTTCCACCCTCAAAGTCAGTATTGAGAAACAATTTTACCGCTTTAATGGCATCATCAAAATCAATGAATCTTCCGGGCAAACACAATACATTGGCATCATTGTGCCGTCGGGTGAGTTCCGCCTGTTCGCTGTTCCAGCAAAGCGCGCCGCGTATACCCTCATATTTGTTCACAACCATGCATACGCCGTTCCCGCTTCCGCATATTACAATACCGCGCGTGTGCAGCCCTTCCTGAACCGCATTGGCAAGTTTATGCGCAAAATCAGGATAATCAACACTTTCTGTAGAAAAAGCCCCGTAATCACGATATTGGTATCCTTCTTCCTTGAGAATTTTTATCAGAAATGTCTTTAATTCGAACCCTGCATGATCGCTTGCCAATGCCAGTATTTGTGATTTATCCCACATTGTTAATAAATTTTATCACAAAATTAATCATTAATTGAGGTTATCAACCGAGCCGGTTAGAAATAAGACACTTAAAAATTTCAGAAAACCCGTTTGATAAACTATTATGTTGCAGATCAGAAAATTAAAGTTTATTAACAAAGTTTTGTTAATTCAGGATTAACTTTGTTATAAAATTCTGAAAAATGAGCTGATTTATTCAGAATTCTCAGAAGTGTATCCTTCGTGTATGAAATTCAACTATTTTGTCAAAAACAATTAACACGCAATCAACAGAAATAAACATCTTTCAGATACTTTTGCACCTGTTAGAATCATGTTATCAACAAACTGTTAATAGTTGGCTAAATATTTGTGATACAACAATAATCTGAAATTTTTCCGGTTAACCGGCTGTTGATAAACTGCTGATAAGGAAAAAAACAAGAACTAAAATCAACAATTTTCCAACAGAATTAACAGCAGTAATAATAATAATGATTTTTATTTAAAGATTTCATTATTAAAAACTGAAATGACTGATTATTCACAAAACCATTGCGGGATGAAGACCAACGATGAAATGCTGAAACTGATCGATGAAATGCGGAAAGCCAAAAATGCGGTAATACTGGCTCATTATTATCAGGTACCGGAAATTCAGGATATCGCCGATTTTGTCGGCGACAGCCTGCAGCTTTCGCAAAAAGCAGCGGAAACCAATGCAGATATTATTGTTTTTGCCGGCGTGCATTTTATGGCTGAAACAGCAAAAATATTAAGTCCTGACAAGAAAGTTTTGCTGCCCGATCTCGAAGCCGGCTGCTCATTGGCCGACAGCTGCCCTCCGGACGATTTTAAACGCTTTATTGAGGCTCACCCGGGGCATAAGGTGGTTTCGTACATTAATTGCTCTGCAGCCGTTAAAACGATGTCAGACGTAATCTGTACTTCCAGTAATGCAAAAATGATTGTTGATTCTTTTCCGCAGGATGAAAAACTGATATTCGCTCCCGACAAAAATCTGGGCGCTTACATCAACGCACAAACCGGGCGTAATATGATATTGTGGGACGGGAGCTGTCATGTGCATAACCAGCTGAGTGACGAAAAAGTGATACAGCTGAAAATTGAGAATCCGGATGCGAAACTGATTGCACATCCCGAATGCCGCGGACCGGTGCTTGCACTGGCCGAATTCATCGGATCCACCGCCGCTTTGCTTGAATTTACCAAAAAGGATTCCCACAAACGGTATATAGTGGCAACCGAAGGCGGTATCATTCATCAGATGCAGAAAGCTTCTCCCGATAAGGAATTTATTGTTGTGCCATCGGATGAAACCTGTTCCTGTAACGATTGTCCTTATATGAAAATGAATACGGTACAGAAATTGTATCTCTGTCTGAAAAATGAATCTCCGGAAATTTTACTGGATACCGATGTTATAGAACGGGCCAAAGAACCGATTATCAGGATGCTGGAAATTTCAAAAGCAGCAAAACTGATCAGATAGGAAAAATTCCGCTGATTTGCGTAATTTTACAAAATGCGAAAATCACTGCTGTTTCTGGTTTTAGTGATGATTGCCTTTCTTCTGAAAGCGCAGGACAACACCGTTGTACCCAACGGATTCAACCGCTTTTACCATCCCGATGGCAAGGTTTCCAGCGAAGGGATGATGCGCGACGGAAAACCTGATGGTTATTGGAAAACTTACTGGGAAAACGGCACCCTGAAATCGGAAGGAAACCGTAGAAATTTCGAACTCGACAGCATCTGGAGTTTTTATGACGAAAACGGTAAAACCACCCTGCAGATTACCTATCTGAACGGCAAAAAGGAAGGCATCCGACGCACTTTCAGGGAAAATGAAATTATTGAAGAGAATTTTTCGAATGATGTGAAACACGGACTAACCGTTTATTTTTATCCTGACGGGAAAATAATGCGGACGATTAATTTCGAAAACGGCCTCGAAAACGGGTATGCGCGTGAATACGACCAGGAAGGAACGGTGATTACCATGATAGAATACCGGCGCGGTTTTGTGGTGGATCGCGAAAACATCAACCGCCGCGACCGCAACGGACTGAAACAGGGTAAATGGAAATTTTTCTACCCCGACGGAAAAGTAAAAACAGAAGGCAATTACCGCGACGATAAGCGCAACGGCTACTTCAAAGAGTATGACGAAAAAGGTATGCTCATTGATATTGCCAAATATGTGAATGATGTCAGGCAGGAAGAACCGCCCGAACTGGTTAAGCTGGATGTGCGCACCGATTATTATCCTGACGGAAAAGTAAAAACCAGGGCCAGCTACAAGGGCGATACCCCCGAAGGTATAAGACGGGAGTATGATGAAAAGGGTGAGGTGGTTGCGGCCTATACCTTTACCAATGGAGTGATGACGGCCGAAGGAATAATTGACGATGAAGGGGTAAAAGACGGACCCTGGAAAGAGTTTTATGCGGATGGAACACTGAGGTCGGAAGGTGTTTACCGTAACGGCCAGCGCATAGGCAAATGGCGCTTCTACCATCAGAACGGAAATCTGGAACAGGAAGGTAATTACAACAACCAGGGAAATTCCGATGGTCTGTGGAAATGGTATTACGAAGACGGATTGTTGCTGCGTGAAGAGAATTTCCTGAACGGAAAATCGGAAGGATTATTTACCGAATATGATGAAAATGGAACCGTGATTATTCAGGGTGAGTATGTTGACGGACTTGAGGAAGGATTCTGGAAATACCAGCACGGCGACCACCGCGAAGAAGGCACCTACCGCGGCGGAATGCGCAACGGTGACTGGAAATATTATTACGACAACGGGCAGCTCAGCTTTCAGGGCGCTTTTATCGACGACAATCCCAACGGGCGCCATATCTGGTTCTGGCCGGATGGTAAAAAGAAAGACGAAGGCGAGTACCTGATGGGTATGAAAAACGGCGACTGGATTCAGTACAATACCGATGGAACGGTATTTATGGTGATCAGTTACCAGAACGGCATCGAAAAGAAATACGACGGCGTAAGGATTAAACCGGAACCCCTGGAGTAGATTTCGGATTTTAGATTTACGATTTTAGATTTATAATGCTGTTTTAACAGGGGAAATTGAGGTTAAAAGAATTTCTAATTTCTAATTTTTATTTTCTAAATAGATTGATATTTAAGTATATAGGTGGTAATTTGCATTGAAATAGCCAGTTATTGATTTTAGATTCCGGATTTGGTGATTTGACCGGGCATTTCGTTACATAGATAATTTTAGGCTTTTCAGATGGGCAAGGGACGAGGGACGCCTGAAGAAGGAGAGAGAGGGATAAGGATCCATCTCACAGGTTTTCTTCTAACCTGTGAGGTGTGTAAAGGATGATTAAACCTTGATAAGTTGAATACCGCTAACGGACGGGACATCTGCGTCAGCGGGAGCTCGTCTTCCCGCGAAAAGTTGCGACAGGGCCTGACGCGTGCCACGAAATGCCAGGTGGATTAATCAATCACAATAGATACAACTTGTCCCGGCTACTTTGCCGGGAATAGCTTGTTTTCAGGAAATTCAGCATTCAATAATTCAAGACGTTTAAACCTCATCAACTTTAAGTTAATGCATGAACCTAATGTGTTCTAATGTGCCTGCTGTGGTTATTTCTTAGTAGATTTTGGAAAATGTGGCAAGTTTCTTTTCACCACAATAGACACAACAGGACACAATAGGGTACAGTTTTCCCGGCTACTTTGCCGGAATCAGATAAACTGCATTACCGCATTTTTATAACTTGTCCCGCAACAGGCGGGATTTTTAAATTTACATAATGTTACGCACCTATGCACCTGGTAATCATTGTTAATTTTTTAACTTTCTGTTATTGCAATACTCCGTCCATTCTACGCGCTCAACCTTAACCCTGGTTGCTGAGCGACTTGTGGTGAGCGACGGTGGTCGAGCGAAGCCGAGAGCAGTCGGGACCAGTCGGGACCAGCCGAAGCATAACCTTAACCTCAACCTGATCCTCCGGCTTCCTGCCTCTGTTTACTAAGTTTCGTTATCTTTGAAAAACCGGAAACGCCTGATCCCGGTTTCAAAAAAATTATTTGTTATGAAAGAATTGTTTTTTTCCGTTTTATTCGTGTTAAGCCTTATGACACCAGATTTTGTCTTTTCCCAGGAAGGGGAGATTCCTTTATCCGCGCCTGATCTGAAATCGGGCAAGCCGCTGATGCAGGCATTGAGTGAACGAAGTAGCCACCGTGAGTTCAACCAACAGGCGCTTTCGAAAGAACACCTCTCGGGATTGTTGTGGGCCGCCTGCGGCATCAACCGTCCGGAAAGCGGGAAACGTACCGTCCCCTCGGCCCGCAACTGGCAGGATGTACAAGTATATGTGTTTCTGAAAGAGGGTATTTATCTTTATGATGAAGCCGGACATAAACTTGTGCAGGTTGTCGCGGGCGATCACCGGAAAGTTTCCGGGATGCAGGATTTCGTCGAAAAAGCACCGGTAAACCTGGTATATGTTTCCGACTACGACCGTATGAAGGAAGCACAGGATAAATCTTTGTATTCCGGTCTGAGTGCGGGATATATTTCACAGAATGTTTATCTCTATTGCGCTTCCGAAGGACTTAACACTGTGATGCGTGCCATGGTGGATCGTGAGGCTATGCACAGCCTGATGAATCTGAAGCCTTCACAGCATGTGGTGGGCGCTCAGACCGTGGGATACAGAAAGTAGCTTTTTGCCTTATTTTCACTGATCTGTTGCTGATGAAGGCCTTACTGACCATCGCTTTTTTCTTTCTGGTAATGATTGCACCCGCCCAGGATAAAATCTTTCGGGCAGGCAATGCATTCAACTATGCCATTGGATACAGCAGCCGGGATATTTTTGTGCAGGATACCATCAGGATGGAAATTACCGGTAAGGGGTGGAAAGCGGCCCCAAAAACTTCCCGTGAAATGGTAATCCATTACAGTTTTGACCATATCGATACAAGTATTTTCAGGGGAATACCTGATATCGGCTGGGTGCATACCGATACCACCGGTGCGGTGGAAAATGAAAAAACCTGCTGGATTCATCCGCCCAGGCATAATCAATACAGGATACTTGAACTGGCACCTTTTCCAAGGATTGATTATCCGCTGGAAGAAGGTCGGCGTTACAAAAAGATTCTGTTTATTTCGGACGGATGGGGAGATCTGTCAAATACAAAGGTCTACTGGAATTATAACATTCATTCATGCAAGGATGGTATCTGGCATATTTCAGCCACCGCTGAACCAACAGTAACACCCGGCGCAATCAACAGCCTTGATTTTACTTTTTCCGTAAATCAGGGTTTTTTGACCATGGATTACAGATTTCAGGACGGTACCCGGATCATTATGAAACAATTCTGAATTCATTGCTGAATGAACTGCTGAACATCCGTTTTTTTGATGTTTTGAACACAAAATAAGCGTGAATCCGGGATAACCAGGCAGGGCAAAATCAGGACCGGAATATCTGATTCACCGTGTCCTCAAGTTCCAGCGCCATTTTCAGCAGCGGGTTCCCGTGTTCGTTTCCCCTTTTTACAAGTACCCTGGCCAGGGAAGAATAGTACCATTTTTGTTCGGCTTTACCCGCTTTAAAACGCGACCACAGCTCTTCGCCTTTTTCCCGGTAGTCGTGCAGAATGGCCCTTGCATTGTCGAGCTTGTCGGCGCAGGATATTATCAGGACCGAAAGGTCGGATTCCTGTTCCAGGTGGTTCAGGGTACGCTGCTTGCGCACTTTCCAGTCGGGTTCGGGCAGGTGTTTGTCTGTAATTTTATCCTGTTCCGAGGCGCCGGCCACCAACCGGGCCACCCTTTTACCGAATTGTTGTTCCACCATTTCAAGGGTAACGGGGGTATCTTCCACCACATCATGGAGAATGCCGGCGGCAATGGTTTCTTCATCACATCCCTGTTGACACAGGGTTTTCATCACATTTACCGGGTGGGAGATGTACGGGATATTGGTGCCCTTGCGGTATTGTCCTGTATGGGCATCGGCAGCGAATTTAATGGCGGTGAAGATCATGGCAGCCTTTTAACAGTATTTTCTGCTTTACTAATGATCATTGTAAGTATTTTCAGATCGACAATTGGTAAGTTCTATACCCAAAACTGTTATTTAGAAAATATTTCATCAATCAGTTGTCGGGTCTCTTCTAAATCAAACTCATCAGGGTCATATTTTTCATCATCATAAAGTCCCAGCCATTCGCGATGTTCTTGATGTTCAGGGTGTTTCCTGTCGGCCAGTATCTGAAGCAGATTTTGATAGCCCCATACCCCTCCGCAATCTTCGGGCGGGCAGGCGCCTTTTCCGTCCAGAAGTTCAGGTTTGACGGAAGGTTGCGGAATAATTTTTTCAAGGGTTATGGTATGGGTCCAGTTGTCGCCAAAATCGTAGGTGTACCTCATAAGATCACCGGTTTTTGTAAAAAAAAGATTTAAAGGGGTTTCCCTTGCTTCCAGGTCATCTGAATCCTCCTCATTAATCTCGGTAATGATTATTTTTTTTGATTTTTTCTTTATTTCGGAAAAATCATATAAGTGACAGTTTTCCCAATCAAAAGCTATTTGTATCAGGATATGCAGGAGGGCAAAAGTATAAAAGGAAGGAACGGTTACCCTGCGCCATACTTCAGGATTACTAAGATCGTCAAGGACAATTTTTAGTTGCAAAGTATGGCTGTTTTTGAACTCTTCCTCTGTTAAACTGAGTTCCGGGAAATTATCATCATCGTCAAATTCATCATCAAAATCATCATCTTCATCATCCATTTCGTCGTATTCCGGATCGCCATTGCCGATGATAATATCATAATTGCCGGGACCGGCATTTTTTTCAAGGGTTGCAATGATTTTATTTATATCAGTAATGCTGTCAAAAGGTCCGGATACATAGAGTGGTTTCCCGTTATTTCCGCATTCTATGTCTATTAGTTCGACGGATTCTGTGTCTTCTTCCAGTATATACTGAGCCACCTGTGTGAAATCGCGGTGTGGTTTGAAACCAAAATCTTCGGCGAATTCAAGGCCGGCATAAATAATGTTGTGTGCCAGGATGTAATTGATTTCGTTGAAATCCAGATTCATTTTCATTCTGTCGAGAAGAGTAATGAAATCGGATTCGCTGACGTTGAAATCATAACCGGCATCCTTCACACCCAGGCACTTTAAATCTACCAGGTAAGTTCCAAAAGTTAAATTGCTGTTCGTATGCCTGCGCGCTACCAGAACATTGGCCATTCCGGATTCCTGCCAGTCGGAATTCACAAAGCATTTGTAAACGGGCAATGTACGCGCTTTCTGGCGGATATAATTTTCGGGGCTAAGCATCTGAACCACTTTGCTTTGTTTCTTTTTTGCCATAACAGTATGTTTTATCAGCGCATGAATAAATTGCGGGTATGAAAATACATACTAAAGTCAAGCGATTGTGGGTTCCTTGAATTTTTTTTAGTTTTTTCGTGAACAGGAAGCATAGAAGAGATTATATGCCTGAATTCCGGATTTTTCAATTCCAAAGATGGTGCGATTGATAGGAAATTGTATCAACAGCCATCATTTCTTTCGTTTTGTTTAGTTTTGAATATGCTACAACCCTTGAATAACAAATTGCCCTGGCAATCTTTTTATCGCAGGTTGTGCTGTCGTACTTATTTTAGTGTTGAAATATTATCCTATTTCTGTATTACCATTTTCCCATATACTTCTGAAACCGAATTACCTTTGAACTCCTTTTTATCTTCCATGAATTCTTCAAATAAGTAGCAGATATCTCACTTTTTGGGTTTAAAACTATTGGATTTATCTTTCTGTCATAAATAGTCAATTTACCAGAATACATTACCCATTCTGTTGAATAAATTTGTTCTCCAATCACTTCTTGGTCGGCTTGATATACGATTAATGATTTTGCCATACTTTACTATTTTCAATTATTTTTTTCATAAGCAAAACACTTGAATTTTTTATTATTTCTTTGGTCATACCGGTTCATGTTACAAAGTAACTCTTCATTTGGATTGTCATTTTTAGCACAGGTAATACATAACGATGGCTTTTTAATCAGTTCAGTATTTATTTCGTAACCGTCATCATCAAAGAATCCATTGATTTTTAGTTTATCTATTAGGTCAATATGTCTTCGTCCCTTATTATTTTGACGCTTTTCTATTGCAGAATCAATCTCATAATCACTATCCGGTTGACTTTCTCCGGTAATACAGGTAAAACAACGATTACCTGCAAATGCAGAACCAATAACCCAAATATCATTTCCACATGAGCACTTAACACCTTTATTATAATCCGTCAATGCGGAGTTCAGGTGTTTTCGCAATTCCTTTTCATTATCAAACGGATTACTTTCCATGTGTTTTTTAACATACTTGTCAATAGAAATCGGTACAAATCCCATAGTTATTATCTTTAAGTCTGATTACAAAAAAACAAGCAAAACTAAATCCATTTTCAACTCTAAACAATCTCTTCAAGGCTCTCTGTGTTGCCTTTCTTTTTATGCGGCACAAAGGTTTTTCAGTTGGTGATTTGGCGCTTTCTATTGATTATGTTCGTACATCATATTGCTTACCGCGCTTTAAGTGGCGTTTATTGCTTATACAATGCTTATATCTGCCGGTTCCTTTCCTATACTTTGAATAACTCTGATCATTTTATCAGTTTGTCAGATAGATGAATGTTTTTTTATCTCGCACGTATTGGGATAATAGTGTCGGATTCATTCCGATTCTCATAGCCAGGACGTTCGCATTTAAAACCTTAAAGTATTGAAAATAAATGTAGTAAATCCAGTTTTTTTAGTTTCAGATTTTCAACGGTTACTGCATATCCCGCTTCTTCATAAGCCAAACTCATCAATTCCATTTGATTTGCGCGCCCGATAGCATTACAGACATTGTTGGATACTGGCCTTATTTCAGGGTTTCAATGAATTGCCCTGCGGTCATTGTCGGTATCTTTGAATTTTTAAAATCTTTAAGATTCCTGGTAATGATCAAATCTTGTCTGTTTTCAATTGCCGTGAAATATTGAAGTCCATCTTCAAAATCTGAGAAAGTCTCGTCATTTAACGCTAATCCAACAATTTTATCATCCAGTGGTAAAACCTGTACTATCAATCTGAGTTTTCTTAGAATTGATCTTGCGTTACTTGCACCCATCTGTCTGTACAACACGTAACTTGTATTTGCAATTGTCAGGGATGATAAGGCTAATTCGATTTTCTTATTGTCAGCAAGTGAAAAAAGAAATGCTGCTTCTTCATAAAATGGTTCCCTCCGTGATAATAGATCAATCACAATGTTTGTATCGACGAATATCCTTTTCATTTATACTTGTTTTCCAGGTAATCCCGATAATCTCTTTTATAATCAAAGTCGGCTGGTAAATCAATCACACCGCTCAAACTGTCAACCAGTGGAGTAATAGGAATCTTTTTCTCCCCTTCCTTCTGTTTTGTAATGCTATCAAGATAAGATTCAATCAATTTTGAAAGACTAATCTTATGACTGCGGGCATAATTTTTAGCTCGCTCAATAACATTATCATTTAATCTCAATGTTAATTTCGTTTCCATAACCTTAAATTGATTTACGTACAAAATTAAATATTTCATACGTCATTTGCAAGTTTTTTTTGAAGGCTTGTTGCCAACATCTAAATATACGCAATAAATATTTCAACGCTGAAATTTTTAATTACTCCCACCAGCTATTTTATCCATCAAAATTATTGCAGATTTGATTTCATGGATAAGAAGCACCAGGTTACTGAAAATAATGTGTTCCTTCTTAATCCTCCACCGTCACCACCGGCCAGGGCCGGGCGGTTTTCCAGGCGCCCCGGGTGAAGTCGGGAATATCCACGCTTCCGCTGCGCTGATTTACCGATTGTTCGCTCAGGGGCACAATGCACGACCAGGCGGCCGCGTCATACACATCCTGATCGAGCGGAAGCCCGTTGCGCAGACAATAGATCAACCGGTAGTCCATGATAAAGTCCATACCGCCGTGGCCACCGACTTTTTTCGCTTTCTCGCCGATCTGTTTTACCAGCGGGTGCTCATATTGAGCGATCAGCTGATCATACGCTTCGGGCTTGAGAAACTGATGGGCGTTGGGTTCCAGGGCAATGGCGGGGCGGGGCCATTTGCGGGCCATGCCCTTGGTGCCGCTGATCAGGTGGAGGCGGTCGTAGGGCCTGGGACTGGTGGTGTCGTGCTGAACCATCAGGGTGCGGCCGTTAACCGTCCGGATCAGGGTGGTGTTCATGTCGCCGAGCTTGTATTCAGCCAGTGCTTCGGGTGAACCGGCGCCGAATTTATCCTCCGCGTAAAGGCTTAAACCGGCCTGTTTGGCCGACATGGAGGTAAGGTAATCAAAACGGTCGCCGCGGTTGATGCCCATAATCTGGGCAATGGGTCCCAGTCCGTGGGTAGGGTAGAGGTTTCCGTTGTGTTTCTTGCTGTATTCCAGGCGCCAGAAATTGTAATAGCCGCCCTCGTTTTGTTTCAGGAATTTCAGCGACCTGAGGTCGTGGATATAGGCGCCTTCGGCATGGAGGATTTCGCCGAAAACATCATTGCGCGCCATATTGAGGGTGGCCAGTTCAAAAAAGTCATAGCAGCAGTTCTCGAGCATCATGCAGTGGCGCTGTGTTTCCTCGGCAGTGTCGACCAGTTGCCAGCACTCTTCCATGGTCATGGCGGCGGGCACTTCCAGGGCCGCATGCTTGCCGTGTTTCATGGCGTGAACGGCAATGGGGGTATGCAGATACCAGGGTGTGCAATTGTAAACCAGGTCAATGTCGTCGCGTTCGCACACTTTCATCCAGTCGGTTTCACCGGTGTATTCCGCGGCGGGTTTATGCCCGGCTTTGGTGATTTTATTGTTGGCTTCCTGCACAAAGGCCGGCACCAGGTCGCAAACGGCATTGAATCTCACACCTTCCAGCTGAAGCAGGCGCCTCACCGCATCCTCTCCCCGCATGCCCAGGCCGATTACGGCGATACGCACCGTTTCGAGCGGTTCGCAGGCAAGATCCATCACGGATTTGTTCCCCGAAGGTCTGATTTCAGTATATCCTTCTGCATTTCCTGCAAAAAGTTTGCCCGTGGTTCCGAGTCCCAGTGCGGCAGTGCCCAGTGCGGCAAGGCGGAGAAATTCGCGGCGGCTGTTGTCGTGCTTCTTCATAAAATATTTTATTAAGTAGCAAATGTACTAAAAATCCCGGCTTAAACAATCAGGGTCGGAAACATTCAAAAATAAGGAACAATCAGTGAATTGGCGGTTTGTTCGGATGTCAGACTCCCGGGTTATTTCCATTTCAGGGTTTCGAGCATATGCCGGATATCGCCTTTAAGGAATTCGATGACCGGCGCCAGGGAGTCGTTGTTGGGCAGCACGTTAAAGTAGAGTGCGCCACGGATAAAATGGCGGGTGCTGTCGGTGGCAAAAAACTGATAGGGGGAGGCAGCTCCGGCCCCTTTGATGTCGTAGATCAGACCGTGAACCTTTAAGGCTTCGTTGTCAATCCTTATTTCGTCTATGGCGCTGGCTTTCGGGATGTGCTTCATCACCAGCTGATGAGCATCTTCGGTAAAAGTGCTCAGGTTATTGTCAACGGCTTTATAGCTCAGGTGAATGCGGCCTTTATATGCCGGGAAGTCGATATTGATCCAGTAAGGTTCTTCACCGGCGTTCGGATCACCGGTAATTTTCGCGTAAACAGGGATTTCAAACGTATAGGGATAGATGCTGTCGAGCAGGCGGTATTCCCTTTGGGGAAGATCGATGCGGAAGTAGCCCCTGGGTTTGGGAACCGGAGGATCGCCGCAGGCGGTCATCATGGCTGCAAGCAATACCGCAACCAGCAACTGAAGGGTTATTCCGGTTTTATACATCGTATTGTTCTTTGGTTCTAATCTGTAACAGGCAATTCGGTGATGATTACCTTAACCTTTTTGATCCGTCTCTTATCAACGGTTTCAGCCTGAAAAACGTATTTGTCGAAGGGGAAAGTTTCGCTGGTTTCAGGGATTTTCCCGGCAAGTTCAAGCATCAGCCCTGCCAGGGTATCCGATTCCCCCTTGGCTTCGTCAAAAATCCGGTCTTCGATGCCCATCGCCTTGCAGAAATCGTTGAGCAGGGTTTTTCCCTCAAAGATAAAGGTGGAGTCATCCACTTTCGTGTAATGGATGGCATCGCTTTCGCTGTCGAATTCATCGTTGATTTCGCCCACGATTTCCTCGAGGATATCTTCCATCGTCACCAGTCCGGAGGTGCCTCCGTATTCATCCACCACGATGGCCATATGGATTTTGCGTGACTGAAATTCATGCAGCAAGTCGCTGATCCGCTTGTTTTCAGGCACGAAGAACGCCGGACGCTGCAGCTCCTGCCAACCGAAACTTTTGTCTTTTTTCAGATGGGGGAGCAGGTCCTTGATGTAAAGGATTCCTGTAACATTGTCGAAACTTTCGCGGAAGACGGGCACCCGGGAATAGCCGGAGTCAAGGATGATGGAGATCAGCCGGTCGAAGGGCGTTTTCTCATCCACGGCAGTGACATCCACGCGTGAACGCATGATTTCCTTCACCGCGATGTCGCCGAATTTTACGATACCTTTCAGGATTTTCTTTTCTTCTTCCGGGGTCTGATCATCGGCAGAGGTAATGTCGAGGGCTTCAGAAAGGTCGTCAATGGTGATTTCGTGCCCTTTGCGTTCAATGCGTTTGTCGATCAGATTGGTTGACTTCACCAGCAGGGAACTCAGGGGGGAGAATATGCCCCTGAGGACCAGCATCGGTTGAGCCATAAAATAGGCCATGGCTACGGCATGCTGAGTGGCAAAAATTTTCGGCATGATTTCACCAAACATCAGGATCAGCGCCGTAACAATGACTACCTGAACCAGGAATCCCAATAAGGGAGAATCACTGAAATCGAATAAACCGATCATCAGGTAGGAAGAGATGATGATGATGGCAACATTTACAAAATTATTGGCTATCAGTATGGTAGCCAGGAGGCGTTTGGGTTTTTCGAGCAATAGCTGGATAGTGCGGCTTTTCTTTCCGGTATCCGTTTTCAGGTCGTTGAGCTGATTGGGACTGAGGGAGAAAAATGCAATTTCAGATCCGCTGATGGCGGCGGACAGGATAAGAAGCAGGATGATGAGGATGAGTCCGGCGATGATGCCGGGACTTATAGGGCCTTGAAAAGCGCTGAGTAATAAGGTAAACGCCTGTAATGAAGGATCAATATCAGGATCTTCCAATGCTTGTGTATTTAAATGACTGATTTGTCGATCAGTGCTGCAAAATTAATAAAATATATGGAGAATTTAAAAATGGTTATCAGGGGGGATGCTGAAATTTGTTTCATTTCCAATGCAGCATAGCGGATTTTGAGAATATGGCAATTTTTTGATGAGGTAATTAACCATAATTCTTAATTGTGAAAGTTATTTTTCTGAACCGCAGCGGGCCGCAGAGAAAGGGAGAGAGAGGGAAAGGGAGAAAGGGAGAAAGGGGACCAGGATCCACCTAACAGGTTTTTTTCTAACCTGTTAGGTGTGTAAAAGACTATTAAACTTTGGTAAGATACACTTTAAGCACGGACGTGACGTCCGCGCCTGCCGTGAGGGGGAGAAAGGGGACAAGGATCCACCTAACAGGTTTTCTTCTAACCTGTCAGGTGTAAAAGAGACGATTAAACCTTGTAAGTTGGACGCTGTGCACGGACGGGACGTCCGCGCCTGCCGTTTCCAGGATCCACCTGACAGGTTTTCTTCTAACCTGTTAGGTGTGAAAAAGACGATTAAACCTTGTAAGTTGGACGCTGTGCACGGACGGGACGTCCGCGCCTGCCGTTTCCAGGATCCACCTAACAGGTTTTCTTCTAACCTGTTAGGTGTAAAAGAGACGATTAAACCTTGTAAGTTGAACGCTGTGCACGGACGGGACGTCCGCGCCTGCGGTTTCCGGGATTCACCCAACAGGTTTTCTTTTAACCTGTCAGGTGTAAAAAAGAAGAATCAGCAAAAGTAAAAGGTACCCTATAGTTCCATCATCAGAAAATCTCTCAGGTTTAAATGTTTAATTCCCTCATGATTACCTGTTGCATATTCATCGAGCGTTACAACATATTTAGGGTGATTGTCCCGGATCAGCAAAAGATTCCCGAATTCCCGTTCAAAGGTTTTCGGTTCGGAAACAGACAGGGCCACCTGAACATAGATTACTGAATCACCTTTCCGTCCTATAAAATCAATTTCGCGATCGCCGAGTTTGCCGACAAATACCTGGTATTCATTGTTGAGTAAGTGTTTAAATACAAGATTTTCGATGTATTTATTGGTTTCTTTCGGGTTATAAGGCCGGAGCGTGTGACGCAAACCAAGATCTTCAAAGTAATACTTGTCATTGATTTCAAATATTTTATGCCCAGTGATATCGTAACGCTTTAGCCGGTGAACCAGGTAGGAGGATTCAAGAAAGTAGAGGTAATCGAGTATGGTTACGGTTGATACATTAAGTTTCTGTGATTTCAGGTATTCATTGATCCGGTTTGCTGAAAGCAGGCTTCCTGTGTTGTCCGCAACATAAACCATCAGGTTGTGAAGGAATGTAAAATTCCTCACATTGAAGCGCTGTACTATGTCTTTATAAAGGATGGTGTTCAAAACATTGCGAAGATATTCCTGCCTTACCAGGTCGTTGTCTTCAAGATGAACCAGAAAAGGCATTCCCCCCTGAACCATGTATTTGGTGAGCGAAGAAACAGAATTATCGAGTTGGTGAAACCGGAGAAATTCGTTGAAAGACAAGGTATGAACATTGATTTCTACATACCTGCCGGATAACAGTGTGGCCAGTTCTCCCGACAACAGTGTGGCATTGCTGCCTGTACAGTAAATGTCAAAATCTCCTGCGGCCAGTAATCCCCTGAGGCTTTTTTCAAACTGGAATATTTCCTGAACTTCATCAATAAATACAAAGGCTTTTTGTCCCTCCTGATGCTGACTTTTGATAAATGACCATAGGGTTTCATCATCTTTAATAAAGTTAAAATCAGGAAGTTCTTTGTTAATATAAATCGAAATACTGTCAGGATAATTTTTCCGGATGTAATCGATGGTTTGCAGCAAAAGATAGCTTTTCCCGGATCTGCGCTGACCGGTGAAAACCTTTATAACCGGTTTATTAATAAAGGGAACAACCTTAGTCAGATAGGCCGGCCGTGAAATATAACTTTGGAGCTCCATATTTTCATTATGTTAAATAAATACACAAATATACCATTAAATTTCATCATGATATAAAAATACAGGAACTTATTTGATAATTTTCATCATGATAAAAATACAATCTCAGGAACCACCTAACAGGTTTTTTGCTAACCTGTCAGGGGTGAAAAAGACGATTAAACCTTGATAAGAAACACTTTAAGCACGGACGGGACGTCCGCGCCTGCCGTTTCCAGGATTCACCTAACAGGTTTTCTTCTAGCCTGTCAGGTGTGAAAAGGACGATTTAACCTTGATAAGAAACACTTTAAGCACGGACGGGACGTCCGCGCCTGCCGTTGTTTTGGACCGGGAGCGATCAAAAAGGGAAGCAATCACCCCGATCATTATCCGCTAGCTGTACTGCAGCACTTCAATTTCCCCCTTCATCACACCAATGGCATTCATCGCCAGGGCGTCCACTTCATTTTCATCGGGATACAACGCGATGGGGGCGATTTTCTCGATTTTACGGCTAAGGTCACGGGTAAAGTTACTGTTGTTGAACAACTCTCCCGACAGAATGATGGCATCGGGTTTGCCATCAAGCACCGTGCACATGCCACCGATCTCCTTCGCAAGCTGGTAAGCCATGGCATACATAATGAATGAGGCTTTTTCGTCGCCTTCGGCAATGCGTTTTTCGATGGTGGTAAGACTTGTGGTGCCGAGGTATCCGTACAAGCCGCCTTTGGCGGTAATTATTTCCATAACCTCCTTTTCGGAATATTTGCCCGAGAAGCAGAGTTTTACCAGATCGCCTGCCGGCAGGGTTCCGGCACGCTCAATGGAGAAGGGGCCGTCGCCGTCGAAGGCCTGATTGGTATCCACCACTTTT
>JAMLHF010000026.1 GCA_023957275.1 Lentimicrobium sp. | reverse complement strand
ATGCATAAAACCGGCCGGTGTGCCCGTGCTGTTGAAGGTGCTGACGAGTTTGGCGCCGATATTGGCGCTCTTGCCGATTCCGGTAACGATGACCCTGCCTGTACAGGAAAGGATTAATTCTACACTGCGGATAAAATCATCTGTAAAGTAATTGCTCAGCTGGTTGATGGCTGCCGCTTCTTCAGCAATGGTCCGGAGTGCAATCTGCCTGATCTGATCTGCTGTCTTCAAGGGGAAGGATATTTGTTATGATAAAGGCTTACAAAGATACAATATTCAGGCAAGGCTGGAGGCTTCTTAAAAAATGGAATATTGCCTGATCCGGTTAAAGGAATTCAGGCTGCATGGCTACGATTTTGCTGGTCTAGGGCGCTCGTCATAGCCTTGTGGACTGCCCTGCTGTCGTCGCCGGCGGGCTGCTGCAACTTTTAAAGAAAAATTTAAAGACCTGCATACTTTGTCATGTTTATGTTGCCGGTTTATGAAATGCCGGAATATTCCGGAATTTTCCATTCAAAAAACAGATTTTAAGAAAGTTGCTTATTGAATGATATTTTTTAGAAATTTGCACGCCCTTAAATCTGAGGTGAATGATGATTTAGCCCGGCCGGGATGTGCGGGTTGCAGTATCAGGAAGGTTGTCCCTGCGGGGGTTTGCAGGTTTGGGAAGCTGCCGGGAATACCAAATTTCGGAGGAATCCAGCTCTCCGGCCAGGGCCGGAAGCACTGTATTTGGCCGGAGTGGCCGTTTAATCTCCGGTTATGAATACCTCGAATTGAATTGTTTTGTATAGAATTGTCAATGAATAGAACATTACTTTCAGAAAGATTGTCTGCCGGGTTTTTAAAAATAAAACCGGCAAAGGATTTTTTTTGACTTTTCCTTACTTAATGATTACATTTGTTTAAAATGAAAAACTATAATCAGATTACAGCAACTGATCTGAGAAAAAAATATAGCTGCAATGAAGAAAGTGAATGATTATTCGCTTAATGAATTACTGAAAAAGATTTTCGGTTTTGATTCCTTTAAAGGCAATCAGGAGGCGATTATAAATAACCTGCTTGAAGGCCGGGATACCTTTGTGATTATGCCTACCGGGGGAGGGAAATCCATGTGTTACCAGCTTCCGGCCATCATCAGTCCGGGAACAGCCATCATTATATCTCCGCTTATTGCCCTGATGAAAAATCAGGTGGATGCCATCCGTAATTTCGGGGCTGAGCAGGGCATTGCTCATTTTCTGAATTCATCCCTGAGCAAGGCTGAAATCGCGGAAGTGCGGAAAGATCTTAAAAACGGTAAAACCAAACTGCTGTATGTAGCGCCCGAGTCTCTTACCAAGGATGAAAATGTTCAGTTTTTTCAGGAGATTGATATTTCATTCTTTGCCATAGACGAAGCGCATTGTATTTCGGAGTGGGGGCACGATTTCAGGCCGGAATACCGGAGGCTGCGCCCCATCATTGAAGCCATAGGTAAAAAAGTGCCGATTATTGCACTCACGGCTACGGCAACGCCCAAGGTACAGCAGGATATCCAGAAAAACCTGAATATGCAGGATGCCTCCCTGTTTATCTCTTCCTTTAATCGTCCGAATCTTTATTACGAGGTAAGGCCAAAGGGGGAAGAACCGATCAAGGATATCATTAAATATATCAAGTCGCAACCGGGTAAATCGGGGATCGTCTATTGCCTGAGCCGTAAAAAGGTGGAAGAACTGGCCGAAACGCTTCAGGTGAACGGGATTAAGGCACTGCCTTACCATGCCGGGCTGGATTCAGCCACCCGTGTGACCAATCAGGATAAATTCCTGATGGAGGAAATCGACGTGATCGTGGCGACCATTGCCTTTGGCATGGGCATAGACAAACCGGATGTGCGCTATGTGATACACCATGATATGCCCAAGAGCCTTGAAGGCTATTACCAGGAAACCGGCCGCTCGGGACGCGATGACGGAGAAGGAAACTGTATCGCCTTCTACAGTTATGACGATATACAGAAACTGGAGAAATTCAATAAGAACAAATCGGTAGCCGAGCAGGAAATTGCCAGCCAGTTGCTGCTCGAAACCGTTGCCTATGCGGAGTCTTCGGTGTGCCGGCGCAAACAGTTGCTCCACTATTTCGGAGAGGTTTATCCCGAAGATAACTGCGGAAGCTGCGACAATTGCCTCCATCCGAAAACCAAATTCGAGGGAAAAGATGCGGTAGAGCTCGTGCTCGAAACCGTGCTTGCCCTCAAACAACTGTTTAAAGCCAAGCATGTGATCGGCGTGATTACCGGCAAGCCTTCGGCCAATAACAAATCATTCAAACATAACCAGCTGGAGGTGTTTGGAAAAGGTTCGGAATACGACGAAAAGTACTGGAACGCGGTAATCAGGCAGATGCTGATAGAGCGGCTGCTGGCAAAGGATATTGAGAACTACGGATTGCTTAAGGTAACCCCCGAAGGGCATAAATTCCTCAAGAAGCCTTACTCCATCATGCTCACCCGCGATCATGACTATGAAAATGCCGATGAGGAGGACTTCTTTGCCGGTGGTGCGAAAACCAGTACGGCCGATAAGAACCTGTTTACCATGCTCAAGGACCTGAGAAAGGAGATCTCGCGCAAGGAAAATCTCCCCCCGTTTGTAATCTTTCAGGATCCTTCCCTTGAGGATATGGCCATTCAGTATCCCATCACTTTCGATGAACTGAAGAATATTACCGGAGTTGGCGCCGGAAAAGCTCAGAAGTATGGTAAGCCGTTCCTCGACCTGATCAAGACCTATGTTGAGGAAAACGAGATCATCCGTCCGATGGATATGGTGGTGAAATCGGTGGTGAACAAGTCGGGACTCAAGGTTTATATCATTCAGAATATCGACCGTAAAATTTCGCTTGAAGATATCGCCTTCGCCAAGAGCATGTCAATCAGCGAACTGCTTACCGAGGTCGAAAGGATAGTGTCGGCAGGTACCAAGCTCGACCTGAGCTATTATGTGAACGAGTACGTCGATCCCTACCACCAGGAGGAAATCTACGATTACTTCCGGGAGGCTGAAAGCGATTCCATTGATAAGGCGCTGGAAGAGCTGGGCGAGGATGAGTTCAACGAAGAAGAGATCCGCCTGATGCGGATTAAATTTATGTCCGACCTCGGGAATTAAACTTCAGCGATATCAGATTCATACAAGGCAGCCTAATTATTAAACGGCTGCCTTGTTTTTTCGCTAAATTTGCAGCTCAAATTTCAAATTCAATTTTTTATGCAGGAGGAAACAATGGATCAATTGCCTGAAATCAGGGAATCGGCGCCCAAAAGTAAGCTGAATATTGCGCTTACGGTTGTTAATCTGGTTATGCTTGCCGGGCTGATTGTATTGTACTTTATTATTCTCGGTCCCCGCAAGGGCGAACCGGGAAACCAGGCGCTGGTTCAGAAGTCGGCACAGGGCGGTGTTACGGTTGCCTATGTCAACAGCGACAGCATTATGGCACACTATGATCTGGTCAAATCGATGCGGAATACGCTTGAAACAAAGACGGCGGCCCTCGAAAATGAACTGAAAAGGAAGCAGAGTTCATTCGAAAAGGATGCGGCTTATTTTCAGGAGCAGGTGAGTAAACAAACAATTTCCGAAGCTTCGGCGCAGGAGATTTATGCCCAGTTGATGGCAGAACAGCAGAAACTATATGAATTGCGCGAACAATATTCAGCCGAATTATCCCGTCAGGAATATGAACTGAACCTCGTGCTGATCGACAGCCTGAACAATTTCCTGGAAAGGTACAACCGCAGAATGAATTTTGATTACATCTTCTCACACGCACGCGGGGGTAATATCCTTACGGCCAACGATTCGCTCGACATCACTGAAGAAGTGCTCAGGCAGTTGAATACCGAATACACGGGAAATACTTCAGAGAAGTGAAAATAAAGTGGATAGCCGGTGCCGGGTTGTTGGTGTTTGTGTCATTTTTTGCCCTGAATGCCTGCCGCGGAAAAGCAAAAATTGAGGGTGATGAAGTGCTGATCCCCAGGCAGGAGATGATTTTACTGATGGCGGATGTTGAACTTGCCGAAGCGGTGCTTCGTTACAAGCAGGGGAAAATATCGCGCGACAGCCTGAACAAGCTTTCTGCAATGACATTTGATTCGCTTTATGCCTGGCATCAGGTAAAGCCCGCTCAGTTTAAGGCAAATCTCGCTTATTATCAGGAGGATCTGGCCGGCTTCGAAAAGATGCTTGATGAGGTAATTCTCCTGTTGACGCGCGCAAAGGACAGTATTAATAACCTGCCTGTACCCGGTATGGATACACTGCAGAAAAGCAAAATACAGGTCAGGTAAACGGTTTGTCCTGATTTTCTCCTTGACTTTCAGGAATATTCCAAGCAGGCGGCTATGGGTGCCGCTTTCTTTTGTTTACTGCCTGGAGGCCGAGGCGGTATAGTAATTCTGATCGCCTCCCGCGGCAATGGTATAGTCCCAATCCATGAGGTCCAGTCCCGATAATGATCCGGATCCGCTGACCAGAAAACCGGGCGCCAGCTCCTGGGCCGGTACCGTGATACGGTTGGTGGTAACAATCCCATAAGCTGAATAATTACCCCCCGCATTGGCAAAATTTCTCAGCAAAACCTGTGATGAATTTCCGGGATCGTAAGTTATGGTTACCGTGTAGCTGATGCCGAGATCGCTTTTGAACCCTTCTGTTTCCGTAAATCTCCAGGAACCGGTAAATTTATCCCTGACATCACCATCGTCCGGGTCAGGGTCTTCATCAATCACACAGGATGAAAAAGCCATCGCTACAAAAAAGAATAAAGCCCAGATTCTGATCTTTTCTGATTTCATAAAGGTTTGTTTGCTGGTTAACCCGGTAAATGATGAGTGTAATTCAAATAATATGCCGTATTTTATCTTTGTACTGCAAATTTATAAAGATCGATTTATCTGTGGTTCTTTTGGTGAGATAAAAAACAGGCTGTATTCCGGAAGAACCAGTAAATTATTCCAGGCTGAATGGTAATTGGTTAAACCTGCCATACTTTTATATATACCGGGATTGAATCATGGCCATTGGCAAATATTTTTCTGATTGAATGTTTTATTTGTTAATTTTCGACGCCTAAAATTATTAACCATGCATACACTGATTGATCTGTTTGAATCTGCTGTTTCGCGGTTCCCTGAGAACACCTATCTTTATGAGAAGCAGGGTGCCATCTGGACCAAAGCTACCTACAGCCAGGTGCGTGACAAGATTTACACTTTTGCCGCCGGATTGCTGAGTCTGGGAGCGGTGCCGGGCGATCGTATTGCCATCCTGGCCGAAGGAAGGAATTCATGGATCATCGGGGAACTTGGTTTGTTGTATGTTGGTTGTTGCAGTGTTCCGCTATCTATCAAGTTATCTTCTTCAGAAGTTGAATTCAGGCTTAAACACAGCGGGACGCGAAAAATTATTGTTTCAGCCGGGCAATTGCCTAAAATAAATGCGATCCGTGAAAACCTTCCGGATCTGGATCAGGTCATAATGATGGATCCCGGGTCCTCCGGCAATACGAAGGATATCTTTTTTGACGATGTTTACCGGCTGGGGGAGGGATATCTTAAGACCCACGCCGATGAATTTGCTGAAGCCATGCGGACGGTAACCCCGGAAACCCTGGCCAATATTACCTATACTTCGGGTACCACATCTGATCCCAAAGGCATCATGCTCACCCACTCAAATTATGTGAGCAATGTGATGCAATCCCTTTCACTGATGCATATTCCTGATACTTATAAAACCCTGGCTTTTCTGCCCTGGGATCACTGCTTCGCCCACACCGCCTGCCTCTATTGCTTTATTGCCAAAGGGGCCGGGGTTGCTTCGCTGCAGGTTGGCAAGACCGCAAACGAAACGCTCAAGAATATTCCGCTGAACATCAAAGAAATCAAGCCCGATCTTCTGATGAGTGTTCCGGCCATATCAAAGAATTTCAGAAAAAGTATCGAAGCGGGGATTGCCGCTAAAGGAAAAGTTGCCCGGACATTGTTTAATGCCGGATTGCGTATAGCTTACGCTTACAACGGCATCGGGATAAACCGCGGTAAAGGCTGGAGGTTTCTCCTCAAACCCCTCGTAAACCTGTTTGATAAAATCATTTTCAGCAAGGTACGCGAAGGATTCGGGGGTAAGCTGAAGTTTTTTATCGGAGGAGGCGCATTGCTGGATGCTGAATTGCAGCGATTCTTTCTGGCCATTGGTATTCCTGTTTGTCAGGGTTACGGCCTCTCGGAAGCATCGCCGGTTATTTCTTCCAACTCCTTGCTTAACCTGAAGATAGGAACTTCAGGAAAAGTTGTCAGGCCGCTGGAACTGAAAATCTGCGATACCGAAGGTAATGAGTTGCCCAAAGGCCAGCCCGGTGAAATTGTGATCAGGGGAGGCAACGTCATGAAAGGCTATTGGAAGAATCCTGAGGCAACCGCTGAAACGGTCAGGGATGGATGGTTGTTTACGGGCGACCTTGGATACATGGATGAAGATGATTACCTGGTGGTTATGGGGAGGTCCAAGAGCCTGCTTATCGGCAGCGATGGTGAGAAATACAGTCCCGAAGGCATTGAGGAGGCGCTGGTCGACAATTCAAAACTGATAGATCAGAGTATGCTTCATAACAATCAGAATGCTTACACTATCGGATTGATTGTGCCCAATATTCAGGAGATCAACAGGCTGGTGGTAAAGCATGGACTGGAGCCCGGATCGGATGAGGGGATAGATTATGCCCTGAAATTACTGAAGCACGAGGTAGGCGCTTACTTCAAGCATGGCAGGCTTGCCGGTATGTTTCCCGAAAGATGGCTGCCCGCCTGTTTTGCCGTTTTACCTGAAGCCTTTACGGAAAAGAACCTGATGATCAATTCCACATTCAAGATGGTGAGGGGGAGGATCAACGAAAAATATGCCACACTCATCGATTTTCTCTACACGCCGGAGGGCAAAAATCATCTGAATGAGATAAACAGGTCGAACCTTAAAAACTGGTACAGGACAGAATCCTGATGACAATTTTTGATCCTGCGGATTCACTTTTTCTGTTTGGAATCCGGTCTATAATCTGACAGCTTTTTTTACACCGGTGTACCTGCCGCTGCTGACTCGTATAAAGTAAACGCCGGGGCTCATGGCATTTGTGTTTATCCTGATATGATGAATGCCCGTCTCCTTTAATTGTTGACGCATTTGCTGAACGACCACGCCCTTGAGATCAAGGATTTCAATAAAGGCTTCGGGAGCGTTGGCCGCCTCAAAACGAACATCGAGGTAATCCGCAAACGGATTCGGCATTGCTTCGATCCGGAGCATGTCGCGGGCGGGAGTGTCACTTTCCGTGTAAATACTGTAGTCAAGCAGGAGGGAATCCATAAAAACCAGCGACCTGACAAAGTATGGATCCGGCATCACGTGTCCGGCCTTATGCCAGAAAAATTCATAGGAGAGGTTGAGGTGATCCAGGGTATCCTGTAGTGCAAAGTTCGGGTAATAGGCCATCGTTTCATCATATAACCCACAGCCGTAAAGGATGCTGACGCTGTCAGCCGGACTCAGCCCTGAAAGCATGGTGGGAATATTGAAAGCTTCCCATTTGTCATAGACAGAGTCAAGCAACTGGCAATATTGATTAAACGGGAACTGAATGATTTGAGGATTGATATAGGTTTGATTTGAGTTGGGATCGGGGGAGTAACCACTGGAAGCCAGAAACAGACTCCGGGTGAAAAAGCCATTTGGCCCGTAAGGCACATCATTTGAAAATCCGTAAAAATCAAAGAAATAAGGCGGGCCGCTGTTTTCGAACATCAGCATTTGTCTTACGGCCGGCATCCACAGGTCGTAATTTACCTGTGCGGCATGGGATGAAATGGCTCTGAACATATCCTTGTGCAGGATGCCGAATCTGAAGGCGCCGTAACCGCCAAGCGACTGTCCGAACACCCCCCTCGCTTCCTTCTGCGGTATAACCCTGTAATTTTCTTCAATCCAGGGAATTAAATCCTCGATGGTAAAATCCTCAAAATTGCCGGTAATAACGGAGTTTACATATACCCCTGTGCCGAAAGGCTGGCAGCCGTTGTCGGCACATACAATGATCATGGGTTGTATCTGGCCGGTTAGCAGCAGCTGACTCATCAGCATCTGATGATCATCCAGCGCGTTCTGGTTTCCTCCCCAACCGTGCAGGAAATAAACGACCGGGTAATGGGTCTCCTGTTCCTGAAAGTAATCATGAGGCAGATAGATGCTGACTTTACGGGTTTCTTTCAGGGCATTGCTGTAAAATTCAGTGTCAACCTTGATGAACTGTGCTTTTAAAAAAATGGGAAAAAAGAACACAAAAATCAGCACTGCGAGGATTATGGTTTGCTTTTTCATGTGGAAGGAATTTATCATTTATCCCAAAGATACATCATAGTTATCGAAATTATTCTTATCCGTTTAAAAAATCATACCTGAAATTTTAATTTTTCTGATTTCAGTATTTCGCGGGTATCAGCATCCGGCAACCCTAACCATGGGGGAGTTGGTTGCTATGGTTGATCTGTTCATGATCGGGATAAGTCAAGAAATATTCACTTCCGGCAGGCCATGCGGGTCAGGTTTGAAAATGAAACAGTTGTATTCCCGGTTTAATTGTCGGACTTAAGTATTAAAATATGTTAAACTGTTTGATTGTTTACTATTGCAAAATTTTTAAAATCCTCCACTTTTTATAATTTTGCATCATGATAGAGCAGTTCAGACAACACATTGCGGATTTCCGCCTGTTTGAGCCCGGCGATCCTGTTTTACTTGCGGTAAGCGGCGGGGTTGATTCCATGGTTATGGCCGAATTGTTTCACAGGGCCGGATATAATTTTGCCATAGCACATTGCAATTTTGGTCTGAGGGGGGCTGAGTCGAACCTGGATGAGCGTTTTGTAGCTTCCATTGCCGAAAGCTACGGTGTGAAGCTTTTCGTGAAGCATTTCAAAACAAGGGAATATGCAGGGTTCAACAAAATCTCCGTTCAGATGGCCGCCCGTACCCTTCGTTATGAGTGGTTTGATGAATTGCTGGCCACAGAGGGGTTTAAGACCGTTGCTACTGCTCATCACCTTGACGATCAGATTGAAACGTTTTTTATCAATATCCTTCGCGGAACAGGTATCAGTGGTCTGCATGGCATCCTTGCGAACCGGCGGGGTATTGTGCACCCGATGATGTTTGCCTTCCGGAGGCAGATTGAAGAATTTGCCGGTGACGAAGCCATTGGCTTCCGTGAAGACAGCTCCAACCGGTCTTCCAAGTATCTCAGGAATAAAATCAGGCACGATCTGATGCCATTACTCGGAGAGATCAACCCCGAATTCAGGAAAACCATAACATTCACCATCGACCGCATGCGCGAAACGGAACATTTACTCGATAATTACCTGTCGGCTGTGCGCGAAACGGTAATGGTTGTGAATGCAGATGGCATTGCCTTCAGAATCGGCGAGTTGTTGAAACTCGCCCCTGTTGAGGTTTATCTGTTTGAGTTGCTGCAACCATACGGTTTCAACCGGAGTGTAACCGATGAAATTGTCAGGGGGTTGCAGGATATTCCGGGAAAGCAGTATTTTTCGCAAACCCACAGGTTGGTGAAGGACAGGGAACTGCTGATCCTCACCGAATCGGGGCCTGCAGGCAGCCAGCCCGCAGGAGAACTGCTGATCGAAGAAGGGACCTCTGAGATTAAAAAGCCTGTCCAGCTGAGGTTTTCGGTTATACAGAATGATGAAAATCTCATGATCACCAAAAGCGCTGCCGTTGCGATGCTTGATGCAGGAAAGATCAGATGGCCGTTGCGGTTGCGCAAATGGAAAGAAGGCGATACGTTTGTTCCTTATGGAATGACAAATAACAAAAAGCTCAGCGATTACTTTATCGATAATAAATTCTCCATTGTTGAGAAGGAAAATGCCTGGCTGCTGATCTCCGGTAATGAAATTGCCTGGCTCATCGGGCACCGTATTGGCAACAGGTTCAGGATTGACCCGGGTACAGAGCAAGTGCTGCGCATTGAGCTACTTGATTAATTTCCAGCTTTAAACCAATTAACTTCCGATGAAAAAATTCCAGAAATTACTCCTGCTTTTACTGATTATCCTGGGCAGTTCTGTTACTGCTTTTCCGCAGGTGCTGAAACCGGTTAAATGGAGTTTCACTACCAAACAAATCAGTAACAGCGAAGCACAACTGATTTTCACCGCCACCATTGAGCCTGCCTGGCACCTCTATTCACAGGACATTCCGCCCGACGGGCCGGTGCCTACATCCTTCACTTTTGAGCCGGGACCGGAATACAAGCTGATCGGAAAGGTGAAAGAACCGAAAGCCAAAGAGGAATTCGACAAGAATTTTGATATGGTGGTGAAGTATTTTGCCGATAAAGCGGTCTTTACACAGAAAATTGAGGTGCTGACCGACAAGGATTTTGTGATCAAAGGCTTTCTGGAGTTTATGTGCTGCGACGACAGTCGCTGTTTGCCGCCGGATGAGGTTGATTTTGAATTCAGGGTTAAAGGGAATCCTGATGCAGGAAAGAAAACGGAAGCGCCTGCAGTAATTGCCGTTGATACTGCTGCCTTAGTGCCTGCTGATACGGTTGTTGCCTCTGCCGTTGCCGATACTGTTGCGCAGGATACCGGTGAAATTAATCCGGATGAGGCAGGAGGCCTTGAGGAACATTCATCCTTATGGGCACTTTTCTTCTTTTCTTTTATTGCCGGTCTTGCCGCCATCCTCACACCCTGCGTTTTCCCCATGATACCCATGACGGTGACTTTCTTCCTGAAAGAAAAGGATAAGGTCAAGGCGAAATTTCAGGCACTGACCTACGGATTTTCCATTATTTTGATCTACACCGTCATAGGAACGGTGGTCGCCATTACGCTGGGGGCCAACTTTGCCAACTTCCTCAGTACCCACTGGCTGCCCAATATCCTGTTCTTCCTGATCTTTATGTTTTTTGCAGCTTCATTCCTGGGGATGTTTGAGATTACCCTTCCCAGCTGGCTGATCAATAAATCGGATTCGCAGGCCGACCGGGGCGGAATTGTTGGTTCTTTCTTTATGGCATTCACCCTGGTGCTGGTTTCATTCTCCTGCACCGGTCCCATTGTGGGGGCTATCCTGGTAGCATCTGCCAGCGGACAGGTACTTGAGCCCATCATCGGCATGCTGGGATTCTCCCTGGCCTTTGCGTTGCCATTTACCCTGTTCGCCTTCTTCCCTCGCTGGCTCAACAACATGCCCAAATCCGGCGGATGGCTGAACTCGGTGAAAGTGGTACTCGGGTTTATCGAACTTGCCCTTGGCCTAAAGTTCCTGAGCATTGCCGACCAAACCTACCACTGGGGCATCCTCGACCGGGAAGTTTATCTTGCCTTCTGGATTGTAATCTTTACCCTGATGGGCTTCTATTTGCTGGGCAAACTTAAATTCTCTCACGACAGTGACCTGAAATTTATCAGCGTGCCGCGCCTTTCACTGGCCATCATCACTTTTACCTTTGTGCTTTACATGATTCCGGGAATGTTTGGTGCGCCCCTTCAGGCTTTGTCTGGCTATCTTCCGCCGCAGTCCACCCACGATTTTGACCTGAACAAGATTGTCAGGGACAATGTACAGGTGTTCGGAGGCGGAGGAGGAATGGCATCGGAAAAGCCAACGGGGCTTTGCGATAAGCCTAAACACGGCGAGCTGCTGCACCTGCCCCACGGCCTCGAGGGCTATTTCGATTATGAACAGGGTCTCGCCTGCGCCGCACAGCAGAATAAGCCCGTTTTTATAGATTTTACCGGACACGGATGTGTTAACTGCCGCGAAATGGAGGCCAGGGTCTGGTCTGATCCCAGGGTGCTGAAAAAGCTGCGCGAAGAGTTTATTATTGTGGCGCTTTACGTGGATGACAAAACCCAGCTCCCTGAATCGGAATGGATAACCTCAACTTACGATGGGAAAGTAAAGAAAACCATCGGCAAGAAATACGCCGATTTCCAGATCAGCCGGTTCAATGTTAACGCCCAGCCTTACTACGTGTTGCTCGACACCAAAGGGAATACCCTTGTTCCTCCGAAGGCCTACGATCTTGATGTGGAAAACTTCCTGGCCTTTCTTGAGGCCGGCCTGACAGAGTTTAAAGCACGCCAGTAATAACGGACAGGCACGGACGAGGACGTCCGCGCCAACCGTCACAGTTGGTGTATGGGGCAGGCACGGACGAGGACGTCCGCGCAAACCGGATGTGAGGGACAGGCACGGACGAGGACGTCCGCGCCAACCGGTATTATAAACGAACTGACCTAACAAGTCTTCTTCCGGCTTGTCAGGTCTTCTGTCACAGATAAAGGGGAGACCTCCGCACCAACCGCACTTAATTATTTTTATGCTTATCCGGGTTATGGCAGCAGGTTTCGGGGGTGCAGGTTTCGGGTTTTTCAACTACCAGCACCACGCTGAAGATGCCCTTGTCGCTGTCGAGATCGTTGTATTCATCCATTTCACCCTGGCTCAGGTATTTTCCGAGCATTTCGTCGGGCAGCCGCACCTTGTTCACTTCCACAATACCGCCTTCAGTGAATCCGGTTTTCCTGAAGTAGTTCATAAAAATATCAACCTTTTCGGCCCCTGCAATGCATCCGGCGAAAGCGGACGCCTCTTTCCTGAGCCCGTCAGGGATATCTTCAAGGATTACAAAGTCTGAAACGCAAACAACGCCGTTATGCTTCACAATACGGTACATTTCATCAGCTACGCGCTGCCTGTTTTGCTGAAGGTTAAAAACACAGGTGGCATAAATGATATCGGCCGTTTCATCGGCAACCGGGGCATCTTCAATATTCCCAAACCTGAATTCCACATTGTTGACACCCGATTGATCGAGCAGGCGCTGGGCTGCCCTGATGTTTTCGGGCGAGTGGTCAATGCCGGTTACTTTGCCGCTGATGCCTGTGAGGCGGGCCATGATGATTGCATCGCTGCCGGTGCCTGACCCGAACTCCACGATGCGGTCACCCTGCTGAATAACCTGAAACCTGGCCGGAACATTGGCGTCCGTTTCAAGCGGCTCTGCGGCTCCCGGGTGACAGCCGCAACCACCTGACCCGCAACCGCATGCTGCGTTGGTGATTTTTTCAGTTTCCGGGGATATGTTGATTGCTGTTTCCATAATATGTTTTTATAAAAATTGTTGTTCAGATTTTATGAACAACAAGCATACTGCAGCTTGGTTTAATTGATGCAATACATTTAATTATTTGTAATAGGATATTTTTTTTCATGCCCGATTTTAAGGATTTTGTATAACTAACAGACAAACACGATTATAAGGTTGTGTCCTGCCGGTATTCTGTTGGTTAGTTATGTTAATATTTACATATAATTTCCCGAATAATTGTATTTTCACAGCCTCAAAACTCTCTGCCCGTATGGAACGACCGACAGTATTCCTTCTTATACTTATTCTGACCATTTCAGAAGCTTATGCTCAGCCTTTTGTCAATATCAGCTCCGGTTTGCCGGGGATTGGCCGTGGTGCGGTTGCCTTCGCCGATTTCGACAATGACAATGATCTGGATCTGATCCTCGCCGGGCAGGACAACACCTATAGCCCGTTTGCGGCTGTTTACCGCAACGATGCCGGACAGTTTGTGGCGGTGGAGAGCGGTATCTCAGCCCTCGAAAACTGTGCCATGGCAGTGTCTGATTATGATCTTGACGGTTTGCCGGATGTGGTGATCACCGGTGTTGATTTTGACGGCAGTAAAACATTGCTCTACCGCAATACGGGTAATTTCCTGTTCGGGCTTGTTCCGGCCGGTTTTTACAACCCCGGAGCCGGTGGCGACCTGGCCTGGGCCGACTATAATCATGACGGCTATCCTGATCTGGTCATTTCAGGCAACTGGCAGACCCATCTTTACACCAATAACGGTGATGGCACCTTTAGCCCTGATGAAGCCGGGCTGGTGGGGATGAACACGCCGGCCCTTGCCTGGGGCGACTTCGACAACGATGGTGATCCTGACCTGCTGATGGCCGGTGATGCCGGTCTTGTTGCCGAGGTTTATATATACATGAATCAGGAAGGTGTTTTTACCCGGCTTGAAACACAGATTGAAGGCGCGGTAGGAGGCGATGCCCGTTGGGGCGATGCCGACAATGATGGCTACCTCGATATCCTGATTACAGGCAAGGACGTTTCGCTGATGCCGGTATCATACGTTTACCGTAACAACGGCGATAACACATTCAGTTTCGCCAATGCCGGGCTGGTCGGTACGGCGCTCGGCCCGGCCGACTGGATTGATTATGATAATGACGGGGATCTCGATATTATGATAGCCGGACAAAACGCCGGTTGCGGGAATGCTGCCACGCGACTCTATGAAAACAACGGCGCCGGAAGCTTTAATGAATTCCCGGCCGGGCTCTCCTACGCCGAAAGGGCCGCCTCTGCCTGGGGAGATTTTGATAACGACGGGGATTACGATCTGGTATTAACGGGCATTTCGACCGGTCATACCACCCGGTTTTACCGCAACGACCTGCTAAGCGGTAATTTTCAGCCCAATACCCCGCCTTCGGTTCCCGGTAATCTCTATACTTATGTTTCGGGCAATTATGCGGTAATCAGCTGGGCCCGCTCCACCGACGCGCAAAGCCCGCAAAACAGCATAACGTATAATGTGATGATGGGTTCTTCGCCCGGGAGTATTGATGTGATTTCTCCCTTGTCCGACCCTGCTACCGGCAACCGCAGCATACCGGCCACCGGTAATACCGGACAAAACGATTTTATGATATTTCGCGACCTGGAGCCCGGAACTTATTATTTCAGGGTTCAGGCCATTGATCAGGCTTATGCAGGTTCTGCCTTTTCGGATGAAGGCAGTTTTGAAGTTCTTAGCACACCTGCCGCCCATCAACCGCTGCAAGTGCCCGAACTGATGTTGCAGCATGGCATAATAATGGTCAATTTCCTGCCGGTAAGCGGGGGAGAGGCTTATCTGGTCGGTTCTGAAGGAAGAATCCATGAAGCCCGCCATTTTTCAGGTAATAACCTTGAATTTTCTGTTCGGAACCTCACCTCCGGACTCTATGTGATTCGTGTGCTCGCGGAAGGGAAACAATGGACATGGAAATTTGTGAAGTAACAAAATCCGGTGCCGCTGTTCCGGAGAAATATCATTCCGCTGCATTTATTCCGGTCTGAAATCTTTTCCGGCTGATTTCCGATCAGAAAATACCCGCTTTATCTGAAGCTTTCTTTTATTTAATTGAAGGTTGTCCGCTGAAGGCATACCGGTCTTCCGGCGGATTTTTGTTATTAATTGTTTGCGGATGTGCTGATTGTTTGTTGTGAAAAATTCACCGGGCACTTCAGGTTGAACTAAAATGACCGTGATTTTGTTATGCAGATAAAACAGGAATGAAGACCGCGTTTGTCATATTTTCCATTTTATTTTTCATTTCAGGCAGCAGAGGCCAGACCATAAAAATTTCAGAACCGGTTAATTTTCTGGCACTGGGTGATTCATACACCATCGGGCAGGGTGTGCCGGAAAATGAGCGGTGGCCGGTTCAACTGATGAATGCTTTATCCGGGAGTGGATTTCAAACTGGCGAACTGCGCATTATTGCCCAGACAGGATGGAGAACCGACAACCTGAAAAATGCCATCAACCAGCAAATGCCGCTTAACGGGTTTAACCTGGTATCGCTGCTGATCGGGGTGAATAACCAGTATCAGGGCGGCACTCCCCAGGCTTATGCCCCTGAGTTTGAAGACCTGCTGAGCCAGGCCATTGCCCTTGCCGGATACAACCCCGCACGGGTTTTTGTGCTTTCCATTCCCGATTACGCTTATACCCCTTTTGGCAACGGAAATCCGGCCATCAGTCAGCAGATAGATGCATTCAATCAGGTTAACAGAAACATCAGCGCCTTATTTGGCGTAACTTATATCGACATAACGCCCATCAGCCGGAATGGCCTGTCGAATCCTGCTTTGATTGCAGGTGACGGACTTCACCCCAGCGGCCTGATGTACAGCCTGTGGGTAGATGAAATCATGAAAAAAGTAACTCGGGAATTAAGTATCCCTGAAGAGCCTTTTGCGGTTTTCGTTCCGGAATGGTTTGTACAGGATAAATCCCTGTCAATCGGCAATTTAACGGAAAGTGCTGAAATTCAAATTTATAAGATCAATGGCGGCTTGGTATTAAAGGAACGGCTTGCCGGCCATGGGCGGACTTCTGTCAGCCTTTTGAACCTTCCCTCCGGTATCTATTTTTTCAGGCTTTTCCGCGATCCTGATTTCCGGATAACGGGAAAATTTTTATTGCCTTGACCTGGTTCGGGTCATCACAGCGGTGAATCAGTTACTGAGCCGCATCGTCCTGTATATCGGTATGCAATCATGCTGTTTCGGTGACAGGAAACACAACTTACAGGATTTCCTGAAATAAAAAGCCTTCCCTTAAAAACGGGGAAGGCTTTTGTCATATACCAGCTTATGCTTATTCGCAGTAGTATTTGTAGAAATAGGGGATGGTCTCGATTCCCTTGTAGAAATTGAACAGCGGATAATTTTCGTTCGGTGAATGGATGGCATCCGATTCAAGCCCGAAGCCCATCAGGATGGATTTGATCCCCAGCACGCGCTCAAAAGTGGAGATGATGGGGATACTTCCGCCGCTGCGGACAGGCACCGGCTTTTTACCGAAGGTGGTTTCATAGGCTTTGCTGGCGGCCTGATATGCTTTGGTATCGGTGGGAGATACATAACCCTGTCCGCCGTGCAGGTTGGTGACTTTCACCTTTACGTAGGGCGGCGCAATTTTCACGAAATGTTCTTCGAACAATTTTGAAATCTCTTCATGATCCTGGTGCGGAACCAGACGCATGGATATTTTGGCATAAGCTTTCGACGGCAGCACGGTTTTGGCGCCTTCTCCGGTATATCCGCCCCAGATGCCGCATACATCAAGGGTTGGCCGGATGCCTGTGCGTTCCATGGTGGTGTAGCCCTTTTCGCCGCAAACTTCAGCGATGTCGATGGCTTTCTTGTATTCTTCAAGGCTGAACGGAGCTTTGGCCATTTCAGCGCGCTCTTCAGCCGTAAGTTCAAGCACTTTGTCGTAGAATCCCGGGATGGTGATGTGGTGGTTCTCGTCCGTCAGCGAAGCGATCATCTTTGAGAGAATGTTGATCGGGTTGGCTACAGCGCCCCCGAACAATCCGGAGTGCAGGTCGCGGTTTGGCCCGGTTACCTCAACTTCGAGGTAGGCCAGCCCGCGCAGACCAACGGTGATGGAAGGGATATCCTGGGCGATCATGCCGGTATCCGATACCAGGATAATGTCGGCTTTGAGCATCTCTTTGTGGTCGCTGCAGAATTTCTCAAGGTTCGGGGAGCCTATCTCCTCTTCGCCTTCGATCATGAATTTTACATTGCAGGGCAAGGTTCCGGTGCTGACCATACTTTCGAATGCCTTGGCATGCATAAAAGCCTGTCCCTTGTCATCATCTGCCCCGCGTGCAAAAATTTTACCGTCGCGGATTTCCGGCTCGAACGGCGGGCTCTTCCACAGGTCGAGCGGGTCAACCGGCATCACATCGTAATGTCCGTAAACCAGCACGGTGGGTTTTGAAGGATCTATAATTTTTTCGCCGTAAACCACCGGGTTGCCGGCGGTGGGAATGATCTCGGCCTTGTCGGCGCCGGCCTTCAGAATGGCAGCTTTCCAGTATTCGGCAGCCCTGAGCATATCCGGCTTGTGTTCTGATATTGAACTGATAGATGGAATGCGTATCAGCCCGAACAATTCATCCAGAAATCGTTGTTTGTTGGATTCCAGGTAAGTGTTTAATTTTTCCATTATTTATAATGATGATTGGTTTATTTTCAATGGGATAAAGATAGGAAATACAGCCTTAACCGGCGGATTCATTTTGTTAATGATTTATAAATAATTTATCAGAATGATTTTATTTTACTGTAAATCAGCAATATGAAAATTTTGTTCCGGGTAAAGACTGAAACCCGGACAGGATTTGTATTTTACTTTATAATAATTTTTATATTTGTCACCTGCCGGGGATAAAACAGCCTTTTATTTCTTCAAGTGATACAGCCTGAGAAGGTTGTGGTTTGCCCGCTTTCTGTTTCTTAAAATCCAGCCAGGTGAGATGAAAAGAAATTATTATTTTTATTTGATACCATTGACTTGTCGTGGTTTTTCCTGCCACGTGCTCAGGTTGCCTGTTTTTTTTCTCTTTGCATTTCTTTTGTTCAATAATTCCGAAGCACAGATATTACCGGAATATACAGTTGTTGAAGGCGTTGATCCCGTTACCCTGGTGCAGCAGTATCTTATTGGTGAAGGTGTTGAAACATCCAACATTACCTACACCGGGAATGATTTATCCAGGGGGCGGTTTTTCGGTGAATCAAATATCGGGGTGGATGCAGGAGTATTGCTGACATCCGGCCGTGCACAGAACTCCAAAGGTCCCAATAACTCAGGTTCAAAATCCTTTGATTCCGGATCGCCCGGCGATGTTGCGCTGAATCAGCTTTCCGGCAGCAATACATTGGATGCCTGTGTGCTTGAATTCGATTTTGTTCCGCAGTCAAGCCTGGTCGAATTCAAATATGTTTTTGCCTCCGAAGAGTACCCGGAATATGCGAATTCAAGTTACAACGATGTTTTTGGTTTTTTCATCAGCGGACCCGGTATCGCCGGCCCGTACCCGGCTCCTCCCGGATTTCCCGACGGGGCCAAGAATATTGCCATTCTTCCTGAACTTACCAGCCCTCCGGTATATGTGTCCATCAACAACATCAACAACGGAACATCCAACAACGGGCCCTGCGAATACTGCCAGTATTATGTAAACAACGGCATCGGCAACAACCCGACGGTTGACAAGTATATTCAGTATGACGGATTTACCACCGTGCTGGTGGCAAGGGCAAATGTAATTCCCTGCCAGACCTATCATATCAAATTGTCGGTGGCTGACATCAGTGACCGCAGTTATGATTCCGGGGTATTTCTCGAAGCCAACAGTTTCAGCAGTGTAGGGGTGCAGTCCTCGCTTACCTTTACGCATGCCGTGGTAGATACGGCCGTGGAGAATTGCAATACAGCGTCCCTGCGCTTCAGGATTGACAATGTAAGGTCGGAGCCGTTCATCATTCACTATGATCTGGGAGGTACGGCCCTGAATGGGGTTGATTATGAGCAGATCCCTGACAGTGTAATTATCCCGACCGGACAGCAGGAAGTGTTTGTGGATATTATACCCATTGTTGACGATCTGCCGGAACCCACCAAAGTGGTTGAAATTATTTACAACACTTCATTTTGTGAATACATTCCCGATACGGCACTGATCTGGATCAAGGATTATCCGCAGTTTGAACTGCTGCCCAGCAACCCGCAATCCATAGAATGCGGGCAGTCGGTCTTTATAAGGGCCGGCGCCAACGGTGGCATAGAGCCCTGGGATTACTTGTGGAACAGCGGAAATCCTGCCGATACGACAGATATTATAGAGGTATTCCCACTTGTTAGTACGGATTATATAGTAGAGGTAACCGATGTATGCGGAAATTCCGTTGAAGCGGTAATTCCCGTGGAAGTGCGGGGACCGGTCGCCGTCATCAGTCAGGGCGATGAAATTAATATCTGCCTTTATGATGACATTGATCTGAGCGTTGAAGGTGGTACCAGCTGGTTGTGGAGTACAGGCGAAACCACTCCGACCATTAATGTTGCGCCCACCGTAAATACGGTTTATTCTGTGACTGCTTCAGATGATTGCGGAAATACCGATTATACGGAGATTCTGGTAACAGTGGGTCAGCCCTTTGCCGAGGCCGGTGAATATGAAGGCATCTGTGTAGGACAGTCGGTGGAACTCACTGCCAACGATACCCCCAACGGCGTGTGGGTCTGGACCGATATGCTGAGCGGAGATACCTACAACGGCAGAATTGTAACCGTTTCTCCTGCCACATCACGACAGTATTGCGTGGATGTTACCGATAATTGCGGCAATACAGTGACCGATTGCACCGATATTGAGGTCTTTCAGCTTACCGCAAATGCGGGAACTGACCCGGTAATCTGTGCCGGCGATATGGCGGAGCTTTCAGGATCTTCATCCACCGGCAGCGGAACCTTCCGTTGGACCGACGGCACCAATACCTATACCGGTCAGGTAGTTCAGGTTTCTCCTTTAACCACGACCACCTATACACTTACAGTGGATGATGGCTGTGAAGCAACCGACGAGGTAACGGTAAATGTAAATCCCCTGCCTCTGGTAACAGCCCTCGCTTCGGTACCGGCTATCTGCCCTGATGAATCGGTGAACCTTACAGCCGCAGGTGCGGTCAGCTACGAATGGACAGCATTGCCCGGAGACCTCAGCCTGAGCGATCCTTTGTCTGCCAACCCCTTCGCGCTCCCGCTGGAGACCACAACATATACCGTAACGGGTACCGATGCCAATGGATGTACCAACACGGCAGAGGTTCTCGTTCAGGTGAAGGAAAGAATGTTTGCTGATTTTAACATATCGCAACCCGCTGTTTGTGAGGGTGATGAGGTGGTGATTACTTATACGGGGAACGCCCTGGATTATGCTGCCTATGACTGGAATTTTGATGGAGGTTCTGTATCCGGCATGGGCCAGGGTCCGCTTGGTATAAGCTGGACGGGCCCGGGAACAAAAACAGTCTCATTAACGGTGACCCAGGAGGCGTGTGTGAGTGAAATGGTATCGCAGACCATTGAAGTGAATGCCATGCCGGTTGCTGCATTCTCATACGGAATCACTTCGGGATGCCAGCCGCTGGAAGCGGAGTTTACTTCGACTTCAACGGGAATACTCGGTGGAACCACTTTTTCATGGGACTTCGGAAGTGCCGGCACTGATGCCGGAGCTTCAGTGAGCCGTTCTTTTGAGCAGAGCGGGATTTATGATGTAACCCTTACCGTGACCAATCCCGGCGGTTGTATTGATCAGGCCGTTTCTTCCGGCCTTGTTGAAGTATGGCCTTTGCCGGAAGCAGGATTCGAAAATTCGCCGCCCTTTGCAAGTATGAAAAATCCGGTCATTAACTTCGCCAGTACTTCGGAGGGTGAAGGACTAACTTATACCTGGGACCCGGGTGACGGAACCATCGTCACCGATTCTGCCTTCTCTCATATTTATGCTGATTCGGGCTATTACCAGGCAGTGCTGACGGTTGAAAACCTCTACGGTTGTAAAGATGTTTTTGAAAAAACCATCTATATCAGTCCGCGGTATGCCCTGAAGATTCCTACTGCTTTTACCCCCAACGGGGATGGTCGCAATGATGAATTCCGGGTAACCGGCAACGGGGTAAAGGAATACAGGATTAACATCTATAACCGCTGGGGAGCACTGGTTTTTACCTCTGACAACATCAGTGAAAGCTGGAATGGACGGGCCGCTGGAAATGATACCGGCAGAGGAATGTACGTCTACCATATTTTCTTCAGGGATGAGAACGATGAGGTAAGCGAATTTACCGGCAGTATAGTGATCGTCCGCTAAGGATAAGGCGTGTCTCTTTCCTTTCTTTTGATCTGGTTAAGATAACCGGTTTTTTCTACCTTTGGTGCGAATTAACCAGCACTTGTTATGACTAAAATCAGGCTGGCCATCAACGGATTTGGCCGCATCGGACGCATCACTTTCCGCGCTTTACTCAGTAAAAAGAATATTCAGGTTGTTGCCATCAATGACCTTACCGATCCTTCCACCCTTGCCCATCTGCTCAAGTATGATTCGGTGCATGGCAATTTCCCGGGCACGGTGGTTGCCGGTCCGGATTACCTGTTGATCAACCGCAGGAAGGTACTGGTTTTTTCGGAACCCGAACCCGGAGGGGTAAACTGGGGCAAGCTGGGAGTAGATGTGGTGATTGAATCAACCGGGAAGTTCACCGACAGGGCTGCTGCCATAAAGCATGTGGAAGCCGGGTCGCGCAAGGTGATCATTTCGGCCCCGGCCAAAACTGACCATGAAGACGTTAAGTATGTGGTGCTGGGCATCAACGACCATATTATTGAGAAAAGTGATGTGATCATCTCCAACGCGTCATGCACCACCAACTGCGTGGCGCCCATGATCAAGGTGCTTGACGACCTCTGGGGAGTGGAAAAGGGATTTATCACCACCGTGCATTCCTATACGCGCGACCAGAACCTGATCGATGCACCCCATGCCGATCTCAGGCGGGCCAGGGCAGCAGCTTACAGCATCATTCCGACCACTACCGGTGCTGCCAAAGCTGCTACCAGAATCTTTCCCCATCTGAAGAAGAACCTGGGCGGCGCCGGTATACGCGTTCCGGTGCCTGACGGCTCGCTGACCGACCTTACCTGCACCCTGCGCCATTCTACCAGTATCGAAGAGATCAACGCCGCTTTCAGGGATGCAGCCAACGGTTACCTGAACGGAATCCTGCAATATACCGAGGATCCCATTGTTTCGGTAGATATTCTGGGAAATCCGCATTCAGCCATTTTCGATGCCGGGCTTACCGCTGTGCTTGGCGATAAAAACAAACTGGTAAAAATCGTAGCCTGGTACGACAATGAAAGCGGTTATGCCCACCGCCTTGCCGATCTGGTTGAAAAGTTCGTTTAAAAGGTCAGGCGGTCAGGAGAAGGAAGGATCCGGACAGCTGCGTAACGCTGTCCTTGCATAAGCTAAATCCCTTTCAGGTAATTGTATATTTCCTGCTGCGACCTGATCCTGGGTGTTTTGCCTGCATCCTTGTAGGGATTGATTTCGGGATGGTTTACAATTCTGGCTTTGGTGTTGTCTTTCAGCTGAATAAGCAGCATGGTTTTAAGTTCCTGCCTGAGTCCTGCATCGTTCACGGGGCAGGCTACTTCGATGCGGTTGTCAAGATTGCGGACCATCCAGTCGGCAGAGGAAATGTAATACTTTTCATCACCGCCGTTATGGAAAACAAATACCCTGCTGTGCTCCAGAAAACGGTCAATGATGCTGATTACCTCTATGTTTTCGCTGAGTTCTTTCACCCCCGGAACAAGCGTACAGGTCCCCCGGCAGATAATCCTGACTTTTACCCCGGCTTTACCCGCCTGATAAAGTTTCTTCACCACTTTGTCATCTACCAGGTTGTTCAGTTTTATGATGCACCAGGCTTCCTTACCGTTTTTCGCATTTCGGATCTCATTGTTGATCATACGGGTAAAGAAATTGCGCATATGAAAAGGTGCGACAATCAGGCTTTTAAACCGGGGCGGGTTGTATTTACTCTCGAACAGGTGAAATACCGCATTCACATCGGCAGTCACTTGCGGATCGGCGGTCAGCAGGCTGTCGTCGGCATAGATCCTGGCTGTTTCCTCATTGAAGTTGCCGGTGCCGACATTGGCATAGTAAACATTTTTATCGCCCTCTTTACGTCTGATCAGCAGCAATTTGCAATGTACCTTAAACCCCGGGATGCCCTGTATCAGTTTTACCCCTTCTTCCTGCATTTTACCGGCCCAGTATATGTTTGCCTCCTCGTCGAAGCGCGCCTGCAATTCCATGAATACTGTGACTGATTTTCCGTTACGCGCTGCGTTGATCAGGGCATTTACTACTCTTGAATCCTTTGCTACGCGGTAAAGGGTCATCTTGATGGCTTTTACCCCCGGGTCGATGGAAGCTTCACGCAGCAGGTCAATGATATAGTGAAATGACTGGTAAGGATAATGGAGCAGGATATCCTGGTCGCGAATGATGTTCAGGATGCTTTCCCGCCTGGGAAGCCGCCGGTGTTCAAGCGGAATAACAGGGGCGTACAACAGGTCGGAGCGGCCAATATCGGGGAATGACATAAAGTCTTTAAAATTATGGTATCTTCCGCTTTTCGATAAGGTGTCCGTTTCGCTGATTTCCAGTTTCCGTTTAAGCACATCCAACAGGTCGGCCGGCATGGTTTTGTCATGAATAAACCGCACGGGAGCCCCCAGCCTCCGCTGTTTCAGACTTTCGCTCATTATTTCCAGAAAACTCTTCGATACATCGTTGTCGATGTCCAGTTCTGCATCCCTGGTAAATTTAAAAGTATAAGCTTTAAAAGTGTCATATCCGAAGATTGAAAAAATCTCATCCAGACAATAGCGGATCACATCATCGAGCAGGATAATGAATTTGCGTTCATCCGGGGATGGTAATAACACAAAGCGCGACAGGGGTTTTGAGGGAACCTGAATAATGGCATGCTGAAACTTTCCGGGACGGGCTGACGAGGAGAGCCTGATGGCGAGGTATATGGATTTGTCAACCAGCGAAGAGGATTTCAGGTTGTTGAGCATTATGGGGAAAAGCTGAGACCGCACATGCTGATTGAAGTATTTTCTTACAAACTCTCCCTGCGGCCGGGTGATTTCCCTTTCGGTAACGATGAGGATTCCCTCATCGGCAAGTTTTCGCACAATATTCCGGAAAATGCCGGAAAACTCTTTCTGTTGTTCCCGGTCAATCCTGTTAATTTCTTTCAGCACCTTACGCGGGCTGAAACTAAGGCTTTCTCCGCTGCGCTTGTTGTAATCCAGCATGCGGTTCAGGGTGGCCACCCTCACCCGGTAAAATTCATCCAGGTTATTCGAAAATATCCCGAGAAATTTAATGCGTTCTATCAGGGGAGTGGTTTCATCGGCAGCTTCCTGAAGTACACGCCCGTTGAATTCCAGCCAGCTGGTTTCGCGGTTTACCAGTGAAACGGATTGTTTGGCCATTTGCGTGTAATTTGATTGTTTAGATTCCGGAAAATGTGCTGAACCACCGCAAAGTTACGCACTTAATCCTGAGTTTTAAGCATTTTCGGGTAAGTAATCAACATCAGCCGGTGTCTGGCAAGCGCCAACTCCTCCCATTGGCCGGTTTCAAAAGATATGCTCACTATGCCTGAAGTTGGCAGGTAATCGAGCTTCTGCTGCAGAAAACGGTTGACAAAATTGGTGATTGCCGGATTATGGCCTACCAGCAGGACATGGGATACCTGATGGGGGATATCAAAAAACTGGTCGAAGTAATCCTCCGCCGATGCAGTATATATATTTTTTTCTATCCTGAGATTTTCATCAGGAACATTAAACGCGTGTGCCATTATCCTGGCTGTTTCCATTGCCCTCACCGCATGACTGGTAAGTATCATCTCAGGATTGAAATCTATTCCCTGCAGAAAATCTATGACCAGACGGGTGCGTTTCAACCCTTTTTCAAGTAAGGGCCTTTCCAGATCACTTTGAACGGCATCTTTCCATGATGATTTGGCATGCCGCATCAGGGTCAGCGTTTTCATGGCGATTATTATTTAAAGATTTGAAAATGCCTTATTCAATCAAAATTAATCACTTCTTTAAAGCCAATTCAGCACTTATGCTCATTTAACAATTTATTAATGTGAAAGTCTGAAGGTAGCGTGTTTTTCACGTAATTGTTTGCATTGCCTATCATGAAAGCGACGCTGCAGGTGCTTTATGATGCGGATGCGGCAGCATGCCATACCGGGGATTCCGCACCGCCGGGAACAAACCTGCCCGGTTGACTGATTTCCCTTTGTAAACCTGAGCTTCATGCATGTGATTATTTCTTAAATTTGTTAATCTTTTTTCAATCTGAAACATCACTTGGTATCAGACCCTGCCAGCATAAGTCAAGAGGGGAAACGGGTATTTTCCCTTTCTGAGATTACCGTGAGCATCGAACGGATGTTCAGTAAGTATTATGCTTCTCCTTACTGGATCAGGGCTGAATTGTCAAAACTGAATCATTATCCTCAGAGTGGTCACTGCTATCCCGACCTGGTAGAACGCCGGGACGGAAAAATTAAAGCCCAGCTCAGGGGGGTGATCTGGCGCGACGAGCTGTTTGAAATTACGCGGAAGTTTGAGGAAGTTACCCGCGAGCCATTCAGGGAAGGGATCAATATTATGTTCCTGGCCTATGTAAAATTCACGTCAGAATACGGTCTTTCCCTTCAGATCATTGATATTGAGCCGCTCCATACACTGGGAGAGCTGGCCCGCGAGAAGATGGAGACCATTTCAGGATTGAAGAAAGAAGGTGTCTTTAGCAGCAACCGCCTGCTGGAACTCCCGCTGCTGCCAAAGCGGCTGGCGGTTATCTCAGCGCAAACCAGTAAAGGATACAGCGATCTGATGATCACCCTGGAGAATAATCCCTGGGGATACCGTTTCAATACCCGTCTGTTTCATGCCTTGCTTCAGGGCAATGGTGCCGTGGATTCAATCCGGAAACAACTGGGAATCATACGTGAAAACCAGCAACAGTTTGATGCCGTGCTCATCATCAGGGGTGGCGGAGATGAAATAGGGATGGCTTGTTACGATAATTACCTGCTGGCCCGTGATGTCGCCTGTTTCCCGCTCCCGGTCATCACGGGGATCGGGCATTCGACCAACGAAACCGTGGTAGAAATGGTAGCCGGAATCAACAAAATTACACCTACCGATGTGGCGCACTTTCTTATCGGTTGTTTCCGTAATTTCAGCGACCGGATAAAAACGGCAGAACAATTGCTGCTGCCGGCTGTTAAGCTGGTAATGGAAACCAATGCGACCCGTTTTACCGCATTGTCGGATTCTTTGCTCAATCTGGCGAAGGAAGCTCTTCACGAAGAAAATGATTTTATTGAACAGCAGGCGCTTGTGATCAGGGAAGCAACCAATGTCGCTGTTTTTAACCACCGTATCGCGCTGAGCAGGTATGAGTCGGGCATCACAATGCGGCCTGCCCGGATTTTGGGCGCTCACAGGGCGACATTGCTTGAACAGCAGAAAATGCTGGGACTTACCATCCGGTATTTTGTCAGCAATCAGTTGACAGAAATCGGGACGGCGGATACCAGGGTCCGGTTGCTTGATCCGGTCGGGGTGCTGAAAAGGGGATTTACCATCACCCGGGTAAAAGGCAGGGGGGTTGCGCCGGGAAATATGCCTGAACCCGGAGATTTACTGGAAACGGAATCCGTCTCGGGAAAATTTACTAGTGTTGTTAGCGAACAAAAATCAATATGAGCAAGTCAATCACATACACGCAGGCCATTGCAGAGCTGGAGACCATCGTTTCGGAAATTGAGAACGCTTCCATAGGGGTAGATGAATTATCGGAAAAGGTAAAACGGGCAGCGGAATTGATAAGGTTTTGCCGCAATAAACTGACCTCCACCGAGAAGGAGGTGAATTCAATTCTCAAAAGCATTGAAGAAGAAAGTGCTGAGTAGCAGCAGGGGTATTGATTATCGGGCCTTTTATTAAGAGAGTTTTTTCTGAATATTTTCTGTTGACACAATGAAAGGAATTGGCGGAAGTTCCGGTAAGTTCAGCGCATTTTTTAATCTTGCCATGATTTCAGTGGTGGCGGTAGTGCTATGGTTTATTCTGGATGCAGGAAAGATGCTGGAGACAGCCATCCCCGGCTCTGCCCCGCAAGGAGATGCTGCAAACGGGCACAGCGGAGTATTCAACCTGGCCGATGTGATCAGTTTACATCATCCGCTCTCTATACTGATTCTTCAGATATTGGTGATTATCCTTGCATCCAGAATGCTCGGCTGGATCATGTCTCTGATCGGACAGCCCACGGTAATCGGGGAGATCCTTGCCGGAATTATGCTTGGACCGTCCCTGCTCGGATTGTATTTCCCTGAAGCGACCATTTTTCTGTTTCCCGAAACCTCCATCGGTAACCTCCAGTTTCTGAGTCAGATCGGGTTGATTCTTTTCATGTTTATCATCGGCATGGAACTCGATATCGGTGTGCTGAAACAGCGGGCCGGAGCGGCGGTATTTATCAGCAATGCCAGTATCGTGGTGCCTTTTGTGCTGGGTGTGGGTTTGTCATATTTCCTTTTTGAGAAGTTCTCACTGCCGGGTGGCCGCTATGTACCATTTGCCCTGTTTATGGGTATAGCGATGAGTATTACCGCTTTCCCGGTGCTTGCCCGCATTGTTCAGGAAAGGGGAATGACACGGACTCCCCTCGGGATCACCGCCATTACCTGTGCTGCGGTCAATGATATTACGGCCTGGGGAATACTGGCCCTTGTGGTAGCTATCGCCAATGCCAGCGCCATCAGCGGAGCCCTGTTGACAATTTTTCTTTCTCTTGTGTATGTCCTGGTCATGCTTCTGATTGTCAGGCCCCTGCTTGGCAAAGTGGCCCGGAAATACACGGTACGTGAAACCATCAGCAAAATGGTGGTCGCCATTGTTCTCAGTATCATGCTTGTTTCATCATATATCACGGAAGTGATAGGGATCCATGCCCTTTTCGGTGCGTTTATGGCCGGGGTAATCATCCCAGATAATGTGCGGTTCAAGCAGATAATGGCGGAAAAGCTGGAAGATGTGAGCCTTGTGCTCTTGCTGCCCCTGTTCTTTGTCTATACCGGTTTGCGCACGGAAATCGGACTGCTGAATGAACCCGGTCTTTGGCTGACGGCATTGCTGGTGGTTGCCGTGGGCGTTACCGGAAAGTTTGCCGGCACCGCGCTGGCCTCCCGGATGACCGGTCAATCATGGAAAGACAGCCTGCTGCTCGGCGCACTGATGAATACCCGCGGATTGATCGAACTGGTAGCACTGAATATAGGTTATGATATCGGCGTGTTATCGCCCGAGATCTTTACAATTCTGGTTCTGATGGCCCTTGTTACAACCTTTATGACAGGCCCGGCCATGGCGCTGATTTATTATTTTTATCCATCAACCGATACTGACTACACCGGGAAGCCGGTGTTCAGGGTATTGATTGCCTTTGGCCCGCCCGAAGCGGGAGGCCGGTTGAGTTCACTGGCGGGCAATCTGTTCAACAGATCGCGCAATAACCTGAAAATAACCGCACTGCACCTGACCCCAAATACGGAGATTTCCATGAAAAATGCGAAACTCTTTGAAGAGGAAGCTTTCAGGAAGGTGCATGAAGTTGCCGCCGAAAACGGCTTTGATGTCAAAACCATTTACCGGACTGCGGAAAATGTTTCCCAGGAGATTGTTAAAACGGCAAGGCGGGGAAAGTTCGATCTCCTTATCGTTGGAAGCTCAAGACCCTTGCTGAGCCAGGATGAAACCGGCGGAAAAGCACGCTACTTCTTTGATAACGCGCGCTGTAACGTAGGCCTGTTCATCGACAAGGGTTTTGTGAAACCTGAAAAGGTGCTTATCATCACCGAGTCAGGCAGCGAAGCCTGGCTCTATGAACTGGCGGTAAGGTTTAATCCGCAGAGCACGATTGATTCAGCCTGTATAATCCCTCCTGCCGTTCCGGTAAAGGGCCGTGAAGTCAAGGCTTTAAGGGAGGTTTTCCTTCCTGATATTACAGATGATTTCTCAGCTTACGACCTGATTATTTCCACCCCCGATTGCTTCCGCGATCAACGGGATGCAGGAGCCGCCTGGATTGACGGTAAAGCCTCTGTGTTGCTGCTGGGCAGAAAAAGCTGATTCTCTCCCGAGTGTTGAATGACCGGACATTCTTTTCAACCAGGTGTGCCGTTGTTATTGAAATATTCATTATATTTACTTTATATTTCTGCCCGTGAAGTCAATGGCGGTTTGATATTATAAAAACTTTCCGCCTGAACTCCCGGATAACCCCGGATAGCCGGTAATAATTCTATTTCATTCATTAAAAACAGTAAAGATGAATCGGATCTTTTTTACCGGAATGGCGGCATTCATGCTGCTTTCTTTGTTTACAAGCGGACAGAACAAAAGCAGCATCGTGCTTTACCGGGAGAACATCTACCAGGGATCAGTGGTAACCTATAAAATTAACGTTAACGACACATTGCTGATCCGGCTGAAGAATGCATCCTTTTATTCATTCGATGCGACACCTGGCGATTATACCTTCCGGATCAATAAATCCGTGCAACCGGATCTGATCCTGAAAGTGGAAGAGGACCGCATATACTATATCCGGATGGGGCTGAAGATGACTTTCTGGTCGTCGGTGCCCGAGTTAATCCTTGTTGACAGCGTTTCAGCGCTTCCGGTTATCCGGAGCGGGGAGTTGCGCGAACTGGATGGCAGCAATTTACCTGTCGACCGGCCTGATCACCGGATCGGCATCAGCCTTGGCGTAGGATTCGGGTTTGAAAATTTCCCGATGTTTACCACCGTTGACGGGGACGATTCAAAGGTCAGTTTCGGAGGTGGTTTGGGCGTAGGGATCCGATATGGCTATGAGCTCAGCCGGCATTTCGACCTGGCTGTTGAAGCAAATTACCAGCGCAGCGGCCTGAGGCCTTACCTGAAAAACGCCAGCGCTGACTTCGACCGCTTTAGTGTCTCTCTCACTCCTTCGTTTATCATTCCCATCGACGGCGGTGATGCCATGCGGATCAAACTGGGTGCAGGGCCTGACCTTTTCCTGGCTCCTGAACTGAAAATCAAGGGGAGCAAAGTTGCCGGCGGTTTTGACGATAGCTGGAGTTATGGAGGTACTGCCGGATTTCATGTAACGGGCATATTTGAAATGAACCCTTCAGAAAAATGGTCGGTCATTTACGGGTTGAAATATTACAATGCGGCTTATAAATTTGAATCCGGAGGCGGGTATGCACCCTTGGACAATCGGCTGAGAACTCCTGACGGATCCGGGATAGATATTTTATTCGGCTTTAACTACCATTTTTAAACGGTTTTAATGCCGGAAGAAGTAATTAACAAGATGCAGTATGCTGCATCAGCCGGCGCGCTGATCATATCCGGGATGATAAATGAAAAGGAGAGAGCCCTCCTTGATGGTACTGATGAAATCTTCGGTGATTTCGGGCGGAATAGCAGGGCAGCCGTGGCTGCGCCCAAGTCGTCCGTGCGCTTTGATAAATGATTCGCTCACATAATCGGCCCCGTGGATCACAATGGCCCGCTCCCATGCCTTGTCGTTGACGTTTTTCTCAAGCCCCTTTAACCTTAGTGAATGTCCGTGTTTCCCTGTATAAACCTGGTCGGTCAGATAGAACCCCAGACTGCTCTGATAGGATTGCGGAATGTTCGAGAATTTCTCAGCGATGTTTTGCCCCGTGTTTTTTCCGTGCGCAACCAGGGTGTTAAAAAGGACTTCACCGGTTTCCAGATTGATGGTCCATAAACGGCGGGCGGTGCTGGGCAGAGAAAAGTCAATAATGGTAATGATTTTATTGCTGGCCATAGGCAGAAAGCCTGGCAACCGCTCAAATAAACTCCGGATAAGCGAAGGATTTAATTTGTCAGCAAAGGCGGAAAAGTTAAACGCTTCGGTTGTTTTTCCGGTGGTCAGTGGTTCACCGGCCAGCGCATTGAACGAAGGGAATGGTGCATATAACAAGCAGACCGCTGTCAGTAGCAGTATGCGCAAATATTTGATAACAGGCACTTTAGAATTGATTGATTTTAACTTCGATGTCGTGCCGCAAAAATCTGCATTTCTTCAATTGCTTTTACCGTACGGATAAAAAAAAGTGAAAGCCCGGACCGGATCAGGGTACTGAAATTATTTCCATGCTCAGGTTTTCCATTTGGTATGCTTTTCTCTGAGTGCTTTCAGCATTTCAGCATCGCGGTTGTAAATATCAGCACGGTAATGAATGACGCCTTTTTTTGTTCCCCAGGCCGTGAGGTAGGTGAGATATACCCCGGCCGGATTTTTAAGTACTACAGTCTTTTCAATGCCGGCTTCCATGGCTTGCCGGATGCGCTCCGGGGTCCACTCTTCCATTTCTGACATCAATATACCGGCAAGTTCATAAGGCTTTTCGATACGGATGCAGCCCGAACTGAAAGTTCGTTCATCGCGGGCGAAAAGACTCCGCGAAGGGGTATCGTGGAGGTAAACATTGTGTTTGTTCGGAAACATGAATTTCACCTTGCCAAGGGCGTTTTGGACTCCCGGTGACTGCCTGATGGTATAGCGCATGCCATCGCGGCTCCAGTTTACATTTGCGGGATCCACCAGCCTGCCTTTAGAATCATAGACTTTCATGTTTTTCGCAGCAAGATATCCGGCATTTCTGCGTACTTCAGGAATTACATCATTGCGCTGAATGGTCGGCGGTACAGTCCATGAGGGGCTGAATACCAGGTAAGTGATGCGTGCATTGAACACCGGGGTTTCACGATATTCCTTCCCCACAATGGTTCGCATGCGTAACAGGGTGTCGCCTTCCCTGAAGACATCCAGGGTGAAATCTGCAATATTTACCTGAATATAAGTGTGTTCCAGTGAGTCGGGCATCCACCTGAGGCGCTCCATATTGACATAAAGCTGGTCAATCCGTTGCTCCACAGTCATGTTCAGGGCTCTGAGCGCGTTTTTCCCTATGGCGCCGTCGGTGTTGTAGCCAAACTGTTCCTGAAGTTTCTTGACCGATTCCAACATCCTGTCGTCATATTTATCAGGATTTGTCAGGGTATCGGGCACATATAAACCCAGAAATGCTAGTTTTCTTTTAATTTCAGAAATAGTTGCCGAGGAGTCTCCCGGTTTGAGGGAGCTGTTTTTCAGGTTCACTTTGATGCTGAAATCTTCGTCCTTCATCCTGGTGAGCCTTTTCGCTTCTGCAACCATGGCTTCATAGCCCGGATGGGGCGGATAAAAGTGCCTGAATCCTTCTTCAACGGTTTCTTCTCTGAGCATGGTCTTCAGATTCAGGTCAAACGGGATGTCGGGCTTGTCTCTTCGGATGCCCCACTGCGCTTCGAGACTTTCAGGGTCGATTTTGCCGAAATAAAGATGTGAAGCTGCCATAAACCAGGCATCACTGAGCAGGAGATCGAGGTTGGCCAGATACGTTTTATTGAAAATCAGTGAGCTGTCCTTTGACAGTTCCGTCAGGGCAACGCTGATCTCGGAAGCGTGATAGTGCTCCGGCCTGAGCCCGTGATACTCAATGTCCTCAAGAAATGCCGCCATTTCCTCCACTTTGTTCAGTGAATCAAAATTATTGATCCACAAGAGGTTGAAGTTGTTGTCAATGTAAATTTTTGGCAACAACACTGAAGAGTACAGGGAGACACCCTGCGCCTTGTACCGGTCGCCGGGCTGCCTGGTTTCAATGATCTCTCTGATGACATCGGCTGAAGCCAGCCTGGCTTCCGAAAATCTGGTTTCTTTTATTTTTCTTATGCTGTCGCGGATATCTGCAGCGCGGTTCGCCGGGTTTACCGGCTGCTGTTCAGGTTGGTTGCAGGCGGCAACAAGTATCAGCATCATTGCCGGTAAAAGGTATTTCATCATTGTTGTGGCAGTTTTTCAGGTTGAGAGAAAAAGGTCGGGCAGTTTATATGGTCAGGTCAGCAGGTCAACGATTGACAGCAGGTCGCGGTTAACTTCCTTATGCATTTTAATGGTTTGACTCAGGGGAACCAGGGATATTTTGTTGTTGACCAGCCCGATCATTACATTGTACTGATGACTGATCAGTGCTTCTGTAGCGGCAATCCCCATTCTGCTTGCCGATACGCGGTCGTAGGCTGTTGGCCTGCCTCCTCTTTGAATGTGACCCAGAATGGAAACCCTGACATCCGAGCCCGGAATTTCTTTCCTGACCAGGTCAGCCATTTCCCAGATACTGGCTTCTCTTTCACCTTCGGCCACAATGATGATGGAAGATTTTTTTATTTTTCCCCGGCCCGCCATGGTTTTCATCAGTTTCTTCAGCTGGCCTTCCACTTCCGGAATAAGGATGGCTTCGGCCCCGGAGGCAATGCCGCTGCGAAGGGCGATAAAACCGGCTTCGCGGCCCATTACTTCAACAAAAAAGATGCGGTTGTGCGAGCTGGCCGTGTCGCGTATTTTATCCACGGCATCCACCACTGTATTGAGCGCGGTGTCGTACCCGATGGTATAATCGGTTCCGTAGAGGTCGTTGTCGATGGTGCCCGGAATCCCGACTACCGGAAAGTTGTGTTCTATGGCAAACTGGCTGGCGCCGGCAAATGAACCGTCTCCTCCGATCACAATCAGCCCTTCGATGTCCTGGTTTTTTAAATTTTCAAAAGCCTTCAGCCTGCCTGCCGCTGTCATAAACTCCTCGCTGCGGGCGGTTTTTAGAATGGTTCCCCCGGTTTGGATGATGTTGCTCACATCTGCCGACAGCAATTGCTTGATTTCATTGCCGATCAGCCCTTCATAACCCCTGATTACGCCAAATACTTCGAGCCCTCGTGAGATGCCCGAACGCACCACCGCCCTGATGGCTGCGTTCATACCCGGAGCATCGCCCCCGGATGTTAGTACGGCAATTCTTTTAATTTCATTCATGGTGCGCATTTATATATGATTAGGAGTGGAATTTTCAACGATCCTTTGCACAGCCAGAATCACATCCGATTTAATGCTTTCCTCTTTGCGCGGCGTAGTGGAGGTGTCGATCCAGAAACTTACGCTGGCTTCAGGTCTGTCCGAAGTAATTCCGCTGATCGTTACCACTGGCTCTCTTCCCGTGATAAGCACCCCGTCTACCCGGCCTGCCGCATTTTCCATTTCTGTGATCATTGCGGCATAGTCTTGCCCGGCCGGAAGATTTACCGTGAAGTCAAGGCGCAGGAACCCATCAACAGTATAATTGAAAAGCGGAGTTTTAATAATACTGGCATTGGGGATGTATACATCTTTCCCGTCGGGAGTTTTCAATTGCGTAACCCGGATGTTCAGCGAAACTACCCGCCCTTTGACGGTGTTCGGCGGATTTCCCGTTTCAATAAAATCGCCTACCCGGAAAGGTCGCTTGAACGCCATCAGTATCCCGGCAAGGAAGTTTTCCCCGATATCGCGAAGGGCAAAACCAATTACGAAAGCTGAAATTCCCGCACCTGCCAGAATGCTGGCAGTGATGCCTCCGAATCCAAGAATCCGCAACGCTACCAAAAGCCCCGCAACTAAAATAGCCAGCCGAAGCAGGGTGGCAAGAAATCCCGCAAGCAACGGGTCGTCCATGTTCCTTTTGAGTCTGATACCGGCGGTTTTTCGAACTGTTCCTGCCAGAAACCAAACTCCGGTCATCACGATAATAGCCAGAAGCAGCTTTGGCGTTATGTCAACCAGCCTGTCATAATAGCTGTCCAGAATAATGTTTACATCTCTGAAAAAATTTCTCATGCGTGTGGATATGTTGTCATGGCTAAATTAGTAATTTTCCGGGCTTCATGGTTGCCGGTATTCCCCCTGCGCTTAGTTTACAGTTGTTTCCCTGTCAGATACAGAGGTCTGGCCTGAAAAGCTTGTTTCAGGGAATAAAAAAAGCCACCTTGTTGCGGGTGACTTTGTATATGACTCATGAAGATGGATTACCAGGCAAACAGCGGAAATCCGCTCATCATTTCATTTACTTTTTCCCGGACGGCATCAACCACCGTTTCGTCTTCCGGATTCGAAAGTACTTCGTCAATCAGGTTTACTATAATTCCCATGTGTTCTTCTTTCAGCCCGCGGGTGGTAATGGCGGGGGTTCCGACGCGGATGCCGGAGGTGGTAAACGGTGAACGGCTGTCGAAGGGAACCATGTTTTTATTGATGGTAATATCGGCTTTCACCAGGGTGTTCTCAGCCACCTTTCCGGTAAGATCGGGGAATTTGGAACGGAGGTCGATCAGCATCAGGTGGTTGTCGGTGCCTCCGGAGATAACGTGGTAGCCTTTGTCAACAAAAGCTTTGGCCATTACCTGGGCGTTTTTCTTCACCTGGATAATATACTCCATAAACTCGTCGCTGAGGGCCTCGCCGAAAGCAACGGCCTTGGAAGCGATCACATGCTCCAGCGGACCGCCCTGAACGCCCGGGAATACGGCTGAATCAAGCAGTGCCGACATCATTTTTATTTCGCCCTTGGGTGTTTTCAATCCCCATGGATTTTCGAAGTCTTTGCCCATCAGGATCATACCACCGCGGGGGCCGCGAAGTGTTTTGTGGGTGGTAGTGGTTACAAAGTGACAGTAAGGAATAGGATCATTGAGCAGGCCGCGCGCAATCATTCCGGCGGGGTGGGCCACATCGGCAAGCAACAGGGCGCCGATCTTGTCGGCAATTGCCCGCATGCGCTTGTAATCCCAGTCGCGTGAGTAGGCTGAAGCGCCGGCAATGATAAGTTTGGGCCTGGTCTCCAGGGCCACGGCTTCCATCTTGTCATAGTTGATGGTGCCGGTTTCCTCTTCCACACCGTAAGCAACCGGTTTGTAAAGGATACCCGATGAGTTCACAGGCGATCCGTGCGAAAGGTGTCCGCCATGCGCCAGGTTCAGCCCCATAAAGGTATCTCCGGGTTTCAGCACGGTCATCAGTACAGCCATATTGGCCTGGGCGCCCGAGTGGGGCTGCACATTGGCCCATTCAGCACCAAACAACGCCTTGGCGCGGTCAATGGCCAGTTGCTCTGTTTGGTCAACAATCTGACAACCACCATAATAACGCTTTCCGGGATATCCTTCGGCGTATTTGTTGGTAAGTACCGAACCCATGGCATCGAGCACCTGCTGGCTGACAAAATTTTCAGAAGCAATCAACTCAATGCCATGCATCTGACGCTCTTTCTCCTGCTTGATGAGGTCAAAAACCTGCTTGTCTTTTTTCATGATGAAATTGTAGTTTATATGTTTGATTTTGTGCAATATGACCTTCGTAAATGCCGTGTTTTGACAGTGCAAAGGTATAAAAAGTAATTCACCGCCAATGGTGAAGCCTAATTTTAAATACTAAGCCAAAACGCCTGAGTTTCACAAAAGTCGGAGCGTCTGTCAGATGCTGCCCGGACCGCCTGGCGGATCGACTGCACCGGTATTGCCTGCCCGGATATTCCGGCAGGTTTATCTGCGGAAGCCCGGACAAAAAAAACGGACGCTTCTGCCTGAAGCGCCCGAATGTTGATGTTCTGCAGGGAATGCCCATGTTCTGTTATTTCATAATCACCATAACATGATTGATCATTTTTTCGCCGGAATTGATGCGGATCATATAGGATCCTGATCTCACCGTGCTGATGTCAATCACATATTTTTCCTTGCCGCTGCATTGTTTCGAGAGTATTTCGGTACCCGTAAGGTTCAGCAGTTGTACCTTAAATTCGGGGAAATCGGCAGGATTAACCTCCACTATAAACTCGTCCTTTGCGGGGTTGGGATAAATTCTGATGGATTCGCTGCCGTTTTCAACTATGCCCAATCCGGTACCGTCCTGGATTACCGATACCTGCTGCGGATCAAGTCCGGCTGCATTCACCGTAATGATGCTGGTTCTTGAACCGGAATTGGGGTTAGTCTGGTAAACAGCCGACAATACCCCGTTGCCGCTGCCGGTGCCGGTAACATTCAGCCAGGCCGAGTCGGCGGCTGCCGACCAGTCAACATTGGCCGTTATGATAAAGTCGAAAGATCCGGCTTCGTAAGGCACTTCGGCAATCAGTGGTGTCACGGCCAGGCTGGGTGCTGCGGCTTCCTGCGTAAGGGTGACCGTTTGCTCCAGGCTGCTGCCCGTGATGGTGATGCTGGCGGTGCGCGCTTCAGTAACAGCGTTCTCCTGGTAGTTCAGGGTCAGGGTTCCGGTTCCGTTGCCTGTCTGTGGTTCAGCGGTGCACCAGTCGGCGTCCGATCCGGCAATCCACTCGAAATTGGCCTGAATACTAACCTCAGCAACACCGGCATCCGCGCTCACCTGAAGTGCCAGCGGTTCCACGGCAAGGAAAGCCTCGGCTCCGTCCTGCATCAGTATCAGCTCCACGGGGCTGGTGCCTTCGGCCGTAAGGGTGATGGTGGCCGTGCGTACCGCAGCCCAGCTGTTTTCCGTATATTGAATGTCAACAGTTCCGTTGCCCGATCCGGCAGGGGTTACCGTACACCATTCAGGCTGGTTGCTGACGGCTGTCCATGTGGTGTTTGAAGTTACACTGCTTTCGACGCTTCCTGCTTCGGCGCCAACCTGGAAGGTGAGCGGACTGGCATTGAGTGTGGGTGCTGCCCCGGCCTGGGTAAGGGTTACAGTCTGGGGATCAAGCCCGGCAACGGTAACGGTGATGGCGGCTACCCTCGGAGCAGTCATTTCATTGGCTTCATAAACGGCTTCAATGGTACCGTTTCCGTTACCTGATGGGGTAACGGTGCACCATTCAGCATCGGACACGGCACTCCATAACGAATTACTGGTCACGGTAAAGGAAGCATTCCCCTGATTTTCATCCACTTCGATGTTGACAGGAGAAACGGCCAGGGTAGGCGGGGCATTCAGGGTGGTGGCCGAAGCTTCCAGCCCCGGTGAATAGTCCATTGCCGGGGTCATTGAAAATGCCTTGTAGTTATAAGTGGTCAGCGCATTCAAACCGCTGTGTGTAAATTCATTTAGTGAACCCGTGTACAATACGGTCCCGCCGCCGGGCAGCACTTCGCCCGTGGTATAGGTGGTTCCGTTGACAGGTTGTCCGATCCCGGTTTCCGACCAGGCGATCAGTACATCGTTGTTTTCGGCATTCTTTTGCCATTCAAGACCGATTTCCGAATCGCTCAGGGCTATGGCTGTAAAGGTTTGCGGGGCGGTTACCGGACTGAAGCAGGAGATGGTTGCCATCCATCCGGGGTAGTTTCCGCTGGCATTGCTTCTGAAAACGAATGTAAGCGCACCGCTGCCGTTGTCGGAAGTGATGACACCGGGGGTGTCGCTGCCGCACCATTTTCCGAGCTGTGGTGCAAAGGGCGTCAGCCCGTTGTGTACCGACAGGTAATCATTGGCGCAGTTGGCGCTGCTCTCAAGCTCAAACCCGGTAAACTCAACCCTCAGCTGGTTGCCGGGAATGGCCGATCTGAATACCATGGTCTGGTTCAGGTTGTTGCCATAATTCTGAGAGGGACCTCCTGCATCGTAAAATGTTCCGCTGCATGTATTGATGGTGATGTTGCTCATGTTGAAGGAGTCCGGAATCACATTGATGTAGTCGCTACGCGTCATGGTATTGTTGCCGTTCACGGTGAGCGCAACGGTTTTGGTCCCTGTGGTAACATAAATCACCTGATGAGGTCCCGGCCCGGTGGCTGTGGCCGGTTCGGCGCCTTCCCCGAAATTCCAATTCCAGGAGGTTACATCACAGGTGGATTCGTCAATGAACTGCACCGGATTGTTCACCACGATGTTCTGGGGCGTGGCTGAAAATGCCGCATTGGCTTCGTTCACCGTAATGTAGTTGGTCTGGGTAACCGCGTTGCTCCCGCCGGCATTGGTGGCCGATAACGTAACCGAATAGCTTCCGAGTGCGTTGAACTGCACCCGGGGGTTCTGCGAATTGCTATTGGTGCCTTCCACAAAAGTCACCGTGTTGGGAAGGAATGACCAACTCCATGAAACGGGGCCGCCGGTGCTGATATCGGTAAAGTTTACGGTTTCATCGATGCATGGCAGGGTATTGTTGGCGATAAACGATGCATTCGGTCCCAGCGGGCCGATGTTGAAGGATGCAATACGTGTCCTCTGTCCGCCGCTTACATACTGATTGGTGTACCAGAAAGTTTCATCATCGGCGGGATCAACGCTCAGCAGGGAGTAGTCGCCCCAGCGGTTGGCGCCTGTTTGCGAGGCCGTACCTTCCCAGATAATCCCTTCGGGAACATCCATGATGCCGCTGGCCTGTGCATATTCTTCAGCCGTTTGTCCGGTATAACGGATGCCTGGATAGACGCTGCTGCTTGAAACGGAATATCCCAGCGCAAGTTCATTGGATCCGTTCAGCATAATACTGCCCATCCAGCGTGAATGTTCATCCGGGGCATAAGTGCCCTGCTGGCGGATGGTCCAGTCGCCCGATGTCCTGCGCAACTCATACCAGCGGATACCGGCGTGATCGGTTGCGTCAACATCAACGGTATGGCAGCATATAATGGTCTGGTAAGAACCGAAATTGCGGTACTGGGGCACATTCATTATTACCTGGGGAATGGCGTCGAGCTCCTGACTGGTTCCCGGCTGTTTGATGTTGTTCCAGTTGTTGCCGAAGTTGCTGTCGAAAGGTTCCACGTTGATCTGCTGAACCCTCGTAAACGTAGAGTTCGACGTGGTTGTCCAGTCCACATCCAGTTCATAGATCCAGAGCTGGTCAGCGCTTCCGCCGAAAGCGTCGTCCTGATGGGCGATGAAGATTCCGGGAGATCCTGCCGGAGCAGCCGGTCCGTCGTTGTCAACCGGGGGGACCATCATAAAACCGTCAACCGATCCCGGTCTCCAGGGATTGTCGAAAGACACCATTTTTGGATTGGTGCCGCCGTTCAGCATCACTTCACGCTCAAATACATAAATATCGGTATTGTTCGAGGTGTTTGTCCCCATGTAATACCCATCGGGCCAGATGCCGAATTTTTCGTAGTCGGGCATGCCGCCCATGTTAAAGGAGTACTGATACCAGCTGCCTGTGGGGTCGTTGGTGGCCGAAACGGCAACCAGCATCCTGTCGGGTGATCCGCAGAGTGAAAATTCGGCGGCCATCCAGCGGTCGGCCATTTCATCGTACAAAATAATGGGGTCGCCATCGTTGCAGTTGGCTCCGGGAACACTGCCGAACAGCAGGTTCATATTGGTCGGACCCGCCAGCAGGGTGCCTGTCTTGGAATAGATGGCATAAGTGGTGTTCACCGTTTGCATGTAATGGTTAGGCCCGGCCGTACCATTCTCGTCAGGGGGAAAGTAAGGAGAAGTCTGCCCCTGAAAATTCACGATGGGATCGCTTTGCATGGCCTTGTTTGTTCCCATGGTTTTCTGCCACACGCCGTCAGGCCCTTTGGGCAATGCAGTTTCGGCATAGGGATATGTTCTGGTGCGCAGTTTGGGATTCAGCAGCTTTTCATGTGCTTTGGCTTCCATTTCATCCCACTCCGACTGGGTAAGCGGAGGCAGGTCGCGAAGCGGCGGGGTGACGCCAATCAGGGTTCCGTGACCGACCACGGCAGGCTTTACAATGCTGTCCTGCGCAAATACAGATGCGGCAGCACATAAAAGTGACAATAGCAGGGTATAGGTTATTTTCATAGCAATGGACGTTGTGTGTGTGAAGAATAGGGTTGGGTAGTGATGTAAAAGTGATTGATTTCAGCCGGACAAAATTATTGCTTTTGGCTATACAATTCATCATGACCGCTGACTTATGCTTCCACCGGAGTAAACAATTTTCCGGCGGGGAAGGTTTCCGGCGGTTACTTTTAAAATATTTTACAGTTGCATGGTATATGCAATGCCGCTTGTAAGACACGATAATTTGTAATTACCCGTTTTTATACAAATTCAAACCTGATATCGCAACGAATGGCTTAAAGCCGGAGAATAATATTTCATGATTCATTCAGTTATTATGGAATCGTCTCCGGCTGTTTTGTAACTTTGGAGTAAGTTAAAGGCAAATTTGAGATCTCTGTGCTCAGAAAACTATTAACCGGCTTAGTAATGATTGTGCTCAGCGGGTGGGCCTCTGCCCAGCCGACGCCCCAGTTTGTCAGCCTGTCGGTCGAGCTGGACGGCTCGGTATTTGCTACCTGGAATATGCCGTCAGGGTCATTTGACGGGTTCAGGCTCTTTTACCGCCCTACGGGGAGCATGGGCGCCTATAATTCCATTGATTTTCCCGCCACCGCGGAAGAAGGGTTTCTGCCGGTTTCCGACGGGATGACTACCGGCTACGAAGCATTTCTGATTACCTTTAATTCATCCGGAGTCTCGGGCGATTCGAACCGGCTGCGGACGATCATGCTGCTGGTATCGAACGGCGGAACGGGAACCGGAATTGCCCGGCTCGACTGGAACAGCATGAAACTGGGCGGGGGGGAATTCTATGTTGTTTACAGGTCAGAAAACGGGATAGATTTTACCAGAGTGGGGGAGACCACGCAGTTGTTCTGTTATGATACCGTCAATGCCTTGTGTGATCCGGTAACCATGTATTACCGGGTGGTTTATGAAACAGGTATCTATTATGCCGCTTCCAGTATTTCAAGCGGCATATTTGAAGACGATAACCTTCCGGAGGACCCGGTGCTTTCTTATGTCACCATTGTCGACGGAAAAGCGGAAGTGCACTGGGCGCACAGTCCTACGCCCGACGTAAGCGGATACGTGATCGGGGTGAAGGAGGGGCCTAATTTCAATGATCACGCCACCACGGGATATACTGATTTTTTTACGGATGATCTTACCACCCTGCCGACCTATCACGACCCCTGCAATGAGTCGGTTACCTATGTAATGCGCGCCATCGACCAGTGCGGCAACTCAAGTTCTGGCGCGGTGAACTACCTCAGGCCTCACAATACCATCCTGATCAGCGGGGATACGGAATCCCTCTGCAACCGGAAAGCATCGCTCAGCTGGAATTCCTACGAAAACATGATGCCGCCGGTAAGCAGTTATATCATTATGCGCTCATATAACGGAGGGCCGCCTGTGGAAATAGGCTCCGTTCCTGCTGGTACTGCGTCAACCTACACCTTCATCGACGATGAATTGCTGGAACCGGGAGGCAGTTACACCTATTCTGTCATTGGCGTTAATACGGATAACACGCTGAGTTCGGAAAGCTGCAGGCTTGAGTTGTTCCCCGATCCGGAACAGCTCGCTGCTTTCGCCCTGGATAACCTCACGGTGCTGAATAATGAACGGATTGACCTGTACCTTTCGGGATCACCGGCTTCCCTGATTGCTGAAATTGAAGTATTGCGCTCATCAGAAGGGCCTGCCTCGCTGCAACCCTTGCTGAGGACTGGCTGGGGCGCCGGGAGTTCGCTGATTCTGCCCGAGCCTGCCGCTGAAGTTACCGGTTCGAGCTATTATTACCGGGTAGTTGCCCTGGATCCCTGTGGTTTTGAGCTTGCATCCTCGGCGGTGATGAGAAGTATTTTTCTGGAACTTACCGATATGGGGAGCGGCAACATCCGGCTGAACTGGAACGCCATTGAGGGATGGCCTGACGGACCAGTGGCCTACAAGGTTTATCGCTTCGACAACGGGCAGCCGGCAGCGGGATTTCCGCAGCAGGTATCGCCTTCAGTGCTCTTTTTCAATGATTACGCTTCAGGTGCGGAAGCCGGCCGCGTGACCTACTATGTTGAGGCTGTCAGGTCGGATGACGCCGTCAGCCGTTCCAACGAGGTGCTGCTTCCCGGAGAAGCCGATATTCGCATGCCCAACGCGTTCAGGGCCGGAGGTCTTTCGCCGGAGTTTAAACCCCTTGTCAGAAATATTGAGCCGGGTTTTTACAGCATGCTGATCTACAACCGATGGGGTCAACTGGTCTTCGAAACCAATGATTACACCGCAGGCTGGGACGGCTCTTTCAACGGACAGGAAGCTGCCGCAGGGATTTATGCTGTTATCGTCAGGTACAGGGATTTCAACGGAACGGATTACGTCCGGAAAGGTTTTGTTATGCTTTTCCGCTGATTGGTTTATTCCTTTACCCCTCTGTTTTTTACATATTTTTCCAGCCAGGTATCCGTTTCCCAGAGCATGTGCAGCACATTTTCCCTGGCGCTGTATCCGTGACTTTCATAAGGAAGCAGCACCAGTCTGGCCGTTCCCCCCAATCCTTTGATCGCGCCGAACAGCCTTTCGCTCTGCAGGGTGAAGGTGCCCGGGTTGTTGTCGGCATCGCCGTGGATCAGCAGCAGGGGTTCGTTGATTTTATCGGCATGCACAAACGGCGACATTTTCAGGTAAACATCCTGTGCCTCCCAGAAGGTACGCTCTTCGGCCTGGAAACCGAACGGCGTCAGGGTGCGGTTGTAAGCGCCGCTGCGGGCGATACCGGCTGCAAACAGGTCGCTGTGGGCCATCAGGTTGGCGGTCATAAACGCCCCGTACGAGTGGCCACCGATGGCCACGCGGTTTCTGTCGGCTACCCCGCGTTCAACCGCAAAATCTATCGCGGCGGCGGCATTGGCCACCAGCTGATCAGTAAATGAATCGTTGGGCTCGGTTTCTCCTTCGCCTATAACCGGGAAATCGGCATCGTCGAGAATGGCATACCCGCGGGCAGCCCAGTAAACCGGGGAGCCATAGTATAGCTGCACGAAGGTATGCGGCGACTCTTTCACCTGTCCTGCCTGTCCGGCATCCTTGTATTCCCTCGGATAGGCCCACATCAGCATGGGCAACCGTCCGTCGCGCGCTTTGTCATAGCCCGCCGGCAGGTAAAGGGTGGCCGAAAGGTCAACTCCGTCGGCACGCTTGTAGCGTACACTTTCCTTGCTGACGTTCATAAATGAAGCGTACGGATTCGGGAATGCGGTAAGTCTCCTGAGCGATTTACCTGAACGCAGGTAAAAGTTTGGATTTTCGGTCTTGCTTTCTATGCTGGTGATCATCATCTTTTTGCCGGGGCTGACAACCCTTACGACCGATTCATAGGTTGAAATGCCGTCAGCCTGCCACAGGCGTTTGGTTTTCAGTGTTTTCAGGTCAAATTCATCCAGGAATGGTTTGTTGCCTTCCGGGGAGTATCCCTCGCCTTGTAGGTACAATTTTTTATTGTCCGGTGAAAACCAGAGTGAATAGGCATTCAGGTGGTTGCGTTTTTGCAGGAAATCGCCGGGATCCCCGTAATAATCTTCCGTGGAGCGGTCAAAGATCACTTTCATGGAACTCTTTCCTGACCCGGGATTGACCAGAAAGGTGGTTGATCTGCGGGTTTTCCACCAGCCGTCAGTTATAAGCGCTGTTTCTGAATTTCCCCATGTTACGTAGCGGAAACGGTTGGGGGTAGCCGCCAGGATAAAGGGTTCCCCCGTGAACGGGGCATCGAGGGTGTACACCTGGTCTCTGACCGGGACATTGACTTCAGGATCGCCCTTGTCCATGGCTTCGACCCAGCAAAGTGTCGCCGGAAGATCACTCCGCCACTGAATATTCCTTTTGCCTGTTTCCACCGCATCGAAGCCGGTTGGCAATTCTTCAACCAGCGGTCGTTGGTGGAAAATGCGGTACAGGCTTCCATCGGCCTTATGAATGGCATAAGTTACAGGAAATCTGTAATAGGGAACTATGTAGGAATAGGGTCGTTGTATGGTCTGAACCATCAGATAGTTACCATCCGGCGAAAAGCTGAGCGAGCGGTAGATGGCCGTCGGGAGAAAAGGTGCAGCCGTTCCGTTCAGGCTGACCCTGAAGATTCCGGATTCTGCGTAATGGTTAAAAGCCTTCTCATCAGCCGGTGAGCGCAGCAGGTCCTGATAAGTCCTGACCGGGGCCCTGCGTCCGGTACTCTCCTGAATTGCAGGGCCTTCCGGCAGTTGCAGTCCGGTAGTCAGCGTTTCCCTGGATGAGGGGATCATAAAAACAAGCAAAGACTCGGAATCAGGGGTCCACAGATACGGCATCCCAATGCTTGCATTGAGGTTGGCATCCGTAACCCGGTTTGCCTGACCGGAGACCAGATCTACCGTCCATAGTTCAATGCCTGCGGGCAGGGTATTGGTGAATGCGATTTTCGTTTCATCCGGCGAAAAGCTGAAATCAGAGATTTTAAGTTGGTCAGGTAAACCTTTTACGGTTGATGTTTCTCCTGACGCAATATTCAGAATGGATATGCCATAGGTGTAATTTGCCCTGGAAGGCCCGTTGGTCAGTGGATTGATGCGCAGGCCCCCGAGCCTTACCTCCCCGGCAGCCATCTCTTCAAGGGTTTTGAAGGCGCGGCGCTCAAGCATGACCATCGTCTGATTCCGGGAGTCGATGCGTATCAGTGGCCTGGGATTGATATCCACGAGATCAAGAATCTCTTTCGGGGGCAGCTGGTATGGCTGCGGGTTTTGCGCCTGTAGGAATCCGTACATAACAGTAAGTAAAAGAAGAAGCCGTTTCATGATCTTTCAAAATTAGAGGCAGAAATCAGGATTTTCAGCCTGAGTGATTTAGCCTGTAAATTTAGGATTTTTTAACAATACAGTTGTGCCCGGCTTTTTCGCGGTTTTTGAATGAATATTTTTGAGTCTTCAATGTTACTTTTCGATAGCAGGATGTTTGATATTATTGCTAAATAAAACATAATCAGTGCAATATAAATATTCCTGCAATGGTTTGTGAAGAACTTATCCTGTTATGACAGCGATTGTCTTACCGCAAGGTAATCTTCAGGGCGCCGGGCATGTATTTTATCCGGCGGGCTGCCGGGATAACAGTAACCCGTTGAAAATCTATTTTTCATAACTTTGCGCTTCCCAATCCGGAAAAACATGCCAGCAATCAGTGAAAAGTTTACGGGCGAAGGCTTAACCTTTGATGATGTTTTGCTTATGCCGGCCTATTCAGAGGTTCTGCCGCGCGATGTTGACATCTCCACCCGTTTTTCGCGGAATATCAGACTGAATATCCCGATTGTCACGGCCGCCATGGATACCGTTACCGATGCCGTGATGGCCATTGCCATTGCCCAGGAAGGTGGAATAGGCGTGTTGCATAAGAACATGTCGATTGAGGATCAGGCAAACGAGGTGCGTAAGGTGAAACGGGCTGAAAACGGAATGATCCTGGATCCGATCACCCTGACCGAAGGTGCCCTGGTAGCGGATGCACTGGCGATTATGCGGGATTACGGGATCGGTGGAATTCCGGTGGTGGATCTATCCGGAAAGCTTATCGGGATAGTGACCAACCGCGACCTTCGTTTTGAGCGAAATCCGCGAAAGCCTGTTGCAGAGGTAATGACCAGCCAAAACCTGATCACAACTACTGAATTTACCGATTTCGAAAAGGCGGCGGATATTCTTCAGCAGTACAAAATAGAGAAACTTCCGGTGGTTGACAAGGATTTCAAACTTGTCGGACTGATTACCTATAAAGACATCATTAAAATCAAGGCCCGGCCGAATGCCTGCAAAGATGAGCGGGGCCGGCTGAGGGTGGCCGCGGCTGTCGGCGTCACATCTGATATGACCGAAAGGGTTCAGGCACTGGTAAACAACGGGGTTGATGCGGTGGTGATCGATACGGCCCATGGTCATTCCAAAGGAGTGATGGATGCCACGAAATTATTCCGGAAGCGGTTTCCCGGTGTAGACCTGATCGTTGGCAATGTGGGCACGGCCGAAGCGGCCCGTGATTTCAGAAAGCTGGACATCGACGGGATTAAGGTTGGTATAGGCCCCGGTTCTATATGCACAACGCGGGTTATTGCCGGCATCGGCATTCCGCAGCTTTCTGCCATTTATCAGGTAGCTTCGGAACTGAAAGGCTCCGGTATCCCTGTTATTGCCGACGGAGGAATCCGTTATACCGGCGACATCCCCAAGGCCATTGCAGCCGGGGCCGACTGCATTATGGCGGGCGGCTTGTTCGCGGGAGTGGAGGAATCTCCCGGTGAAACCATTATCTACGAAGGTCGTAAGTATAAGTCATACAGGGGGATGGGTTCCATGGAAGCGATGCAGAAAGGATCGAAAGATCGTTATTTCCAGGATATGGAAGAGGACATCAAAAAGCTGGTCCCTGAAGGGATCGCGGGCCGCGTGCCGTTCAAAGGAACCCTGTCGGAAGTGGTCCATCAACTGGTGGGCGGCCTGCGTGCAGGCATGGGGTATACAGGATCTGAAAATATTGCCCGGCTTCAACAGGCCAGGTTTATCAAAATAACCGCAGCCGGCGTTACCGAAAGTCATCCCCATGATATCACCATTACCAGTGAAGCGCCGAATTACAGCAGATAGCGGTACATAAGGCTTCTTCCTTCAGAGGCATTGATGCAGCGTCAGATGACGCAGGAGTTAAAAACAGGAACAAATGATAAGAATTAAAACAATAACAAAATGAAAAAGTCAGTATTTGGTTTGATTGTATTGATTTTCCTTGCGGTTACAGCTATTCCGGTTTTTGCTCAGGATAAGGATCCTGTGATACTGAATGTGGCAGGTGAAGAGATTTCGCGCTCGGAGTTTCTGAATGTTTACATGAAAAACAATGTGAACAGTGAGGTGCTCGACCGCAAATCGCTTGAAGAATACATGGAATTATACATTAATTTCAGGCTGAAGGTTAAAGAGGCGGAAGCGCTGGGCCTTGATACGGTGCGTTCGTTCAAAGAGGAACTGGCCGGGTATCGGAAACAACTGGCACAGCCTTACCTGATCGATGAGGAAATGAATAAATCATTGTTGCAGGAAGCTTACGACCGCAAGAAAACGGATATCCGGGCCAGCCATATACTGATCAGGGTTGACCGCAATGCAACGCCTGCCGATACGTTGTTGGCCTATAAAAAGGTGATGAACCTGCGTAAGAGGATCCTCAAAGGTGAGGATTTCGGAAAAGTGGCCATGGAAGCTTCCGATGATTTATCGGCACGCGACCGTCAGATGGAAGGCAGGACAATTAAAGGGAATCTCGGCGATCTCGGTTATTTCACCGTGTTTGACATGGTTTATCCTTTTGAGACCGGTGCCTATAACACCCCGGTTGGAGAAGTATCCATGCCGGTGCGCAGCGACTTCGGCTATCACCTTATTAAGGTTACCGACCGCAAGCCGGCGCTGGGCAGGGTGCAGGTGGCACACATCATGATGCGCCTGCCGGCCAATGCCACTGCTGACGATAGCGCCAGGATAGCCGAAAAGGCGATGGATGTTTATATGCGCATCCTCAACGGCGAGGATTTTGCCCGTTTGGCGGAGCAGAACTCCGACGATAAATCCACTGCTGCCAAAGGCGGGGTCTTGCCCTGGTTCGGCGCCAACAAGATGATACCGGAGTTTATCAGCGAAATAACCAAACTGAAAAATCTGAACGATATCACCAAACCATTCCTTACATCTTTTGGATGGCATATTGTTAAGTTGCTCGATCGTAAGGAAATAGGGTCTTATGAAGATGTCGTCAATGAATTAAAGCAAAGCCTGACCCGCAGCGACCGCGCAAAGAAGAGCGAGGAAGCATTGATTAACCGGATCAAGCGCGAGTATAAGTACAAAGAAAACCTTAAAGGAAGGGATGATTTCTACAAGGTAGTCACCGATACCATTTTCAGCGCGAAATGGTCGGCGCAACAGGCAGAAGGTCTGAAGAAAACCATTATGACTATAGGGCGGCAGAGCTTTTCACAACAGGATTTTGCAAAATGGCTTGAGAAAAATCAGCGCAAGCGCGCCAAAGAGGACATCAGAACATTTGTAAACAGCATGTTCGCCACTTTTGCAAACGAAACCCTGCTGGCGTACGAAGATTCACGCCTCGAATCTAAGTATCCTGATTTCAAAATGCTGGTAAAGGAATACCGGGATGGCATTCTGCTGTTTGAGCTTACTGATCAGAAAATCTGGTCGAAGGCCGTAAAGGACACCGCGGGGCTTGAATCGTTTTATAATCAGCATAAAGGCAACTACATGTGGGGTCAGCGCCTCGATGCCACGGTTTATACCCTTGAATCAACGGATGATAAGCTGATAGCCGGTCTCCGGAAAGCGATCAGCAGCGGCCTTACCGACACTGAATTGCTGGCGCAGTATAACACTGATACAACCTCTGTGCTGACGATTGATCGCCGCAAGTATCAGAAGGGCGACGATGAACTGATCGACAATCTTGAATGGAAGCCCGGACTGGCTCCTGAATCCATTGATGAAGGGAAGGTTTACCTGGTAAATATTCATGCACTGCTCAGCCCGGAACCCAAGAAACTGAATGAAGCCCGGGGACTGATTACTGCCGATTATCAGAATTATCTTGAGCAGGAATGGATCAGGGAGTTAAGGGCCAGGTATCCGTTTAAGGTATATGATGAGGTCCTCTCTTCGATAAAATAAAGGATTGACAATGTCGCGACGGATTCTGATGCTTCTGATTCCGGCTGTTTTTCTTTCAGCCTGTCGTTTTTTAGGTAACCAGCCTGAAGAGGAGGTGATTGCCCTTGCTTATGATAAGTATCTCTACCGGTCAGAGCTGGAAGGAGTGGTCCCCGGAGGAGTGACGCCTGCCGACAGTGTTGAAATTGCACGTCAGTACATCGATAACTGGATCAGGCAGCAGGTATTGCTGAACCATGCCGAAGGGAACCTGGCCAAAGATCAGATGGACTTTGAGAAGCAGCTGGAGAATTATCGCAATTCGCTCATTATCTATGAATATGAAAGTGAGCTGATCAGGCAGAAACTGGATACCGTTGTGAGCGTGGAAGAGATTGAAACATTCTACAGGGAAAATGAAAGCAATTTTCAGTTGCGCGAAAATATTGTCCGGGTCAGTTACGTTAAAATCCCTCGGGGTATCGAGGACTCCCCAAAAGCGAAGAAAGCGAAACAATACCTGCAGTCATCCGGTCCGGAGGATAAGGAGAAGATAATAGAACTGTGTGAGAACACAACCATTACATACAGGCCTGATGACGAGAACTGGATCGCTTTTAGTGACCTGATGCGTGAATTACCACTCGAAATTTACGATCAGGAAAACTTCCTGAAGAACCGGTCATTTCATGAGACCGGGGATTCGCTGTTTATCTACTTTGTCAGGATCAATGATTACAAGATCAGGGAAAGTACCTCGCCCCTGAGCCTGGAAACTGAAAGCATCCGGAATATGATTCTGAACAGGCGCAAGCAGGAGCTGATCAATAACATGCAACAGGAAGTGTTTCAGGAAGCCCTGAAGAATAAAGAATTTGAAATATTTTAATTAACCCGGATCTAATTTCCCACTCGATGAAAATAAAAGAAACTGCAGCACTGCTGATATTGATGATGATAATGATTGCCCCGGATAAGAGTTATTCGCAGGAGCAGGTAATTGATGAAGTGGTTGCAGTAGTAGGTGCAAATTATATTCTGCAGTCTGATATTGAAACACAGTACATTCAGTTTCGCATGCAGGGTAGTATCAGCGATGCCCGTGCAACGCGCTGCCGGATACTGGAGGAATTATTGTTTCAGAAGTTGTTGCTGAATCAGGCGGAACTCGACAGTATTCAGGTTACCGATGATGAAATCGAGCAGACCATGGATGCAAGGTTCCGGTATTACATTCAGCAGTTTGGTTCGCAGGAAAAGCTGGAACAGTTTTATAAAAAACCCCTGATCCAGATCAGGGAAGAGTTCCGCAGTCTGGTGAAAGAGCAGCTGATGGTTGATCAGGTACAGCAGAAGCTGGTCAAGGACATTAAGGTAACGCCTTCTGAAGTGCGTAACTTTTTCAACAGAATCCCTAAAGACAGTATTCCGCTGATCGAAATGGAATATGAGGTAGGAAGTATTGTCAAGGAGCCCTCGATTAGTAAGGAGGAGATGGATGCAACGCGCGAACGCCTTCGGGCACTGCGTGAGCGGCTGATCAAAGGAGAGAACTTTGCGGCCCTGGCAGCACTATACTCCGAAGATCCCGGTTCTGCCAAAAAAGGCGGCGAGGTTGGTTTTGTGAGCCGCGGGCAGTTGTATCCCGAGTATGAGGCTGCCGCCTTTGGGCTGAAAAAGGGTGAAATTTCCGACATCATCAAGTCAAAGGCCGGATATCATGTCATTCAGCTGATTGAGCGCCGAGGCGAGATGATCAATACCCGCCATATCCTGTTGATGCCTAAGATTTCAGATGATGACCTGGCAAGGGCCTCCCGCCTGCTCGACAGTGTGGCAGGGCTGATCCGCGAAAAGAAAATGACATTTGAAGAAGCAGCGTTGAAATTTTCAGATGACCCGGGAAAAATCTCCGGTGGCCTGATGGTTAATGAAATGACCGGAAATACGCGTTTTTCGGCAAAACACCTGGATCCGAAAATCTTCTTTGCCATTGATAAAATGAATGTTGGGGATGTGTCGCGCCCGATGATCATGACCAATGAAGAAGCTAAACAAACACTGAACCTTTATTACCTTAAAACCAGAACAGAACCGCACCGTGCCAACCTGAAAGACGACTACAGCACCATTCAGCAGTGGGCGCTCAACAAGAAACAGGAAGAAGTGATCAATAAATGGATTGGTGATAAGATCGGAAAGACCTATTTCAGGATCAATGAAAGCTATCAGGATTGCAGTTTTGACCATAACTGGAGTATTCAATAAATAAATCTTTTAAAGAAGCGTAATTATGACTCCTTATAAAAGCGATGTGGAGGCGGTTGACGCCTTTGTTGAGAAATACAGGGTGTTGACGGCCGAAATAGGCAAAGTAATTGTGGGTCAGAATGATGTGGTAAAAGATGTGCTGATCTGTATATTCAGTAAAGGTCATGCCCTGCTGGTCGGGGTGCCGGGACTGGCAAAGACCCTGCTGGTGAATACCATCGCGCGTTCACTGGGGCTTACATACAGCCGGATACAGTTTACCCCTGACCTGATGCCATCGGATATCCTTGGTACTGAAATTCTGGACGAAAACCGCAGGTTTAAATTCCTGAAGGGACCTGTTTTTGCGAATATCATCCTGGCTGACGAAATCAACCGTACCCCGCCCAAAACCCAATCGGCGCTGCTTGAGGCCATGCAGGAGAAAGCGGTTACCGTTGCCGGTGAAAGCCATCGTTTAGCTGAGCCGTTTTTTGTGCTGGCTACCCAGAACCCGATTGAACAGGAGGGAACATACCCCCTGCCCGAAGCACAGCTCGACCGTTTTATGTTCAATATCTGGTTGGATTATCCTACGTTCGGACAGGAAATAGATGTCGTTAAAAATACCACGACGGAAAAAACATCAGCGCCATCCGTGGTGTTGACCGGCGAAGAAATTATATACTTCCAGAATCTGATCCGCCGCATTCCCGTGGCCGATAATGTTTATGAGTATGCTGTAAGGCTGGCCTCACGTACCCGGCCAGGCACGGAAATGGCCCATCCGTGGACCAATCTCTATCTTACCTGGGGTGCGGGTCCCCGCGCATCGCAATACCTGATTCTCGGGGCCAAATGCCATGCTGCCATCCGTGGCAAGTATTCGCCGGATATTGAAGATGTTCAGGCGGTAGCCACCAGTATCCTTCGCCACCGTATTGTACGGAACTACAAAGCCGAAGCGGAAGGAATCGGTGTGAAACAGATTGTGGAAGAGTTGCTGAAGTAAAAGCGCGATCGGAAGGGAACGGGTCCGTATTCCGGCCCGGGCAGTGAAAAATGTTCGCGTTATACTGGCTTCCGGCTCCTTCTTGTTTTGCGGAGAATGCTTAATCTTAAGGATGCCGTAGAAAGATAACAGATCCTGTTTAGCGATTATTTTGCCGGGGCATAGTACCTGATGCATTTATCCGGTGAGAGAGGAGCTGCAGTTGCTCATCCTGAAGTGACTGCTTCAACCCGGAATAAGCATTTGAAGGCTCCGGATACCTTTGGTCAACCGGAATACATTAATGAAGGGGAGGTTTGTTTTCTGCAAACTCAATAAATGGCTAAATTTGCCGTTACGATGAATAAGGACATTTTCAATATCATTTATAAGTTTTAACCGATTTATGATGTCATTCCCAAAGCCTGGCCGGAAATTCTGGGTTATATTTCCGGTTGTTATCCTGGCCCTGCTTGCCAGTTGGTACTATTTTTCCAATTCCGGGAAATCCGGTCCTGCCGTTACCACAAATGTTCAGTATGGTGACTTTAGTATCAATGTCACCACCAGCGGAGAACTGGAAGCGAAAAATTCCGAAAATATCCTTGGCCCTTCAGGCTTGCGTGAAGTTCGGATATGGCAGGTTCAGATCAGTGATATCATTCCTGAGGGAACCCTGGTTGATTCCGGACAATATGTGGCAACCCTCGATCGTACGGAAATTACAAACAGGATGAAGGATCTGGAGAGTGAGCTGGAGAAGCTGGAATCGCAGTTTGTGAAAACAAAGCTGGATACCTCCATTGATATGCGAGCGGCCCGTGAGGAGCTGATCAACCTTAAGTACGCGCTGGAAGAAAGGCAGATTACTGTCGAGCAATCCATCTATGAGCCACCGGCCACCCAGCGTCAGGCCCGGATTGAACTGGAAAAGGCCCAGCGCGCTTACCAGCAGGCCGAAAAGAATTACAAGCTACGCTCGGATAAAAATAGCGCCAACATGCAGGAGGTCGCCGCCTCTTATACCCAGGCGCAACGCAGGTTGGAACAGATCAGGGAAGTGCTGAGCGGTTTTACCGTTACCGCGCCAAAACCGGGAATGCTGATTTATAAACGCAACTGGGACGGATCAAAGATGGGGATAGGATCAACCATGAGCTCCTGGGACAATGTGGTGGCCACCCTTCCGAACCTGAATGAAATGATTTCGAAGACTTATGTGAATGAAATAGACATCAGTAAAGTAAAAACCGGGCAAAAAGTACAGATCGGTGTGGACGCTTTTCCCGACAGAAAGTATACCGGGGAAGTAACTGAGGTAGCCAACATCGGGGAGCAGATGCGTAACTCAAATGCCAAGGTTTTTGAAGTCAGGATCAGGGTAAATGAGTTTGATTCAATTCTCAGGCCGGCCATGACAACCAAAAATACCATCATCACCTCTGTTATCCCGGATGTGCTGTTCCTTCCTATTGAATGCGTGCATACCAGCGATAGCATTTCGTTTGTTTATAAATCCTCAGGGCAGGTCCGGCAGCAGGTCAGAACCGGAGTCACCAACGAAAACCAGATTATTATCACCGAAGGATTGAAGGAAGGGGAGGAGATTTATCTTTCTCCGCCTGAAAATGCGATGGAATGGAAGCTGGTTGGTTTGTAGGCGCTCAGTTGTAACAGGTATTTGATTCATGAGAAAACTATTTTTCACCGGCCGGAAGCTCTATATACTTACCATTGCATTAGAGGCTGTTTTTGCCAACAGATTCCGTTCGATGCTTACCGCACTGGGAATTATTTTTGGCGTGGCTGCCGTTATTGCCATGCTGGCCATTGGTAACGGTGCAAGACAGGAGATTCTTGAGCAAATGAAGCTGGTGGGGGTGAACAACATCATCATCATGCCTAAGGTGGAGTCAAAAATGGAGGAAGCTGCCAAGGAAAGCGGACAGGGAAAGCAGGCTACCGAAAAATTCTCTCCGGGATTAACGCTTGCCGATGCAGCCAGTATTGCGGCCATCATTCCTTCTGTTGCGAAAGTCAGCCCTGAAGTAGTTTACGAATCCGTAATTATTTCGGAAGGGGTGAGCACCTATGGAAAAGTCAGCGGGGTTACCCCGGACTTTTTCGAAGTATTCACCCTCCCCCTCGAACGTGGCGAAATGTTTAACGAGGACCAACTGCGCGAAGGAAAAGCGGTCTGTATTCTCGGGGCTACCATCAAAGCAAAGTTATTTCCCCATTCCGATCCTGTCGGAAGGTATGTCAAGTGCGGGAGTGTCTGGCTCAAGGTTACCGGTGTCTTGCAAAGCCGCGCCGTGAATGCCGATATTTCAGAAAACCTTGGAATAAGTGATTACAACAATCAGGTTTATGCGCCCATACAGACGATGCTTTTGCGTTACCGCGACCGTTCAGTAGTTACTACAGCCATGATCAGGGGCGGAAGCAGCGGAAGTGTGGTCATTGACGGAGGGTTTATGTCATTCTCTTCATCCGGTGGCAGCGATGAAAGTGTGGCAAATCAGATTGACAAAATTGTGGTACAGGTAAAAGAAACCAACCTGATCAGCCAGACATCGGAGATCATACAGCGGATGCTTAAACGCAGGCATGCCGGGGTGGATGATTTCGAGATCAAGGTGCCCGAACTCCTGTTGAAGCAGGAACAACGCACAAAGGATATTTTCAATATAGTGCTGGGCGCCATCGCCAGTATCTCACTTATTGTCGGCGGTATAGGGATTATGAATATCATGCTGGCCTCGGTGATGGAGCGCACCAAGGAAATCGGTATTCGTATGGCCACCGGAGCCACCCGGAAGGATGTGATATTTCAGTTTCTTTCAGAAGCGACCCTCATCAGCCTCTCCGGCGGAATTATAGGTATTTTTCTGGGCATGGCCCTCGCGAAAATCATTATGGAAGTAACGGGCATTCTAACCATCGTTTCATTGGCCTCCATTGTAATTTCATTCGGCGTTTCAGCCACAGTAGGAATTGCTTTCGGCTATATGCCTGCCAGGAAAGCCGCAATGCAGGACCCTGTGACTTCTCTGCGTTATGAATAAAACAAAGGATGCTTATTCGTGGCAGCAAATTCAGCAATCATTGGTTTTAAGAATATACAAAATGCGTATTTTAAGGTTTTCATTGCTTTTTGTTCTGGTTGTTTCTGCATCTGGTTTTGCAGGTGCCCAAACCCAGGTTAAGGTTCTTTCCCTGCCCGAGGTGATTGAGATAGCCAAAAGACAGTCGCCTGATGCTTTAGCGGCCCAGCACCGGTTCAGGAGCAGCTACTGGCAGTACCGGAATTATAAGGCGGGTCTGATGCCCATGCTTACCCTTGATGGAACCCTGCCCAGCCTTAGCCGGAGCATCGAGAAGATCACAACGCCCGAGGGGGATTTCTTCTACGAACGAAATCTGGCCAATTATACTGCAGCCTTGTCACTGTCTAAAAACATCGGATTGACCGGCGGACAGATATTTCTTAACTCTGATCTCCAGCGCATCGACCTTTTCAGCGACAGCACCGTTACTTCCTACCTTTCTTCTCCCCTGAACATCGGGATAAGGCAGCCTTTGTTCAACTATAACCCTTTCCGTTGGGCACGCAGGGTGGAGCCTATGCGCTACAACGAAGCTGAACGCAGATATATCGAAGATGTGGAGCAGGTCAGCATCTCGGCCGTCAATCTGTTTTTCAGTCTGCTGGATGCGCAGATCCGCCAGAATATTCAACAGATCAACCTGGCCAACAACGATACCCTTTATCAGATCGCCAGGGGAAGATTTAACATCGGCACCATTGCCGAAAATGAACTGCTGCAGATCGAACTGAGTCTCCTTAATGCCCGTGCAGCCGTTGAAAGTGCCAGCCTCGATGTGGAAATGAAAATGTTCAGCCTGAAATCATTTCTTCGTCTTCCCGAAGATGTGTCCCTGCAATTGATTGCTCCATCGGCGCCTGCAGCACCCGTTATAGATGCACA
>JAMLHF010000025.1 GCA_023957275.1 Lentimicrobium sp. | reverse complement strand
TAGTGATCATCGTTCCAGGTAACCACCCCGGCCGAATTGTTAACAAGTGAATCGAGGTTCCACACAACCCCGGTTCCCGGGGTGCTGAACTGCGCCTGCACCAGCAGTGTGGCGAGTGCGAACATGAGTGTAAACAGCTTTTTCATAGTAATTATGAGTTAAATGAGTAAATAAGAGTTCGCAAAAAGACAAAGCCTCCCGGCAATAAACCTTTGCTCCGCATGGGTGGAGTAAAGGATTATTACGATGGGAGGGATTATTGAGGGGCAAAGATATATTTTTTCCGCTGATTGGAACGGATGAAATGTTTAAAAATAAATACCTCTTCTTATACCGGATCTATTGACACTGTGTTAAATCAAGTCCTCTATGTGGTTTTGGAATCTTATGCGTATAATCCAAAAAACTACGCGACTCCACCGATAAATACAGGAATCCTGCACATAGTCTCCACTGCAGGCGTGGGATGTGCTGCATTATAAACACATACTGCAATAACCGCACCGGCTTTATATATTAGTTTGATAATCAATCAGTCTTGATACATCTAACCGAAAAACCCCTTCTTTTGTCAAAACCATGCCTTGCAACATGGATGCCGTCGTAATACAATACCCGTTCCCAGGCTGCTTCGGGCGATAACTCCGTTGATGACCACCAGTGTCCGATTGAATTCAGGAAATGAAACTGGCTGTCTGAATCACGCATTCCTCCGGGTAAAGCGGTAAATCCGCTTTCGTTGGTAGCTCCGGTATTCGGACTGGCCCACAAACCGGTACCGGCTTCAAGCGTACCGGTTGATTTAAGCTTTGCCCCGGCAACTTCCCATCCACCAAGGTAATCAATTAAGACCTGCCATTCAGTGTCAGCAGGTACATGCCAACCTGCAGGACAAAGTGAACGCGGATCATTTATTACATACCAGTTATAAAGTTTGCCATATATACCCTCATACTGAAAGTCGTTGTAGAACCAGCACCAGGCTCCGGTTGTCAGGTTTATCCAATCGTTGCCGGCGGTTACATTCGGAATCGGATCTCCGTTGGTATATCTCGATACACGAAGATTTTCTACAGTCCATGTCTGTGTGCCTATGGTAACGGTTGTGTATACATTCCCATCAATATCGCGCAATGGAAGAATGCCCGCCTCCACCAGATAAGATTCCAGGGCATCCACATAGGCCTTGGATGCGGCATCCTGTGGAGCCGAAGGATCCGCAATGTTTTTAATCTGCACTCCACCGGCATCATTGCCCTGAAGCAGCACAACATCCAGCCCAGGGGGCGGGCTGCCACTCAACAGCATCCACGAAGGTTCGTCGGGGCTACCGGAGTTGAAATAATAATACCCGGGTGAATTATCCGTCTGGAAGACCATCAGTCCGGTAGCAGGACTTACAATGGCATTGCGCTGTGACTGCGACATGCGGGGAACCAGGACCCCTCTGGAAGTTGACTTAATATCCAGCATCGCAGAATTATCGGGGTTCGAACCATCGGTGTTGACTGCAACCTGGGCTTGTAAACCAATAGTCAGCAACACCAGAAAAAGGATAATTCCTGTTTTCATAACCAGTTGGATTATTTGCGTTAATGGAAAACTAAAATGAGTTATTGTGGAAAACGAAGAAAGGTTAATGACCGGCGGATAAATGAGTCAGATTGCGGAGACTTTGAAGCAGGTAATAAGATCTGGATACCGGGTCAATCTATCAAAGATAAGGAATCTGACACTTAAAATCAAGCACTTAATAATGGATTTGTATCTCAATGAATAAATAAATATGCTTTTCATACTTGTAATCTCCCGGTAATATCCCCAAATTCGCAAACCATTAAAATATTGAATTGTTAATAGATTCACATTTCACAGCCTATGCTTACCAACATAAGTCTCGAAGCCATGAATGCTATGTCGGCCGGAACGCTGATGGAGCAGCTAGGAATTGTTTACACGGAAGTGGGTCCGGATTACATCTGCGGCACCATGCCGGTAGATCACCGTACGGTACAACCGGCAGGCCTTTTGCATGGCGGCGCTTCTGCAGCGCTAGCCGAAACGCTGGGCAGCATGGGTTCGGTAGCGATCATGGGCCGTAAGCACGCCATCGTGGGCATTGAAATCAATGCCAACCATATCCGCAAGGTGAAAGACGGGCATGTGCATGGCAAAGCCACCCTGGTGATGCGTTCCCGGCGGCTGCACATCTGGGAGGTAAAAATTCACAACGATGCCGGGGCGCTGGTCTGCCTCTCCAGACTCACCATTATGGTGATTGAACAGGAAGAAAATAAAGGGGAATGAACGGAGGAACAATAACGCTGAAAGCGCTGCAACAGCGCCTGTTGGGCACTCAAACAGCTTTTGTTTCATACAGGCTGCCGGGTGAAACAGCCCCGGAAAGCATCGTCAGTGCAAAAGGATTTTTTGAAATCCCGAACATCCGAGAAGTGTTCAAGGGTAAATCCGGGTTTATCATGGCTCCTTTTCTGAAATCACGGCCGCCGCTGTTTCTGGATGCTGAACTTACCCTCAGCGGAACACAATTCACTGACCCCGGGATAGGACGTCAGGAAGCATCTCCGGTTCCTGAATGCAGGATCACAGCGCCGGGCAAGGAGGAGTACATAGAAAAACTCCTTCAGGTAATCTCCGGCATCAATGCCGGAAAAGCGGATAAAGTTGTGATTTCGCGACCCATTGCGGCGCCTGTCGCGAATCCGGAACTTGTCATTCCTGTATTTGAAAAATTATGTGCTGATTATCCTCATGCTTTTGTTTACCTGGCCTGGATGCCCGGCTACGGGCTGTGGGCCGGCGCCTCTCCCGAACTGCTGCTGAATATTGAAACCAACAAAGTCACCACCATGGCGCTGGCAGGAACCCGGCCTGCTGCCGGTTCAGGGGCCTGGGGAACTAAAGAAATCGATGAACATGAATGGGTTTGCAGGCATATTGAAGAAAAATTAGCCGCTTCCGGATGCAATGAAATCTCCCGTTCTGAAACCGAAACCATGACTGCAGGAACGGTTGTTCACCTGAAAACCGGTTTTAAAGCGATTGTTGAAAATAAAAGTAAGGGCATACTGCCCGAAGCCCTGCACCCTACCCCTGCAGTGTGCGGCTGGCCTGAAAAAGCAGCGCTTGACATAATAAAGAACGCTGAAAACTATGACCGGAGTTTTTATACCGGATTTCTCGGTCCTGTGAAGTCACCGAACCAGGCCGAATTCTTTGTTAACCTCCGGTGTATGCAGATATTTCAGGATAAAGCCATTGTTTATGCAGGCGGGGGCATTACTGCGGCTTCTGATCCGCTGGCGGAATGGGAAGAAACCGTGCTTAAAAGCCAGACAATGTTGACTGTTATCAGAAAAATGCAGAATTTAGCATACTTTTAACCAACCCCGGAAATGAGTCAGGAACATCTGAGTTTATTGGCTTCTATCATCGCTGAGAAAGGAATTACCCATGCTGTAGTATCCCCGGGATCGCGCAATGCCCCGGCCATCATTGCTTTCAGCAGAAGCGGCAGGCTGAAGCTAATCAGCATATCCGACGAGCGAAGTGCCGGTTTCTACGCCCTGGGGATGGCTCAGCAGCTCGGCCACACGGTGGCCCTGTTGTGTACATCAGGATCGGCTGCCCTGAATTATGCCCCGGCTGTTGCCGAAGCTTATTACCAGAAAGTGCCCCTGCTGGTGATTACGGCTGACCGACCGGCGGAATGGATTGATCAGGGCGACGGACAAACCATCAGGCAGCAAGAGGTTTATGCCAACTTTATCCGAAAGAGTTTTCAGCTTCCGCATCATATTGACAATCTCTCAAACTATTGGCATTTCAGCCGTATGGTGAACGAAGCGGTTGACCGTACACGCTTTCCGGCTCCCGGACCGGTACACCTTAACCTGCCCCTGGCCGAGCCTCTCTACGATCTGCAGCTAAATCCGGAGCCCGGGGATATAAGAATCAATAATTTGATTGAAGTGGAACACCGCATCCCGGAATCCGCGCTGCAAGGGTTGGTTGCGCAATGGAACAAAGCCGGGTCGAAGCTGATCCTTGCCGGACAGTTGCCGCCCGGTCACGGCCTGGAGCACTGGCTCTGCAAACTTGCTGATGATCCTTCAGTTGCAGTATTCACCGAAACCACCTCCAATCTGCATTCACAAGGCTGCATTCGCTGCATCGACCGCACCATAGAAGGCATCACCGATGAGCAACTACCCGGCTACACCCCCGATATCCTGCTTACCTTCGGCGGAGCGGTAGTCTCAAAAAAGGTGAAAGCTCTGTTCAGGAAGATGAAACCTGCACAGCACTGGCACATCAATCCTGATCCTGACGACTTCCACCTGGACACCTACCAGTCGCTTACACTCACCATTCCGTCGGAGGCCGCGGTCTTTATCAGGCAGCTGGCAGCAGTGGTTACACCCGCACAAAGCGATTTCCGTGCACGCTGGCAATTGCTTTCGGAGCGTCACCTCATAAAACACGGTGATTTTCTGGCAAACGCATCCTTTTCAGACCTTACGGTATTTGAGGCCCTCTTCCGGCAGATACCTGATGATACCCATCTTCATCTCGGCAACAGTACCCCCATTCGCTATGCCCAGCTTTTTGATGAAGCTTCCCGGTATACGACCTGGTCGAACCGAGGTACTTCAGGCATCGACGGGTGCGTTTCAACAGCCGCGGGCGCTGCAGCCATTGGCAAACATCCTGTAACCGTGATCACCGGTGACATAGGATTCTTCTACGACAGCAATGCCCTGTGGAATAACCATCTTCCCCCTTCCCTGAGGATCATCCTGATTAATAACGGAGGCGGAAATATCTTCAGGGTCATTCCCGGCCCCGACCGTTACGAGGAGTTGGAACCCTACATCGAAACCAGCCACCGCTTCAATGCTGAAGGCATTGCAAAAAACTTCGGTGTAAACTATTATCCCGCGACTGACCAGGCTTCTCTGCTGAAATTGCTTCCGGCTTTTTACGGGCCGCAGAACAATAACCAACCGGCCCTGCTGGAGATTTTTACCCCGGCAGTAACAAGTGCTGAAACATTAAGGAATTATTTTAAATTCATAGGATCATGACCAAAAGAAACTGGACAACTATAAAAGAGTACGAAGAGATCAGATTTGATTTTTTTGAAGGCATCGCCCGCATTACCATCAACCGGCCGCGTTACCGCAACGCCTTTACGCCGGACACCATCAAAGAGATGATCGACGCCATGCATTATTGCCGTGAAGCCGACAACGTAGGTGTGGTAGTGATCACCGGGGAAGGCGACAAGGCCTTTTGCAGCGGAGGCGACCAGAATATCAAGGGTCACGGGGGTTACATCGGTAAGGATGGCATTCCCCGCCTGAATGTGCTGGATTTGCAGAAGCTGATCCGCTCCCTGCCCAAACCCGTGGTGGCCATGGTGAATGGCTACGCGATAGGCGGAGGGCATGTGCTGCACGTGGTGTGCGACCTGAGCATTGCCTCCGATAACGCCATTTTCGGGCAAACAGGCCCAAAGGTCGGCAGCTTCGACGGCGGCTTCGGATCATCTTACCTGGCCCGCATCGTGGGGCAGAAAAAGGCCCGCGAAATATGGTTCCTCTGCCGGCAGTATTCGGCACAGGAAGCGCTCGAGATGGGCCTGGTGAACAAGGTGGTACCCTTTGATCAGCTGGAAGATGAAGTGGTTGACTGGTGCAAGACCATGATGAAACGCAGCCCGCTGGCGCTGCGCATGCTCAAGCTGGCCATGAATGCCGAACTGGATGGCCAGGCGGGGTTACAGGAGCTGGCCGGCAATGCCACCCTGCTTTATTACCTCACCGAAGAAGCGCAGGAAGGAAAACGCGCCTTCCTTGAAAAGCGGGAACCCGATTTTCAGAAATTTCCCAAATTCCCCTGATGTCAGGGCATTGAAAGGCTTAAGCCAAATTATGACAAAAGAAAAATACAAGGCATGGGTACACGCTGCCCGCCCCCGGACACTTCCCCTGGCGTTCTCCAGTTCGCTGATGGGGAGTTTCGTTGCCTGGCATGATGGCATTTTCAGGTGGGCAGTTTTTTCGCTGGCCCTGCTGACTACCCTATTCCTTCAGATACTCAGCAACCTGGCCAACGATTACGGTGACTCGGTGAACGGCGCCGACAATCCCGAAAGGGTTGGTCCGGCAAGGACAGTGCAGAGCGGGGCGATTTCACTCAGGGAGATGAAAGCAGCCGTGATCACCACCGCAACCCTGGCATTGATATCGGGAATTCTGCTGATCGGTTCAGGCATCGGCTTTAGGTTTTCGGGCGGATGGCTGGCTTTTCTCGGCCTGGGGATTACCGCGGTGGCTGCAGCAATTATGTACACCGCCGGCTCAAAGCCCTATGGATACATAGGTCTTGGCGACCTGTTCGTTTTTATCTTTTTCGGTCTTACCGGTGTCATCGGAACCTATTACCTGCACACCCACGGGATAAATGCAGCGCTGTGGCTGCCGGCTGCAGCGTTGGGATTACTCAGCACCGCTGTACTTAATCTCAATAATATGCGCGACGTAAAAGGGGATGCCCTTTCGGGGAAACGCACATTGGTTGTCATCATGGGCAGCCGCTGGGCCAGGTATTACCATGCCTCCCTGGTACTGGGAGCGCTTGCCGCCCTGACCCTCTGGACCATCCTGAACTTCCACCATCCGCTGCAGTTTCTTTTCCTGCTGATGGCCCTTTTCTTTACCCGGCATCTTGCCATTGTTTTCCGCAATAAGATCCCCGCCGAACTGGATCCCCAACTGAAGCGGCTTGCTCTGGCAACCTTTGCCACAGTGATTATTTTCGGTTTCAGCATCCTGATTTAACCATGCTCAGCGCCTCATTCCACAAACACACACTGATCTTCAGGCAACCGGCAGGCACCTCCCGGGGCGTGCTGCACCACCGCGACAGCTATTTTTTACTGCTCCGCGACACCCTGAACCCCGAAACAACCGGAATCGGGGAGTGCGGAGTAATCCCCGGCCTGAGTCCTGACGACAGACCCGGTTTTGAAGAAAGAATTGCCGGTCTTTGCGAGGAAATCAATCAATCATCTACAGTGAATGCCTCCGGACTGGAAAGCTGGCCTTCCATCCGTTTTGCGCTGGAAACCGCCCTCTTCGACCTTACGGGCGGAGGAAAAAGAATACTGTTCGAAAGTGCATTCACTTCAGGCGAAAAGCCCATCAATATCAACGGGCTGATCTGGATGGGGGATGAAAACTTTATGCTTCAGCAGGTAGAAGAAAAACTGGCCGCAGGCTACAGGGTGATCAAAATCAAAGTAGGCGCCATTGACTTTGAGACCGAACTGAAGCTGATCGCCGGCATCAGAAAACGCTTCGGTGAAGATCGGATAACGATACGGCTTGACGCGAACGGCGCTTTTTCAGCGGAAGAAGCGGCTGAAAAGCTGAAACGCTTGTCGGACTTTGCCATTCACAGTATTGAGCAGCCAATAAAACAGGGCAAGCCAGGCATCATGGCGGAAATCTGCCGTACTTCACCCATCCCGGTGGCCCTGGATGAAGAGCTGATCAACATCTCCGGAAGTGACAAAAAAAAACTGCTGGAGCAGATCAAACCACGGTACATTATTCTGAAACCTTCCCTGCTGGGCGGTTTTGATGCCTGCCGTGAGTGGATTGACCTTGCAACCGGGGAAGGTATCGGCTGGTGGATTACCTCCGCCCTGGAGTCCAATATCGGCCTGAACGCCATCGCCCAATGGACAGCCACCCTCGGCAACGACCTGCCGCAGGGGCTGGGTACCGGTTCGTTATACGCCAACAACATCCCGGGCCCGCTGGAAGCAGCAAACGGTGTGCTTCATTACCTGCCCGGAAAACCATGGGACCTTACTTTCGCCGGATTGTACAATCCTCATACTGCAGGTTCATGAAAATTCCCGACCGTCTCTCCTTCAATGGCCGGGTGTACTGCGGAAAATCGCTTAAAACCTGGGCTGAACGGCTGTGCGCTTCATCAGTGCAATGGGAAAAAGAATTGGGAGAATTTTTGCAACAGTGGACTTCCGGGGATGAAAGCATCACTGCTTTTACATCCGGTTCAACGGGCCCTGCCAAAGCCATACGGCTGAATAAACATGCCATGACGGCATCGGCCGAAGCCACGATAAAAGCGCTGAACCTTAAATCAGCCCATCAGGCATTGCTTTGTCTTTCATGCAGAACCATTGCCGGGATGATGATGGTGGTGCGTTCGATGGTAGCGGAAATGAACCTCATCACGCTACCACCGTCGGGCAATCCGCTGAAAGGTGCCGGGAAAAAGTTCCGGGCTGATTTTGCGGCAATGGTACCCGCCCAGGTGTACAACTGTCTGAATGATGAAGAAAGCAGGGAAACATTCCTGACGATAGGAACGGTCATCATCGGGGGCGGAGAAATCAGCCCGCAGCTTGAAGCACAGCTCAGGGAACTGCCCAACGCCCTTTACGCAACCTATGGTATGACGGAAACCATCAGTCACATCGCCCTGCGCCGCCTCAACGGACCTGAACGGAGTGATTACTACACAACCCTTCCGGGAATCGTCATCATGACTGACGCAAGGGAATGCCTGGTGATTGATGCCCCGAGGATCAGCGAGCAGACAATCACCACCAACGACCTCGTTGAAACTGAAGACAACAACCGCTTCAGATGGCTGGGCAGGTACGACAACATCATCAACCGCGGAGGGAAAAAGCTGATGCCCGAATCCATCGAGAAAAAGCTGTTCCCGTTTATTATACAACGGTTTTTCATAGCCGGTCTGCCCCATGAAAAATACGGGGAGGCGCCGGTACTGCTGATCGAATCCGCTGAAATACCCGGAGAGTATCTTCAGCTGCTGCAAAAGAGCATCGCTGCGGCACTGAGCCACGATGAAACGCCCCTTCGCATTATTACAGTCCCGGCCTTTTCAGAAACGGAAAGCGGAAAAATCAACCGGAAGGAAACCCTTAAATTATGCAGGCATCTGCTTTGCCTTTAATGCCTCAAAGCTACACGGTCCTGCCTCGCCCTCCCGGAACTTGCCGGATTCCAAAAGCTCGAACCAGATCTACATAGTCTGCAACCACAGATTTCCACCTCAACAAATTACCAATTCCCTCATTCTCAAATCAGCAAATCAACAAATCATCACATCATCACATTAACTCATTTTCTCATTACCTTTGCACCCGTTTTAAATCCAAACCATGCTTGAACTGAATTATATCCGCGAAAATACCGCTGAAGCTGCAGCGAGACTGTCCATCAAAAACATTGATGCCGAAGGCATCCTGAAACAGATTCTTGAAATTGATGTTCGCCGGCGTGAAGCCCAGAAAGAACTGGACGACAACCTGGCCGAATCCAATGCCCTGGCCCGGCAGATCGGAGACCTTTTTAAATCGGGCAAAGCCGCTGAAGCAAGCGACCTGAAGGCTCGTACCGCAACGTTAAAAGTACTGGCCAAAGAGCTTCAGGAAAAATTCGACGGACTGCTTCAGGAGCAGAACAACTTGTTGGTGCAACTGCCGAATGTTCCCCACCCCTCAGTACCCCGTGGTAAAAGTGCCGAAGACAACGAAATCGTGCACAGCGAAGGCGAAATACCTGCGTTATATGAAGGTGCCATCCCTCACTGGGACCTTGCTTCGAAATACGACATCATAGACTTTGAGCTGGGCAACAAGGTAACCGGAGCCGGATTTCCCTTTTACAAAGGGCAGGGCGCCCGGTTGCAGCGTGCGCTGATTAACTTTTTCCTCGACAACGCCATTGAAGCCGGATACTATGAAATCCAGCCCCCGCTGGTTGTGAACGAGGCTTCGGGATATGGCACCGGCCAGCTGCCCGATAAAGACGGACAGATGTACTTCTGCGACCTCGACAAGCTATACCTTATTCCTACTGCCGAAGTACCCGTCACCAACATCTACCGTGATGTGATCCTGAAGGGCAGCGACTTCCCGGTGAAAAATGTAGCCTATTCCAATTGCTTCCGTCGCGAAGCCGGTTCTTATGGAAAGGATGTGCGTGGCCTGAACCGCCTGCACCAGTTCGACAAGGTGGAGATCGTACAGATTCAGCACCCCGAAAAATCTTATGAAACGCTTGAGGAAATGCGCAGCTACGTCGCCGGCCTGCTCCGCAAACTGGAACTGCCTTTCCGGATACTGAAGCTATGCGGCGGCGATATGAGCTTTACCTCTTCCCTGACGTATGATTTTGAAGTTTACTCGGCTGCACAACAACGCTGGCTTGAAGTGAGTTCCGTTTCCAATTTCGAGTCATTCCAGGCCAACCGCATGAAACTGAGGTTTAAGGATGAAAACGGGAAAACCCGATTGTGCCATACCCTCAATGGCAGCGCGCTCGCCCTGCCCCGCATTGTGGCTGCGCTGCTCGAAAACAACCAGAGCCCGGAAGGAATCCGCATCCCGTCAGCACTGGCAAAATACACGGGATACGACACCATCCGTTAATCAATGGTTACCGTAACCGGAGGCGGGTAAAACATTTGCCCGCTTTTACCGTTCTCAATATAGCCTGAAACGGCAAGAGACAACATTTGCTGTATTATGAAAAAGCTCTTCATCCTTCTGTGCATCGTCAGTCTGGTCCTTTTCAGGATTCCGGTATCAGCACAGGCGGTAACCGATGAGCAACTTGGGCTGATGTATTACAACAACAAGGAGTTTGATAAGGCGGCCGCCCTTTTCGACCGGCTTTTCGGCGAAAAACCCAACCTTTTCAACTACACTTACCTGATTCAGAGCTTACTGGAACTCAACGATTTTGACCAGGCTGAGAAAATTGTAAAAAAGCAGGCGAGGCGCTTTCCCGATGATGCCCGCTATGTGGTGGATCAGGGTTACCTGCTGCTGCGCACCAACCAGGGCAATAAGGCCGCCAAAATTTTCGAACAGGCCATCAAAGACCTGCCTGCCGAGCAGCGCAAGGTGGCAGAACTGGCCAACTCATTTATCTCGAGGCGCGAAAATGATTACGCCATCCGCACCTACCTGAAAGGGAGGCAGATGCTGGCACCACAGTACACCTTTGGCTTCGAATTGTCGAACCTGTATGAGATTTCAGGCAATTTCGACAAAATGGCCGAAGAATATCTGGGACTACTCGAAACCAATCCTGAATTCCAGAATCAGGTGCAGGCCCGGTTGCAAAACTCCCTCAATAACGATCCGGAAGGATTGAAGTCAGAGGCATTCAGAACGGCCTTGCTCAGGAAAGTGCAAAGCAATCCGGATGATGTGATGATGTCGGAAATGATGCTCTGGCTGAGCATACAACTGAAGGACTTTGAAACTGCGCTGATTCAGGCCAGGGCCCTCGACCGCCGGCTTGATGAAAACGGCAGCCGTGTATTTGCCCTGGGCGGACTAAGTGTGAATAACGGGAACTACAAAACCGGCGCTGAAGCTTATCAGTATGTGATTGACCGCTCCAGCGATATAGGCCTGGTGGTACAATCGAAGGTGGAACTGCTCAGGGCGGATTACGAGCAACTTATCCGCACCTACCCGCTCAGCCTTCCGGCATTAAAGAATCTTGAGCAGCGGTACGTAAAAACACTGGATGAAGCCAACCGCAACCCCCTCTCATTCCCCCTGATGCGCAACCTGGCGCACCTGCAGGCATTCTACCTCGACAACACCGAAGGAGCCATTCAGTTGCTCGATGAGCTGATTTCCCTGACAAACAACAACAAATTACTGCAGGCAGAATGCAAACTCGAACTGGCGGATATCATGCTGTTTACCGGAGATCCCTGGGAAGCAACCCTGCTCTATTCGCAGGTGGATAAAGCCTTTAAAAATGAACCGATCGGACATGAAGCCCGTTTCCGGAACGCGAAACTTTCATTTTACATAGGAGAGTTCAATTGGGCAAGGGCACAACTCGACGTGCTGAAGGCCGCCACCTCAAAACTGATCGCCAACGACGCCATGGCCATGTCGCTCATTATAAGCGACAATATTGATATGGACAGTTCCACCGTTCAGCTTGGCACTTACGCAAGGGCCGATCTGCTGCTCTACCGCAATCAGCCCGATGCGGCCATTGCGGTGCTCGATTCCCTGCTGCAGGCCTGGCCGGGGCACCTCATCACCGATGAAGCGCTGATGAAAAAAGCTGAAATAAACCTGAAGCAGGGAAATTTTCAGGAGGCTGAAGCCCTTTATTTAAGGGTTATCAGCGAATACGGCGAAGGCATACAGGGCGACGATGCACAGTTCCGCCTTGGCCTGCTGTACGAAGAGCAAATGAAAGATAACACCAAAGCCATGGCCGCCTATCAGGAAATGCTGGTAAAATACCCCGGCAGCGTTTTCAGCGTGGAGGCACGGAAGCGGTTCAGGTTGCTCAGGGGAGATATGGTGAATTGATTGCGGATTACCTTCGGTGAACTCACTTCGTTCGGTTGTGGGTTGCAGATTGCGGATTGTGCTCCGGCAATTCATGGTTGCGGTTAACTAAGAAATCAATTACTAATTTCTAATCTTCTCTAATCCAAATCCCGAAATCAACAATCAGAAATCCGCAATCGCCAATCCGAAATCCGAAATCTCTCGTTATCCGGCTATCGCCGTCTCCCGAGACAAGCGAAATCAGAAATCGAAAATCAGAAATCCCAAATTCCATGGAACCTGTAAGGGCAAAGAAACACCTGGGGCAGCATTTTCTGAAAGATGAAAACATTGCCCGAAAAATTACGGACAGCCTCAGTCTGCCCTGCGACGCATTGCTTGAAATCGGCCCCGGCACCGGTGTGCTCACCAAATACCTGCTTGAACTTCCCGTTAATAAATTCCTGGCCATTGATGTGGACCGGGATGCTGTTCCTTATCTGAAAAAAACATTTCCTGAAGCGGCTGACAACTTTATTGAGGGCGATTTCCTCAGGATACAGGTTGATCAGCTTTTCGAAGGCCCGTTTTCGGTCATCGGCAATTTTCCCTACAATATCTCTTCACAAATACTCTTCAGGGTATTGGATTACCGGAATCAGATTCCCGAAGTGGTGGGGATGTTTCAGAAAGAAGTGGCCGAACGGATTGCAGCTCCTCCCGGAAGCAAAACTTACGGTATTATCAGTGTGCTGCTTCAGGCATGGTATGATATTGAATACCTGTTTACCGTGAGTGAGCATGTGTTTCACCCGCCTCCAAAAGTAAAATCGGCGGTCATCCGGTTGAGAAGAAACCAGGTAAACGCACTGGGGTGTGATGAAAAACTGTTTGTGAACGTAGTGAAAACCGCTTTTAACCAAAGGCGCAAAACCCTGAAGAACGGATTGAAGTCCTTTAAATTCGCACCTGATGAACGTCTGGATCAATTGTTTACCAAAAGAGCGGAGCAATTGGGTATAGAGGAGTTTATCTATATTACCGGCCGGGTAATTCAACAGAAGGCAAGCTGAGCCATTCTATTTCCCTACATTTGCATCAGACTAATCACATCAGAGAACCTCTTGCCAAAAAGATCATATTTTCAGGATATTGCCGGAGTACTTGGCAGCAATGTGTTTACCCTGCTGACCAACTTCGGGCTGGTGATTTTGCTTTCGCGCCTGCTGGGTACCGAAGGCTACGGACTTTATACCGCCCTGATTGTTGTCCCGACGCTGGTGGTGAGTTTTTTCCAGATGGGCATACGTCCGACCACGGTATTTCTGATCGGCTCAGGCCGCGAAGATGAAAACAACCTTGTTTCGGCCATGCTTACCATACTTATTTTCACCTCGGCACTTGGCGTGATTTTCAGTGCCGCTGCATATGCACTGATCGGCACCAAAGGCTATACACCTGCCCTGCTGGCCATGGCCCTGACCACCATACCCATGCGGCTGACGACCATTTATGCCGGTGGTGTTTTTCTGGGCAAAGAGGAAATCCCCAAAGCCAATATGATGAACTGGCTGACCGGTCTTTTCACGCTGCTGCTGGCTGTCGCCATGGTTTATTTTCTGAAACTCGGGCTGTTCGGGGCTGTAGCCTCCCTGCTTATGGGTAACACCGTCGTTGCCCTGCTGGCCATATCCATGTTGCTGCGCCGGTTTAAAACCCGGCTCTCGGTTAAAAATCCCCTGATCCTTAAAATGCTCGGAACAGGCGTGGTTTATGCCCTCTCTTTTCTTACGATACAGTTTAATTACCGCATTGACGTGGTGTTGCTCAAGGTGCTTTCCGTGCCGCGTGAAGTGGGAATCTACTCACTCGGGGTTTCAGTAGCCGAAATGCTGTGGCAGATACCGCTGGCCATCGGGGTGGTAGTGATGAGCCGCAGCGCCAACGCCACCGATAAGAATATGCTGAACCAAAGTACCGCAAGGCTGCTGAGGATCTCACTGATCGCCGGAATTATAATCTCGGCCGCAATTGTATTGTTTTCGCCCCTGCTGGTTCCACTGATTTTTGGTACGGAATACCTGCCCAGTGTAAGGGTGATGCAGACCATTATGCCCGGCATCATCATGATTATCGCATTCCGTGTGCTGAGTGGTCAGCTGGCCGGTGCCGGACGACCCGATGCCGCCTTGAAAGCCTTTGCCCCCGCCCTGCTGGTAAATGTCGTGCTCAACTATCTTTGGATTCCCGGCTATGGCGCCAACGGAGCCGTGATGGCCACCAATGTGAGTTATACCCTGGCTTCCGTGATCTACCTTTTCGTATTCTCACGAATCAGCGGAATGCCGGTGAAAGAGATATTCAGGTTTGGGAAAGAGGACTGGAGTTTTGTAAAACGATTCATCGACAGGAAAAAGAAACCTGAAAGCAGGATTGAACGTTGAAAAATCGGATTATTATGGAAGAACAAAATAACAAGAAGACCTGACAAGTTGAAAGAAAACTTGTCAGGTCATTTCATACATTGTCCGACTAACAGGAAGCTAACCAAATAGGCCAATCTTCTGTCTATTCCACAATGATTTCATCCACAAAGATGTAAGCCTGTCCCCCGGCACCCAGATGCCATTGCGGGATGGTTCCGAAGTTTTCGGCTTTTACCTTCACATAACGGGCTGAAGTACTCACCTTAGCGCCAAGATCAGCAGTCCTCATTTCATAGTCGTTGACTGGAATGGTATTTTTCACCCTGCTGATTTCTCTAAAGTTGCTGCCATCGTCGGATACCGAAAAAACGACTTCAACCGGCATCCAGATCCAGGAGCGTACGTCCTGCACAAAACCTGCAGCCACTTTGCGCACCGGCTTTTTGCTCCCCAGGTCGACAATTGCTTCGAAATCCGTACCCTGATATCCCTGCCAGCCGCCCAGCCTCCAGTTTCCGGCACCGCGCAGGCCGTCAATCAGCGCTTCGGTGCCGCCGCCATGGTAATTGGGGTGGTACTCCGAAAGTAATTCTACCTTGCGGTTCAGGTCAATTTTATAAAAGCTGCCTTCAACGGGCAAACTGTATCCGAACCCTTCCCTGTATGCGATGGCTTTGAAAGTCGTGGTGGCGTTCAGGGTTACCGGACCCGTAAATCTTGCAGAATTGCGGTCGGGATTGCTACCGTCAGTGGTGTAAAACACTTCGCACCCCGGAACGATTGTTCCCACACTCACCTGCATGACATCCCGGAAACGGGCATCAGGAGCAATCAGGAAAGGAACAGGCAAAATCAGTTCTTCCGTGATTGTGGTCACCGGTTCATTTCCTTCCCCTGCGCCCCACGATTCATTGGGCTTACTTCCCATGATAAACACAAGTTCGCCGCCTTTCATCACATCGTCATGACTGATGAATGATCTGGTGTACTTTTTCCCGTTAAGGGTCGCCGACTGAATGTAAAAATTCTCTTCAGAGACATTCTTAGCAATGATTTTCAGCACATTGCCGTTCTCAAGCGTGATCTCCATTTCAGGGAACCAAGGGGTGCCTGTAATGTATTCGGGCAGTCCGGGAGTAACCGGATAAAATCCCATGGCGCTCATGATCAGCCAGGCCGACATTTGTCCGCAATCCTCGTTACCGATGAGTCCGTCGGGCTGAGGCGTGTAAAAATCATCCATAATCTGGCGAACCCGCTGCTGGGTTTTCCAGGGCTGTCCTACGAAGTTGTAGAGGTAAGCCATATGATGACTGGGTTCATTCCCCTGGGCATACTGGCCGATCAGGCCGGAGATGTCCTTCATATCGCGACCGCCCACTTCGGTTTCGGTGTTAAACAGCTCATCAATTTTTGCGGCAAACTGCTCCTTGCTTCCGTGAAGCGCCGTCAAACCGCTGATATCCTGAGGAACATAATAGCTGTAATGAAACGAATTTGCTTCCGTAAAATGCCAGTCGACCGTTGTGGGATCGAAAGGGGCAAGCCAGCTTCCGTTGAGTTTCGGACGCATAAAGCCGGTGGATGGATCGAAGATGTTCTTGTACGATTGTGCCCTGCGGAGGTATTCACGGTACAGGTCATCGCGGCCCAGATCCTTTGCCATCGCAGCAATACACCAGTCGTTATAGGCATATTCCAGGGTTTTCGAAATGGATTCATGCTCCTTGTCGCCGGGAATATAGCCGTATTTGCGGTAAAACTCGAGGCCGTGGTGGTTCTGTGAGGCGCTCTTTACCATAGCATCAAGAGCCTCTTTGCCGTCGTAATTCCGGATTCCCTTCATCCAGGCATCGGCGATCACGGGAATGGCGTGGTTTCCGATCATACACCAGGTTTCGTTACCGGCAAGTTCCCAAACAGGCAGTAATCCGCCCTTTTCGTACATATTGAGCATGGTTTTGATGAAGTCGGTGGTTCGCTCCTGTTCAATGATGGTCATCAACGGATGCCAGGTGCGGTAGGTATCCCACAGGGAGAATACCGTATAGTTGGTAAACCCTTCGGCCGTATGAATGCCCCGGTCCATTCCCCGGTAACGACCGTCCGTATCCATAAAGGTATTGGGCTGCAGCATGGCGTGATAGAGGGCTGAATAAAACACCTTCATCTGATCGTCGCTGCCGCCTTTGACGCGTATTTTTCCCAACTCCTTATTCCAGGTATCGAAACTCTGTTTCCGGATTTCATCAAAATTCCATTCCGGTATTTCTGCCGTCAGGTTTTTCAGTGCACCCTCGCTGTCAACGGCAGAGAGGCCTACCTTCACTTCAATCTGCTCGCCTGCTGCAGTGGTAAATCCTGCAAAAGCCTTGATGTTTGTTCCTTCGGCACGCAAAGCATCTGCCAGCAGGGTGTCGTTCACGGCAATGCCCTTGCGGGAGATGGGTTTAGAGAACTGCATATGGAAATACCAGACCATATCTTTTGCCCAGTTGGTGGAGCGGCGCATCCCCCTGATTTCGGTATCGCTGACAAACTCAATCCACGATTCCAGCACAATGTCGCGATGCTGAAGATCGATAATAAAGTTGGCCGCATCGGAAGCCGGGAAAGTATAACGGTGGTAGCCAGCCCGGGTGGTGGCGGTCAATTCGGCAAGAACCCCAGGTTTATCAAGCTTTACGCTGTAATAACCTGCTTCGGCTTTTTCGCTGCTTTTGCTGAAAGAAGAGCTGTACTCTGTGTTTTTAAAAACCGGTTCGCCCAAGACAGGCATTACAAGTATGTCGCCGTAGTCGCTTACGCCGGTACCGTTGAGGGCTGTATGTGCAAAACCGTATATCACGCTGTCGGTAAAATGGTAGCCCGAGCATCCGTCCCAGCCGTCGAGGCGCGTTTGCGGACTCAGTTGAACCATGCCGAACGGAACCGTTGCCCCGGGATAGGTGTGCCCATGCCCTCCGGTTCCTATAAACGGGTCAACATAAGATGCAGGTTCACCGGTTTCCGCCTGACGATCGCAGGCGCTGAAAAAAACAGCAAACAGCAGGGTGATTAATGTTACGGACAGCTTTTTCATCGGGTATGGGATTAAATTCAGGATCGGTTTTGTTATAAAAAGTATTAAACGCTGATCAGGCCTACGGTTTGGCAAGGCCTTCCATTTTGAACGTCCATGCGTAATGGCCGGGCATTTCATTGTACTGAATACCGCTCAGGTCGATGAGCAGTTCATCGCCTTCCATCTTCCAGGGCAGACTTCCGGTCCGGCCCAGCAGGCTCACTTCGCCTGCCGGAGGCTTTGCTCCTGTATTTATTCGAAGGCTTTGTCCCGGCCATTCAAAGCAAATGGCATAGAGGTTACCGCGGTTTGTCGTATAGGCAATGTGCTGTCGCATGGAGCGGTATACGGCGTTCAGGCCGTCGCCCTCCGGCAGGTCTTCCCGGCTAAACAGGTTTTTTTTCGGCACAATCTCTTTCGGCAGACCGGGACATTCCCACGACAGCGCGATATCCGCATCGTGGGTCTTTTCGGTGAAGTTTACCGTAACCGGATAGAATTTCCCCTTTTCGAGCGTTATGGTGCCGTTTACATCCGCCCCGGTTCTGCTGCGCATGGCTTCAGAATCGGTACCTCCGGTTTCCGAATCCCATTGATCGAGCACGGGTTTACCGTCGATAAACAGGCGCATGCCGTCGTTGGCCGTTGCCGAGAAGGTATAATTTGCAGTATGTCCGGGTTTGATCCAGCCGGTCCATTCGGCCGTAAAATTGTCTTCCACCACCGGGTATCCTGGGGAGTTGCGTACCCAGTTGAAATTGACCTGCGGGTCGGTGCGGGTGAGTTCCACCGGTTTTTCTTCCCCGCTGCGGACCCACCGCTCGCTTCCGTAAATGGCCTCTCCGTTGATCTCCAGCCATTCACCGAGCGCTTCAATACGCTCTTGCTGAAGCAGCGGAATTTTTCCGTCGGCAGCCGGACCGACATTGATAATGAGTCCACCACCATAAGCAACGGTGCGGGCAAAAAGATGGATAAGGTCGCGGGGCGACATATATGCAGAAAGTTTTTCGTTGCGGTTGAGTCCGAATGAGCGGCCCAGTCCCCTCACCTCGGCCCAGGGGCGGTCGGCATTCAAACCGCCAGAGCTGTATTCGGGAGTGCGGAATCCGATGTCGGCTCCGCTGCCCCATCGGTCATTCACGATGGCATCGGGACCGACAAGATTGTAATACCACGAAATCAGCTCACGGGCATGCCATTGTTCCGCCGTATTGTACCACTCCCCGTCGGTAAAGATCAGGTCGGGACGGTAGGCCGACACCACCTCTTTAAACTGCGGAATCATGTGCTGCTCCACATAGTCGCCAATGGAATCGTTGGGATCTTCATACCAGCGGTGCAGGGGATGATCCCATTCCGGGAGGGAATAGTACAGGCCAAAGCGGACTCCCCGCTTCCGCACGGCTTCCGCCACTTCGCCCACGATATCGCGGCCCGGACCTGTATCCACACTGTTCCATCCCGGGGCATACGCACTGGGCCAAAGGCAGTATCCATCATGATGCTTGCTTACCAATACGATGTAACCGGCCCCCGATTTCTTAAAAATCTCCGCCCATTCATCCGGATCAAATAATTCGGCCTTGAACAGGGGGGCAAAATCCCTGTATGTGAAATCCTTTCCGAAATTCTTTTTCATAAAATCTACGCGGTTGTGCGTTCCGTGTTTCAACCCGAGCAGATACCACTCGGCATACGACTCGGCCCCGCCATACGAAGGCACCGAATAAACGCCCCAGTGAATGAAAATTCCCAGCTTATCGTGACTGAACCATTTCGGGTATTCGCGGCTGCGCAGTTGTTCCCACGAAGGCAATGTCCGGCTTTCGTCCGTCTGTTGTGCCAAAACTGGCATAGCCCGCGAAAGAGTCAAAATCAAAATTGTCAGAAGTGACCGAAACACAATTTTCATACTTAAATACTTAAAGAAAAGTACAGACTTTCCTGCAAATGTACAAAAGCGGAAATGCAAAAGCATTATCTTTTTAATTTTTTTTCAGAAGTTGATCCCAGACTTTAATCATGGCGTATCTTTGCAGAGGAAATAGCAGCATTCAAGTCCGGATCACCACCAAACCAGACATTGCATATGCGACGCTGGGGTTAATTGGCGATCGTAAAGATACATTTTCCCCGTTTGCTGCTGTTTGGTTTTCCTGCAGAAACCGGAGGGAATGACCTCAACAGAGGGGAATCTTGTTATCCGGCTGCGGATTTTAAAAAATGATCCGAAAAAAGTGAGCAATATGAATCACAAAGAATTTTCTCCGGCAGAAAAGGCTTTTGCAGCCCTTTCAGGAGTTGAAAAAATGTCTTCACGTATCCCCTACATTATTACAGGAGATTTCCCTTCCCTGGGTCTGCTCACCTCCCTGCGTTTTCTGGAGTGGGTTTCTGCGAATCCTGAAGGGGTCATCAGCCTGCCTACCGGAAAAACGCCGGAATATTTCATCAAATATACCCGGAATATCCTCGAAAACTGGAACAGGGAAGAAATCCGCCAGTTGCTGGGCAGATACGGACTGGGTTCGCTCAGGAAACCGGATCTCAGGGGACTGCAGTTTGTGCAGATCGATGAGTTCTACCCTATTTCTCCGGTGCAGCACAATTCTTTTCACAACTATGTGACGGAATATTACCTCCGCGGCTTCGGGCTTGATCCGGGCAGGGCGCTGCTGATCAATTCAGATGAAATTCCGCTGCCTGAAGGAAGAACTTACAGTGAGGTTTTCCCCGGCTCGGTCATCGATTTAAGCCTGCGTTACCGTGAGGCCCGCACGGCAGAAGAAGAAATCCGCAAGGCATCCATTTTCGCCATCGACAACTGGTGTTCGGAGTATGAAGCAAAGATCCGTGAAAAGGGAGGCATCGGATTCTTTCTTGGCGGCATTGGCCCTGACGGACATATTGCCTTCAACACCCGGGGTTCCGACCTCTGGTCAACCACCCGGCTGACGCAGACCAATTTTGAAACCCAGGCTGTAGCCGCCGGCGACCTGGGCGGCATTGAAATCTCCCGAAACCGCCTGGTGATAACCATCGGACTGGGGACCATCACCTTCAATCCGGATGCCGTGGCTATCATTTTTGCCGCCGGAGAAGCAAAGGCTGAAATCGTAAAGGTCTCACTCGAAAACGACATGAATACTGTTTATCCGGCCACAGTGCTTCAACGACTGCCCAATGCCCGCTTCTACCTTACCGAAGGCGCTGCCGGCCGGCTCAGCGATTCAGTGGAGCGCTACTACAAAACCGGTGAGTGGACCCGGCGTAAAACCGAAAGGGCGGTGATTGATCTCTGCGCAAGACTCGAAAAATACGGCCACCACCTGACAGTTGACGACCTGAGGGCCGACCCCTGGTGCTCTCTGATCCCCGACCTGAGCGAACAAACCGTACCGGAAGTGATCAGATCCATAAGTAACAAGTTGCAGAAAGGCATGCAACATGATGAAAATCAGATAATTTATCATACCGGCCCTCACCACGACGATATTATGCTGGGCATTATGCCTTACACCAACCGGCAGTTGCGTTCGGCCTCCAACGACGTTCATTTTGCGGTGATGACCTCCGGTTTTACGGCAGTCACCAACCACTTCCTTATCAGCGCGCTGGAAGACACGCTGAAGATGCTGGATAAAGGAGAAGTACAGATGATTCACTATCCTGATTTCTTTAAGAAAGGCTACGCATACAAGTGGGATAAGGATGTTTACCACTTCCTGGACAATGTAGCCCGGCAGAACGAATATGAAAAACGCAGGGGACTGTGCCACCGCCTTGTAAGATCGGCCGTGGTTAACTGGGAAATAAAAGACCGTTTTGAACTCCGGAAAGTACTGAATCAAGTAATGAATGTGCTGAAGGAAAGCTATGACGGCAGTAAAAATCCACCCGACATCCAGAAGCTTAAGGGGATGCTGCGCGAATTTGAAGAGGAGCTGGTATGGGCCTATTACGGTGTGCCGGTGAAGAATGTGCACCACCTGCGGCTGGGCTTTTATAAGGGTGAGATTTTTACCGAGAACCCTGAGAAAAACCGGGATATGCTCCCCATCCTTCAGCAACTGAGGGAAATCAAGCCGACCATCATCAGCCTGGCCCTTGATCCGGAAGGCAGCGGCCCCGACACCCATTACAAAGTGCTGCAGGCCATTGCAGGGGCGGTAAAGGAATGGAGCAGGGAAGCCGATCTTTCACAATTGCGGATCCTCGGCTACCGCAACGTATGGTACCGTTTTCATCCCGCCGATGCCGATCTGCTGGTTCCCGTTTCGCTCAACGCTCTGGCCGTACTGGAGAAATCATTTGCCGAAAGCTACCTCAGCCAGGTGAATGCCTCATTTCCCAGTTTTGAATACGACGGGCCTTTCAGCGAGCTGACACGCAAAACATGGGTGAAACAACTGAAACAGATACAGTTGCTGCTGGGTAAAAACTTCTTCTACGAAAACAACAATGCCCTGATCAGGGCTACCCACGGCTTGCTGTATATTAAAGAAATGAATGTGAATGAGTTTACCGGCATCGCCAGATCGCTGAAAAAACTATCGGAAGGAACAGAAGCATAAGGCAGGCTTCAGACTTCGCGTATCCAGACACCGGCAGCATCTTCATCGCGCCGGAGGGACAAAGGACAGGCCGCCAGCAGCGACTCGTAACGCAGGGCAAGCCCCGATTTATAATCTTCCGGCTCCAGCAGCAAGGTAGTTTTCAGGTCATCCCCGGCAAGTTGGCGCACCGCTTTCCTGATCCTGCCGGCCTTCAGCTCAAATCCCTCACGGGTCAGTTCATATTGCTGGTTTTCCGCTTCTTCCTGATCCGGGCAAAGTCTGTAGCCTAACTGTGCATTGTAACTGATAGCCCGGGTGTTGCCGCGGAGGATATGCGCGTACTGTTTGTTCCAGTTCAAAAAGTAAAACGTCGTCTCTATTCCGGCCACGGACACCAGGTAAGGCACAAAGGTGGAATAAAACTCCGTGCGCCCCAGAAACAACCCCGACTCGGAAGTCCGGGCCTCCCAGTCCACATTTTTATCATTGAGCAGCCCGATTTTCTCCCCTTTGTAATAGATCAGCAGGTAGTTGTTCTCCAGGTTATCGACAGACCTGAACCATTGCAACTGCTGTTCGGGAGATATAATCTCACGGTATGCCATATTCAGCCGCACAGGGTCGGAATTCCGCCACTGCCTTACCAGTTCAATATCTGTTTCTTTAAGGCGTTCAAGGGTGATACCGTATTTAAAGAGTTTCATCTTCCGGGTCTTCTTCTTTCATTTTTTTGAGGCAAACTGACTAAAAGGCACTGCCGCTCACCTCTCACCATCATTTAAGTATCTCCCTGATGGCAAAAGGCGGTTTACGGTTCTGCACCGCGTAAATGCGGCTGAGGTATTCGCCGATTACGCCCAGCGAAAGCAGGATGATGCTGGTGGAGAACAATATGGCAACGATCAGGGCGGTGAATCCCAGGGGAACGTCAGAAACTACTTTACGGTAAATAAACGCAACACCCACAATAAAACTTATAATGGACGATATCAGTCCGCCGTAAACCATCAGTTTCAGCGGAACAGCGGTATAATAGATGACCAGGTTGCTCATCATTCTGAAAAGCGAGCGGGGCGAGTAATTCGACTTCCTGTAGGGCGGCTTGTGATGCTCAACCAATGCAAAAGAGATATGAGAGGTGTACCAGTTAAACAACTCATCGATGTATACAAAGTTGATCTGGTGGTTCAGCAGGCTTTTAGCCAGCGACGACTTCATCAGCCTGAAAGAAGAGCCCTGCCCCTTGGTGCTGAACAGCCGTTTGGAGCCTCCGCGGATAATGGCGCTGCCCATATTGCGCATGACGGAGTGCTGCTTCTTATCATAGATACCATAAACCAGGTCAGCGTCTTCTTTCATCATGGCTTCAATCAGCCGGGGGATTTCCTCTGGCGGGTTCTGCAGATCATCATCAATGGTAATGATGTGGTCACCTTCGGCCTGTGCAATACCGCAGAGCGTGGCATTGTGCTGCCCATAGTTGCGGGCCAGCCGGATGGCGGTCACCTTGCCGGGATGCTGCTGACGTATATCGCTGATGACTTCCCAGCTTTGATCGGTACTGCCATCGTCCACAAAAATTAACCGGAAAGTCTGACCCAGATGCTCCAGGGTCTGATCTATCCGTGAAAACAGCTCCCCGAGGCTGTCTTTGCTGTTATAAACCGGGACTATAATTGAATAATCTGGCATAGGGAATTTTGGATTTCGGATTTTCGATTTCTGATTTCGCTTGTCTCGGGAGACGGCGATAGCCGGATAACGAGAGATTTGCGATTTCGGATTGCGGATTTACCGGGTTGAACGTCGCTTCGTTGTATTTCTGATGCATCAATGCTTTCAGCACAGGCAGTGATTGTGAATTATCCGCCGCCCAGCACCAGGCTGGTGGCGCTCACCCACTTCGAAGCATCGGACAGATAATAAACAATTGAATTGGCCACATCTTCCGGATCGCCCAGGCCCAGAATCTGACGGGCTTCGATCATATTTACCGCTTCCTGCGAATAGTTGGCGGCGGTATCGTCGAGCATGGGGGTGCGCACAAATGCCGGAGCCACACAATTGACCCTGATGCCTTTGGGTGCCAGTTCCAGCGCGAGTACGCGGGCATAAGCCTCCAGGGCGGCTTTTGCACTGATGTACATGGCCCCACCCACAAAAGGATATCTTGTCGAAATGGAAGAAATATACACCAGCGAGCACTGGTTTTTAGCCAGCTTCTTTTTGCCGAGCAACCCCGCCGTGAGCAATACGGCTGCATCAAAACTCACGCGAAAGGTTTTAGCAATGGTTTCGGCGGTGATGAAGCGCGCCGGAGCCAGGTCGGAAATGCCGGTGCTGTATACCACCCCGTTCAGCACGGGCAGGGCAGCCACCAACCGGTCAATATCCGGTTGCAGGGTGAGATCGGCCGTGATTTGCTGATGCCCATCCCCTTCGAGTAACTGAAAGGTTTCATTCAGCCGGGCTGCGTCCCGGCCGGTAATCACCACCCCGGCGCCATACCCGTTGGCCGTAATGGCGGTTTGCCGCCCGAGCCCTGACGAAGCGCCGGTAACCAGAATTGTTTTACCGCTTAGATCAAATGCATTCATATCTGGAAATTCATCGTTTAGTTTACAAATTGCTTCAACGATTCTGCCCGAAGCGCGGCTCAGCTTATACTCCGGGCTGTGATGCCGGTTCCAGTTCCGTGAGCGGAGGCACCACCAGCCCTGAAGTTTCCATCAGCACACTACCCCACGACAGCCCGATTCCGAAAGCTGAAAGCAGCAGCTTCTGAGGTTTTTGTTCCAGGGCCTCCCTGATTTGCGTAACCATCGTCAGCGGGATGGAAGCGCAGCTGGTATTGCCAAAATCGCGCAGGGAATATGGAACACGCTCTGGCTCCACCTTCAGCATTTTGCGGATGGTTTCGTTGATCAGGCGGTTGGCCTGATGAAAAAGCAGGTAGTCAAATTCGGGCAACTCGCGGCCAAAGTGCTTGAGGGTGGTTTTTATGTTTGGCACCACCTCGCGCAACGAGAAGTTAAACACTTCAATGCCGTTCAGCGCAATCTGCAGCCGGTTGCGGTAAATGCCCTCGCCGTATTTTCTGGTTGCGAAAGACTTTTTACTTGCCAGGTTTCTCACGCCCCCGTCGTAAATAATGATGGCTTCGTAGCCGCTGCCGTCGGTTTGCAGATTGAACTGCATGGGTGCCGCGCCCGGATCAAGCTCCAGGGCGGTGGCAGTGCCGGCGTCGCCAAACAGCGGATAGGTGCTTTTGTCACGATAGCTGGAGGTAACGTTCGACAAATCGCCTACCAGCAACAATCCTTTTTGAAGACCGGCCGCCTTCATCATGCTGCCGATCGCCGAAAGGCCGTATACGTATCCGGAACAACCCAGATTAATATCAAGCGCCATACAGGTCCTGGGCAGCTGCAACCGGTTCTGAAGAATGGCGGAGGTTGACGGAATGATGTAATCACGGCTCTGCGAGACAAAAACAAGGATGTTGATCTCATTCCTGTCCCACTTCAGTTCATCAAGCAGTTGCTCAGCCGCCTGAAAGCAAAGGTCGGAAGTGGTTTGTCCGGGTTCGGCCACATGGCGGTTTTCCACGCCAATGGTTTTGATTACCTGTTCCCGTTCCTTCACTTTAATCCATTTATAATCATGGTTTGAAAGCGTTTTTGGGGGAACACAGGCCGACAGGCCTGCCATCCGAATATCAGAAATACTGAAAATCGCCATAAAAAAGGATTATAGTTAATCAGAACTATCCGGTTCTCATCTGGACTCTATCATCGCAAATGTACTTTAATTTTCAGTTGATCCCCCAATTTTCTAACTTTGCATGACATCTTTCATTCTCCGAATGAACAACAAAATATTGATTAATTGATGATTACGACTGCTCCGGTTCCCGCCGACCTTGGACATCTGCCAGACAAAGCTACCATTGTAACTGTGTTGCAAACAAGGGCTGCCCTGCATCCGGAACGCAGGGTATTCACCTTTCTGGGCGACGGAGAAAATGAGACCGCGGTGATTACCTACGGCGGATTAGACAAAGCTGCGACGACCATCGCAGGTAAAATATCCGCTATGGATCTTTCCGGGAAGAATGTTCTGATGTTTTATCCTGCCGGTATCGATTTCATTGCTGCATTTTTTGGCTGTCTGTATGCCGGCGCAATTGCCGTTCCGGTATATCCGCCAAGAAAAAACCGTTCTATTGACCGGATAAATGCCATTGCCGCCGACTGCGATGCAGCTGCCATCCTTGCCACCGGCGTTATAACACGATCGTTCGAGAGAAATTTTTCTTCAGACCCCTTACTCGGCAACCTGCCCTGGGTCGCAACGGATGAACTGGTTGAACCGCCGGGGACGCTGGTATTTAAAGAAACTGATTTTCAAGATCTTGCATATTTGCAATATACTTCCGGATCAACCGGCACCCCTAAAGGCGTGATGGTCACTCACCGGAACATGATGGTGAATCTGAAATCACTGCAGCTTTACATGGATATCCGTCAAGCGGATACGAATGTGCACTGGGTTCCTCAGTTTCATGACCTCGGACTGCTGCTTGGCGTTCTGGAAACGCCGTTTTCAGGGTCGCATACAGTGCTGATGTCTCCTTTTACCTTTATTTCCAAACCCTGGTATTTACTGAGGGCCATCCATCATTACAAAGCCTCAACCACCTGCGGACCTGATTTTTCGCTGAACCTTTGTCATGATAAAATCGACGAGGGGCTTGTTGAAGGGCTGAACCTTTCATCACTCCGTACCTTTCTGACCGGCGCCGAACAGGTGAGGAAAGAGACCCTCGACCGCTTTATTCAGAAATTTTCGGTTTGCGGTTTTAAAGCCGGTGCCTTTTTCCCTGCCTATGGGATGGCGGAATCAACCCTTATCCTTACCGGAGCCCGGAAAGAAAAGGGGCCTTTCAGCCTGCCTGTTAAAACCGATTCCCTTAAAAAGAATCTTGTCGAAATGGCCGGCCCTGAAGATGATGTACAATACATTGTCAGCAACGGCATCCCGAACATGGATACTGAAATAATTATTGTGAACCCTGACAATTCCCTGAAACTGGAGGAAAATCGGGTGGGTGAAATATGGGTGAGCGGCAGTACCAAAACAAAGGGATACTGGGGAAAAGAGAAACTTACAAGTGAAACCTTTACCGTTTCACCGGCCGGAATGAACGACCCCCGTTGGCTTCGAACAGGAGACCTAGGCTTTTTACATCAGGGGGAGTTGTATATTACCGGACGGCTTAAAAATTTGATCATTATTAACGGGAAGAACTTTTATCCCCAGGACATTGAGAAAACGGTTGAAAACAGCCATCCTTCCATCCGCAAAACCTGCGTAGCGGCTGTTCCGCTCGAAGTAAATTACAAAGAAAGCCTGTGCATCATTGCCGAACTGGAAAGGACATTTCTGAGAAAGCCTGATACAGCAGGCATTCTTGAACACATCGTTGCATCGGTATCGGCCGAACATGAAATTCAGCCGGCGCGTATCAGCCTGATCCGCACCGGATCAATTCCCAAAACTTCGAGCGGAAAGATGATGCACAAAGCAGCCCGTGAAATGCTGCTCAAAGGTGAACTGGAGATTATTGCGGAAAAAATATTTCCCGAAGCAGACTTTTCCGAAGAACATATTAATGATGAGCTCAGTCTGCCTGACTTCATCTGCAACTGGGTTTCTGTAAAACTGAATCAGGGGAAACCCGTGGGCACTTCGGACGCACTGATTGCTTACGGAATTGATTCGCTCAAAGCCTCGGAACTTTCGGATGAAATCAAAAACAGATATGGCATAGAACTGCCGCCGTACCGGATGTTCGAAGATATTTCCATCAATCTGCTTGTCAGGGAAGCAGGGAGCAGGCAGTAAAAATTTATACGACCAGTCCGCAACCGATGGTATAAAATCCGGTTTTGCCGGGGTGAATGAACATTTTTAAGGGGTGGTTTATTACCGGCCGGTTAGCTGACCCTTTCTTCAATAATCCTGTAAATATCTGCGACAGTCTTCGAGTTCGCAATATCCTCCGCATTGATGGCCACGTCGTATTCAGTCTTAACCATGGCGATAAGAATCAGTGCATTGATGGAATTCCATTCAAACACTTCCCTGAAAACACTTTCCGGCTTCAGGGTTCCGGGCGTCAGATCATCAAATTCTTCCTCAATGCGTGTAATAAAGTCGTCAATGTTCATAAAAACGGTATTAATTCACACGGCAAAGTTAGGAAGTTTCAAATACCAACACCGCAAAGCCGGAAATGTAAAACTAAATTTCACGCATCAGGATAAAAGTATTTAGTAATATTGCCACCGGAATTAGAATCCGAAGATTGAAATGACCGAAAAAAGGAAGAGAAAACTGCTTCTGATAAATCCGATAAACCAGCACCGGCTGGGCTTTTCAAATGACCCCAGCACCAGTTACATGCCGTTGGGGCTCGGTATTATTGCCGCGCTTACACCTGACCACTGGGAGGTGGAACTGATTGATGAGAGTTTTGAACTGTGCACCTTCCGGCCTGTGGATATGGTAGGTTTCACCGCCTTTACGGCCAATGCTTTTCGCGCCTATGAACTAGCGGCCATGTTCAGAAGTCAGGGGGTGCATACCGTGATGGGCGGCATCCATGCCAGTATGATGCCCGAAGAGGTCGTCAACTATGTTGATACCACGGTTTCGGGCGAAGCCGAACTGGTCTGGCCCCAGGTGATCAGGGATTTTGAGGAGGGCAGCGTTCAGAAATTGTACCAGGGTGGAATTACCCCGGTTGATAAAATACCGCTTGTCCGCAGGGATATTTACAAAAAATACCCCTATGTGTATGATCTGATACAGATTTCACGTGGCTGCCCCATGGGCTGCGACTTCTGCTCGGTCACCAAAATGTGTGGTTCGAAATACCGTGAACGCCCGGTTGAAGAAGTGCTTGATGAACTGGAAAAGACAGACCGGCCGCTGTTATTTATTGTTGACGATCATCTGATCAATACAAACAAAGGGGCTGAAGAGCGGGCCATCCGGCTTTTCAGGGGAATGGTTGAGCGGAAAATCAATAAGCTGTGGTTCGGACAGGCGGCCATGAATTTTGCCGATAACGACGAAGTGCTGCATTGGGCGGCCAAAAGCGGCTGCACCCTGATTTTGCTTGGCATTGAGGCCGAAAAACCCGAAGCCCTTAAAGATGCCCGCAAACGGCTGAACCTGAAGAAGGGAGTGGATTACTACCAGGAAGCCTTCAGAAAAATCCACAAACACGGTATAGCCGTCCTGGGAGCTATGATCTTCGGTATGGAAAGCGACAACACGCAGGATTTATACAACCGGATGGAATTCTGCCTGAACAGCGGCATTGATGCCATGCAAACCAGCATCATGACCCCGTTGCCGGGCACCGACCTGTTTTTCCGGCTGCGCGACCAGAAAAAGATCGATCTCTGTAATTATCCCGAAGACTGGAAGCATTACCACTTCAAGGAAGCCACGATGGGTACCAACCATATGACCCGCGAAGCGTTACAGCAAACCATGCGCGACATCTGGATGAAGCTTTACAAAAAGGATAATATCCGCAAAATGATGTTTAAGACATTGTGGCGGACCGGAAACTTTAAAGCGGCCTACTGGGTTTACGGAACCAATCACAATTACGGGCGCATTGTGCTGGAGGACCTGCTCGGGGATCAGCCGGGCAACCTTAACCGAAACCTCGAATGGATAGGCAGAAAACGTTCATGGTATATCCGCCTGACCAATCCTGTGTTGACCATTATTTATGCCATCTGGTGGAAATATATGGTAAGGCGGTTTACCGGCAGGCATTAGTCGCCGGATTTTCGGGTGGCAGCTTTGCGGTATATCCTGTAAAACACCTGCAACTTCATAAAAACCCATGAAGCCGGTCCGTAAGGCAGGAGGCTGCCCAGCCGCATGGCCGTGTTCATTATACGGGCGTAGAGCAACACCGGCAACGATCTGATCATCAGCAAGGGATAACTACCCCTGAACTCCCTTTCATAACCGTGCTCGTCTGCATTGCGACCGGCAACCATATCCATCACCTTTACTTCTTCCGGAGTCAGCGCGTCCTTCCAGATGGCAATGCGGCCCGTGTTTACCGGTTTCATCAGGCTCTCATGGTTCCGGATCTGGTATTCGGCGGCACGCTCTTTGGCCCCTTCCAGTTTTTTCCGGTATTCAAGCTGCTCCGGATAGAACTCCAGATTCAGAAAATTGCAGATTTCGCGGGTTTTCTCCTCAGGGGCAGCGGCCAGTTCCTCATAACGCAGGCGGAGTACCTGATCGGGCGCCTTGCGGATAATTTTGTCCATCAGCTTGTTGGCCCTGACCCAGCGATAAGCGATCAGGGCCGGGATGGGCGCCTCGAAGGTTACTTTTCGCAACGAAACCAGGTTATCGCGGTAATCCCTGGTAATGTGGATAAACTTCGCGTCGGGAAACATCCTGAAAAGACGGTCGGCATAAAAGGAATAAACCGGATTCTTATCGCCGAACCACAGGGTTTCAGTCTTGTCGAACACCGACTGGTACCCCTGGTAAACCAGCCTTATCAGCAGGTGAAAACTGATTTCTCCCTGATAACCGAGTATCCGCTCCTTCAACCCCTCTTTCTCCACCCTCCAGCGTTCGAAATAGGGCTGTTTGCTAAGGTCGGCATACAGTTCATCAACGGCGGCCTCGTCCCAGGCGCGTACTTTTTTGTACTTGCGGTAAAGATTCAGAATTACCGGGCTTTCGAATGGAATCACCACGTTGGGGTGCGCATCAAAAATGGAGCGAAGCAATGTGGTGCCCGAACGCGGGCGGCCGATGATAAAAAAGAAAGGGACGTCTATAATATTTGTTGTCATATGTTCAGAATAGCAGCCGGCAGGGTTGTTTCGGCAAACTCACCGGCAAGGTAGCGTTGCATCAGCTTATACCGTTGCAGTTTCCCGCTTGACGTTTTCGGGATTTCATTGGATTTAACCATCACCAGCTCATCAACGGTAATGCCCAGGTTGGCCCGCAGCAGGTTGCGCAGCTGCCTGAAGGTCTCCATGGCCTTTTCACCGGGCGAACCGGCCAGAAAAGCGATCACTTTATCATGTCCCGTTTCGCGGCTGGTGGTACCACCGAAACAAACCTTGCCATAACTGATTTCGTCGACGGTGCAGGCCATGGTTTCCAGATCGTTGGCAAAATAGTTACGTCCGTTTTTAAAAATAATATCCTTGTGCCTGCCGCTCACATAAAGGTTGCCTTTATAAAAGAAACCGATATCGCCGGTACGCAGCCATTCACCGCAGAAGGCAGCCCGGGTGGCTTCGGGTTTCCGGTAATACCCTCCGGTGATACCGGGTCCTTTCAACTGAATGTGGCCCGTCATTCTGTCCTCTACCGGACTGTCGTCATGACCGGTGATACGGATCCACGTGTCGTTCAGGGCAATGCCCACGCCCGACAGCAGCCTGGCACCCGGATCATCCACCGGCACTTCCACGGCTATGCCTTCCAGATCGAGTCTGGTCGCATCAAAGGCAGTGATCACCGAAGGCCGCATCAGGGGCGTAAATGAAATGGCCAGCGTGGCTTCGGCCATCCCGTATACCGGCATCATGGCTTCGGTTCTGAATCCGAAGGGCTGCAGGCGCTCCACAAAATCATTCATAATCTGCACCGAGATTGGCTCTGCCCCGTTGAGCATGGCCTTCATCGAAGAAAAATTCCAGTCCGGCAGGGTCTTTTTCCTGCTCAGATAGCGAAGTACCAACGCCAGCCCGAAGTTCGGACAGCCGGTAACGTTAATCCGGGACCCACTCATCAGATCAAGCCACAAACCGGGATTCTTGATAAAATCTATCGTTTCGGTGTGAAACTGATAAATGGAGCAATAAAGTGGTACCAGATGGTACCCGATCAGCCCCATATCGTGGAACAAAGGCATCCAGTTGCCGGTGCGGTCAGGGAAATGCAGATCAAGGCCGATCCGGATGGCATCCATATTTACCATCAGGTTGTGATGGGTAAGCATAATGCCCTTGGGATCGCCCGTGCTGCCCGACGAAAACTGCACAAATGCCAGGTCGCCGGGTTGCAGATACGGTGCTTCAAAGTTTCCGCTACAATCAAGATCATTGACATGTTTAACTTTTTCATCAGGAAGCCCGTCAGTCTCAGCCATTTCCTCACTGAAAAATATATAAGGTTCTCCGAACTGCCGGTAAACATTTTTCAGTTTCTCCACGGCGGGGTTGTATCCCGAAAAGGTAAGGGGCGGCTGGAGCACCGTAGGTACTACCCCCGCCAGGAAACAGGCCCAGAGCAGGGTGATGGTTTCCCGGTTCTGCCGGGTTGCAATGATGGCTTTGTCGCCGGACAGCATCCCCAGCGCCTGTAATCCACAGGCAAGCGAGGTGGCCTCATTTAAAAGTTCAGCATAGGTTTGTCTGTCAATTTCCCCTTTCTCGTCCATATAACCGGTATACAGAGGCGCAGGGTCTGCAGCAGCCCGCTTCAGCAGATCAGGCAGGGTAAGCTCAGGTTGATAGTAGGCAGAGTTTTCGGGCATCGGTGATACTTATTGTTGAGGCCGTCCTGATCGGCGTGCCAGGTCAAGATAATAATCGGCTTTCGCTGAATCGCCAACCTTCTGGTAGTAATTCCGGAGCCGCATATTGAGTTCAAAATTATTCGGGTTAATCCGGATGGCCTGCTCAAAATATTCCAGGGCTTTGGCAGCATCCCCGCCGCGCATGGCATAAGTGCCCAGATTGATGTAGGGCAGGTCCAGCCCGGGCTCTATCGTAATAATATCTTCATTCAGGGCAATGGCCTTTTCGGTTTGTCCGGTCTTCTGATAGAGTTGGGCAAGGTTCGACATGGCCCTGATCTCGAAGGGCTGGAGTTCCAGCGCCCTTTCGTAATTCGGAATGGCCTTTTCGGGCTGACCGGTCACCTGATAGGTGTAACCCAGGTTATAAAACGCAGCCGTAAACTGCGGATTATGCTCCACGGCTTTTTCAAAGTACTGTATCGCCGAATCGGACTCGTTGAGCAGCAGCAGAAATGACTCACCCAGGTTATTCCAGGCATCGGCATAGGCAGGATACACCCTGGTTGCCTGTTTAAAATGCTTTATGCAAATCCGGGCATCAGAAACAATCTGCTGCCGCGGCACGCCCGATTTCAGCCTTTCCACTACCGAAGAACGCAGATTGGTAGCATAGATAAAATTAGCTTTAGCCGATTGCTCCAGATAGGGCATATCCGCGGCATAAAGGGTCAGCTCATCCTTCCAGTCGCGGTTGCGGTCGATGGTTTTGGCGGTAGCCGGGATGACAAGAATCACCGCAATGAGTACCGCGTAATTCTTCACGCTGGCCGGCAATTGCTCTCCGGCAGTAACCGGGCCGAAAATCCTGAATATCCCGTAAACCAGCGCAAGTACAAACCCCAGGGAAGCAATATAGAGGAAGCGCTCCGCCACTATTCCCGTGGGAGGAGCAATCAGGTTGGAAAACAGCGAAATATTCACCAGGTAGAAAAGTATGGCAAATGATAGCAGGTGTTTTTCCCTGATCTTCCACAATGCAAATCCAAGCAACCCTAAATGGATCAGCAGCGAAAGCCATACCATCGGGTTTGCCAGACCGGTAACGGGAATCATATTAAATCCATAGTAGAACCCCAGCGGATGGGGGAAAACCAGTTTCTGAAGGTAAAACAGCATCACCATCATGGAGGTCCCCAGACGCTCGGCAAGGGAGGCGCCCATGAGCAAAGGGTTCTCGATAAACTGCAGGGAACGGGTGGTCTCACCCAGAAAAATTCTTGGCACCACAACCGCAACGGCCAGCACCAGCAGCAACGGAATCAGCATCAGCAATATCTGACGGGGTCTGACATCTGTAAAGAAATAAAACACCAGCGGAATCACCGCCAGAAAGGTCATCACATTGGCTTTGGACAGGTAGCCCAGCCCAAAAAACAAGGTACCCCACAATATGTTAATCTTTTTACCTGAATCGTAAAATCTCAGAAAGTATTTCAGCGAAAGCAGGGCTCCCAGAAAACTGAGCAGCTCTTCCCTGTTCTTCAGGCTCGCCACCACTTCGGTATGCAGGGGGTGCGCCAGAAACAACATCACGGTAAGCAAGGGTAACAACACATGATATTTTCCGAGCAGCCGCCGCAACAGCATAAACAGCAGGATTCCGGTAAGGGCGTAAAGCAGGACATTTAAGAAATGGCTCACGTGGGGATTCTCTCCGAAAAACTGCCACTCAAGGGCAAAAGTGGCTTTGGCCAGCGGGCGGTAACCGAAGTTGTGCTGTCCGCCCTCCTCGGCATTCAGGTTGATGTAATACGATGAGAAGATGGCGGGGATGGCCCTGATACCCTGCTGGGTGAGGGGATTCTTTCCGGTAACATAGACATCGTCGAGAGAATACCGGTTATTGATGGTGTTTCCGTATAGAATAAACGCAAATGCCGTGATCAGAAGATGATAAGGCAGATTGCCCCACGATCGGGTGTTTGCCTTTTTTTCCGGTTTGGAAGTCAGGGGTTTGCTCCTCTTCTTGGGCGTACTCATAATGCACAGGTTATATAAAGCGCCGGATTCAGATCCCGGCAGCCGGGTATCTCCGTTTTCAGGCGCAAAGTAACACAAAAATCAGATTGACCCGTAAGTGTTTATCCGGGAACCCCCTGCCAACCGCCCGGACGATTTTGGAATAAATTCGCCGAAAAACTGCATTTTCCCTACTTTTGTCCGGCACAATGCGCCGGCCACATGTTGTTCAATTCCATCGGATACCTGATATTTCTTCCGCTCACCGTAGCGGCGTATTATGCGCTTCCGGGAAAATGGCGCTGGATATTACTGCTGGCGGCAAGCTACCTGTTTTACGCCATGTGGAAGGTGGAGTATGTGCTGCTGCTGATGGCCGCCACCGCCGTTTCGTATTATGCAGCCCTGGGCATGGAAGCCCACACCGTTAAAAAGCGGAAGAAGCCCTGGCTCTGGGCTGCCCTGACCGTCAATCTGGGCATGCTGTTCATATTCAAATACCTGGGCTTCTTCACCGGACTGATTTCCGGATTGTCGGATCTGACGGGGCTTCCCGGACAAATTCCGTATTATGCCATTTTGCTCCCTGTTGGGATTTCATTCTACACATTTCAAACGCTGGGATATGTTATCGATGTATACAGGGGAGTTACAAAACCGGAAAAACACGCCGGAATTTTTGCCTTGTATGTCACCTTCTTTCCTCAGCTGGTAGCCGGCCCCATCGAAAGGGCGCGCAACCTGATGCCGCAGTTCCGGCAGGAACACGCCTTCGATCCGGCTGCTTTCGCTTCAGGACTTCGGCTGATCCTTTGGGGGTTGTTCAAGAAAATCGTGATAGCCGACCGCATTGCCATGCTGGTACAGCCGGTATACGGACAACCTGAATACTTTCACGGTATACAGATCGCCATCGCACTCCCCCTGCTGATTATCCAGGTATATGCCGACTTTTCAGGTTACACCGATATTGCCATTGGTTCCGCCCGGCTGATGGGTTTCAGGCTGAGCCGGAACTTCAACCGGCCTTTCTCAGCCCGGTCGGTGGCTGATTTCTGGAACCGCTGGCACATTACCCTCACCACCTGGCTGAGGGATTACGTCTACTTCTCGCTGCCCTCCAGATTCAGGGGCAAAACAGCTGCCTGGCGCCTTAACCTGAACCTGATCATCACATTCACCCTGGTGGGCTTCTGGCATGGCGCCCAATGGAACTTCCTGATTTTCGGATTAACACATGGAATCTATATGGCCCTTGCCAATATCAGCAAGCCCATGATGGAAAAGTTTAACCGCTTCAGCGGGCTGGCTGCCGCCCCCGCGCTGCTCAAAGCACTGAACCAGGCGTCAACTTTTCTGCTGGTCAGCGCCACAGGCTTTTTCTTCGGACAGCACAGTTTCTCCTCCACCCTCACCCTGATCGGAAATATCACCGACTTCAGCAATACCGGCATTGCCCTGAAGCAGATGTTGCAAAACAACGACTTTACCCTCAGCCTGATCCTGATTGTGTTTATGCTGCGCTTTGAGGCGCTGGCCGGCCGGCCGGGATGGAAGGAGCATTTTATGCAACGGCCGCTGCCCGTGAGGTTTGCTGCATATCTGGCCGTTTTGTTCTTTCTGCTTATTTTCGGGATTTTTACACGCCAGGAATTCTTTTATTTCCAGTTTTAAAGATGAACAGACAAAAACAGTTTTTCAGAAATACGCTGATATTCCTGCTGCTGACACTGGCAGTGAATGCAGTGCTGAATGCTGTTTATGACCGCACGATGATCTACCACCGCCTGAACCGGAACCAGGACAGGCAGTTTGAGGAGTACAACGACACCCTTACCTTTCTGATGCTGGGCAATTCGCACGACATGATCAATCCGGCAATTACCGGCAACAGTTTCAATTATGCATCGCCGGGCGAGGTGTACACCCAGACCTATTATAAGTTGAAATACATCCTTGAGAAAACAGGGAAGACCCCTGAATATGCCGTACTCTCAGTGGATCCGGCCAACTTCAGCCCCAAAGCCGAAAACACCCTGAAGTTCGACGGGTACTGGCGCAAATATGTGGATTATCCGGCCCTGGCCAGGGAAACCGGAGATTTCGACTATTACATCAAATGGTTTACCGGCCGCTTCTGCGCTTATATCGGAAACTACAAGTTTATTTACATGTCGGTACTCTTTCGCGATGCCGATTTCACCCAGGTGAAAAACGGGTATCGCCCTCCGCGCGATTACCGGAACTTTGCAGAAGAACCTGACCGGAATGCGCTGGGGCTCGAAAGGGCTACATCTTACCTCGCAGGCTATGGCAATAAGCCCGACAAGGGCCCTGAAACCTATTTCCGGAAAATCCTCAGCCTCTGCCGTGATTACGGCATTACCCCCGTCCTGGTAAGGATGCCCCTCACCGATGAGTACCTTATGCACGCCCGTAAACTGGTCGATCTGGATAACCTTGACCGGCAGATTGAAGAAATCGCCGGTGAAGTCAGTGGAAACTATATTCTGCTTGATTTCAGGGAAGCGCTGAGCGGAAGGCCGGAGTTGTTTTTCAATGCAGACCATGTGAATCCCCGGGGTGCCGATATCGTCAGCGAAAAATTCAGGGCAAGGATGCAGGCACACATCAACCCGTAAAAGCGGACATCAACAGAAAAGACGCCTGACTATCATATTGCGGCTCATGCGTGAACTGGCAGGCAGATTTTTGTATCAACAACTCCTGAATACAATTTCCAAAAAAAAAGAAACCCGACAAGCCGGAATAACATCCCCTTTCAAGGTGAACCGGCTCGTCAGGCTGACTTTATCAGCTGTATACTTCAGCGGATACTATGCAATATTTTATTTCAGGCTTCCTTTGCCCGGGATGCCGTTGGTCCGCGACCAGGTAAGGGTTTTGCTGATCATCGACAAACCTGCGATACCGGTAACCTCCAGCACGTTTCCATTGCCAGTAACTTTGGCTTTGCAGTCGAATGTGCGCCCGGTTTGCGGCTGGTAAGCCTTTCCGCCTTCATAAATCTTTTTGGCGGCATTGTATTTCAGGTTATAAACCATTTGTGTGCCAAGCACAGGATTGTTCCTTTTGGCCTTGTTCGGGTTATTCACGTCTCTTACCGGTTTGCCCGATTTGTCGTTGGGCTGGCGCAGCCATACGATTTTACCATTATACACATCCCCTGTTTTGGTAAAATGAATGATAGACGCTTTGTTGGCAGTAAGCCAGTACCCGGTAATGTCCTTGGGCGCGGTCACCGGTGATTTCTTTTCGTCAGTAGCCTTTACGGGAGCAACTGATTTGGGCTTAATAGGTGCTGTTTCTTTGGATGACTGCTTTTGCGGTGCAACTTTTTGATTTGCCGGTGTTGCTTTCTGGGGAGCCACGGATTTGGGTTTCCCGGCCGGGGCAACTTCTTTGGTGGCTTGTTTCTGAGGAGCGGCTTTTTTATCGGCCGGAGCAACCTTACCCTGAACCTGTTTCTGTGGCACACCCTTCTGATTTGCCGGCGTTACCTGGGGTGCAGGCTTGGGAGCCACCTCTTTTGTGGTTTGCGCTTTCGTCTCCTTCGCAGCAGTACCTGCGGGCTTCATTTGCTTTACAACTACCGAAGGTTTTGCTGTTTCAGATTCTTTGGTCGACTGCTTAACCGGTTGTGTCTGGGCAAAAGTTGCCGAAGTCACAAACATGAGAGCAAGCGTCAAAACTTTGAATTTCATGGCACAATGATTTTGGTGTATAGATTTGAAATAACATCTGAGGCTGATGCAAAAATAACACCATAAACCAATTTTTTAAACAACAAATATGGTTTTGTAGACAAATTGCACTTGTCACGGGAATAAAAACCGAATTTCAGCGGTACGTCAGGTCAACTGCAAAACATTTACCATATTTGGCTACTTTAGCGGAATAAACAAGGGGTATGAAAATTCCTTTCAACAAGCCTCATTTCACCGGCAGGGAAGCGTTTCATCTTTCCGAAGCGGCCATCCTCGGCCACCTTGCCGGCAACGGGCATTACACACAATTATGCCAGGGTTTTTTCGAAGAGCGGTATGGTTTTCGCAAGGCCCTGCTTACCACCAGCTGTACAGATGCACTTGAACTGGCTGCGCTGGTGCTCGGTATCGCTCCGGGAGACGAGGTAATCATGCCTTCCTATACGTTTGTCTCCACGGCCAACGCCTTCGCGCTGAGGGGCGCAAAAATCGTGTTTGCCGACAGCAACCCGCTGAACCCCAATATTGATGCCGGCTCCCTTGCCGGTCTGATCACTGAAAAAACCCGTGCCATCGTGGTGGTGCATTACGGAGGTATCGCCTGCGATATGGAGACCATCATGGAACTTGCCGCGAAGCACCGGCTTTTTGTTGTTGAAGATGCTGCCCAGTGCGTGGATGCTTTCTGCAATGACACTCCCCTGGGATCGTTCGGGCACCTGGCCGCCTTTTCGTTTCACGAAACGAAAAACATCACCTCGGGAGAAGGTGGCATGCTGGTGGTGAACGATGCTTCCCTTATAGAACGTGCCGAAATTGTGCGCGAAAAAGGAACCAACCGTGCTGCCTTTTCCCGTGGGGAAGTAGAGAAATACGAATGGGTAAGCCTCGGCAGTTCATTCCTGCCCAACGAACTTACAGCGGCCTTTCTCTACGGCCAGCTCGAACACCTCGACATCATCCAGCAAAACCGGATGGAGAGCTGGCAACGCTACCGGAATTTGCTCAGCCCGCTCGAAAATAAAGGGTATATCGGCCTGCCTTACGTGCCTGATTATGCCGCACACAACGCCCATCTGTTTTACATCACTGCCAATTCACAGGCAGAAAGGGACCAATTGCTGAACCACCTGGCCGGGCAGGGTATTCATGCTGTCTTTCATTACCTGAGCCTTCATTCTTCACCCTATTTCAGCAATAAGCACGACGGCCGTGAACTGCCCGATGCCGTGCGCTATGCATCCACACTGATCCGGCTACCTCTGTTCTTCGGGCTGAACGAAGACGAAACAGGTTATATCGCTGCCGGCATTAAATCATTTTTCGAGAGATGAACGCCACCTTTTTCTTCCGTTCGAAACGTTCGGTTTGGTACACGCTGGCAACCCTCTTTACAATAGGGATTTTTATCCTGTTATTGTTGCAGGATCCCTGGTTTATCGGATTGCTGTTGCTGCCGCTGATCGTCTTTATGGTTTCGATTTATTTCCGGACCCATTACCGCATCCATCCGGTAAACGGACTAACCGTAACCTGCGGACTCTTTTACAAAAAAACATTTGACCTGATGAGCCTGCAAAGCATACGGCCGACAAGTAATCCGCTGTCATCTCCGGCCCTTTCGCTGAAACGGCTGGAACTGCGCTTTCGGAACAGGGAAACCATAATGATATCCCCGGTAAAACAGGAAGAATTTATTGAGTTGCTAAAGTCAATCAATCCGGAAATAGATTTGAAAAAACGGTAAAATAAAACCAGTCCGGTAAATGTCAGACTTCTGGAACCTATATATCCTGTGAATCCTGTAAATCTTGTGAATCTTGTGAATCCTGTAAATCCTGTAAATCCTGTCAGTAAAACTACGGGACCAGGATAACCCAACCTGGAAATCCTGCAGATCTTGTCTACAAAAACCCCAGATCCAGCATCGCCTCCTCACTCATCATGTCTTTTGTCCAGGGAGGATCAAAAGTAATTTCCACCTTGCAGCCTTCAATCCCGTCAATGGTCATCACGATTTCTTCCACCTCCACGGGGAGGGTCTCGGCCACCGGGCAGTTGGGTGCGGTGAGGGTCATGGTGATGTGCGCCACCGATTGTTCGTCAATGCTAATGTTATAAATCAGTCCCAGATCGTAGATATTCACCGGAATCTCGGGATCGTAAACTGTTTTAAGTTTATCGATGATCTGATTGCCAAGATCCAGGGTTTTTTCGTGATCCATCATGTGTCTCGTTTTAAATTGCTCATCCGGTCAATTGCCCATGGCTGCCTTGGTTTTAAACGCCAATGCATACATTTTGATCTGTTTGATCATCGACAGCATCCCGTTTGACCGGGTGGGCGAAAGGTGCTCGGTAAGCCCGATATCATTAAGAAAGTCGGTGGATGAATCGAGGATATCCTGAGGAGTTTGCCCTGAAAAAGACCTGATCAGCAGGTTGGCGATGCCCTTGGTAATCACCGCGTCGCTGTCGGCCGTAAAATAAATCAGGTTTCCGTCGAACTCGGCATGCAACCACACCCTCGACTGGCAACCCTGGATCAGGTTCGCTTCAACTTTATATTTTTCATCAATCAGTGGAAGCGATTTCCCAAGTTCAATCAGGTAGTTGTATTTATCCATCCAGTCGTCGAAATTTTCGAACTCACTGACAATCGCACTGGTGGTTTCTTCTATTTTCATAATAAAGACTTATTCGGAAAGTTTACAGAAAAAATTCCTTCACCTTATCAATGGCCTCCATCAGACGGTCGATCTCCTGTTTAGTATTGTAAAACGCAAAGGATGCCCTGATGGTTCCCGAAATGCCGAGGCTGTCCATCAACGGCTGGGTACAGTGGGTTCCTGTGCGCACCGCGATGCCCATGTGGTCGATGATGGTACCTGCATCGTAAGGATGAATGCCGTTAATCAGAAATGAGATCAGGCTGGCCTTTCCGGGAGCAGTGCCTATAATCCTGACCAAAGGATCGGCCGACAGTTTTTCAGTGGCATAAGCAAGCAGTTCGTGCTCCCAGGCTCCGATCTGGTCAAGCCCTATGCCGCTGATATAATCAATGGCAGCGCCAAATCCTATCACATCACCTACATTGGGGGTACCGGCTTCAAATTTGAAGGGGAGCTCATTGTAAAGGGTTTTTTCAAAGGTCACGTTTTTGATCATCTCGCCTCCGCCCTGGTAAGGCGGCATGGCATTCAGCACCTCTTCCCGCCCGTAAAGGCCTCCGATGCCCATGGGCCCGTAAACCTTATGCGCCGAAAAAGCGTAAAAATCACAGCCGATGTCCTGAACGTCCACCTTCATGTGCGATAGCGCCTGAGCCCCGTCAATCAGCACAGTGATGCCCTTTTCGTGCGCCATGCGGGTAATCTCCTTCACAGGATTAACGGTGCCAAGCGTATTGGAAATATGAGTGATGGCAACCATCCTGGTCTTTTCGCCAAGCATGTCAGCATAAGCCTGCATATCCAGACTTCCGTCAGGATGCAGGGGACAAACCTTCAGTGCAGCCCCTTTTTCTTCGCAAAGCATCTGCCATGGAACAATATTGGAATGGTGCTCCATGCCCGAAATCAGGATCTCATCTCCCGGGCCGATGTTGGCCCGTCCCCACGAAGCCGCCACCAGGTTGATGGATTCGGTACAACCCCGCGTATAAATGATTTCATGACTGAACCTGGCATTAACGAAACGCTGAATCTTCTGACGCACCTCTTCGAAAGCCACCGTAGCCTGCTGGCTGAGGTAATGCACCCCCCGATGGACATTCGAATTCAGCCCTGTATAGTAATTTACCAGCGCATCTATTACTACCTGCGGCTTCTGGGTAGTGGCGGCATTGTCGAAATAGACCAGCGGCTTGTTGTGAACTTTACGGCCCAGAATGGGGAAATCAATCCTGATTTTTTCAGGATCTATTCCGGTAATCTGCGTTTTCAGCTCTGGACTCATCGCTATGCTTGATTATTAAATTTAATATCCGGATTTCATCCGGCGAAGGCATTGAACCCCCTCAGATTTTACTCATGTCAATTTCAAAAGAAACCTTCTGTTCCCTGGAATTACAATGCAGTACACACTGATCACAGATGGAAAGCTCCCCGCGTAAACGTTTTTTCACCAGATCATCGATCCGTTGTTTCAGCTGAGGGATGCTGATTTTGTTAACAATCTCGGCAGCAAAGGCATACATCAGCAGCATCCTGGCATTATCCGCACTGATTCCTCTCGACCGCAGGTAAAACATGGCTTCGCTGTCGAGCTGGCCCACGGTGGCTCCATGGCTGCATTTCACATCGTCGGCGTAAATCTCGAGAAAAGGCTTGGTGTCAATCACGGCCTTATCCGAAATCAGGATATTCTTGTTATTCTGATAGGCATTGGTGCGCTGGGCATCTTTCCGGACCAGTATATGTCCGTTGAAGACACCGCTGGCCTGATCGTCGAGGATACCCTTGAAAAGCTCATTGCTGGTGCAATCGGGCACTGCATGATCAACAAACACCTGGTTGTCGATGTGCTGATCCCTGTCCATCAGGTAAACTCCGAGAATATCAGCGTGACTGCCTCTTCCGTTAAGTCTTACATAAACCTCGTTGCGGATAAGACCGCCGTTGAGGCTGATGGCATTGGTGGAAAGATTAGCGCCTGCTTCAAGATGAAAAAAGACATTGTTGACCAGTGCCGACCGGTCGTTCTTGTTCTGCAGTTTATAATGATCGAGTCTGGCATTTTCGGAGAGCACGATTTCGCTCACCGCGTTGATAAAGCCAACCTGATCATCCACCGAGTCGTCACAATGTACCAGCCGGAGGCTGCTGTTCTTTCCCAGAATCACCAGGTTCCTGGGCTGAACAAACACAGGATCGGCCGAATGTACAAGATTTACAATCTGAACAATTTCATTAACTTCAACATTATCAGGCACAAAAACAAATACGCCATCCTGTGCAAAGGCGGTATTTAATGCGCTCAGGCTGTTTTCTTTAACCGGGGCATATTTTCCGTAATGTGATGCGATAATATCAGGATACTTTTCAAACGCTTCGGCCATGCTGCAAACCACCACACCCTGCGCTGCCTGCGAAAGTCCTGCACCCCTTTCGATAAACCAGCCGTTGAGCTGGGCAATCATATGGGTATCGAATCCCGGCACTTCGCAGCGGAAAATCTCTTCCAGATCAACCTCTGCCATAACAGGTGCCTCAGGAAACTTAAAATCGTGATTCAGAACCCTTGTCAGATCGGTATTGCGCCATTTCTCCATTTTGGTATGCGGAAATCCTGCGCTTGCAAAACCGGCGATGGCTTCGCGCCGCATTGCTGTCAATTCAGGAGAATCATTCAGCGCATACCCGGCAATGCGTTCATCAAAAAGCTTCAGCAGGGCTTCCCTGGTATTATAATTGGTTGTTGTTCCGTCCATAATTCCTGTATTTAGGGCATTCAGGCTTCCGACCTGATCCATTCATAACCCTTTTCTTCCAGTTCCATGGCCAGCTCCTTTCCGCCTGAGCGGACAATCCGTCCATCGAACAATACGTGTACAATATCCGGAACGATATACTCAAGCAAACGCTGATAATGGGTAATGACCAGGAAGGCGTTGTCGGGCCTGCGTAGTTTATTCACTCCGTTGGCAACAACCTTCAGGGCATCGATGTCGAGACCGGAATCGGTTTCGTCGAGGATGGCCAGTGTAGGCTCGAGCATAGCCAATTGAAAAATCTCGTTTTTCTTTTTTTCACCACCCGAAAATCCTTCATTCACCGAGCGGTTGGCCAGCTTGGCGTGGATATCGAGCATGCGCTTTTTCTCTTCCATCTTTGCCAGAAACTCATTGGCAGGCATGGGATCAAGACCGTGATATTTACGCTGTTCGTTGACTGCCGTGCGCATAAAGTTGGTAATGCTCACGCCCGGAATTTCAACCGGGTACTGAAAGCTAAGGAAGATGCCTTCGCTGGCACGGTCTTCCACCGGCATTTCCAGAAGGTTCTTCCCATTGAAAATAATTTCACCTTCTTCAACTTCAAAGATATCGCGGCCGGCAATTACCGATGCCAGGGTGCTTTTGCCGGTTCCGTTCGGACCCATAATGGCATGCACTTCTCCGGGCCTTACTTCAAGATTGATTCCTTTAAGGATCTCCTTACCTTCGATGGAAACCCGCAGGTTTTTAATACTAAGCATATTGTGAATTGTTATTTTAAATTTCTGAGTCCGTTTTACAATGCTGAAATCCGGCATCATTAGAGGCCGGCTGATCAGGCTGTATCCTTATCCAACGCTTCCCTCGAGGCTGATGGAGAGCAGTTTCTGCGCTTCAACGGCAAATTCCATGGGCAACTGCTTCAGCACTTCCCGGGCGTAGCCGTTCACAATGAGGCCTATGGCACTTTCGGTACCGATGCCCCGCTGGTTGCAATAAAACAACTGGTCATCCGAAATTTTCGAAGTGGTTGCTTCATGCTCAACAATTGAGGTCTTGTTTTCCGTTTTGATATAGGGGAAGGTATGCGCCCCGCACCTGTCGCCTAAAAGCAGGGAGTCGCACTGCGAAAAATTACGCGCATTCTCCGCCCTTTTGGTCATCTTTACCAGCCCGCGGTAACTGTTGTTGCTGTATCCGGCAGATATCCCCTTGGAGATAATGGTGCTTTTGGTGTTCTTGCCCAGATGGATCATTTTTGAACCCGTATCGGCCTGCTGGTAATTATTGGTAACCGCCACCGAATAAAATTCGCCCACCGAATGGTCGCCCATCAGCACCACGCTGGGATACTTCCACGTGATGGCCGAACCGGTTTCAACCTGCGTCCACGATATCTTGGAATTGTTTCCCTTGCAGATGCCACGTTTGGTAACAAAGTTATAGATGCCGCCTTCGCCCTGCTTATTGCCGGGATACCAGTTTTGCACGGTCGAGTACTTCACCTCGGCGTCTTTCAGGGCGATGATCTCCACAATGGCGGCGTGCAGCTGATTCTCATCGCGCATGGGGGCCGTACAGCCTTCCATGTAACTCACATAACTGCCCTCATCACCGATGATCAGCGTACGCTCAAACTGACCGGTATTGGCGGCATTGATGCGGAAATAAGTCGATAATTCAATGGGGCAACGCACCCCTTTGGGGATGTAACAGAATGACCCGTCACTGAAAACGGCCGAATTCAGGGCTGCAAAATAGTTATCGTCTGACGGAACAACGGTGCCCATGTATTGCTTGACAAGTTCGGGAACCTTTTGTACGGCCTCGCTGAATGAACAGAAAATAATGCCCTGTTTTTCAAGCGTTTCCGAAAAAGTGGTTTTCACCGAAACCGAGTCGATCACCGCGTCCACGGCTACACCGGTAAGACGTTTCTGCTCTTCAAGTGAAATGCCGAGTTTGTTGAATGTTTCAATCAGCTCAGGATCCACCTCATCCAGGCTGGCCAGCTCCTTTTTCTTTTTCGGAGCAGCGTAGTAAATGATGTCCTGATAGTTGATGGGCGGATGGTGCAGGTGTGCCCACGTAGGTTCCGTCATCCCGAGCCATTTGCGGTATGCATTCAGCCGGAACTCAAGCAGCCACTCCGGCTCATTCTTTTTGGCAGAAATAAAGCGGATGGTGTCTTCCGACAAGCCCCTGGGGGCAGTTTCCATCTCTATATCAGTATAAAAACCGTACTTGTACTCTCCCTGCGTTACTTCATCCAGTATGTTGTTAGGGTCCTTTTCCATTTCCCTTATGATCTTGATTGAGTGCTTAATCAGATTAAATAAAGATAGTCCGCAAAGATAGTAAATTTAGATGTTTCAGGGGGTATGAGAATTTCACCCCGCCCGGACACCACTCTCTTCTTCTCTCTGCAGGCCTTGTCTGTATGCATAACAATCGTTATGGTGAGTTGTTGCTGCCACCCTGAAAGATATTATCCGGATTGTGCCGTTAAAGTCTCCGGAATAACATTATTTACCCATCAAAAAAATTCATCCGTGCCCGGATTAAAAGATTTAGAAGGATCGCAGGCAGCATAATAACCATCAATGAGGCAGACACGTGAATTGGTTTTGCAATCCCCTGAACGGCAACTTACAGATTGATTACCTTTGCAAAAAAAACAGACATGACTGAAAATACTTCGCCCAGGCGTACAGAGCTCTCCGAGCTGGGGGAGTTTGGCCTGATCGATCACCTGACGGCCGGACTGAAACCTTTCAATACTTCAACCCTGAAAGGCGTGGGTGATGATTGCGCCGTTATTGACCAGGGCGATTATGTAAGCCTTATTACCAAGGACCTACTGGTAGAAGGGGTACATTTCGACCTTTCGTATGCCCCGCTGAAACATCTGGGATACAAAGCCGCGGCAGTGAATATTTCCGATATCGTTGCCATGAATGGCAAAGCCGAGCAAATGCTGGTGGGTATTTCGGTTTCGAACCGCTTTTCGGTGGAAGCCCTCGAAGAGCTGTACGCGGGAATCCGTCTGGCCTGTGAACGCTATAAAGTTGACCTTGTCGGCGGCGACACCACCTCCTCGGTATCAGGGCTCTTTCTTTCTATCACTGTAATCGGCCGGGCTTTAAAAGATGAGGTAATCTACCGCAGTACCGCCCGCGAAAACGACCTGATCTGCGTAAGCGGCGACCTGGGCGGCGCCTATATGGGGCTGTTGCTCCTCGAACGCGAAAAACAGGTTTACAAAGCCAATCCGCAAATGCAGCCCGATCTGGAAGGATTCGACTATATCCTTGAAAGACAACTGAAGCCGGAGCCAAGAACGGATGTGCTGGAAAAACTCAGAAAAGCCGGGATCAAACCCACAGCCATGATTGATATCTCCGACGGACTGGCTTCGGAAATCCTCCATATAGCAAAAGACTCCGGCTTGGGCTGCAGGATATACGAAAACAAGATTCCCGTGGATATTGTAACCGCAGAAGTTGCCGCGGAATTTCAGATTGATCCCGTTACCGCAGCCATGAACGGAGGTGAAGATTATGAACTGCTCTTTACCGCCGGTGTCAATGACTTTGATAAGCTGAAAGAGCTTAAAGGCATCCACATCATTGGCCATATGACGGAAAAAGCCGAAGGCGAATACCTGGTCAGCGAGGGCGGCAGCCTTTATCCTATTGAAGCGCAGGGGTTCAATCACATGCGCGACAAACAGGAATAGTGTCATTCCGGGGTCCTGCGATTTAAACATAGTTATCAAACAAAAATCCTCAGCGCCTGACGATATGCCTGCTGAAAGTATCAGTAAAATACTCAAGACCCTGCCCTCAAACCCCGGGGTGTATCAATACTTTGATAAAGAGGGCCGGATTATTTACATCGGCAAGGCGAAAAACCTGAAAAAGCGGGTGATGTCCTACTTTAACAAGGATGCATCACTCACGGGAAAAGTCAGGGTGCTGGTGTCGAAAATTGCCGATATCCGGTGGATTGTCGTGGATTCGGAATACGATGCGCTGCTGCTCGAAAACAACCTGATCAAGGAGTACCAGCCGCGCTACAACATCATGCTGAAGGATGACAAGACCTATCCATGGATCTGCATCAAAAAAGAACCATTCCCCAGGGTATTTCCCACCCGCAACCTGGTGAAGGACGGCAGCGAGTATTTCGGACCTTACGCTTCAGTGAAGATGATGAATACCCTGCTTGATCTGGTAAGGCAACTCTATCCGCTGCGCAACTGCAGCCTTAACCTGGGTAAGAAACAGATCGAAGCAGGAAAATACAAGGTATGCCTTGAATACCATATCGGCAACTGTTTGGGGCCATGCGAAGGACTTCAGTCCGAAGAAGATTACATGGAGACCATCCGCGGCATACGGAGCATCATCCGCGGCAATATCGGGATGGTGAGGAATCAGCTTCATGAACTGATGAAACAGCATGCCGATGCATTCGCCTTTGAAAAAGCCCAGATCATTAAGGAGAAAATTGAATTGCTCGACCGTTTCCAGAGCAAATCGCTGGTTGTCAATCCTTCCATCAACAATGTTGATGTTTTTTCAATCATTGAGGATGCTCAGGCGGCCTATGTCAATTTCGTGAAAGTGGCTTCGGGGGCCATTATACAATCACATACCGTTGAACTGAAGAAAAAACTGGACGAAACCACCGAAGAGTTGTTGTCGCTGGCCATTGCAGACCTGCATCCCCGTTTCACCAGCGGCGCAACGGAAATAATCGTTCCGCTGATGCCCGAATTTCAGTTGCCGGGCATCACCTATACCGTGCCGCAAAGGGGCGATAAAAAGCAGTTGCTGGAGCTTTCGGAACGCAACGCGAAGTATTACCAGCTCGACAAACAGCGTCAGAAAGAACTTGTCGATCCGGAACGCCGCGTAAACCGTATCCTCGATACCATAAAGAAAGACCTGGGGCTTAAAGAGCAACCGCTGCACATGGAATGCTTCGACAATTCCAATATTCAGGGCAGCTTTCCGGTGGCAGCCCTGGTGGTATTCCGCCATGCGAAACCAGAGAAAAAAGACTACCGGCATTTCAACATCAAAACCGTCGAAGGGCCCAATGACTTTGCCTCCATGGAAGAGGTGGTGTACCGGCGTTACAGCAGGCTGCTCGAAGAGGGCAGCAGTCTGCCGCAGGTGGTAATCATCGACGGCGGTAAGGGACAGTTGAGCTCAGCGATGACCAGTATACAAAAACTCGGACTGCAGGATAAAATACAGCTGATCGGCATCGCTAAAAAGCTCGAGGAACTCTATTTCCCGGGCGATCCGCTTCCGTTGCATCTTGATAAAAAATCGGAGACACTAAAGGTGATTCAACAGATGCGTGACGAAGCGCACCGTTTTGGCATCACCCACCACCGCAAGCGCCGCGAAAAAGGAACCATCAAAACCAGCCTGAGCGATATCGGAGGCATCGGCAGCGCAACCGCCCAAACCCTTCTGAGAAAATTCAAATCGGTAAAAAACATACGATCGGCCACCCTGGATGAACTGAAGGCAGCCATCGGAAATAACCGTGCTGAAATTGTTTATGCACATTTTGCTGAGGAAAAAGAAAAAAAGCAGGATAAATAATCCGCCGCTCTTTCAATAGTAGATCATCCGGTGCTTCAACCGGAAAAATCCGTAAATTCGTGACTATTCAAAACCCAACCTTAGTGAGAATGGCCGTTCTTCAATGAATCATCTATATGGAAACAGCAGACCTGAAAAAACAATACAAAGAAGAACTGAGGCAACTGCAGATTGAGCTGATCAGGCTTCAGAAACGGATACAGGATCAGCACCTGAGGCTGGCGATTATTTTTGAGGGCCGCGATACCGCCGGAAAGGGTGGCGCCATTTACCGTTTCACCCGCTATCTTAACCCCAGGGCCATGCGGGTGGTCGCCCTGCCAAAACCTACAGAAGTAGAAAAAGGACAGTGGTATTTCCAGCGCTACATCAAAGAACTGCCCAATCCGGGCGAAATCGTGTTTTTCGACCGCAGCTGGTACAACCGGGCGGTGGTTGAACCGGTCATGGGATTCTGCACTAAGGAACAATATGAACTTTTTCTGAAACAGGCACCGGTATTTGAACAGATGCTGCTCGAAGACGGCATAATACTGATCAAGTTCTGGTTCTCTATAAACATCACCGAACAAAAGATAAGGATTGAAGACCGTATCAAAAATCCGCTGAAAGTCTGGAAACTCAGTACGGTGGACCTGAAAGCCCAACAGATGTGGGACGAATTTACCTGGTACAAAAACCAGATGTTCCTCCGGACCCACCGGCCCGATAATCCCTGGGTGATCGTAAAAGGAAACGACAAGCCGGTAGCCCGGATGGAAGCCATGCGGTATGTGCTTGCCCGGATGGATTACCCTGAAAAAGCTCAGGCCAGGGTTTCATTTGAACCAAATCCGGAAATAATCAACATATTCGATCCTTCGATGATCTGAAATCCAAAGGTCTGCAATCGGAACTCCGTAGATTTACCTGAACATCAGCACCCGGGGTTCAGCCCCTTGTTTTACAAACCCCCTGAACATACCCGGAGTATTGAACGGCATGGAGATATTACCGTTCTTGTCCACGGCAATAAGTCCGCCAGCACCACCCTGACTTTTAAGCTTTTCGTTGATGATATACTCTGCCGCCTGTTCCACCGTTTCCCCAAGGTAAAGCATGCGGGCGGAAACATCGTAGGCCACTGAATTCCGGATAAAATACTCGCCGTGGCCGGTACACGATACGGCACAACTTTCGTTGGAAGCGTAAGTTCCTGCCCCTATCACGGGGGAATCGCCGATACGTCCGTATTTCTTGAAGGTCATGCCTCCGGTAGAGGTGGCCGCGGCCAGATTACCGTGGCTGTCGAGGGCAACCGCCCCAACAGTGCCTTTGCGCCCTTCCTGCTCAAGCCTTTCCTTTACTTTCAGGTATTCCTGCCAGCTTTCATCGGTATGGAAGTACGAAGGATCCACCAGCTCAAGGCCCTGCTCCCGGGCAAAGGCTTCGGCACCTTTTCCGGAAAGCATCACATGCTGCGAAGAGTCCATCACCCGGCGGGCAGCTTCCACAGGACTGCGGATAATGGTAACCCCGGCAACCGCGCCGGCTTTGCCGGTAAAACCATCCATCACCGAAGCATCCAGTTCGTTTTTCCCTTCGGCATTAAAAACAGCGCCTTTCCCCGAATTGAACAGCGGGCATTCTTCCATAAACTGAACCGCGGCAATCACCGCATCCATGGCTGTACCCCCGCCGGCCAGCACCTGTTGCCCCGCGGCAAGCGCTTCCTTAAGTTTTGCTTCATAAATTACCTGCTTTTCAGGGACGACGCGCGCCGGGGTGATATTGCCGGCCCCGCCGTGAATGACCAGAACCCAGCCGGGCTGCTGTGCCATCGCATGCGGCAACGCCATCAGGAAACAGATAATAAAAGTCAATGTCAGGTGTTTCATAAAAAAGTGCTTTTATCTTCAAGGTCAATAACTCACAGAACGGTGAACAATCCCGGATTTCAGGAAAACATCCCCCGTATGTCGATGATGCCGAAAAGATCGGCAGAGGTAATGAAAATAATCACAATAATAAACCACCGGATAAAGTTGGCCCCCCAGTTTACCGCATAGCGGGAAGCTATGTACGCACCCATGATGTTGCCGATGGCGTGTATCAGCCCGAACTGCCAGTTGACTTTATCGTTGACAATAAAAACCACCAGGGCGAAAATGGTATACAAAAGCACGATGAAAACCTTGATGGCATTGGCTTTCACCAGATCGTAGCCCGCCCCGAGCACGATACCTGCCAGCAGAAAGTAACCCACACCCACCTGCACAAACCCTCCGTAAATGCCGATCGCGAAAAATATCAGCATCTGCAAAGGGCTTACCTTTTTCAGCTGCAGCGCTTCCTGCCCTTTCAGCCATTTGGCGGGCTTTGTCAGGATAAAAAACACCATCATCAGCATCACTACGGCAATTGCCCTGCGAAAAGTGGCTTCATCGATCTGCACCGACAGCTGCGCCCCGATGATGGAACCGATAACAGTGGGGATGGAAAGCCACAAAGCCTTGCGGGTGTCGAGCAGTTTCTGCTGCCTGAAGGTGGTAACGGAGGTCATGTTCTGCAGAATCACCGCAATGCGGTTGGTTCCGTTGGCGACATCGGCCGGAAGGCCCATAAACATAAACAGCGACAGCGAGATGATGGTACCTCCGCCGGCCAGGGTATTGATAAAACCGACAAAAACGCCCGAAACAATCAGGGCAATGACTTCGAGGCTCGACATAGCAGACGATTGGACGAGCAAATGTAAGGAAACTTATCCGAAAGTTGCAGCCACTAATACCCTTGTATTCCCGTTAAGCCTTACGGTTTCATGGATGTTTCGCAAAACATTAATCCTATCTTTGCACCCTCTGAATAAGCCAGCTCATAATGACTGAACCCAAACTGACCGCCAGAATTCGAAAGTCGGTGATGACCGCCCTGCCCAAAGGCCTTAAAACCGCCTGGTGGCTGATAAAAATAACTGTCCCGGTTTCGCTGGCTGTGATGCTGCTCGACCATTACGGCATCCTCAGCCTGGTCGCCGGATATACCAGTCCGCTGTTCAGCAGGCTGGGGCTCCCCGGCGCTTCCGCGGTGGTTTTTATCACCAGTATTTTTACCAATATTTACTCGGTGGTAGCCATCCTGGCCATGCTTGACTTTCCGCTGCGTGAAGGTACCATACTGGCGGTAATGTGCCTGATTTCCCACGGGTTCCTGATTGAATCGGCGGTAATGAAAAGGACCGGCTCATCCGTGGCTCGCATGGTGCTGGTGCGTTTAACGGCAAGTTTTCTTGCAGCCTGGATGCTGAACCTGGTGATGCCCGGCAATATGTCTGATGTTCCACTGCTTGTATCCGGAACCGATATTGGTCTGACAGCGGCGCTGCTTCACTGGCTTAACTCGATCACCTCAACGGTACTGAAGATTCTGGTGCTGGTGAACCTGCTGCTGATCGCGCAGCAACTGATGGAGGAATTCGGATGGATTGCGGCCATCAATAAGCCATTGACACCGGTGATGAAAGTCTTTGGGTTGCCACACAGCGCCACCCTTTCGTGGGTGGTAGCCAACCTTATCGGCCTGGCTTATGGTTCGGCCATTATGATTGATCAGCGCGAAAAGGGAAGGATGAGCCGCAGCGATGCCGATCTGCTCAACCATCATGTAGCCGTTTCGCATTCACAGCTGGAGGATCCCCTGCTATTTATCACCCTGGGCTACACCCTCCATTGGCTGATCTGGCCACGAATGCTGGTTGCCCTGCTGGCGGTATGGCTCCGGAAACTTGAACTGCGTTGGTCTCGGCAACGCGCCCGCCTGCCGGAACCGGTCTAATCCGGTTCATTTGCCGACAGTAATCTGATCAGTGCTGTGAGGCGTGACTTCAGTTCGGTCAGTTCGCCGGCTTTCAGGTCTCCTTTCATCAGCTGGTTTACCAATGCTTCAGGAATACGCGCAGCCTCCTCCTGCATGGCCCTGCCTTTGTCAGTGAGTTCAATCATCACCTTCCGCTCATCTTCCGGCGAACGCTTCCGCGCAATCAGCCCCGTCTGCTCCATCCGCTTCAGCAGCGGAGTGATGGTGTTGGTATTGAGGATCAGTTTTCTGGCAATATCGGTCACCGGCAACCGGTCGTTTTCCCACAATATCATCAGCACCAGATACTGGGGGTAGGTAATGCCCAGCTTTTCAAGATAAGGCTGATACTCGCGCGTAATCAGGCGGGAAGCCGCATATACAGGGAAGCAAAGCTGATTTTCAAGTTTAAGTTGTTCGTAGGCCATGATAATCGGATTTGAATTTTACTTCACCGGAAACAGGCAGAGGAATCTCCGCCCCCTGCTCAGGCAAAGTTAAGCAATGAATGGGTCGCAGGCGATGGAATTTTCAGGATATCCCCAGCACCTTGCGGATGTAAGGTTCCAGGGCCGCTGGTTTGGTAACCGGAGCAAAACGTTTGTAAGGCTTGCCGTTGGTATCGATCAGGAATTTGGTGAAGTTCCATTTAATCTTTTTGCTCAGTAAACCCCTCAACTCGGTTGTAAGGTATTTAAAGACGGGATGTGCCGTTTCACCGTTGACATCCACCTTGGCAAACATGGGGAAGGTAACGCCGTAGTTGATCAGGCAGCCCTCCGAAATGGAGGTTTCATCACCCGGTTCCTGATTGGCAAACTGGTTGCAGGGAAACCCCAGTATGACCAAACCCCGGTCTTTGTATTTTTTATAAAGCTCTTCCAATCCTCCATACTGGGGTGTGAGGCCGCATTTGCTGGCTGTGTTTACCACAAGAATGGCTTTCCCCTTGTAAGTTTCCATGCTGACCGGCTTTCCGTTCAGGCTTTTCGCTTCAAACTGATAAAAGTTGTTGTTCATGATGATTTAAAATAGTTTTAACTCCTGTTTTTATATGCTTTAAATGCCCCGGTTGACCATAAGGCCCATGCAACGAGAACAGGCTGAAAGAACAGCCGGATAAACCGTGCCCGGTCGGTATCCAGGCCGAATGCATCAATCTGGTTCACATACTGCGCGATGTTTCCCGGGAAAATGATCACGAAGAAAAGCGCCACCACCCAGCCTGTCAGTGCTTTCCATTTGGGCAGAATCACCAGCGCCAGGCCCAGGATTATTTCCGCAAAACCCGAAAGCAACACGGTGAGGTCGTCGGGGACCGGCACCCAGTCGGGCACCTGGGCGACAAATTCCGCCCGCGCAAAGGTTAAGTGACTAATACCTGCAAACAGCAGGCTCAGGCCAAGCAGGATTCTGAAAAGGCTTAATATCCAATGAGTTTTAACATTGTAACCCCACTGCAGTCTTTCTGAAATTTTCATGTTGTTCAGAATTATATTATTAATCTTTTGCGATTATATCGTTCACGATGCAAAAGTAATAAAAATTTTATATCGCAAACGACATAAAGATAATTTTTTTTGAAAGAATCAGGTTCGGGGAATTAATTCCAGATTAAATGTTATTAACAAGCATAATAAGAATTGTACCGGATAAACATTGAATCGGGGTTACCTATACGAAATCAATAGTTCAGCCTTTCCGGGCTTTCAGTTGACTATTTTGGGTTAACTTATCATACACGCGGGCTTCCGGTTATTTTACAACCTGCATCAGAGGAGGTTAATGCGATTGGCGGTTAGCTGAGCGTCTTCAACCGGCTGTGGTAGACTCCATAGACAAAATAAAGCACCAGTCCGATCACCAGCCAGATCAGGAAACGCAGCCAGTTGGTGATGCCCAGCTGCGACATCAGGTAAAAGTTGGTAAGCAGTCCCAGCGCGGGAATCAGTGAAAGTTCCTTCTTCACGGCAATCCAGGTGACAGATACGGCCACAATCAGGAATGCAGCATGCGGTATTTTGTGCTTCACCACATCCCATGCGGTTTCTCCGGGAAGTCGGTCGAAACTGATCAGGGCCTGCAGGTCTTCGGGATCGAGCTTCAGCAGGATCAGAAACACGCCCAGCCAGATTACCGGCAACCAGTACCGGCTGTTGATGTAGGTAACCCTGAACTTTCCGCTGCCTTTCCGCCCGAGGTTTCCGGCGGGGGTTTTCTTCCCGTCAAGGATCAGGATACCGCCCGAGACCAGGACAAAGGCGAAAAGGGTTCCGATACTTGTGAGATCGGTAACCTCTGTAAGGTTCATAAAAAGTGTCGGAACAGCCACCAGAATTCCGGTAATGATGGTGGAGAAGGCCGGTGTCTGGTAGCGGGGGTGAAGCTTTGCAAATACCGAAGGCAGCAGGCCGTCACGACTCATACTCATCCAGATGCGGGGCTGTCCGACCTGAAATACCAGCAGTACGCTGGCCATGGCGATCACGGCGCTCAGGGCGATGATGCCCGAAAGTCTTGTCAGCTGTAACCTGTCGAACACAAAAGCCAGCGGATCACTCACCCCGAGCAGGTGGTAGCTTACCATCCCCGTAAGTACCAGGCTGATGGCTACATAGAGCACTGTAGTAATGATCAGTGAGTAAATCATGGAGCGGGGAAGGTCGCGCTGCGGATTTTTGCACTCTTCAGCGGTAGTTGAGATGGCATCGAAGCCAATGTAGGCAAAAAATACGCCCGATACTCCTTTCAGCACACCGCCTATGCCGTTAGGAGCAAAGGGGTTCCAGTTCTCAGGACTGACATAAAACGCCCCCACGGCGATCACCATCAGCAGAATAGCTACCTTGAGGAGCACCATGATGTTGCTGGCCCTTTTCGACTCCCGTATTCCCCTGTAAACCAACCAGGTGATAAAGACAACAATGGCAAAAGCAGGGACATCGGCGATCAGCCGGAGCCCGCCCAATGCAGGTGCCATGGTCCAGGCGCGCCAGGCTTCAGCAAGTTCTCCGGGCAGGTCTGCAACGGGCATGCCTGCAACAAGCAATTCCGAGGCTTCCTTAAATCCCCGGGATGCACTCAGGTAGTCAATCGCGAGGTAATCCGGAATATGAATACCAAATCCGGAAAGCAATCCGCAAAAATAGCCGCTCCATGAAATGGCCACGGCGATATTTCCCACGGCATATTCCATGATCAGGTCCCATCCGATGATCCAGGCTACCAGCTCACCGAAACTGGCGTAGGCGTAAGTGTACGCGCTGCCGCTGAGGGGAATGGAGGAGGCAAACTGCGCATAGCATAAGGCGGAAAATCCGCAGGCTATTGCCGAAAATACAAAAAGGAGCGATACGGCCGGTCCTCCGTAAGCAGCAGCATTTCCGATGGTACTGAAAATCCCGGCGCCGATGATGGCTGCAATGCCAAAAGAGGTAAGATCGCGCACGCCGAGGTCTTTGCGCATCATGTGCCCGGCTTCCTGCTCATTTTTTGCGTGAGCAAGAATCATGTCGATGGACTTGCGACGGAAGAGGTGTCGGAAATGCAAAGGCGGATTTTTTACTTACCAAAAGTAAAAATAAATCCATCAGATGCCAAAACAAGGGCATTTATCCCAAAGTAACTAATCAGTTTGTTTTGTAATCGGCAATAGTGTTTAAAGCAAGAAAAACATTC
>JAMLHF010000024.1 GCA_023957275.1 Lentimicrobium sp. | reverse complement strand
AGCCATCACCTGTTCAGGGGTATCCCCATGTTCACTCCAGCGCATTTCATCATTGAAAGCATTTCTGTCAACAATCTGATGATCTGCGGGTTTATAAATTGTCCAGCCAGATCTTACATTCATTCTGAGGTCGGCATAATACTCTTTAACAATAACTTTTTTCTTATCTACCACCCTTTCCACATCCGCTGACCTTTTGCGAATGTCGGTATCGGAGTCAAATGATTCCAGGGCAATCAGCGCATCCAGCCGGAATCTTTCGCAGAGTTCATCCACCTGATTCCAGTCGAGGTAAGGGGGCCATTCACGGGTACCGGTTCCGGGGAGTTCAACGCCTTCAATGACAACGGCAGTGAAGCGCGGTCCATTGTTCAGCCCTGAAGCCAATCCTTTCAGTGTTTCCTGAGACCCTTCCCGGTCGGCACCGATTGACTCTCCGGTTACAAATCCTTCAAGAACATTTTTAAATCCCTGCCCCTTGCCGGGCAACGACCGGTTAATAATTCCAACCTGCCTGATATCTGAGGATAGGTTTATATCTGCCGGTTTAAGAATCTGCATCTGATGCGATGCTGTCCGGCATGAAGCGGCAACTACTGCCAGTAAAAGGATAGTGGGATAGATTGTCCTCATAATTTTCATAATTATTAATTTATATATTGATTGAATATAACGCTTACCAACTACTATACCAAATATACGTCAACTTAGTGAAAAGTGCACAGGCAAATGCAAATAAATTAAGCAAGAAAATTATGATGAATAAAAAATATTCTTTGTGAATAAGAAATCCTTTTGTACTTTTGCACTCCGTTTGGTGAGGTGGGTGAGTGGCTTAAACCAACAGTTTGCTAAACTGTCGTACTGGAAACGGTACCGGGGGTTCGAATCCCCCCTTCACCGCAAAGAGGATGAGAATCCTCATTTTTTTTGAATTCAGCGGGGTGTAGCGCAGTCCGGTTAGCGCACCTGGTTTGGGACCAGGGGGTCGATGGTTCGAATCCATTCACCCCGACGCAAAAAGGAAGTTGTCTGATAAAGGCAGCTTCTTTTTTTTATGATGGATAGCACCTGGTTTGGCCCCGCCACGGCGGGATATGGCTCGAATACATTCAATATCCAATCGGATTGAATGAAACCGGGAATCTCCTTCCTCTGGAATGCTGCAGTTTATAAGTACCCGGGGAAAATGAACCAGCGCAATGTAAAAAACCGCCTCCCATGGGATCAGGAGACGGTTGTCGGAAAATTAACACACACAAATCTTCATAAACAGAAGCACATTACAGCCATCAAAATCCGTAACATGCTTTCTGCCTGCGCGGGAAATCAATTCAGCAGATTGCCGATTTTAATACCGATCGAAAAACTTCTCGGATAAGACGGGCCGTAAATATATCCTGCATCCCTGAATTCGCCCTGATCGAAGTCTTTCTGAAATGAATTAAACAGGTTTTGCATCCCGGCATAACCCTGGATACGGGTATCTCCCGACAGTCTGGTTGTATAACTCAGTTTAAGCGAGAGATCAAAGAAAGGATCTGTTTCTTTCAGCAGGTCATTTTCGATGTACCCGGCATAATGCGGCATGATCATGCTGCCGGTATAGCTTCCGGTAACAGAAAGTCCGACCCTTTTTAAGGGACTTGCCGTAAAGGTAAAATAACCATAATGATCGGGTGAACGCAGGAGGCCTTCAACGGTTCCGGCTTCAGGGTCGTCAGACCATTCCTGTGGTTCCGCATATTCACTCTTCTGGAAAGTAAATCCAACCTGCAGTTGCGTTCTGGATGAAAAAGCAGATCTCATTTCGAGATTCAGCCCTCTGACCACGGCACCTGAGCCGTTGCGGCGTTCCAGCAATTTATTGCCGTAAGCATCCAGGCCGATTTCCGCAACAAAGAACACATCATCAAGATAGGTGTAAAATGCCTCAGCCAGCGCATTCACCCTGACTTCGCCAATACTGAAGTAATAATCGAAGGAGCCGCTTACGCTTTGAGACTTTTCTGTTTTAAGGTCCTCCGCCAACTGTATCAGCATCACTTCGCCCCCTACCGCGAGAATGTGGAGATCCTCGTCAAACGCCTGAGGCGCCCTGAAGCCTGTGCTATATGAAACACGTCCGTAAAGGTTTTCATTAAACGCATAGCGGAAATTTGCGCGGGGACTGAATACAGGATTCTCGATAAGGTTATGCTTATCCAGTCTGGCCCCGAGCAAAAGGCTGATTTTATGGTTCTTCCATTCATTCTGAACAAAAACACCGCCTACGTTGGTTTCCTGCAACAGATCCCGGTCATATCCGGGCATCATATCATGCAGCCGGTTATGGTTAAACTCCATCCCCGCGGTGAACTGTGAGGGCATGAACAGCGCTTCGGCTATCTCCTGACTTACCTGCATTCCTGCATTGGCCGAAAGGTCATCGGTTGTACCATATGCATTGGGATCCATACCAGCACCATAGTAACTTTCGCGGGCAATATGCTGGACAGCGCCGTAAATTTCAAATTTGCGGTTGCGGTCTTTCGAGAACAACAGGTATGCAAGACTTCCCCCGTTGAATTGATGCTCCGTCTGCTCAGTGATATCTGTTTCGTGCGGTTGCAGATCGAATTTGTTTCCGCCCCGCCGGAATTCCCTGAGGTTATGGTATTCCATCGTAAGCTTGCTCTGATCGGTCAACCGCTGATAAGCCCTGAATCCGAGACTATTGGCCCTGACCAGGCCTATTTCGGAGTAGCCGTCACCGTTGGCATCGTAATGCCCCCGGTTTCTGTATGATGAATGCAGAAATATACCGGATTTATGGTCCTCGCTCACCAGTGCCCCATTCAGATTGGTTGTATGGTCCGGAGTTTTTCCGCCGATAGAGGTATAATTATGGCCTATGCTGAAGGTATTGACTACAGGCTCACGGGTAATAATATTTACCGTTCCGGCAATGGCATTTGAACCGTAGAGCGCCGATCCGCCGCCGCGCAGTATCTCCACCCGCTCGATCATGGATACCGGAATCTGTTCAATGCCATAGACGCTGCCAAGCGCACTGAACACAGGCCTGCTGTCGATGAGTATCTGCGAATACTGACCTTCAAGACCATTGATACGAACCTGCTGAAAACCACAGTTCTGACAGTTGTTCTCCACCCTTAATCCGGGCTGAAAACCAAGACTTTGGGAGAGACATACTGCATTGGTATTCTCCAGCATTTTTTGTCCGATTACGTTGACAATGGCAGGCGTTTCGCGCCGGTTGGATTCATTGCGGTTTGCGCTGACCACCAGTTCATTCAGCTGAATAATGTCTTCCTCCAGTTCAATTGTCAGCTGGTTATCAGTACCCGGCTTAATATCAACATCAAGATCACGGGGCGTATACCCCACACCCTGCACCCTGATGACCGATTTGCCGGCAGGCATCCCGTTCAGGGTAAAATTACCATTGATCCCGGAAACGGTACCGATCGTGGTGCCTTTTAAAGAGATGGTGATATATGGCAACGGATTGCCGGCATTTTTATTCAGTATTTTCCCCGAGAAACTGTATCCTGAAGGCGGGGCCTGAGAAAGTGAAAGCAGCGGGAAAAGAATTGATATCAGATAGAGGTTGAGTTTTTTCATAAGTTTATTAATGTCAGTTAGGGATAGTAATCTGCACATATCACCCGGGATATTCAGAATATCCGGTTCCGTGCAGCGGAGTCAATCAATTAATTTCCAGCGGGAGGAGCGCGCAAACCATTGCCAATGAGCAAAACCTGGCTATGTAAAGAAATGTCTTTCAATACAGGTTTAGAGTCAAGGGGCAAAAAGACAACAGGCTGAGATTGAAAATAAACAGGGGGTGAGGCTAAAACATTATCATTAGCAACCAGAAAAAGCGAGCCTGGCTGATGCTGATGCTGTTTGAACGGAGCATCGGGATTATCGTCAGAGAAAGGATGCGAATGGACCATTACCATTCCGTCGACGATATGCCTGTGCCGGTAGTTAAAATTGACCGAAAAGTAGAAACCTAACAGCAGAATCATCAGGAAACTGATGAAGACTTTTATGATTGCTGCCGCAGGTCTGATTCTGTTCATGGCGCAAAAGTAGACCGGTTCGGTGGAGTACACAATAGCCAGAAGTGGGTATTTTCGTCTATTATGAACATAGTTTCATAACAATTTAGAGTTCTCTTGCCTGACATCCATCAAACAAATGCCATTCCCTGTCCGGATGTGAACATTTTTTAGTTGAAGCAACAATAAATACAACTACTTAATGACTGAATATCTGTATCTTAAAAAGAATGGCACATTTTTTATATTAGTTTAAAAAAATACAATTATGAAAAAGGTCATTCTAACACTATTGCCTGTGTTAATATTTGCGTTGCTCGGAAGCGCCTGTACAACCTTTTTTCTGAAAAACAATGACAGTAAAATGATTTTCGGAAGAAACTTCGATTTTCCGGCAGGACAGGGGCATATCCAGATCAACCAGCGTGGAGTGATAAAATCGGCTCTGGCAGCACCTCCTGAACGTGAATTTCAATGGATTTCTAAATACGGCAGCATCTCTTTCAATCAGATCGGACGGGAATTCCCCTATGGCGGAATGAATGAGGCCGGTCTGGTAATTGAGCAGATGTGGCTTCAGGAAACCATGTACCCTGAAATTGACGAAAGAAATGCGCTCACTGAACTGCAATGGATACAATACCAACTGGATAACGCCGGTAGTGTTGAGGAGGTTATCGCCAGTGACCTATATTTAAGAATTTCGAAAACCTCTACCGCAACATTGCATTTTCTGGTGGCTGATGCAAACGGGAATTCGGCGGTAATTGAGTATTTAAACGGCAGAATGTCGGTAAAAACCGGAGATTCCCTGCCCTATCCGGTGCTTGCAAATTCATGTTACCATACATCGCTCGATTTTATGAAACAGAAAGAAAAAGGTGCTGACGTCACATATTCTCCTATGGAAGAAAATTCTTCCGGACGATTTTTGACTGCATCCCGGATGATTTCCGGGGACCTTTCCCGGGGCACCGATCTTATTGATTATGGATTCAGCATTCTGAGCGCCGTTGCCCAGGGCCCTGCCACCCAGTGGAGCATCGTCTATGACCTGACCGAAAGGAAAATTCATTACCGGACCCATCAAAACACTGAAACCAGAAGCATAGATTTTAATACATTCCGGTACGCATGCAGTGATAAACACTTGTTTATAGACATTGACCAGCAGGACAATGCAACGGAAACCTTTGCCCCTTTGGATTTCAATAAAAACTACGATCTGATCAATTCAGTCTGCAACGGGGTAGAATTTCTGAGCAGTGTTCCAGAGGAGCACCGGAAAACCATGGCCGCTGTATTCCTGGATACGGCATGCGCTGAATGAGATCCGCCTGAAATACGCCCCGGATTGCTTCTGATCAGAACCTGCCGACTTCTCTTACCTCTCCTGCAGGGAGATCTCCAAGCACAACCCGGTCAACGCGAACCCTGACCAGTCTCAATGTCGGAAAACCCGCTGCCGCGGTCATCTTCCTGATCTGCCTGTTTTTGCCCTCTGTAATCGTAATCGAAACCCATGAAGTCGGCCCGTGCCTGTCATCACGGATTTTCTTAGCCCTCGGGGGAAAGCCGGGATCAGGAATAAGCTCCGCCCTGCAGGGCAGCGTCAGGTATTTTTTACCGCGAATTCCGATTTCAACCCCATTCCTCAATTTATTCAATCCCGCTTCGCCGATCAATCCATCCAGCTGGACATAATACTCCTTCTCCTTATCTTTCGCCCTCATCAGGTCGCAAAGTTTGCCATCCGTAGTCAACAGCAGCAAGCCTTCGCTGTCCTCGTCCAATCTTCCGACCGGCATGGTGCCCTCCGGAAAATCATATATTTCGCCAAGCATCTTCTTCCAGTTGTGTTCACACCGGAACTGGCTGAGATACCCGTAGGGTTTATGCAGAATAAAATGCCGGTGTATTGTCATGATAAATTTCTTTGCAAAGCTAAGCCATAACATTATGAGGGCAAAGTAATAATGTCGTTTCTGAAAATTACCATTCACAAAGCTTTCCGGTGAATACAGGATCACATTTCTCCATTATTCCATATCTTTACGGACTGTAAATAACGAATACCGCATGAAACTTTCGGTTGTAATTGTCAACTACAACGTAAAATACTTCCTTGAGCAATGCCTTCATTCCGTTGAAGCCGCGATCCGTGACCTGGATGCGGAAGTCTTCGTGGTAGACAATAATTCCGTTGATGGTTCGGTGGAAATGGTCAGGGAAAAATTTCCCCGGATCAGACTTATTGCCAATACGGTTAACACCGGATTTTCGGTAGCCAATAATCAGGCAATCCGTGAATCTTCAGGTGAATATGTTCTGCTGCTGAATCCCGACACGGTAGTCGAGCTGGATACTTTTACCCGCTCGGTGGAGTTTATGGATGCACATCCTGATGCCGGAGGACTAGGCATTAAGATGGTTGACGGCAGCGGAAAGTACCTGCCGGAATCAAAACGGGGCCTCCCGACACCCGCGGTTGCTTTTTACAAGATATTCGGTTTATCTGCACTATTCCCGAAATCAAAGATATTCGGGCAGTATCATCTGGGATACCTCGACAGGGATCAAACCCATGTTGTGGATGTACTGGCCGGCGCATACATGATGTTGAGGCGTGAAACACTTGAAAAAACAGGGTTACTCGATGAAACATTCTTTATGTATGGCGAAGACATAGACCTGAGTTACCGCATCACAAAAGCAGGCTATAAAAACTACTACTATCCGGGGGCACGCATCATTCATTATAAAGGCGAAAGCACCAAGAAATCAAGCATCAATTACGTGTTTGTTTTCTACAATGCCATGGTGATTTTCGCCAGGAAACACTTTTCGCAGAAGAATGCGCAGCTGTTTTCATTTCTGATACATATTGCCATTTACCTGAGGGCCGGTGTATCCATTATTCACCGGTTGCTGAAGCGGGTTATGCTTCCCCTGGCAGATGCTGCTGTAATATATTCGGGCTCACTGTTGATCGTAAATTACTGGGAATCTGCCGTTACCTACACTTTCGGCGGGCACTACCCTCCCCTGTTCCTTTATGGACTGCTCCCCGCTTATATCCTGATCTGGCTTTTTTCCGTGCTGATCGCCGGAGGTTACGACAAGCCGCTCAGTCTCAGAAAAGTCTACACCGGTCTGTTTGCCGGCACGGTTGTAATCCTGGTTTTCTACGCGCTATTGCCGGCCGGGTTCAGGTTTTCGCGCGCCATCATTATACTTACCGGGCTATGGGGGCTGATTTCCATGACCGGAATCAGACTCACGCTGCATTTAGCAGGGTTCAGGAATTACAGACTGGGGTATAACGAAAACCTGCGCTTTGCCATTGTCGGCAGCGGGGATGAAACCGGCAGGGTAGCTGATCTGTTGCGCAATAGCCTGAGAAATCCCGGATTTATCGGACTCGTATCAACAGGAAACCATCCCGAAAGGAATGAAGGTTATATCGGTTCTATTGCAAATATCAGCGATATCATCAATATTTATAAAATTGATGAAGTCATCTTTTGCGCCCGCGACATCCCGGCCAACCGGATCATTGATACCATGGCACAGTTGCGCGACATGGAAATTGAATTCAAAATTGCGCCACCGGAGAGTTTGTCCATCATCGGCTCCAATTCTATCAGCACTATGGGAGATGTTTACATTGTTGACATCAATTCCATAACTAAAGTCAACAACCTCAGGAATAAACGACTGCTGGATTTCGGCACTGCGCTTTTATTATTGCCTCTTTCCCCAGTCCTGATGTGGATGATGAAAAATCCATTGAATTTTCCGCTTAATGTGCTGAAGGTTTTATCCGGATTCAGAAGTTGGGTTGGTTACAGTTCCTTTGAACAGGGAGCGACCACGCTCCCCCCGGTCAGGAAAGGCATTTTGAATCCGACCGATATGCTCAGAATCAGTAATCTGGACCAGGAAACCATTCTGAGACTGAATATGTTATACGCAAGAGATTACCGTTTATCAAACGATTTAAATATTTTCCTGCGTTCATTTCGTCACCTGGGCCGTAAAGCCTGAAAAGCGGGTAAACCTTTTCAGGCGAAAATTGTTAAATAGGCCAGCAAACAAACAGAAATCAGCCGCTCCCCGCCAGAGGATTGCGGATCAAATACACATAAAATGGCAAAATTTGAAGTGATTATGCCCAAACTGGGCGAAAGCATTATTGAGGCAACCATCACGAAGTGGCTTAAAAATCCGGGCGATACCATTGAAGAAGATGATCCAATTGTAGAAATTGCTACAGACAAAGTTGATTCAGAGATACCTTCTCCCGTTGAAGGTAAACTCGTACAGGTCCTTTTCAATGAAGGCGACGTGGTTGCCGTTGGCAAAGTGATTGCCATCATCGAAACCGATGCCGGCGCTGCGACCGAAGTTGTTGAAGAAGTTTCAACCGCCGGAAAACCAGCGCAGTCAGCACCCGTGCAGAGTGAAACTGCCGACAAATTGCTAAGTGCCGGCGTTGTTGAGAGTTCCCCGGACAGGTTCTATTCGCCATTGGTTAAAAATATCGCTAAAACTGAAGGGATCAGCCAGTCGGAGCTCGATGCCATCCCAGGCACCGGAAAAGACGGCAGGCTTACCAAAGATGATCTGATGGCCTACCTGAAAAGCAGGACAGCCTCTCCTGCACAACCATCCCCAACAGTGTCCGCTCCTGCCGCAGGCACCCCTGTTGCGGCAACTCCGGCCGCGCCCAGAGTTTCAGCCCCTCCGGTTGTATCAGCCGCCGGCGATGAGATTGTTGAGATGGACCGTATGAGAAAGCTGATTGCCGACCACATGGTAATGTCGAAACAGGTGTCGCCGCATGTAACATCTTTCATCGAAGTTGACGTAACCAACATTGTTAAGTGGCGCGATAAGGTGAAAGATGATTTCCAGAAGCGTGAAAAAGAGAAAATCACCTTTACACCGATCTTTATCGAAGCAGCCGCTCAGGCACTTAAAGATTTTCCGGGCGTAAATGCATCGGTTGACGGCTATAAAGTGATCCTGAGAAAACACATCAACATCGGGATGGCAGCAGCGCTGCCCAATGGCAATCTGATCGTTCCCGTGATCCGCAATGCTGACCAGAAAAACCTGCTGGGACTTGCCAAAGATGTAAACAGCCTGGCCAACAAAGCACGGTCAAACAAACTCGAACCGGATGATATTGCAGGAGGAACATTTACCATTACCAACCTGGGAACATTTGGAAGCATTACCGGCTCACCCATCATCAACCAGCCGCAGGTAGCCATACTCGGTATCGGTGTGATCAAGAAAAAACCCGTGGTACTCGAAACAGCAGACGGGGACGTAATAGCAATCCGTCACATGATGATTCTTTCTCTTTCGTATGATCATCGTGTGGTTGACGGCGCCCTGGGAGGTATGTACCTGCAACGGTTACAGCAACTGCTCGAAAGTTTCGATCAAAACAGGGTAATCTGAGTTTAAAATAAACTAAATTCGCAGCACCACACGCTCATTGCTGTGGTGCTTTTTTATTTTATCGAGCCTATGAAACTTAATCTTACCAAGCCCCTGGCGGTTTTTGACCTTGAAACTACCGGCACCAATGTTGGAACCGACAGAATTGTAGAAATCTCAATCATCAAGATTCATCCCGACGGAAGAGAAGAAACCCTTACCCGGCGGGTAAATCCGGGAATTCCGATTCCCAGGGAGGTAACAGCCATTCATGGGATCTCTGATGAAGATGTTAAAGACGAACCCACCTTTGCCATGCTGGCTCCGTTGCTCAATCAGTTTCTGGCAAACTGCGACCTTGGCGGATACAACTCGAATAAATTTGACATTCCCTTGCTTGTTGAAGAATTCCTGAGGGCTGAAGTAGATTTTGACATTAAGGGAAGGAGGTTTGTAGATGTTCAGAACATTTTCCACAAGATGGAACCCCGCACCCTTAAGGCTGCCTATAAATTTTACTGCAATAAGGAAATCGTCAATGCCCACTCGGCCGAAGCTGACACCCGGGCCACCTACGAGGTATTGCTTTCACAGATCGAAAGGTATCAGGGGGCAGAATATACTGACAGGGATGGTAAAATCTCCACCCCGGTAGTCAATGACATCAAGGCTTTGCATGAATTTTCATTCCAGAACAGGAATGCGGATCTTGTAGGACACATTATCTACAACGATAAAAATCAGGAAGTCTTCAATTTCGGAAAATACAAAGGCAGATCTGTCGCAGAAATATTCAGTAATGAACCTTCCTATTATGACTGGATGATGAAAGCTGACTTCCCGCTATACACCAAAAAAATCATCACAGGTATCAAATTAAGGGGGTTTAACAAAAGTTCAGTGAAGATTTAGAAAAACCGAAAAAACAAGCAGGACTCAATATTGATTTTCACAAAAAAAGATATCCGGGAAACCTTCAATTGTCAGCGGGATTTTTTCTATGGCAAAACGAACCACCAACAACCAATCACTGAGGCAGGTCATTGAGGAACTGATCGATGCCTACCGCCTCAGCGACAAACTGAACCAGGCCAGGGTGATCAGTTTATGGGACAATATAGTTGGAAAAATGATTGCCCGTGATACGACACATCTGTATATCAAAAACAAAACCCTCTATGTGAAACTCAACTCACCGGCGCTCAGGGAAGAATTGGGCTATGCAAAAAGCAAACTGATCAAATCGTTGAATAAGGCTGCAGGCGCTGAAGTGATTGAGGATATAGCTTTTATATAGTAATACATGCATCTTTAACTTTATCGGGGGAGGTTAAGGCTGATGTTTCAAATCACCACAATCCGATTCTGATGTATGACTTCAGTTCAATATTCAGATCATCTACCAATATTTCAGTTGTTCCGCGATTCCAGAAAAAAAGTTTCATCTCACCTTCGGCAGGTAAAAACGGAAACTCTATTTTTAGATCAACTTTCTCCCAGGCAAAATCAACACTTCGGGGCTGAATGACGACCGGTTCAGCATGATAGAAAACCAGACTGTCGTTTTTGGCCACAGCGCATACAAACTGTATATCACCGGCATAATCCCGCGCAGCCAACTGAAAGGTTGCTTCAAGATTGAATAATCGCCCTGAAATCAATTGTTCCAGGGGAAGCACAATTGCGTCGGAATAGGTAAGTTCAGGGGTAATCCGGTTCACTTTTCTTCCTTCGGCAGCCATATCTGTCAGATGAATCCGGGTACCGGGCATAAGGTAGTCATTGCCCTCTTCATAGCCTGTATAAAGGCTGTACTTTCCGGAAACGAACGGCAGCAGCCGTTCCCTCACCAGATACTGATTGTAAACATCAAAACTGCTGCCCCCTTCGTAACATTTACGGTAGGCCAGCGAAAATTTCATGTTAAACCATATCAGAAAAACGGCGATGAATCCCCCGAAAAGCATCATCAGGAATTTTCGCCCGCTAATAATCAGATGTATCAGCCATGCAAGAGGTACAGAGAGCAATGCATAATATTCAATGAATGTCCGGTGCCCGAAACCACAGCCAAAACCGGGCATATGCCAGGATGAAACCAGGTAAATATGCAGCGCAAGGATGGTAAATATCAGCCATCCATTGCTTTTCCGGGTAAAAACCATGAAGAGCAGCCCAATAACCATAAAACCAAAAAGCGGGACGTATACCAACAGCCCGTTATCCGGCGAAAACATCACTTTAGTAATTTCTGGACTATTCCAGAATATAAAGCCCTCGTTCCCATAAGAGTAGTAAAACAAATTTCCGGAAATAAAATTCCAGTAGAGCAGCTGGGGCAAGAACACCAATGTTGCAGTACACAGAATAATTAAAAGATTTAGTGGCCTGAAAAGAACTCGCAGGCGGGCTTTCAGTTCAGCAATTGATTTTACATCCAGCAGCAGAATTACAGGAAGAAAAATCACATTGCTTGGCCTTACAATTACAATGAGAGATGCCAGCAGGCTTATCAAAAAAATGCGACCGGTACCGGATTTTGTTTTGAGATTGCCGGTGACCAGCAACAGAAAACCAAAGAGGGCAAAAGAGTAGACGTGCGACATCAGGGAATCCCTGAAGGTATAGTAGAACAAATTGGTGGCACCAACGATCAGCAAAACAGTCAGCGCTGACACTACTGACGAAAACCGCTTCCGCAGGAAAAGCCACAGGGCAATCACACCGGCCAGGAGGTAAAAAATCGCAGCCATGTATGTATAATTCAGGTAAGCGGGCGAAAAACCATCCGCCGTTTCACCGGATGCCAGCTGAATCAGGTGCGTGATTATAAAAAACGGACTGGTTAATAATGCTACGCCACAGGTGTATTTGGTAACCAGCTTGCCCCTGTAAAAACTGAAACCGTCACCTATCCTGACATCAATACTGTCGGGATAAGAAGACTCGTAAAATCCGTATATAAATGCAGCCGGCAGATAAATATAATACCCGGATTTATCAGCATATATCTCTGACCTCCAGTCTCCTGCAGGATAATCATTCAATTCCCCGGCAACTTTGACCAGTGATAAATATATTATCAGAAACACGCCAGCGCCATACAGCCACCGAATAATCCCGTTTTCAGATTTTCTCATTCCCCGGACAGATCTGTTATTGCCATGGCCGATATGACATCATTAAATTCGTTTGCCTGTCACCAGGGATTTACCTGATATTACAGAGCAGCATTTTCTCATTTCCGATAAATGCTTCAAGTCTGTCGCCGATAACTACCGGACCTACGCCTGCCGGAGTCCCTGTAAAGATGTAATCGCCCTGCTTCAGGGTTACAAATCGCGATACATAGGCGATTATTGCATCAAAGGAGAAGATCATATCCTGTGAATTTCCCTGCTGCACGACTTCACCGTTTTTATAAAGGCCGAAAGCGATGTTATTCAGATCATGAAAAGCGGAAACCGTTATAAATTCGCTGACCGGCGCGGAGAAATCAAAAGCTTTCGCCATTTCCCAGGGGAGGCCTTTTTCTTTAGCCTTTTTTTGCAGATCGCGGGCAGTAAAATCAATGCCTACCCCTATTCCATCGTAATAGGTGTGCGCAAATTTTTCCTGTATATTCTTTCCTACCTTGTTGATGTGTAGAACAAGTTCAACTTCATAATGGATGTCGCTTGAGAATGATGGATAGAAAAAGGGCTGATTATTGCGCAACTGGGCAGACTCGGGCTTCATAAAAAAAACAGGCTCAGCCGGAACCGGGTTGTTCAGCTCCTTTGCATGCTCTGAATAATTGCGACCAATACAGATAATCTTCATGATGCGATGATTTAAGTTTCAGACAATCCGCCGGCAAATGATCTCTGACGGAAAACAATTTACCGGCCAATGATATGCGATCCTTCTTTAAAACATTCCGATCATACAGCACCGGCTCCTTCGTTTACCAGGCCCTGATTAACGGTGAACAGCTTATGATCAATACTTGCTGATTCAAATATTTTATTGACTCTTTCAGGCTGGGTATCCGTGATAAATACCTGTCCGAAAGAATTGTCGCCAACCAGGTGTATAAGCTGGGAAACGCGTTCATTGTCAAGTTTATCGAAGATATCGTCAAGCAACAGAATGGGCTTGTAGCCTTTAATTCCCTGGGTATAATCAAATTGCGCCAGTTTAATTGCAAGCACAAATGATTTTTGCTGCCCCTGTGAGCCAAACTTCTTTACAGGATAGCCACCGATGGTAAATTCCAGGTCATCTTTATGAACGCCCGCAGTGGTAAACCGGGAGGCGAGGTCGCGCTGAAGCCCCGATTGCAGCAGTTTACCGAGTGAGGAATCACGCATATCAGATGCATAGACTATATCTACCAGATCCCTTCCGTTGCTGATAAATTCAAAATATTTCCTGAAAACCGGCAGGAATCCATCAATAAATACATTTCTGCGAGCAAAAATCCGGGCGGCAGGGCCGGCCATTTGTTCATCCCAGATTTCCAGTGATGTTTTATCAAAATATCTTTTCTCGGCAAAATCCTTTAAGAGTGCATTCCTTTGCGAAAGCGCCTTGTTATAGGTAATCAGGTCGTCGAGGTACATCCGGTCGAACTGGGATATTACCGAATCCATATATTTCCGCCGGAGTTCGCTGCCTTCGTTGATCATATCGCGATCGTAGGGTGACACCATCACCAATGGGAAAGCTCCTATATGATCAGCCATGCGGTCATAATCCTTGGTATTGATCCGGAACTGTTTTTTCTGGTTCCGGCGCTGAATACAACTGACTTCATCATTGCCGTTACCATTCCGGACAAACTGACCATGAATGGCAAAATAGTCCTCTCCGTGCCGGATATTCTGACTGTCGATCAGGTTAAAATAGCTTTTGGTAAACGACAGGTAATAGATGGCATCCAGCAGATTGGTTTTACCGGCACCGTTCCGGCCTGTGAAACAGTTAATTTTTTCAGAAAACCCCAGCGACGCCTCACTGTAATTTTTAAAATTGTATAATGTAAGTTTCCTGAGGTACATGCATCAAAGGTTATTTTGAACAATGGCTTTGATTCTGTCTGCCACTTCTTCCATCAGCCAGCGCGGTGTGGAGGTCGCCCCTGAAATACCGATACTGCGGGCGCCGGCAAACCAGTTATCAAGCTCAGACGGGCTTCCAACGACATAGGTTTTTGAGTTGATTTCGCGGGCGATGCCTGACAGATAGCGTCCATTTGAACTTTCCGACCCTGTTACAAAGATAATCACATCATGTTTCTTTGCAAACTCCCTCAAGCGGGGAGCTCTTTGACTCATCTGACGACAGATGCTGTTGTGGATGGTTACCAGGTCATCCCTGCCGGTCTGCTGCAAAGAATTTTCCAGAATACGACGGCAAATAGCATCATACTCCTCCTCTCCGGCCGTTGTCTGGGCATAAACATGCAATGGCTGGTTATAATCGATCAAACCGGTCTCTTCAATTTTACTGATGAGCATGGCATTGCCCTCTGTATGACCCAGAAGACCGGTAATTTCGGGATGACCCGGTTTGCCGGAAATAATAACCATCCCGCTGCCCTTCTCCCGGAACTGCCTGCTGCTTTCCTTTACTTTATGCTGCAGCCTCAGCACAACCGGACATGTGGCATCAACTACCGAAGTATTATTATTTTTAAGAATCCTGTAGGTTTCCGGAGGTTCTCCGTGAGCGCGGATAAAGACGGTTTTCATGTCACTTTTTATCTCTCCGTGCCGTATAAAATGCATCCCTAACCTGTTCAGGCGCTCCAGCTCTTTTTCATTGTGGACCAGGTTACCCAGACAGTAAATGGAATCCCCACGCAGAAGCCTGTCTTCCGCAATCTTTATGGCACGGTTTACGCCCGAACAAAATCCGGAGGAATGATCAATCTCAATTACGGGAATTGCAGGATTCATGCTGCAAAAGTAAGCAATGAATGCGGTACTTTTACAGGCCGTTGAAGCAAAAACTACTGCAGACCGCCATCCGCGGTTTTTCTGTTTTCGCCGAAATCAGACAGGTTAAAAGCGACACTCAGGAAGTTTGGAGACCCGGCCAGATGGTAGGCTGAACGGGCGTAAGAAAAATTAAACTTCGATACCCTCAGGCCTATCCCCCATGAAAAACCAACGGTAGAACGCTTACTGTCAACTTTCATTTCCTGGCGGCGCTGGTAGTTGTAGCCCAAGCGGAGACTGAAATTCTTCGAAGGAATAAACTCCCCTCCGATTACGACATGCCGCATTGCTTTGTCGGCAAATTCACCCGCCTTGCTTTTCGTTTTTACTTCACCTGTAAAGGGATCAATTTCATCTGCAGCGGGATCATCGTATGTAAGGTCCCACTTCTGGAGGTTGGTGAGCAGCACCGAATACCGGAAAGGCAAATGCTGCAGTCTTTTTGAGATACCCAGCTGAATTTCAAAAGGAAGTGGTTCATTATTCCCCGCGGTATAGGTTTTAAGCTGTCTTCCAATATTCCGGGCGATCAAAGAAGCGGTAAATCCGGAAGGTGCATGGTATGTTCCGGCAACATCCACGCCAAGCCCGAATGAATTGTAGGTTTCAAATGTCGAATAAATGGTCTTCAGATTGGCTCCGATACTGAACAGGGAATCAAGGCGACGCCCCCAGCCCAGTACCAGGGCAAATTCACCGGCTGAAAATTCACCGGCATCTTCGGCAAGAATGCCTGTTTCATCAGTATACGTAAAGCGGCCGTAATTGATATATTGCATGCTGGCAGCAAAACTGCCGGCCTTCTCGTAAGTTCTGGAATAACTGGCAAACCCGTAATTAATATCTGAAAAATAGTCCACAAAGTTTAAAGAAACGGCATTGTGCATTTCCCTGGTGATCAGTGATGGATTGTTCAGTCCGACTGATAAATCATTATCTGAAATGGCCACGAAATTGCCACCCATAGCTGCCACACGCGGAGAGTTGGGCAGATTCAGGAAACGGTAAGTGCTTGTACCCCCGATCTGTGCCTGAACACCGGCACAGACGATAAAACTAAGGATAATAGTTAGTTGAAAAGACAATTTTCGGATCACAGTATAGCTTTTATATCAGTGTGCAAATGTAAGAGAACAGCAGTTAATCTGGTAACAAACGGCATCAGGATTCGAATATTGCGGCATTAAAGTAAAATTGTCCAAAAAATCCCCCTGCCTGAAAAAATAAAACAGATCTCTGCTCAACGGTTTTTGTTAATCAGGGCTATGAATGAAAACGCCGGAAGATTGCTGTCATTCCGGCGTTTAAATCCTGTAGTCCGTTTATTCCCCGATCTGCCTCCGTATCAGGTTCAGGGCACTGCCTGCCATAAACCATTCAATCTGAGACTGATTATAGGTATGGTTTACAACCAGGCTTTCAGTGGTTCCGTCTGCATGATCAAGTGTAAGTAAAAATGGCCTGCCGGGTGCAAAATCTTTCAATCCGCTTACAGAAACAATGTCATCCTCGCGCACTTTATCATAATCTGCTTTATCTGCGAAAGTGAGGGCCAGCATTCCCTGCTTTTTCAGGTTTGTTTCATGAATCCTTGCAAAGGATTTTACAAGTACCACCTTAACGCCCAGGTGACGGGGTTCCATGGCAGCGTGTTCACGCGAAGACCCTTCACCATAGTTTTCATCACCTACAACGATTGACCCGACGCCAGCAGCCTTGTATGCCCTGGCAACCGCAGGAACAGCATCATAACCGCCTGTAAGGCCGTTCTTTACAAAATTGGTTTTTCCGTTATAATAATTGACTGCTCCGATCAGGAGGTTGTCCGAAATATTATCCAGGTGGCCGCGAAATCTCAACCATGGACCAGCCATTGAGATATGATCTGTTGTGCATTTACCTTTGGCTTTAATCAGCAGCCGCAATCCCATCATGTCGTTTCCGTCCCAGGCAGGAAAAGGCTGAAGTAACTGCAGTCGCGAAGAATCAGGTTTTACAACCACCCTGACGTCGCTTCCATCTTCCATAGGCGCTACATAACCGGCATCTCTCACCTCAAAACCATCCGGTGGAAGTTCGAGCCCTTCGGGCATATCCAGCGAAACCCACTCTCCGTTTTCATTCTGCAGTTTGTCGGTCAGTGGATTAAAAGTCAGGGAACCTGCGATGGTCATTGCTGTGACTATTTCAGGCGAAGCCACAAAACCATGGGTATTCGGGTTACCATCGTTTCTTTTGGCGAAGTTTCTGTTAAATGAGGTAATAATTGAATTTTTTCGTTCAGGGTCATTGGTATGGCGTTTCCATTGGCCGATACAGGGGCCGCAGGCATTGGCCATCACCACGCCGCCGATATCTTCGAAAACATCGAGTAATCCATCGCGTTCGGTAGTGTAGCGGATCTGCTCTGAACCGGGCGTAATGATGAACTCACTCTTCACTTTGAGTTTTTTCTGTTTTGCCTGACGGGCAACAGAAGCCGCACGGGTAAGGTCTTCGTAGGATGAATTGGTACACGATCCGATAAGCCCGACTTCAAGCGTCAGCGGATAGTTCTTCTCTTTCACAATTTTCACGAACTCAGAAATACCGTATGCCGCGTCAGGTGTAAACGGGCCATTGATATGAGGTTCCAGTTCCGATAGGTTGATTTCAATCAACTGATCATAGTATTTTTCAGGATTCTGATACACTTCCTCATCCGAACGAAGGTCGGCTGTAATCTGATCGGCCAGATCAGCTACAACAGCCCTGCCGGTTTCGCGGAGATAGACACTCATTTTTTCATCATAACCAAAGATGGAAGTTGTCGCTCCGATTTCTGCACCCATATTGCAAATGGTACCCTTTCCTGTTGCAGAAATGGCATCCGCCCCTTCGCCAAAATATTCAACAATGGCACCGGTACCTCCTTTTACGGTAAGTATCCCGGCCACTTTCAGGATTACATCTTTGGCAGATGTCCATCCGTTAAGCCTGCCGGTGAGTTTTACACCTATCAGCCTGGGCATTTTAAGTTCCCATGCCATTCCGGACATTACATCCACAGCGTCAGCACCCCCGACACCTATGGCGATCATCCCCAATCCACCGGCGTTCACGGTATGCGAATCGGTACCAATCATCATTCCTCCGGGAAATGCGTAATTCTCCAGTACCACCTGATGAATTATTCCTGCACCGGGCTTCCAGAAACCGATGCCGTATTTGTTGGATACGGATTGCAAAAAATCAAAAACTTCCCTGTTCTGATCCAGGGCGGCATCAAGATCGGCCTGTGCTCCGGAATGTGCCTGAATCAGATGATCACAATGCACCGTGGAAGGAACAGCGGTCCTGCTTCGACCTGCATTCATAAACTGCAACAGCGCCATCTGGGCCGTGGCATCCTGCATGGCAACCCTGTCGGGCGCAAAGTTTACATAATCATCACCCCTTGAGTAGGGCTTAAACTCCTCTCCTTCAAACAGATGGGAATAGAGGATTTTTTCACTCAGTGTCAGCGGTCTGCCAAGCAGGGCTCTGGCATTTTTTACCCTTTGGGGCATCGCTGCATAAACACGTTGAATCAGGTCAAGATCGAAAAGCATAAGAATTAAAGATCAGGCTTGTTAAAAATAAACCATTGGCAGTTCCTTGTTCTGGCAAGTGACTGAATATACCGGATTACGGGATTTGACAAAAGTATCAGACGCTGTTAGAATCAACAGCAATAACAGCCGAATCCTGGTTTTGTTTACGCATCGGCAGGCTACACACCATCCTTTTCAGGTGCCTTTATCACCTGTAAAATAATCATCCTTGTTTTTAAACAACACATTAAAGGTGGTCAGGCTGCCGTAAATACGTGTAATATACTGCTGAATATTTACTTTATCCTCATCGCTCAGCGCGCTTGAATTAACCCTTTGCTCCAGCACGCGCAAACGGTCGCGCACCATTACAATTTTATGAAAAAATGCATCAATCGGAACTTCTTTCTCTTTCAGGGTCGGATCGCCCGGATACAATACCATACGTCCTCCTGTCCACCGCTGCCCCAGCGGTACTGTTTCCTGAATATCCGTAAAACGGCGCAATACCCTGATCAGACTCTTCTCCATTTTTTCATAGGTAGCGATGTCAGAAGGCGTTTCAACAGCTTCAAGCACCCTCATACCCGTGAAGTCACGCTGTATTATCCGGGTACCGTTTTCGATAAATGTGATTTCCCATGCATCGGAGCGAACCTGAATGATTACTCCTTTTCCGAACTGGGGATGCTCCACGCGGGAGCCAATGCCCAAAATTAAGTCTTCCATATAGCTTTTTACTGATTAATAACTGCTTCAGAAATCCCCATCAGCGTTTTGTGAATTTCAAGCACCTGGGGTATGGCCAGGTCCGTATCGCTGTTGTAAATAACAAAATCCGACATCGCGATTTTGGACTCCTCCGGCCATTGGTTTTCTATACGCGCCATTACGTCTTCCCGCTTCAATCCGTCACGAAGCATAACCCTTCCGATCCGTTCCTCAATGGGAGCAGCAACGGTAATTATTTTATCAAACATTTTATAAAAGCCTGATTCGAAAATTATGGCAGCCTCCTGAATGATATAAGGCACCCCTGACTGCCCTTCGATCCAGTTAAAGAAATGCCCCCTCACTCTTGGATGAATGATATTATTGAGGGTTGTAAGCCGCGCAGGTTCATTGAAAACCAAGGATGCCAGCATCCTCCGGTCTATGGATCCGTCAGGACTGAGCACACCGGCACCGGCCATCTCCACAATCATCCGGATAACCTCCGGGTCTCCCAGAAACTTTTTCGCCTCAACATCGGCAATATAAACAGGAATGCCAAAAACGCGAAACAATCCGGCAATGGTCGATTTTCCGCTTCCTATACTCCCGGTGAGTCCGATTTTCAGCATCCGCTTCATGTTCATTATACAAACATAATGCTTTTCAGGGAAACTGAAAAATCCGTGACAGGGATGATTCCTGCATTTTAACCCACGGGCAGGGCAAACTCCGGAAACAGCCGCTCCTCTAACTATTTCAGAATGAGATATTCAACCTTTTGCGGTTCAATGCGGATAACCTTCATAAATGCAGGAACCCGGCTCACTTCAACCAGCACTCTTTCGCTGTCCGAAACAACAGTTTTATCCAGATCAGCCACAACTGTCACAAGCGAGGGATCCACCCGGTTATAGTCGCGCAAGGCTACCCTGCAGGTAAGGGTTACCTTTTCAGGAAATGTACGATAGTTTACATGGCCATGCCCTGACCTGATATTGACCGGCACTTCTATACTGGCTTCAGTAAATTTCTCTACATTCAACCGCACTGTAACGCTATCTTCAGATAAATAAACCGGAGGCCAGACCCGGGGAGCTATCAGCGCCAGTCTGGCAGAAATATCTTCCTTCAGATCATCAAAGGTCTTCCATTCGGTTGTTACACTCCGGATGGTATCAATTATTTCTTTTCTGCCAGATATATAAATTGAGTCCGGATCAGTCTGTACGGAATCATACAGCTGATACTGACGACTGAAATCAAGCGAAAGCCTGGTCGTGACCCCAACCCTTTTACGGACACTTCTTTCAAAAACAAAATGTAACGTATCCGGCTCCACGGCCGTAATTTCAAATCCGCCAGGGAGTTGCTCTTCTATGGCCTTCAGCATTCCTGATGTTCGCAGAAATCCGGTATACTGATCACCTTCCCTCTTCAGCCTGATGTTATCCAGACTAAGAGTCACCGTGTTGCTCCTGGTTGAAAAAATACGCGAATACAATTCCAGACCTTTAGCTTTCAACGTAATACTGATGACCGAGTCAGGGTTCGCAGTCATCACTTTTCCCCCGGGCAGATTTTCAGGAACAACACTGAACCTGACCGGGATCTGATACTCCCGGCTTAACTTTATCATTCCCCACATGATGACTGAAATAATTGTACAGATCAAAAAAACAGAAAGCCGATTTCTCAGCTTTCCGTCCATTGGTTTTCTGACGCGTGCAATAATAGCATGTAAAATCTCTTTCACCTGCAGGGAATTTTGCGAGCGGTAACAGTTAATTTCCTCTATTTCTGCTGATTGGCCAGTTGGTCACTGGCATCTCCGGCTACCGCAGATTTTTCAATTCTCAGCCGTGTGCCATCTTCCACCTCTATGGTAAAAGTTGTTTCCTGGACTTCAACGATTTTACCATGAATTCCTCCAATGGTAACGATTTTGTCTCCCTTTTTCAGGGCTTCACGGTACTTCCTGAGATCCTTGGCTTTTTTAGCCTGGGGCCTGATAAAGAAGAAGTAGAAAACCACCATGATAAGCACCAAAAAGATCAGTGAGCTGTAGCCACTGCCGCCACCTTCGGCCGGAGCCATTAATAATGCAGATGTAAACATTTGTTTGCTGGTTTATTTGGTTATTAAAAAATTCAGAATACTCAGTTCATTTCTTCAGGAAGCACTACCTGGGCCTTTATCCTCAGCACAACGGAGTTCGGCTGGGTGTTACTGACAACGGTAATGCTCTTGTTCTGAAATCCGCGGCGGTTTTCACTGTCGAATTTCACCGTAATCTTATTGGATTCTCCCGGTCTGATAGGTGTTTTGGGGAATTCAGGCACTGTACATCCACATGAAGTACTGACTTTTGATATGATGAGATCAGATTCCCCGGCATTGGTAAATTTAAAACTATACGAAACCTTTTCACCCTGAATGATTCTTCCAAAATCATGAAAATCCTTTTCAAACTCCAATACAGGCATATTCCCGGCATCGGATTTACCACTTGCAGTGTTTGGATTCTTCACAATATCAGCAGGATAAAGCCCCTCTGCGGCATTTTTGCTGCCACAGGAAGTCTGCAACAATCCTGCGAAAGCGAAAGCAGTAATCAATAAAAGCGCATTAATTTTCATACTTAACTGTTTTTTGCCATTGTATGGCCCAAAAAAATCACATTCACTTCCGCTCAAACAGACTGAATTATAAATATTTCCGGTCTGATCAGCAGGAAAGCCGCCAACGCTGTACCAGGTGTATACAGCAGGTTGAGCGTTCATTCACCTTTGCAAAGTTAGTTAAAAACATCAGATCAGGCGGGGATTGCTGAATTATTTAGCCCCGGCTAATTAATGGAAAACCCGAAAGGGCAGAACAATTGGTTTCAGAAGGCAATCCCGGTTTATTGCTTGTTCAGCCCGGTTATTCACTTGCAGATAACGTTTTTACTATCCGGATAAAAGACTTACCGGTTGAAACAGTATTGCAACACTTTCGGGGCAACATTGTGAATTTCCTGCCGAATTAATGTCCGGAGAAGTTATGAATGAAACTAAACAACGGGGAAGTCTGTGCCGGCCCGGAGCTCTATTCATGGATATTTCTGATAATCAGCACATCATAATCCCCTAGAAAAGTAAAACCAGCTTTTTTATAGAGCAGCTGAGCGGGCAGATTATCCCGGTGAACCTCAATTTTAAGCTGAAAACCATCAGTCCGGGCTATTTCAAGGGAGGCATTCAACAAACAGGTAGCAAGGCCCAGGCGGCGAAAAGGTTCAGCAATACCGAAATGATGAAGGTAAGTTCTTCGTTTGTCATTGGTCATCCATGAAGTCCCCGCCAACTTTCCTTCATTGGAAACCAACAGCAAAAGATGCCCGCCGGCTTTCAGGGTTTGTTCAACAACAGCGGCATTATCGCCCCTGTGGGCGCCGCCAAGCCCGTTATCGTTCCAGAACTTTTCCACCGCGGCATAATCAGCCGCTTCATAATTCCTGATGCTGAATCCCTCCGGCAGCTGCTTTTCAGCAATCATTCCACAAGCCCCCTGCCCGATTTTCTGATCTCACCCGAGGCTTTCATGTCAGCCACCAGTTTATCCATCATCCCGTTAACAAACTGCCGGCTTCGGGGAGTGCTGTATTCCTTTGATATTTCAATATACTCGTTGATGGTTACCTTAACCGGGATGGAAGGAAACTCTGTAAATTCACAGATAGCCATCTTCAGAATAATAACATCCAGCACCGCGATGCGCTCCAGGTCCCAGTTCTGGGCCCTTTCGGCAATCAGTTTACCGGATTCTTCACTTTTAACAATCGTCTTTCTGAATAACTTAAGCACAAAATCCCTGATCAGGTCATCTCCTTCTTCATCAGGATTAATCATCAACGGAGGCAGTGACTTAAACTCATCCATAGCAGGAGACCATTTCCGTATGGTCTTGGCAACCAGCGATGCTGCAGTGTCAATATCATCGGCCCAATGAATATTGCGTTCCTCAAAAATGCTGGTATAAACCTCATTGGTGAGCATAAACTCACCAAACATCTGCAGCACCAGCTCTTTATCTTCATGATAGGAAGCGGCAGGGGCATTCATATACGCTTCGTAGAGTTCAGAAGCTTTGAAATTCTGGAATATCTTTCTGAACGTTTCCTGGTGATCGGCCCAGGATATTTTCAATCGTGCAATATTGCGCTGCAGGTCACGGTTATTCCCGATTTGCTCAAGAAACCGGTTGTCGACAAAACGGGTATTCGGGTTCAGTTCCTCGGCGGTTGGCAGAAATTTCTGCCGTGCATCTTCCTGGCGGTTCCTGGCAAAATCCCTGACTTCCAGTATCGAGGACAACAGGTAAATGTATAAATCGTAAATGCTCTCAATACTCGAAAGCAGCCCCTTCTCTGTCTGGTTTATCTGGCCGTCCTGCGTCTGAAAATGAGCGTACAGCGATTGTAAAACCTTAATCCTTAAATGCCTTCTGCTTAGCATGAAATCTTTATGTAAATGAACTTATCGTTTCCTGACCCGGAAAAAGAACTTCTTTTCTATTCCCGGATAACAGCCGGCAAAATTACAATTTTTATTCATAAGGTTAATCGACTGATTTATGACCCGGGAGATAAGCCCTGCCGGTTTACAGATTACACCGGACAAAAATTCGCGGCAACAGGATAATCAGGCAGCAGGGATATCTGAAAAACATCAGCCCTTCCGACCGTCAACCGGTCAGCTTACGGCGATAAAAAACCAAAGGTCTGCTCAAACCCTTGCTCAGAAAATGCCTTGGGCAGCAGGATTGTCATAACGGTCAAACTGTCATAATCAATTCCAATATGCTAAATACCTTAAATTCAGTCTGCAAACAACCAGCATGCATGTGGTACACCCCGGCATGAAAAAGTCTGCCGGAAAAGCCGGTTTTTTTTCGCGCCCGGTGCACAGTTTCTGCTACTCCGATAATTTCCCTGGCGCCGGCGGTATATATTATCCACAAACAACCCGATTGAATTATTCAGAAAAAAAAAGGGATTATCGGAAAACAAAAAGATCGGCAAGCAAACAGGTAGGGAAATTTTCACATTGAGCCATTATTAATATCCTGATTATCAGTATAAATAAAAACATTAAAGGCTAATTATAAGTGAATTGAGAAGAATGTCAATTTTTTTTATGCCCTTCACCCATGAATTATTACAATTATTTTAATATTTTTGCGTTAACATCCTCAAAATCTCAGAACACTGCCATGGAAGAATCCAGCAACAGAAATAACGTTGATATCTATACCAATATCATCAAAGCCGGAAAAAGGACTTATTTTTTTGATGTGAAGCTGACTAAATCAGGTGAAAAATACCTTACCATCACTGAGAGTAAGCGTCGGTTTGACGAGGAGCTGGACAAATTTATCTATGAGAAGCATAAAATCTTTCTGTACAGGGAAGATTTCGAAAATTTCATATCGGGGCTTACGGGTGCTGTTGCGTTTATTGATGCCGACGGTAAAGGCATTGACGCTGAACTCTCCGAGGCTGAAGCGAATAATCCGTCAGACCTGAGCGCTGAAGATTTTGGCCTTTAGAAATCACCCATTGATCAGGAGGAAAGCCAGATTCCTGAATTTTGCGCAAGTGGGCGGTTTTATCATTTTTCATTGAGGATTGATGAATGGCCGGCATTATACTGCCGAGAAAATCAGAAACAAAGATTTCCCAGACAAGCACATGTAATTTCTTTCTGTAAACTGCTGCATTGTGCCGGGCGGCTCATTTGCTGGCAATCAGGCAACTGTTAAGGAATTGCGGATCGGGCCACTATATTTATCAACACCAGCCTGAACACTTCAGATAAATGGAATAAAAAATTGTACCTTTGTGGGGCTTTCATCAAAGGCATGAATTTCAAATAAATACCTGATTTCAAGAGAACTGACTATAATGGGAAAGATAATCGCCGTTGCCAATCAAAAGGGAGGAGTCGGGAAAACAACCACTGCCATTAACCTGGGTGCAGCATTTGCCGTGCTTGAATACCGCACACTGATCATCGATGCTGATCCGCAGGCCAACTCCACCTCCGGAGTGGGATTTGACCCTAAAAATATCAAGACCAGCATTTATGAATGCCTCATGGATGAGGTTGAACCTTTGAACATTATCCTTTCGACCAGCACACCCAATCTCGACCTGCTCCCGGCGCATATCGACCTGGTTGGCGCCGAGATTGAAATGATCAACCAGCCCAACCGCGAGTTTTTGATGCGCAAGGTGCTCCAGAAGGTCAGAGAAGAATATGATTTCATCGTGATCGACTGCTCCCCTTCACTCGGACTTATTACGGTCAATTCGCTTGTTGCTGCGGATTCGGTAATTATTCCGGTTCAATGCGAATATTTTGCACTTGAAGGACTCGGTAAATTGCTGAATACCATTAAGATTGTTCAGCAGCGTCTCAACAAGGGGCTTGATATTGAGGGGATACTGCTGACTATGTATGATTCAAGGCTCCGGCTTTCGAACCAGGTGGTTGATGAAGTGAAAGCCCACTTCCAGGATATGGTGTTTGAAACATTGATCAACCGTAATACAAAGCTTGGAGAAGCCCCGAGTTTCGGAGAGACGATCATTATGCACGATATCAACAGCAGCGGGGCGGTCAATTACCTGAACCTGGCGCGTGAAATACTCCAGAAAAACGAACTGACCCGGATCAAAACATCTGAAAAACAAATTGAACCTGAAAATGAATCCTAAAAAGAAAGCCCTTGGCCGGGGCCTGAGTGCCATACTTGAAAGCCCGGAAACCGACATCACCTCGAGTGATATTTCGGGCAATTTTGTCGCGGGGGCCATCGCCTCCCTCCCACTCAGCCAGATTGAAGCCAATCCCTTTCAACCGCGTGAAGATTTTGACCAGGAAGCCCTGAGCGAACTGGCAGCCTCCATCAAGGAACAGGGCATTATTCAGCCCATCACCGTCAGAAAAATGGGATACGACAAGTATCAGCTGATTTCCGGAGAAAGACGGCTGAAAGCTTCCAGACTGGCAGGACTGGACGAAATCCCCTGTTATATCCGCATTGCCAACGACCAGCAGATGCTCGAGATGGCCCTGGTGGAGAACATACAGCGCGAAAGCCTCAACGCCCTCGAAATCGCCATCAGTTATCAGCGCCTGATCGAAGAGTGCGAACTTACCCAGGAAGAACTAAGCCAGCGTGTCGGCAAGAACCGGACAACAGTGACCAACTATATCCGGTTGCTCAAACTGCCGGCTGAACTGCAGGTGGCTATCCGGGATAATAAAATTTCGATGGGTCATGCCCGGGCTTTAATAAACATTGATGACGAACAAACGCAGGTAGCGATCCTGAAGAATATCATCACCAAAGATCTTTCCGTAAGGGAAGTTGAAGAGATCGTCCGTAACCTGAACAAACAGCCTGCATCACGCAAGGAGGCTCCGGCAAGGGAATTGCCCCGTGAAATTGAAGCCATCCGTGAGAATATTGCCGGAAAACTTGACACAAAAGTTAATGTTTCCCTGAACCAGAAGGGCAAAGGAAATATCGTGATCAGTTTCAATTCACAAAAACAACTCGAACGAATACTTGCAGAGCTGCTTTCACGTTAATAATGCACCAGGCAGGCCGGGTATGAATAAACCGTTCCATAAAGTTAACTTCCGCAATATAAAACCAACCGCACTGGCTGCGGTTTTCTTCATTTTTATGGCAGCCGCCGGCTGCCCGGCCTTTGCGCAGGAAGATGCCATGTACTTCCCGCCGAAGAAAACAATGGACAGCGACACGATGGTCAGGGCCCTGCACTCCCCGCATAAAGCAACCATTTACTCTCTCGCCCTGCCCGGCCTTGGCCAGGCATACAACAAAAAATACTGGAAAATCCCGATTATTTATGCCGGCTTTGGCTATCTCGGGTATTCGATTAAAATCAACAATGACGAGGTGAAAAAATTCACTGAAGCCTACAGTTATGTGTCAAACGGCGATACTTATCCAACAGACAACGAATATGTCACCAGGTATCCTAACACCAGCGATCTGCTCCGGGGACGGGACTTTTACAGAAGGCGGGTAGAATTAAATATCATTTACAGTGCGGCCTTATACATCCTCAATGTGATTGATGCCGCGGTGGATGCGCATTTTTTCGACTATGACGTTTCCGACAACCTTTCGCTCAGGGTTGAACCGGCAATTATCAATCCCTACGGTCCGGGTTTGCCCGGGACTACGGGTGTGAGACTCAGTATGAATTTCTGAACTAAAATCTGACAAAATTGAAGATTGCATTATCAGGATATGGCAAAATGGGCCATGAAGTTGAAAAAGCTGCGGTTGAAAGAGGCCATGAGATCCTGATTGCCATCGACACACCTGATGGCTGGATGTCTGCTGAAAAAATGCTGAAGTCATGCGAGGCCGTAATTGACTTCAGCACTCCGGCCGCTGCGGCCATGGCTGTTAACCGGTGCTTCGACCTTGGCATTCCGGTAGTTTCGGGAACCACCGGCTGGGCCGATGGCCTCAGAGAGGCTATTCAGCGTTGCCGGTCTGGCAATCATTCCTTTTTCCATGCACCGAATTTCAGCATAGGGGTTAACATATTTTTTGAAATCAACAGGCAGCTGGCCCGTCTGATGAATCCATACAGCACTTATCGCGCTGCCATTCACGAAATTCATCATATTCATAAAAAAGACGCACCGAGTGGCACAGCCATTGCATTGGCTGACGCCATCCTTGAAGCGAATCAGGCTTACCACCGGTGGATCAGCGGCTACGGCGCAAATCCCGGTGAGCTGGAAGTAATCAGCGAGCGGACCGGCGAGGTTCCCGGCACGCATATTGTAAATTGGTCTTCGCTCACCGACGACATTGAGCTAAAGCATACCGCCCACAACAGGGAGGGTTTTGCCCTGGGTGCCGTGCTGGCTGCCGAATGGTTGCAGGGACGTAAAGGGGTTTTCGGCATGGCAGATTTGCTTGGGAATAAACCTTAACTCAATAAAAAACCTTAATATTGCACCACGCACTGCCCGTCATGGCAGATCATCAAGAAGAAATCTATGTCACCAACACTTATCCTGATCTTACTGATCATTTTCTTTCCGGCACTTTTGTGGAAAACATTCGGGCACGCCGGTCATCCGGGATGGAAATCCGCCGTTCCCGTTTACAATTATTATATCTGGCTTCAGATTATCGATAAGCCACTGTGGTGGTTTATTTTCCTGGTTATGCCGTTTATCAACGCCTTTATGGTTATGCTGATGGTGGTTGAAACCCTGAAATGTTACAAAATTCACAGCCTCGGGCAGCAGGCACTGGCCGTTCTGTTTCCGGTAGTTTACCTGCCCTGGCTGGGTCTTAAAAAGGAAAAGGACTATACCATTCCGGCAAACCGGGTCAGGATTAAGAAGACCGCCCTGCGGGAATGGGTGGATGCCATCATCTTCGCGGTGATCGCGGCCTCCATCATCCGTATATTCATGATTGAAGCCTATACGATACCAACTTCTTCTATGGAAAAATCCCTGCTGGTCGGAGATTTCCTTTTCGTCAGCAAGCTGAGTTACGGCCCCAAAGTACCCAACACCCCCATCGCCTTCCCGTTTGTGCACCATACCCTGCCGCTTACGGAGAACACGAAATCCTATGTTGAATGGATCAAACTGCCCTACTACCGGTTCCCCGGTCCTTCAAAAGTCAAAAACAACGATGTGGTGGTTTTCAATTATCCCGACGGCGACACGGTAGCCCTGAAAGTTCAGAACCAGAGCTATTACGCGCTGGTAAGGGATTACACACGCAACAGGGTATGGAACGACAAGGTTAATTTTGGAGAAATTGTAGCCCGCCCGGTGGACAAGCGGGAAAATTACATCAAGCGTTGCCTGGCGATTCCCGGAGATACCCTGCAGATCATTGACCAGGTTGTACACATCAACGGCAAACCTGCGGATGTGCCCGAACTCGCGCAGTTTAAATATATTGTACGTACCGACGGCACCCGCATCAACCCCATGGCGCTTGACAAACTTGACATTACCGAAGAAATCGGCATGGCAGGCCCTGAGGAATATGTAATAACCCTGACCAATGAGGCAGCCGAAAAACTCAAAGGCTTCATCAATGTCAGGGAGGTTAAAAAGATTATCCAGCCCGCGGGGTTCTGGCAGCCTTACATTTTCCCGTTCGACTCAGCCTATCCCTGGAATGTAGACAACTTTGGCCCGCTGGTAATCCCGAAAGCAGGCACGACTGTTGAAATCAACCACAGAAACATCGTATTGTACGAGCGGATCATCAAGAACTATGAACTTAACGACCTTGAAATACAGGGCAATACCATACTGATCAACGGCAAGCCGGCCACATCCTACACCTTTAAGATGGATTACTACTGGATGATGGGCGACAACCGCCACAACTCCGCCGACTCCCGGTTCTGGGGCTTTGTACCTCAGGACCACATTGTCGGGAAAGCGGTATTTGTATGGCTTTCGCTCGACAACAGGAAACCCCTGTTCGGTGGAAAGATCAGGGTTAATAAACTTTTCAGAACCATTAATTAGTAAAATAAACCTGAGACTAATGATCACAGCAGAAATTCACACCGCCAAAGGCCTGATGAAGGTTAAATTCTTCGAAGAAGACGCCCCGAATACCGTTGCAAACTTTGTAAAACTTTCGAAAAGCGGATTTTACAATGGACTGACTTTTCACAGGGTGATACCGGATTTTGTGATCCAGGGCGGATGCCCCAACGGCACGGGATCGGGCGGACCCGGTTACACCATAAACTGTGAACTGGATGGAGAAAACCAATACCATGACCGCGGCGTTCTATCGATGGCGCATGCCGGCAGGAATACCGGCGGATCACAGTTCTTTATCTGTCATAACCGCGAAAACACCCGCCACCTCGACCGTAACCATACCTGTTTCGGCAAAGTCTTCGAAGGTCTTGAAGTGATTGACCTGATCAGGGCCGGTGACAAAATCAATAAAATTGTCATCCTGGAAGAATAGCAATTTTCCGGGGTTTTCAGCCCAAATCTTAACTTTTTAAAAAATTGAAGCATGAAAAATAAGATTTCACTATTCCTTACCATATCATTTGTCCTTTCGACCGGCCTTTCTGCTGTTTTTGCCCAAAGACCCGGCAGTCCTTTCAAGGGCACAATCAATTATAAAATTACCTATCCCGATTCAAAAATGGAAGCAACGCAGCTGGCCATGCTGCCGCAGACCATCAAGGTCAGGATGAACGGGAATAAAGCCCGCATCGAAATGTCGATGTCAGGCATCAACCAGGTGATCATTATGGATGCAGATCAGCAATCAACGGTGTTTCTGGTCGATATGATGGGTCAGAAGATTGCCATGAAACCCAACAAGGGCGCCGACAAGCCCTCAGGAAAAGAGCCTGTTGTTACGGTAACCTCTGAAACAAAGGAAATTGCAGGTTTCGCCTGTAAGAAAGCCGAGATTCATTTCGGCGATGAAAAAAGCAAAGCAAGTCCGATGATCGTTTACTTTACAGAGGACATCGGCAACAACAAACTTTTCTATGACAATGAATACCGCACCTTGCCAGGCATTCCGATGGAGTTCTTTTACAAAATGCAGGGAATGAACATGTATATGACCGCGGTAAGTGTAGAAAAGGGGAAAGTTTCCGCCAAAGAATTTGAGGTTCCCTCTGACTACAAAGAGATGACTCCCGAACAACTCAGGCAGTCGTTCGGAGGCAACTGAGAACCAGGCATTGATATCGCAATAGTGTGAACCGGCCGACCCGGCTGTAACAGCGGAATACCCTGAGAGTACCATACGAATCAGGTATTCCGCTTCATCAGGTCTTCCGGTTTTTGTAAATTTGCCGTCTGCACCAAACCAAAGTATCCTAAATGGCAAGAAAGGGAAATACCCTGAAGAAGAGCGCCCTCCGGAAGGACGAATTTGACGAGGCCCGGCCAAAAAGCGGGAAGAAATCCGGAAAAAGACCGGTATTTCCATCCTGGCTTACCGACGGGCGTGCAGTAAAGATATCGGGCGTTTTCTTCATTCTGCTTGCCCTTTACCTGCTTTTTGCATTTTCGTCATACCTCTTTCTTTATTTCAACTGGGGATCTGACGATCTGTTTACCACTTACTCTTTCCGCAGGGTACTTTTCGACACCGGAATCGAGGCCGGAAACTGGGCAGGGAGGCTGGGTGCCGCCCTTTCGCTGCTGCTGATAAAGAAAGGTTTTGGTGTGGCGGCCTACCTGATCATCCTGATGTTGTTTGTTGCCGGATTGCGCATGGCGGTGGGGGCAGCCATACTGCCTGTCGGTAAAACCTTCCGCAACTCCTTGCTGGGGTTATTGTGGCTGCCGGTTGCACTTGGCTTCCTGCTGCAGCAATCGGCTTATGCCATACTGGGAGGGATTACCGGTTACCAGAGCGCCAGATGGCTCGAAGGCCTGCTCGGCAAACCCGGAACCGCGATCTTTCTCTTGTTTTCGCTCATAGCCATTCTCGTGTTTGCCTTTAATATGCCGCTTGAATTGCCTAAAAAGCCTTCCGGTAAAGATGAAGCGGAAGAATCTGACGGGTCGGGAGATGATTTACCGATGAATCAAAAAACCAATCAGAACCGCTTCAATTCAACGGTGTTGCCTGAAGACAAATACAATACGGTAGAATTCGCCGTAAAGGATGAAAATCCCCTTCCGGAGATAAAAAACGATACGCCTGCAGCAATGCCGGAAGATAACGGTTTTGAACAGGTTGAACCGAGGCCTGCTGAGCCCAAACCAAGTCCCGAGATAGAACTTACCATCGAAAATATTGACACCCTGAATGAAAATCAGGAGATCAGGGAAACCCCGGAACGGTTTAGCATCGATACTGAATTTGATCCGACCCTGGAGTTGCCGCATTATCAGTTTCCAACCCTTGAACTGCTGGACGATTACGGGAGCACAGCCAGTATTTCCGTTCAGAAGGAAGAACTTGAAGCCAACAAAAACCGCATTGTTGAAACGTTGGCAAACTACAGCATACAGATCGACAAAATAAAAGCCACCATCGGCCCTACCGTTACCCTGTATGAGATCATCCCTGCGCCGGGAGTCAGGATTTCGAAGATCAAGAACCTGGAGGACGACATCGCGCTGAGCCTCGCGGCCATGGGTATCCGCATTATCGCGCCGATTCCGGGAAAAGGTACCATTGGTATTGAAGTGCCGAACCTTAAACCGGAAATTGTCTCGATGAAATCCATCATGGGAAATGAGCGTTTCCAGAATTCCAAATTCGAGCTTCCTTTCGGCATGGGCAAAACCATACAGAATGAGCCTTACATTGCCGATCTCACGCGCATGCCGCATATATTGATGGCGGGGGCTACCGGGCAGGGTAAGTCTGTGGGACTGAACGCGATTATTGCTTCTATACTCTACAAGAAGCATCCAGCCCAGGTAAAATTTGTGATGATTGACCCCAAGAAGGTGGAGTTGACGCTGTTCTCGAAAATTGAACGGCATTTTCTGGCTAAACTCCCCGACTCGGAAGAGGCCATTATCACCGATACGCGCAAGGTGGTCAGGACACTCAACTCGCTCAATATTGAAATGGACAACCGTTACGACCTGCTGAAAGATGCACAGGTTCGTAACATCAAAGAATACAATGTAAAATTTGTCGACCGCCGGTTAAATCCATTGCACGGTCACCGCTTCCTGCCTTACATCATTGTGGTGATCGATGAATTTGCCGACCTGATCATGACTGCCGGCAAGGAAATTGAGACCCCGCTCACCCGGCTTGCCCAGCTCGCCCGCGCCATCGGTATTCACCTGGTGATCGCCACTCAGCGGCCATCGGTAAATATCATCACCGGCACCATCAAAGCCAACTTCCCGGCCCGTATAGCCTTCAGGGTGATTTCAAAAATTGATTCACGCACCATCCTCGACACCGGAGGCGCAGATCAGCTGGTTGGCCGGGGCGACATGCTCCTCTCCACAGGCAGTGACCTTATCCGCTTGCAATGCGCCTTTGTGGATACCCCCGAAGTTGAACGCATTACCGAATTCATCGGCTCACAGCGGGCATATCCCGACGCCTATCACCTGCCCGAATATGCCGATGAGCAGGATGAGAAAGAGGTTGAATTTGATCCGGCCCAACGGGACGAACTTTTCGAAGATGCCGCCAGGATTATCGTGCAAACCCAGCAGGGAAGCACATCGCTTTTACAGCGTAAATTGAAACTAGGCTACAACCGCGCCGGAAGGATTATCGATCAGCTCGAGGCCGCCGGGATTGTCGGTCCTTTTGAAGGAAGCAAGGCCCGCGAAGTTAAAGTTGCCAATGAAATGGCTTTGGAACAATATTTGAAGGACCTCAGACCAGAAGCCAATCCAAACGATTAATAAATAAAGTAAAAATGAAAAATGTTTTCTTAGCCTTGCTCAGCCTGTTATTTTTTTTGCCGGCATACGCGCAGACTGACAAAAAAGCCCGCACCATTCTCGATGAAGTATCAGCCAAAACCAAGGCTTATAAAACCGTCCGCATTGAATTCACCTACAAGATGGAAAATAAAGCCCAGAATATCGATGACAGCTTTAAAGGGGTGCTGATTTCCAAAGGCGATAGTTATAAACTGAGTTTTTCCGGACAGGAAATTTTCAGCAACGGCAAAACCGTATGGACTTATCTGAAAGATGCCAATGAAGTGCAGATCAACAATGCAAGTAAGGAAGACGACAGTTTTACCCCGAATAACCTGCTCAGTTCATACAACGAGAACTTCAAGGCCAGACTGCTGGAAGAAACCAGCAAACAACAGGTCATAGAACTGGTTCCCATACAGAAGAAAAACTTCAACAAAGTCAGGGTCACCATTGAACGGGCGCGGAAAATGGTGAGCAGCATCACCATTTATGACAAGAACGGCAGCACTTATACCTATACGGTCAATAAGTTTGAAACTAACCTGCCTTTTACCGACGGCATGTTTGTATTCAAACCTGAAGACCATCCCGGTGTGGATGAAATTGATATGCGCTGATTTGAAAGATCGCCTGATCCCCTTGTTCCGAACAATACAGGTTAAACCCGGGATATTCTTTCCCGGGTTTGCTTTTTTATAGTGAAAGGTCTATTAATCAGAAACATACCACCGGCTAAGCATTGGAGGATATTGAACGGCATCTTCTCGGAGTTTTACGGCTGACTCCGGTTTCAGCCTGTTAAGACAATAAAAAGCAGTTGTACTGACCTTTTATTGAACATGTTGCCGGCCGGAGTGTTTAACTGCCAAAATAACTGTAAAGATGGGCTCACTCTATACCTTCTCGCTTTACCTGCATTCATGGAACCGCTGGATCATCCTGATTGCCGGATTACTTTCAATTGCATTGGCTATAAAAGGATTGCGCGAAAGGACCGCTTATTCGGGCACCAACAGAAATCTTTCCCTGCTGTTTATCAGCAGCCTGCATCTTCAACTCCTGCTGGGTCTTTTGCTTTATTTCATTCTGAGTCCATTCACCCTGCAGGCCATGGACAACTTCGGCGCCGCCATGAAGGACAGCACCCTTCGCTACTGGGCCGTGGAGCATTCCCTGTTAAACATCATCGCAGTCATAATCGCCCAGGCAGGCAGCATTCTCATTAAGAGAACCGCCGACTCCCGGGTTAAACACCGGAAAACGCTGATATGGTCGGGTATTGCCCTGCTTATTATTTTGCTTATGATACCGGTTGGCATATTGGGGCCTGAAAGACCATGGTTCAGGTTTTAAGCCCTTGCCGGGAATTGGCTCCTGATCTGAAATAAACTTTAATTCTGAATCAGTTTCTTCATTGACCCGGCGAATTCCGTGGGGGTGGAACCGGTCTGCGCCTTAAATGCTGAAATAAATACAGATTTACTGTGAAATCCGGCCTTTTGCGCAAGCCCGAGGTAAGAATATGATTCCGCCTGATTATCCACCAGCAGCTGAATAACCTTGTTCACCCTGTACCTGTTGAGCATCTGATTAAAATTGCATCCTTCAAATTCATTGATCACCATCGAAAGGTAACGGGTATTGGTATCCAGGTCCGAGGCCAGTTGCTTCAGGGTAAGCTTGGGATTGGTATAGACCTCACTTTCCTTCAGATAACTTAACAAGCGGTCATAGAGGGCCTTCTTTTTACTGTCGCCGAAAGGCTTGCGGCCATTCACCTGTGCGGAGACCTCCTCCGTATCTTCATTCACCGGAACCGGAACTTTGGCAACCACAACTTCCTTCAGGGGTTGGCCGGCTTTCTGATCCGGTAAAGCTTGTGCCGAAACCGGGGAGGAACAGGCCGGGGCAGCAAGACCCAGCCAACCGGTGACAAATGCCGCAGAAAACAGCAGAACAGGATAAATCATCGGAAACACTTCCTGGGGAATCAGAAATGTCATTAACCAGTTATCGAGCACCAGCAGGAAAATAACAAATGAAAGCAACAGGTTTCTGATTTTCACCGGATGTCTGTCTGACTCCTGATAATATTTCCGCAACTTACCTGAGTAACGCGCATAACGCCTGAACATGCGCAACGTATAAAAAACTGTTTGCAAAAGCAGCACCACATGGCCCAGCAGAAATCGCAGGGAATAGCCATATTGATTATGGCCGATGGCAACATCCGATTCGGGGAAAATAATAAGCAGGGGCGCGGAGGCAATAAACAATACCGGCAGAATCAGGTGCTTGACAACCATTGAAAAATGCTGTGTGGTTCCGGTAATCAGGTCGCGCAGAAACAGGAAAAACAGGGGAATAAATGCGAGAACCAGCGGTATTTTAAACGCTCCTCCGATTTCTTTGTAAGGCGCAGGTGCGCAGCAATATAATCCGTAAGAAGTAAAATAGAGGGCCGAAACCAACAAAAAGACAACCAGGTACAACCGGGCTTTGTCGCCCTGACGCATCGCCTTTTCAAACGCGAGCAATGCCAGTAAAAGCAATGCGCTGGTTCCGACAATCAGAAAAGCATTGATAAATCCGTTCATAGGTAGTAGATTCTCTGTCGCTGATAAAAAATCATTGCCTGTCATTGATCACCAGGCCATGATCATTCACTGCTTCAATACTTTAAATTATTAATAGCTAAAAACCTGATATTGTAACTTTTGTTTGATAATTGAAGCAATCCGCATCCCCACAACCATAAGCCGCACCGGCCGCATATAAGCAAACCGCTAAAATCTAACCTCCTGAAGCAGGCAGCAAACCATGCGGTTCACCGGAAACTGTCCGGTCAAGGATATCTTTTCATATCTGCAAATCAGCAGATTGCCTGGTATTCTTTGGAAAACGCGCCCGGATATTCAGTTCAGTATGGCGTGCGGGCAGAGTGATGCGAGTGAGTCAGGATTCAGTTATAAAGAATGCAATTGATTGACTGCTGAACCAAGCCTTTAAATATTCGGATTTTAACATTTTATCAACGGTAAAGTCCTGCTTGTAAAGGCTGAAATACCAGCGATATGAAAACAAAGGTACGAAATAATAAATCGAAAATCAAGGTACGGATTTATAAATTCAAACTTTAAATAGAAAAAATTCAATATTAAGGACTAATTTATTTGTAAGTTTATAACATCCTGATATACAAATTTATAACCCATCTCTTCATCATTTATCCCGAAACAGAGTAAAATATTTTTACAATTATAAAAATATATTACCAACCTGAGTTTTGAGCAGACGGGAAAAGAAAGTATTAATAGCAGATTCGCATGCCGTTGATTTAATGATATTTAAAATATGATATATCTGCTTCCGTCTTGTCCCGGAGATTCCGCAGCTGAATCAGTGTAAAAAAATAATCTTCCGGGAATTCAGGTCTGCAGAAATATCTGAATGCATAACCAATTTTTTTTAAGAAGTTTTAAAATGTTGCTTCCCAGAGCTAAAATATCCTGAATAACCTCTATTTTTTATTTATTCAGGCCATGCTATCATCCTGATTTCCGGAATTAACAGGAAGTTGCATTTTTTTGAAATCATACGTATAGCACAGTATATCTGCATGTTAAGAAGATTATAATAATACTGGTACCCGGGAACCAGAAGGTCTTCCTCATGGCTCAAAAAAATTTTAGCGGTGAAAACCGGTTATGGTTCCTAAAAAAACTACCGGAAAGTTACGGGGATTTTCAAACTCCCATCCCGAAAACTGCAGCATGGGTTTGAAATCATAAATCCGCAACTCTATGGCCGGATTTATAAATCTGAACCAATCCCGTTTGCATGCCGCTTTCCCGCGCTGTACTTTGGTTCTGCTATAAAAACGATCACCGTGCCGTCCGCGATCTCTCGTAACATCTTGAAATACAGCATTATTATCATTTCCCTATCATTTTTAATCACGGCCGGTTTTTCTCCTATCCTCGCAGATTTTTGATGAATTCAGATTAATTAATTGATTTTCAGCAGGATAATGCCAACAAACATAATTTATTAACCAAAAAACCGTGTTATGAAAAACTTTTTACATTGCTAATTCTGCTGTTCCTATGGGCCGGAAGCTCGTGGGGGCGATAAATGCCTACTCATTCGTGAGTTCATCTGGCACTTATACTGAAATTACCGGAGGAGCTAACTAGGTTCAGATACAACTATGGATGACAACAACTATAATGCCAACAGCATTGGTTATTTAACTTTAATGAAACTAATTTCACACAGTTCAGTGTAAATGCCAACGGATTTCTTGCTTTTGGTGCAAGTGTCTCCAGCAGTTATACGGCATTAAGCACCGGGTCCTCCAACAATATTATTGCCGCATTTAACGCAGACCTACAGGGAAATGCCGGAGCAACCCTGCGCTATGAGCTTTCGGAGCCCACTCCAAACCAGGTGCTGACCATTCAATGGAAGAGACTTCGGGCATTATGCTGCTGCATCCGGCTACAACTTTCAGGTAAAACTCTACCGGACTACCAACGTTGTTGAAATCGGTTATGGAACCATAGTTAAGAACTCCACAGCCAGAACAAAGCAGGTAGGTTTAAGAGGATCCTCCAGTTCTGTGTTCAACAACAGGACGACGACTACAGATTGGGCGGCGACTACAGCAGGAGCATCCAATTCTGCAACCTGCACATTAACCAGCTCTATCTTTCCCGCAAGCGGTCTGACATTCACATGGACCCCACCGGCAATAGTCACCCCTCCTAACTACCAGCCACTGGTCTCCCCGGCCGATGCAGCCACCAATGTTCTTCCCTCAGCCACCCTTAACTGGGCTTCCGGGGGGGGTGCGCCAACAGGGTACAATCTTTACTTTGGAGCCGATGAACTGCCCGCCACACCTATTGACCTAGGTCTAGTAACCACTTACGATCCTGCGGGAAATATGGATTACTCCACTACTTATTACTGGAAAGTGGTGCCTTACAATGATAATGGTGACGCAACCGATTGTGCCACATGGTCATTTACCACAGGCCCCGACCCGACAGTCACTGTATTTCCATTTACCGAAGGATTTGAAGGCGCGGCATTTCCGCCTTATGGATGGACGGTAATTGATAATAATGCAGATAATAAGTGGATATTATCAACATCAAATCCAAGAACAGGATTACAATGTGCCAGAATATTGACAGATTTTAATACAGTAAACGATGATTACCTGGTAACACCACCTGTCGCTTTAACAGGTAACCAGGAATTGAAATTCTGGGCCAGGGCTCATTCAGCTTCAGAGCCAGACGAAGTTTGATTCTTTATCATCTACAACCCCCAACTCCCAGAAGCTTTTACCACAGGTCATCGATATCATCCGTGGCTGTAAATTCAACCTCTTACGTTGAATATTCGGTTGATCTGAGTGCCTATTCAGGAACTGTGTATTTATCATTTACCAGAAAAGATTCCCCTGCAGACGGTTGGTATTTATATCTGGATGATGTGTTGATCAGGGATATTCCCGCTACACCTACATTTATGGTAAGTCCTGCTTCAAAAGACTTTGCATCTGTTGTTATAGGTAATTCTTCAGCTTCCCAAACCTTTACTATTAGTAATACAGGAGGAGGCACTCTCACCTTGAATCCAGCCACTTCCATAATCGGTACTGATGCCAATCAATTTGTTTTGTCTGATGGTAACTTGTATCCACTGAATCTGACTGCCGGACAATCTGCAACAGTTGGTGTAGTCTTCACCCCAACTACAAGCGGCTTCAAAACAGCGAATCTGAATTTTACACACAATGCCACAGGATCACCATCTGTAGTTGCCTTAAGCGGAACTGCATTGCCGGAAGGCACATTATTCGAAAGCTTTGAAGCAACCACCTTCCCTCCTGCTGGCTGGGCCAACCCCGGTACCTGGTCAAGATCTACCTCTTATTCTTATGAAGGCGTCGCTTCTGCCTATAAATATACTACTGCAACAGCAAGTTTATTAAGAACTCCTCTTGTTTCAATTAACAGCAGCAGCGCCCTGACTTTCTATGCCAGGACAAGTACTACGAGTATTTATCAAAGAATACAGGTTCAATATTCAGATGATGGAACTACCTGGACAAATATTGGATCTGAAATTGAACTACCCAGTGCTGGTGCATTTGCTTTATACACAATTGATCTTTCTTCCATTCCTGCCGACGATTATTATCTTGCCTTCAGCACTTATTATGCGACAGGCGGATCTGGCGGCAGTGTATACATTGACTATATTACAGGCCCTGTAACAGCATCGGTGGTACCTGATGCCGTTACGCTTGTTGCGCCGGCTGATGCGGCAACCAATGTGAGTATAACCCCCAGCCTGAGCTGGACTCCTGCCGCTACCGGGGGTGTTCCAACAGGATATAAAATCTATCTCGATGAGAATCCTAATCCAACAACCCTACTTACAACTGTAACTGCCTCACCTTATGTGGTTGCAACCCCATTAGACTATTTAACAACCTACTATTGGAAAGTTGTAGCAACCAATGCTACGGGTGATGGAGAGGCAAGTGTGGTCAGGTCATTTACAACATTGGCTGACCCAACTTTAACCCCACCATTTACACAAACTTTTGACACTTATCCCCCGCTTAACTGGACAGAAACATCAGGCTTGTTAGCCGATCCATCTGTTCTGACGGGAACTTCAAGTGCCTGGACAGTTGACGGCTTTGCAAATGTCGGGACCACCGGTTCAGCCAGGCTTGAAATCTGGAGTACCGGCTTATACGCCTGGATGATTACTCCTCCTATCGACCTTGGCGATGGTTCAACTGATTATGAGTTGAGATTTGACCTGGCACTAACTTTTTGGAATTCAACCGGCCCAGCTAATACAACAGGTGTGGATGATAAATTTGCCGTGGTCATTTCAACTGACAATGGACAAACCTGGAGCTCAGCCAACACCCTGCGTTTATGGGATAATGCTGGTTCTCCTTATGTTTATAACAACATATCAAACACGGGTGAAACAATTATTTTAGATCTGTCAGCATATAGTGGGGTTATAAAAATTGGATTCTATGGAGAATCAACAATTTCTAATGCAGACAATAATGTATATGTTGACAACGTAATCGTTCAGGAACCTCCTACCTGTGAAATGCCTCTTTCAGTGAATGTTCCCACTTACACACTGAATTCGGCTACCATCACATGGACAGCCGCAATTCCAGCACCGGCAAATGGTTATGAATGGCAAGTTCTGGATGCCAGCCTGGCTGTTGTTGCCTCTGGAGCAACTGCTGCAGGTGTTACTACAGCAAATGCAACAGGATTGGCTGCAAATACCTCCTATACCGCCGTGGTAAGGTCGGTTTGCGCTGTGAACGATTACAGCGCATGGACATCTCCGGTTCCCTTCTATACAGGCTATTGTATTCCTGCGCCAACTTCGGTTGATGGACAAGGAATTACCAATGTAACTTTTAGCACTGTTAACAATACTACCGGCGCTGAAACAGGCAACTATGGTGATTATTCCGCACAGATCGGAGATGTTAACCGCGATGCTACAGTTCCTGTTGCCATTACATTCCAGACCGGTTACACCTATGATACCAAAATATGGATTGACTGGAATGATGACCTTGATTTCAGCGATGCAGGTGAAGAAGTATATTCCGGCACTTCATTAGCAACAAATCCTACCACACTTGCAGCTTCTTTCATTGTGCCTTCAGATGCACCGCTCGGAAATCACAGGATGCGTATCGGCGGTGTTGACGCGGGCCCACCAACACCTTGTTATACAGGAAGCTATGGTTCATATGAAGACTATACGGTAAATGTTCTTGAAGCTTTGCCGACCGAAATGGTCAGGGGTGAAGTAACTGATTGTTATACAGGCGCTTTCCTGGAAGGTGTTTCCGTATCAATTGCTGGTTTAACAACAACGACTGATGTGAATGGCTATTACGAGTTTCCTGAAGTTAATATAGGAACTTATGATCTGTCAGCCAGTCTGTCGGGTTACTTCAGCAAAACCATTACCGGTGTAGTTGTAACAGAAGGTGCAACAACCACCCAGGATCTCTGCCTGAATATTTATGTTGACCCGCCGCTGGACCTCCAGGCCAGTGTTGAAAATCAGGATGTGCATTTGACATGGCTTGCTCCGGATGCTCTCGAAAACGCATTTGTTGAGGATTTCGAAGCAGGAACTTTACCCACAGGCTGGTTAGCCATTGATAATGATGGCGATGCTTTTAACTGGATAAATACAATAGAGCAAGCTTTCGGCTTCGATGCTCATGCTGGTAGTGGTGCAATGACCAGTGCATCCTATGATAATACTGCAGGCGCTTTAACTCCTGACAACTGGCTTATTACTCCCGCCATATCTGTTACTGCGACATCCGATCTTTCTTGGTGGCATGATGCTCAGGATGCTGATTATCCTGACGAACAGTACTATGTTAAAATTTCAACAACAGGAACAGCGCTAACGGATTTTACAACAACTCTTTGGAGTGGCGTCACACCTGGGGATTGGGCTCTTGTTACTGTCAGCCTTTCAGCTTATGCTGGTCAGACGGTATATATTGCCTGGCAGCATACTGATGTAACCGATATGTTTTGGATGAAACTTGATGATGTTGTTGTAACCAATACGGCAACAAGATCAATGAACACTCCGATTATATCAAACCGGACATCGAATGCATATCCTTTCAAAACAGCAGGTTTAACTCCTGAACAGATTGAGGAAAAACTCCTGGTCTTTAACAATAATGTTGGAGTCAGATCAAACAGGGAAATGACCGGTTACAATGTCTATAAAGATGAAGCATTTCTTGCTTTTACCACATTAACAGAGTATGATGACCTTAACCTCCCGGCCGGTACATACAGCTACACTGTTACGGCTGTTTACAGCGAAGGTGAATCAGAACCTGCAGGCCCTGTAACTGTTGAAATTATCACATGCAATGTTCCTACCAATGTCCAGGTAACCGAATTTGATCAGACTTCGGCTACCATTGAATGGACTGCACCTGATCCGGCGCCTGCCAATGGCTATGAATATGAAGTCAGAACCGACGGAGACCCGGGCAGCGGGGCAACCGGACTTGCAGCTTCGGGAACTACGGCTGCCGGGGTGACCACCGCAAATATCACCGGGCTGGAAGACGGAACCATCTATATGGTTTATGTACGTTCGGTATGCGGAAATGATAATTACAGCAATTGGACAGGTGGAGTGGAGTTTGCCACCTCCTGCTTTGCACTGAATCTTCCATTCGCTGAAGACTTTGAAGAAAGTTCAGCCACGTTACTATGTTGGTCACGATATGACGCCGATGGAGGTGGTGAGCAATGGAGTTGGTATAACGGGCTAAACCATACGCCCGATGGTGAGTTGGCATTTGGGCATCCGTATGGTGACTTTGATTATGCTGAGGATGGGTGGCTGATCAGTCCGGCATTGATCATCCCGGAAACCGGGAATACCGAATTGAAGTTCTGGTCATATAATATTTATCCGGGTGATTATTTTAAGAATAGTGTGCTGATTTCAACCGGCTCCCCTGACCCGTCAGATGAACAATACACCGAAATCTGGTCGCCGGAAAGTGTATCAGCAACATGGGTTGAAACTGTGATTGACCTGAATGCATACGCTGGTGAAACCATTTATATTGCCTTCCGTTATGAAGGAACCTTTGCTCACAGCTGGCTTATTGACGATGTAAGTGTCTCATTACAGACGCCTCCCACAAAAACCCTGAATTTGACCGATGTTATTATCGAAGGATTATACAGCGGAAGTGGATTGATGCATGAAGCCCTCGATGAAAACGGGCTACCTGAGTTTGGTGCTGGTATTGCAGATGAGATCACTGTTGAGTTGCATAGTGCTACCAGCTACAGTACTATTGAATTCAGCTTAACCGTTCAATTGAGCATTTCCGGAACAGCAACTGTTGACGACATCCCATCCGGACTTAACGGAAGTTATTATATCACCGTTAAACACCGTAATTCAATTGAAACTACATCGGCTTCTCCAATATCCTTCTCTGGTGATGTCATCACTCAGAGTTTCGGCTTACCGGCCAATATTTATGGAGGAAATCTGCAATATTTTGTTGACGGGGTTTATGCAATCTATTCCGGCGATATTTTTAAGGATGGAATTGTTGACACCGGTGACATGTCAGAAATTGACAATAACGCTGCAATTTTTGCAACAGGATACCTCATAACAGATGTTGATGGATCCGGATTAACTGATACTGCAGATATGACAATCGTTGACAACAACAGCGCACTGTTTGTCGGGGCAATTTTACCTTAATGCCTTAAAACCCCTAAATCAGGTTGATGTGCTTAAACCAACATAAAATTAATCTTTAACATTACAAACAATTAATTAATCACCAATAAATCAAACCAATATGAAAAAACCATTCGTTACACTTTTTGCTGTAGCAATGCTTCTTCTCGCAATGGCAATTCCCAAAGCGAACGCACAAGCATTGTACGCTCCGCTGGCAACTGAAGATTATGAACTTTCAGTTCGAAACATCGTTCAGGTTGCTGACAATGTACTTCAGTTTCAGGTATATCTGCTTGATACAGATCCAACACAGCCTTTTGAACTGGCATCCCTGCAATTCGGATTTCTAATGAATTCAGGCTTTTTTGCCGGTGGTACGCTTTCTGCCATTTACGACAATACTGGTACAGGATTAAATGTGTTTCAGCAATTTGGTGGAAATATATCTTTCAATTTTGCCATGGCAGCATACCCCGGCCAGACATTGATGAGAAGTGTCGGGAAATCGCCTCCTGGAACTGGAAACGGAACTATAATAAGCACTGTATCTCCGGGCACATTGTTGACAACATTTGTCATTACAAGTACCGTTCCTTTCGCTCCCAACAGTACAATGGACTTAGTGTTTAATTCCAATACTGCCCCCAATCCATTATATCCTTCTCGTGTTGCAGAGTATATAGATGGCACTAATGTTCAGCTAACTGTCACACCTGGTGTTAACGCCATTGTTTACGGCAACCCGATTCTCAACCCGGCAGCTGCCTGCCCCACCGCCTTTAATGTTACCGGTGGTGGCGCCTATTGCCAGGGAGAGGCCGGCTTACCAGTCGGACTGGAAGATTCAGAAGAGGGGGTCACCTATACCCTTTTCAAAGACGGCGTAGCTCAGGTACCTACCGTTGAAGGAGACGGAGAGGCCATTTCATTTGGTAATCAGACTGCCGGTACATACACAGTGCTGGGAACCACGCCAGAATGTCCTGAAGGCACTATGATGACTGGCTCTGCAGTGATTACCATGACAGAGCCTACCGCTCCTCTGTTCGCACAGATTGAGCCGATGTGTCAAAATAGCATACCACCTGCTCTTCCGCTTACCTCAAATAACGGAATCACCGGCACCTGGAATCCGGCTACAATAAATACCGGAACGCCCGGCACCTCCGATTATGTGTTTACGCCTGATCCTGGTCAGTGCGCAAGCACTTATACAATGGCGATTACCATTGTGCCACTTGAAACTTCAACAGTATCTATTACAGCCAGTGCCAATCCGGTATGTGCCGGAACTGAGGTAACCTTTACCGCAACCCCGGTAAACGGCGGCGACCAGCCGGCCTATGAATGGTTTGTCAATGGCGCTACTCAAATCGTCAACTTTACAGGCACATTCTCTTACACCCCTGTTGACGGAGATGCCGTTTATGTTGTAATGACCCCAGATATTCTGTGCTCGGCAGGAAATGCCACTTCGAATACCATCGATATGGTGGTCGAAGAACCGCTTCCGGTCAGCGTAAGTATTGAAGCCGATGACACCGAAGTGTGCGCTGGCACCAGCGTCACTTTCACCGCCACACCGGTGAACGGGGGAACCCCTGACTACCAGTGGTACCTGAATGGTAACACGGTCGGCAACAACAGCGCCATTTATAGCGTTACTCCGGAAAACGGAGACCAGGTTTACGTAGTGATGAACTCAAGCCTTGAATGCACTACCGGTAACCCCGCCACTTCTAATACCATAGCAATAACTGTCAATCCGCTGCTGACACCATCAGTAAGCATTGTAGCTGATCCCGCCGGCGCCGTTACAACAGGAACAACCGTAACATTTACAGCTACTCCTGTAAACGGAGGTGTACCCACCTATGAATGGTTTGTTAACGGAAGCTCTGTAGCCACAGGAAATCCCTATGCTTACATTCCGCTAAATGGCGATGAGGTATATGTTATAATGACCAGCACTGAAGCATGCGTCACCACAGCTACTGCCGTTTCTGATATTATCACCATGGTGGTAGAAGACGTGATACTGCCTCCTGTTGCCTTTGAAATGACCGGTGGCGGTTCATACTGCGAAGGAGAGGATGGCGTTGCGGTCGGACTATCGGGTTCTGAAATCGGGGTAACTTACACCCTCTATCAGGATGATGTAGAAGTGTCTTCGACACCCGGGACAGGCGCTGCCCTTGACTTTGGGCTCAGACTCGAAGGCGTTTATACCGCCAGCGGAACCAATGCGGGAGGGACTACAGATATGACCGGAAGCGCCATTGTGATCGAAAATGCACACCCGGATGTTACCTGTCCCGCCGATATGGATGTTTGTATCAATGCAGGCGGTCAGACGCTTGCCGGCGGCAACCCCACAGGCGGTGTGTACTCAGGCACAGGTGTAACTGACGGTATTTTCTATCCCGCGGTTGCAGGTGTTGGAGCACATACCATAACTTATACCTATGAAGATATGGAAACCGGATGCTCCGATTTCTGCACCTTTACAATTACCGTTCTTGACATACCTGCCGCTGCCGGACTTATTGATGGCCCGGCCACGGTTACCGAAGGAGATATGGGTGTAGCCTATAATGTCGGCGTCATAGCCAATGCTGCTTCCTATGTCTGGGCATACTCAGGAACCGGAGTTACCATCAACGGAACCGGCAACATGGTTACCCTCGACTTTGCCATCGGGGCAAGCAGCGGAGTATTATCTGTTTATGGATTAAACAGCTGCGGAACGGGCGCCGGGTCATTCTTTGATATCGTCGTTGATCAGGCTGGAACAGGCTGTGCAGCTACAACATGGACCGGCGCAGAAGACAGAAACTGGTTTAACCCGGCCAACTGGAATCCGTGCCTTCCTACAGCAATAACAGCTGTAACCATCCCTGGGGGAGTGCCTAATTTTCCAACACTGTTTTTTGATGCAGCGTGCGCAAGCATTGTTATTCAGGACGGAGGTTCCTTTATTGGTGCGGAACATCTCACTGTAGCTCAGGCAGAAGTACAACGTAGTATTGACAATGCCGCGTTCCATTTGCTGTCCTCACCAGTTACAAGTATTAATTTCGGCACTGTATTTCCACTGAACCAGAATGCGGTATGGGCCCGTCAATACGATGAACCCTCAGGTGACTGGATAAACCTGTTCATCAATGATTTTATGGAACCAGGTATTGGCTACTCCATTGAAATGGATGAACCACAAATGGCTTTATTCCCCGGCATCTTTAATACAGATGATGTTACCCACAACTTATCTTATGCCAATACCAGTGGCGATCCTGACCGTGTAGGATGGAACCTGCTTGGCAACCCATTCCAGAGCGCAATAGACTGGGATATCGTCCTGAACGGGCCAGGCTCCACACCTGTTGTGGATGCAGCAGTTTATGTATGGGATGGCGCACAGTATGTTTCTTACAATGGTTACGCCGGAAGCCTTACAGATGGTATTATTCCGCCTCAGAACGGTTTCTTTGTCAAGGCAATTGGTGACGGATTGTCACTTACCATTCCGCTTTACGCGCGGGTTCACAGCAACATTGAATTCTACAAGGCAAGCCCGGCTAATCTGCTGTCGCTGCGTGCAAATGGTAATGGCTATAAAGACGAAACCTTTATCCGCTTCAACAGCGCTGCTACCCCCTTGTTCGATGGTCGGCACGACGCTTATAAACTGTGGGGGCTCAGCAACGCGCCTCAACTTTACAGCATTGTTCCCGGCGATGTGTTGAGCATCAACGAACTGCCCTTCGAAGGCAATGAGGTGGTCAACCTGGGATTTAAGTGCGGCGTTGGCGGAACGTACAGCATTACCGCTTCCGGCATGGAAAGTTTCAGCGCCAGCACCCCCGTTATGCTCGAAGACCTGAAACTGCAATACCATCCAGACATCTGCGCCAGAACCCGGCTTACAATTTCACTTACAATACCAGTGACAATGAAACCGCTTCAGGGTGCACTTCAAAGCTTCTACCGGCATCAACGATCCTTCATTGGGCGGAATTTCCGTACAGCTATAACCATACAGTGGTTATTACCAACACCACCGGCCTTTCAGGAGATGTTCGCATTTATGACCTGGCCGGACGCGAACTTATCAACACCAACATGGAAAGCCGGATGACCAATTCGCATTCCTGTGCAGGCTGTTATCGGCACTCTTATATCGTGAAGGTGATTACCGAAAAAGGTGAACGTCAACCATAAAGTGTTTATCCGCTAACCAATTTTAATAAGTTCCCCGGCCTGGCCGGGGAGCAATTATTAACCACTAAAAACTACAGAAAATGAAAATTCATGAAATACTTAGCCGCTTTCACCGTGTTGATGGTTCTGAGTTTCTCTGCCAGTGTGCTTGCCCAGCCCAGTCCGGGCTCAAACTCCGGAGGTGACCCGGTAGGCGGCCCTCCCATCGGCGGAGGTGCACCGCTCCCATCGGCGGCGGAATCGTCCTTCTGGTCACCATGGCCGCAGGCTATGGCATCAAGAAGGCGTTCGATGCCAGGAACAAATTCGAATAACCACAACACCCGAATTCAGAAAAGCCCGGACTTATGTCCGGGCTTTTTCTACTGCGCTTATATCTTTACCCAATCAACAGATAATTGATTATTCATATCTGAATTTTCTTCTTTTAAGAAACGTTCAGAGATGTTTTGGACTTGCATACTGATTCAGTAAAGGCAAAATGCCTTACAACCGGATCAACCATCCCGTATTTTCAAACCCCTAAATATTTCAGCCATGAAAACAAATAACCTTACAAGGTACAGCATACTTTTCCGGAATGTATTGCTCATTATAAAACTGGGAGCAATGCTCCTGGTAACACAGCCTCAGTCAGCATCATCACAAAATGTAATCAGGGGTGAACGCCCTCCGATCGACATCATGTCCGTTCCCGATGACGCCATGGAACAGGGCATCATCAGGATAAAATTCAGCCGGTCAGCAGAGGCCCTGCTTGACAATCATCTGCCATCAACAGACCCCCGGGGCATCGTTCAGTTTGGGTTGCCCGGCACAGACCAGCTAAACCGGCAGTTCGGCGTAACTGAAGTGAGAAAAACCTTTGCTGCCGCGATGCAGAATACCAGGTTTGCCGACCGGCACCGGGCTTGGGGCTTTCATCTGTGGTACGACCTGATTGTATCTGAGAGTACCGACCTGCGCGCCATGGTTTCCGCCTATACTTTGCCGGGTGAAATCGAGCTGTCGGAACCGGTTTACCGGAAACATCTGATCGGAAACGTTATGAATCCCATTCAGCTTCCGCCTGAAACCGGGCTGAATTACACCCCCAATGACCCGCAATACAATGCTCAATGGCACTATCACAATACAGGACAGCAGGGAGGAACCACGGATGCGGATATAGATCTGCCCGAAGCGTGGAACATCAACCGGGGCGATACCGAAGTGATTGTCGCCATCGTTGATCAGGGTATTCAATACACTCACCCCGACCTTGCCGGTAATATGTGGAGTGGCATCGGATACAACTTTGTTGACGATTCGCCAACAATTGTTCCCGGAGACCATGGAACCCATGTTGCAGGAACCGTGGCAGCCAATACGAACAACGGAACCGGAGTAAGCGGTGTTGCCGGAGGTGATGGCAGCGGAAACGGGGTCAGGCTGATGTCGTGTCAGGTGTTTATCGGCTCTTCAGGAGGCAGTGGATTTGAGAATGCCCCTGTTTACGCGCCGACAATGACGCAGCGATATCTCAGAACAGCTGGGGATACACTTATCGGGGTATTATGAACAGGCGGTCCTGGATGCCATTGACTATTTCAATGCAAACGGAGGCGGATCCCTGCTGAATGGAGGAATAACCATTTATGCGGCCGGGAACAGCGGTTCTCCGGGGCAATGGTACCCGGGCATTACAGCGGGGCGTTTTCTGTAGCAGCAACAACCAACCAGGACCTGAAAGCATGGTATTCAAATTATGATACCTGGATTGATATTGCGGCACCGGGGGGAGAAACCAACGCCGTTATCGAAAGAGGCGTGCTGAGCTGCCTCACGGGCAGCAGTTACGGATTCTACCAGGGCACCTCTATGGCTTGTCCGCATGTTTCAGGGGTTGCCGCGCTGATCATATCGCTTGCTCCGGGTCAGTTGTACCCTCAGGATATTAAAGATATTCTCACCTCGACGGCAGACGACATAGATGCGCTCAACCCTGACTATAACGGAATGCTTGGCAGCGGCCGCATGAATGCCTATGAGGCACTGCTGGCGACACAGGGCTATATCAACCCCTTTTACCGGCTGCTCCGCAGAACTTTTCAGCGGAAGCCCAGAACGAGAATCAGATAAACCTGAGCTGGCAACCCAATACAGCCAATGATATTGTAATGCTGGCCTGGAATTCAACCAATAATTTCGGTATCCCATCCGGAAATTATCTGCCGGGTCAATCTATTCCGGGTGGCGGTACCGTACTCTATGAAGGAACCCTGACAGATTTTGAGCATTCCGGCCTTGAACCTGCAACCACATACTATTATGCTTATGGTCGAAGAATACCGGCTATTATTCAGTTGTTTCGCGAAAAGCCAATGCCACAACATCCTGTGGAATACTGGATTTACCTTTCAGTGAATCCTTTGGCGGTTTTGCCCTTCCAAACTGCTGGAGCCAGCAGAATCCAGGGGCCAGTACTGACCACTGGTCATTTTCTGCGACGAACCTGGCAGCCGGAGCTGTCCAGGGCGAAGCAAAATGTTACTGGCAGGGAGGAGGCAGTGCGACCCGCCTTGTGACTCCCCCGATCAACACCCTGGGAGTAAATTCGATTGACCTGACTTTCAGTCATCTGCTTGACGATTACGGCACCGGGGCAACGCTCCGGGTGCAGAGCAGTACCGACGGCATAAACTGGACGAATGAAGCCTGGTCGATGATTTCGGTAGATAATACGAATAAGGGACCTTTTATTACACAGACTACAGTCAATAGCAACCTTAATTCACCCGTCACTTACATCGCTTTTACCGTTGAAGGAATCATTTCTGCCATTGACAACTGGTATATTGATGATATAACAGCTGAAGCAGTCAATATGGACCTACCTGTGGTTATAACCTCCCCGGTAACGGACATAACCGATGCTACCGCAACCAGTGGTGGAGAGGTGGTGTTTGAAGGAACCTCCGCGGTCACTGCCAGAGGAGTATGCTATGGCACCAACCCGGACCCTGCCCTTTCCGACAACTTTACAGTCAATGGTCAGGGTACCGGCGCCTTTATCAGCCAGATGATCAACCTTTCGCCATCAACAACCTATTATGTCAGGGCTTACGCAACCAATGGCAGCGGAACCGCCTATGGCAACAACATTGAATTTTCAACAAACTGCGGAATCGTCTCACTTCCATTTGATGAGAACTTTAATAATTCAACTTTCCCGGAGTGCTGGAGCCAGACATCAACCATCAGCGACCGGTGGACGGTATCAAACAGTGCCAACGCCGGAGGAGCTCCAAACGAGATGATGGCCCTCTGGACGGATGGAACCGGAATCTCCAGACTGATTGCACCTCCGCTGAATACCAACGGGTATCAGTGAACTTACTTTAACGTTCAGGCATTTTTTTGATGACTGGGACTCCGGGCTTATATACAAAATTCAGTCAAGCTCCGACGGGTTAAGCTGGACGGATGAATCATGGGTCAATGAGTCCGGTAACGGCAATGAATCAGGGGTGATTTCAACACCCATCACTTATAATCTGGGCTCGACAACTTACATTGCCTGGGTGCTGGAAGGAGATCATTATAATTTTGACAACTGGTATGTTGACAATGTCTCATTTACCGGAGTTCAGAATGAATCTACGCTTTCACTTTCGCTCCTGCTTGAAGGCCTTTACAATGGAAGCAACAGTATGCGCAAAGCCCAGGGCGGTTCAGGAGATCAGTTCCCGGGAGAGGTTGCCGATAAAATAACCATTGAATTGCATGATGCATCAGATTACAGCATCATTTCCCATACGTTCGCCGATATTGACCTGAGTACATCCGGGACGGTGAATGTAACGCTGCCGGCCTCTGTCAATGGCTCATACTACATCACCGTTAAGCACAGAAATTCTCTGGAAACAACCTCGTCGGCTCCGGTTAGTTTCACCGGGAGCGATGTTACCTGGCTGTTCGATCATCCCTCTAAAGCTTACGGTAGCAACCTGCTTTTAACTTCTGACGGTTACTATGTAATTTATGGCGGAGATGTTGATCAGAGCGGTTTGATTGATACCGGTGATATGACACCGGTGGATAATGACGCTTCGGCATTCAGCACCGGCTATCTGACCAATGATTGTGACGGTAACGGATCCGTTGACACGGCAGATATGACCATAATTGACAACAATTCAAGTGCGTTTGCCGGTGCTATTTTGCCATAGAATAATAATGATGGAAAAAATCCAAAAATAAACATACAAGCCTTCCTGGCAGAAAACCTGTCAGGAAGGCTATAACCAAGTCAAATCAAATGCGAAGAAACTTACTTTCATTCTTTCTGTTGCTGAATCTGATTCCATTTTTAAGTTTTGCACAGAATTACACTATTCAAAGTGAATCGGGTCGTTTGCACCCTACATTAATCACTACATCAGAGCCTGTTATTTTGGTGAAATCCATTGCCGATCAGTTGTCATCAGGGGAATTTATCCCAGCCGTTGATATACAAAAAGAGGTAAATCCCAAAAGATGGGGTACCAATACTTCCGTACCTGGTAAAGGACTCCCAAAAGGCAATGATCCGTTGTTTGAAAGCCAACGTGCAACCGGCACCAAATCCCCAGGCAGGTTGCCACTGCTCACTTTTGAGGCTGCCAGTGCAGGCTCTACACCCACAGACCCCACGGGTGCTGTAGGGCCTAATCATTTTGTCAACTCCTGGAATTCATCCTTCAGAATATGGGATAAGACAGGAAACCCTTTAACCAGCCCGGCCTCCCTGGGAACATTGTTTCCGGGAACGATGGGCGACCCCATAGTGATCTATGACCGGTATGCCGATCGTTTTCTGATTACAGAGTTTTTCAGCAATGGATTTGATGTCGCCATTTGTCAGGGTCCTGACCCGGTGAATGATGGATGGTATGTTTATCGCTTCAATACAAACACATTCCCCGATTATCCAAAATTCTCGGTCTGGAGCGATGGATATTATATTACGGCCAACAAAGATCAATCTTCAGCAAGTACGAGTCAGGTCGTTTTCGCACTTGATCGCAATAAAATGTTAACCGGTGATTTGACGGCTCAAATGCTTGGGTTCCCCCTTACGGGAATTGTAACCAGTGGATTTTACAGTCCGCTGGGATTTAATTGTAATGGGCCAACCCTTCCACCACCGGGCAATGCACCCATTGTTTATATGCAGGACGATTCATGGAGTGGGGTTTCGACAGACCACCTGAAAATATGGAATGTAAATGTGGACTGGACGACGCCGGCCAGTTCCACCATTTCGGCACCGCAAATCATAAATACGGCGGCTTTCGACGGATTATTCGACGGAGGTTCTTTTTCCAATCTGCCCCAGCCTTCGGGCAGCGACATTGATGCTTTGCAGGCAACCATCATGTATATGGCACAATACAGGCGCTTTTCGGGGCACAATTCTGTAGTTTTCAACTTCGTGGTTGATTTGGATGGCAACGATGATTATTCAGGTATCCGTTGGTACGAGTTAAGACAAACTGCTGATGGCGCACCCTGGAGCATATTTCAGGAAGGTACTTATGCTCAGCCTGACGGCCACAGCGCATTTTGTGGTAATATGTGTATGGATGCCAATGGAAACATTGGTCTTGCATACACAACAGTAAGCTCAACCCTCTTCCCTGCACTCAGATATACCGGACGCCTCGCTACCGACCCTCCGGGGATAATGACTATGGCTGAGCAGGTAATTTTCAATGGTACGCAGCGTGATCCAGCCTCACGCTATGGCGATTATGCCCAAATGACCATTGACCCGAATGACGATGCAACATTCTGGTCTATTGGGGAGGTTTTCACCGGATCCGCACGGAAAAGTTATGTTGGCGTATTTCAGTTTGCACCGCCTGCACTCTCTGCAGCATTCAGCGCGGATGCTGTTACGGTCTGCGCCGGGTCATCATTAACTTTTACCGATGAATCCATTCCTCAACCTACTTCATGGAGTTGGAGTTTCCCGGGTGGAACACCGTCTTCTTCTGATCTGGAAAATCCACCACCGATAACTTACGCCATTACCGGCACTTACGATGTTTCGCTGACTGTTTCAAACGGCACTGAAACTGACACCGAAACCAAAACTGCATATATTACAGCCATAGACCTGATTGCCGATTTCGCAGCCTCCGCTACAACAGTTATTGAAGGCAATTCCGTTATTTTCACCGATCTTTCGTCATGTGGTCCAACTACATGGCAATGGTCATTCCCGGGAGGAACGCCTGCTTCCTTCAATGGTCAGAACCCTCCCGCTATTACTTATGCAGCGGCCGGAAATTATGACGTGACTTTAATTGCATCCAAACCTGGTGCAACCGACACCAAAACCAGAACGGCTTACATTACTGTTACCCCCCCTGTATTTAACATAACCAATGGATCAGTAACAACTTGTGCAGGAAGTTTCTATGATTCAGGTGGACCTTCAGGCAACTATGCAAACAATGAAAATTATACCTTTACATTCTACCCCGGAACACCGGGAGCAATGATCAGAGCCGATTTCAGTGCTTTCAATGTCGAGTCGGGATATGATTTTCTCAGTATTTACGATGGTATCAACACCTCAGCACCACTGATCGGAACCTACTCAGGTACTACCAATCCCGGAACTTTCACTGCAGGCAATGGTTCAGGCGCACTAACATTCAATTTTACTTCTGATAATAGTTTAACTCCATCAGGCTGGGCGGCTGCCATCAATTGTTATAGTACGGCTGTTCCTCCGGTTGCAGACTTTGCAGCTTCTTCAACAACGCCTGCAATTAACGAAAAAGTAAACTTTACCGATCTGTCAACCAATGCACCGACATCCTGGGCATGGAGTTTTAGTCCCGGAAGTGTTGTCTATGTTAATGGCACGAGCGCCAACTCACAGAATCCGGAGGTTCAGTTTACATCAACAGGTCAATATTCAGTAACCCTCACCGCCACCAATGCCAGTGGTCCTGATTCGGAAATCAAAGCGAATTACATTGATGTACAGAGTTTTGTTTATTGCATCCCGGAATACACCTCCGGCACCAGCAGTGGTGACTATATCTCCCTGGTTCAACTCGGAAGCATCAACAATGCAACCGGTGCTTCAACGAGTCCTTATTATACATATTACAGCAGTTTAACAACTGATCTGCTGCAAGGCGCTTCCTATACCATTACTTTAAGTCCGGGCACCTATTCCAGCGGTAACAATATTTCAGTGTGGATTGACTATAACAGGAACGGCACTTTTGAAACTTCTGAGAAATTGGGAAATGTAGACATCCCTTCCACTCCGGCTACCGGAACGATAATATTTTCGATTCCTGAAACGGCCGTGATCGGAACCACCCGGATGCGCGTACGTGAAGTTTGGAACAATAGCAATTTTGACCCTTGCAATAATTACAGTTATGGTGAAACCGAAGATTACAATGTGAATATTCTTCCTTCCGAACGCAACCTCACCCTTACCCTTTTTCTTGAAGGACTCTTCAACGGGGTTGATTTGAACAAAGCTAAGGGAATTTCGGGGGATCAGTACCCTGGTGCGGTAGCCGACCACATCACCCTTGAGCTTCACGATGCTTCACCTCCCTATGCATTGGCTGGCGGCCCCTATATTGTTGAAGTACTTACAGATGGAACTGCCAATGTAACGCTTCCCGCTTCGTTGGGCGAAAGCTATTACATTGTTATCAAGCACCGCAACAGCATCGAAACCTGGAATGCCACTCCCCTTTCTTTCGATCAGATGAGCCTGAGCTATAACTTCAGCAGCAGCGCTTCACAGGCCTTTGGCAACAACCTGAAACCTGCATCGGGCAAGTACCTGATATTTGGAGGCGATGTAAACCAGGATGGTTCTATTGATTCAGGTGATATGACACCGGTGGACAATGATGCTGCCAATTTCATCTCGGGATACCTGAGCAGCGATGCAAATGGTGATGGAACAGTGGATACATCAGACATGACCATTGTGGACAACAATGCGTCGGTGTTTGTGGGGAAGATTACACCTTGAAATAGCATTGCAAAAAAAAACTGAAAATCAATAGAGTGACTAAAAACTTTAAAACCAAGTAAAATGATGAAAAATAAAACATTAATGGCGATTTTTATTCTCGCAATGATGACCCCTTTTACAAGTTGGGCTCAAACTACCATTAACTTTGATGATGACACCAAATGGACTGCAGGTTCTGCTGCATTAAGTTCTTATGCAGTAGATCATGTTTATACAGATGGAGATTTCAGTGCTACAGGCGGCCCTGCACTGAGGAATGGCACTGCTGCTCAGGATGGTTTTGCGGGTGCTTTGGGGACATACTCATGGCGTTTGCAAAACATTACCAGCGTTGACTGGCGGATCACAATAGCAACCGGAGGTGTTTCTACCTTTGAAATGAAAATCAGGAGATGGGACGGTTCGCCTAGTCCAGATTTCAATTTGGAATACTCAATTAATGGAGGAACAGATTGGACATTTGTAGCAGTGATTAACAATACCAGTCTGAATAATTCTTCTGATTGGGTAACCTTCAATGGAACGATCAACAGTTCAGTTAATAATATCCTTATACGCTTGGTAGCGAATGGTAGTACCGAGAGGATTATGATTGATGATTTTATCTGGAGCCCGGACAACTCAGGGACTCCTTTGGTTGCTACACCATTATTTACACCTGCCGGAGGTAATTATTACGCAGCACAAAGCGTTTCCATTTCAACAACCACCCCGGAAGCCACAATCTACTATACATCCGATGGCAGCGACCCTGACAATACCAGCACAGAATACACTGTGCCGGTAAATGTCAGCACCAATACTACGCTGAAA
>JAMLHF010000023.1 GCA_023957275.1 Lentimicrobium sp. | reverse complement strand
GGCGATAGCTGAAGATGACCCCAGGGAGAACAATACGCCGATAAAAACGGATACGCCTTTGAAAATGCCAGAGTCCGAACCGGGCAGGTATGGAAAGATCATGACAAACATAAAGGCATAGAGCAGAAATTTCACAATGCTGAAGGTCGGCATGGCCCAGTCGGCATGAAATCCGCTGATTTTCAGTTTTTCCGAATCAATTTCGGAGAAAATATACCTGACAAAGCGGATGAAATAGCGCATAATCACTACAATGACGGCAATGCTGAAAAAATTGGGGATATAATTCCAGACGGCATTCACAACGCCCCTGAACGGCATCCAGATCAGGGCAAAAAGACTGTCGGCCCATCCGCGCGTAAATGGGAAAATACTGAATATCAGTGGTATATTGAGGTAAAGTATCAGGGCGATCAGGAACCACTTCAAGACCTTCAGGATAAAATAGATAAGGCTCAATTCCTGTTCGGCAGAGAGAAAAGTATAGTCTTTGTAGGCCAGGTTTTTCAGCCAGACGTCTTTTTTACCGGCAATATAAGTTTCTGCCCTGGTGTGTAATCTGGTCATCAGTATTATCAGAAACCATACTCCGGCAATAACGAGCAATACCAGACCAAAACGACCAAGCAGCCTGCCAAGGCTGGCGTCCTTGCGGGCAGCTTCAATGGCAGAGCGGATGATGCCGGTATACTCTTCCGCAAGTTGCTGCCTTGTTTTGTTGTAAATCATGGCATCAAGGTCAGTAATGCTCATAATTACCACATCGCGGCATACAATATCGGTTGTGTAATCAGATTCTGAGCTGCGGATAGAGTCAAGTACCAGAAAATCGTCTTTATAGAGCGTCTTTATTCTTGCTGAGATATCTTTTGCCCGCTCTTCCGGACGTGTAGCCCCGCTTCGGGAATAGATACTGAAGAGTGTATCTGTTTTCAGGATAACCGGGTAGCGTCCGGCGCTTTGTCTCAGCTGCATGGCCTGCGCTGAAAGCCGGTCAATCCTGATACTGTCCTGAGCCTCCAGTTTTTTGATTTCAGCCATCAGTTCATTCTTTTTCTGCACATCTCCGGAGGCGAGCAGCGACAACTGATCTGTCAGAATAGCCTTTCGAACCGAGTCGGCCACCCGGTTTTTTTCAAATTGTGACAGCTGGTCCTGAAGCGCTGAAAGCCGGGATGAAGTGAGGGAGTCGGTCTGGGTTTTGCCTGAATAGGATATGATAATAAGCAGCAGGGTAATGTAATGGCGTATTTTCATAAAATCTGATTTTCTCGCTGGCTAAATATAGTGAAAAGCCTGAACGCTTCAGGATTTTTTCGGAAAATTCAGTAAGAAGGTTACTGATTCGGGCCGGAATAGCCTGGTTTCCGTGTATAAAGAAAACCGGAAATTGCATCCATCAGTTCTTCTTTGAGAAAGGGCTTAAACAGGAAGTCATCAAAGCCCGCCTCTCTGACCTGTGGTTGCCTGTCTTTTTCAATATAGGCGCTTTGGGCAATCACCGGCAGATCAGGACGTAACTCCTTAATGCGTTTGGTGGCTTCTAACCCGTCCATTACAGGCATTCTGATGTCCATCAGCACCAGGTGAACCTCCCGGTTATCGCGGCAGTAATCAACGGCCTGGCTGCCGTTAACGGCTGAAACCAGATTGACACCGGTGTCTGCAAGCAAATCTTCAATATACTTATAATTCAGGATCTCATCTTCTGCCACAAGGATAGTGATTCCGTTGAGTGAAACATGCGCAGGCCGCTGTTTGGCAATTTTATCTTTCGGGAACAAAGTATCTGCCTTTATATAGGGCAGGGTAACCCTGAACTCAGCTCCTTGCCCCGGTTCAGATTCAAGACTGATTTTTCCATTCATCAGATTCAGATTACTCTGGCATATGGCAAGGCCCAGGCCTGCTCCTTCATAAAATTTCGATATTGAAGGTTCTGCTTTCCTGAAGCGCTTGAAAATATCAGTATGAAACTTCCGGTCAATTCCGATTCCGGTATCTTTAACAAAGAATTCGATCAAGTTGTCCTTCAGTATATAACCGAAGTGAACCTGTCCTTTTTCGGTAAATTTTAAGGCATTCCCCACAAGGTTGTTTAAGATCTGTTTCAATTTATACTCATCGGTATAAATATTATCAGTATGATCGGAAAGCCCGCAACTTATCCTTAAATCCACCTCTTCTTTTACCATCGGATGCCAATGCCTGAATACGTCCATCAGCAACGAGTTCAGCCTGACTGCTTTATTGTTCACGGTGACATTTCCGGTTTCAATCAGGCTGATATCCAGAACCTGATTTACCAGGTCGAGCAGACGGTTTGCACTTTGTGATATGTAGGTAAGGTACTCCTTTTTCTGATCCTCCGTGGTATGCTCTTCACTCAACAGGGAAGTAAAGCCCATTATACCGTTCATCGGCGTTCTGATTTCATGCGAGATGTTCTGGAGAAACGCTGTTTTAAGCTGGTCACTTTCTACCGCTTGTTTCTCGGCATTTCTCAGTTTAATCAAATGCTTCCTCAGAATATGGAAAAAAAGGATGGCCGTCAGAATCACATAAAACCATCCTTTAAAGGTCTGAACCCTGGTCAGGTAGTCGTGATCCGTGATCATGGAACCTATCAGCCGGTCAGAAAAAAGAATCCATAGCAAACCCAGGAGTAAGTATATAAAGGTAAATTTGTATTCAAACCTGATCTTTTTCATAAAGCTCTGCCTGGGTTTAAATATCAAACAATCCTGATATCAGGAAAGTTTAGCGGGATATATGGTTATAAATGTACGATATTAAGCAAACAAAGTAAAGCACCGGCAGAAAAAAAACCTGCAGCGGCTGACTGCAGGTTTCGGTTTTCGGACAGGAATGACTAAATCTCTGTCAGTACAAAGTCAGCTTCAAGCACATCCCTGGAATTCCCGCCTGTAAAAACCTTGAAATCACCCGGTTCCGCGACAAAATCGAGGTCATAATTGTAAAACTTCAGATCCTCAATATCTATGGTAAACTTAACTTCTTTTGTCTCTCCCTTTTTCAGGAATATTTTCTGAAAGCCTTTCAGTTCTTTCACCGGGCGGGTGGTGGTACCGACCATATCGCGGATATAGAGCTGAACGACTTCCTTGCCATCGTATTTCCCGGTGTTGGTGACCTTAACGCTGACGTCGATGGACTCACCCGGTTTCATGGTATGATTACTCAGTTTAAGGTCGCTGTATGAAAATGAAGTATAGCTTAATCCATAGCCAAAGGGATAAAGCGGTTCATTCGGTACATCCAGATAATTGGTAAGGAATTTGGTGAACCATTGGCCTTCGGGTAAAGGGCGGCCGGTATTTTTATGGTTGTAAAAAACAGGGATCTGCCCGGTATTTCTCGGAAAAGAGGCGGTAAGCTTACCGGATGGCACCACATCTCCGAAGAGAACGTCGGCCACGGCTGCACCGGCTTCGCTTCCCCCGAACCATACATTGAGGATGGCAGGTACATTTTCCTGCTCCCAGGTGATGGCCAGCGGGCGCCCGGTAAACAGAACCATTACCACCGGTTTGCCTGTTTTCAGCAGCGCCTTGAGCAGTTCCCGCTGGTTCGCCGGCAGCTCGATATTGGTGATGCTTGAGCATTCGCCGCTCGATTCGGATGCTTCACCCAGAATGGCTACCACTACCTCTGATTTTTCAGCAGCCTTAACGGCTTCGGCAATCATGATTTCAGCGGGGCGGCTGTCCCACCCGGTTGGTTTTCCGAACATTCCGATACGCGATTCGAGCAGGGAATCGGCAACAACGTTTGTTCCACGGGCCAGCGTAACCAGTTCGGGTTTGCCGGTTACCATTCCGATGCCATCCAAAACTGAAATGGCTTTTTCGAAATCTCCGGCGACGGTCCAGGTGCCGCACATGTTCAGCCGGTTATCAGCCAGGGGGCCAATCAGCGCGATTTTCGCATCTTTGCGCAGGGGCAGGATATTGCCTTCGTTTTTAAGTAATACAAAACTTTCTGAAGCTGTTCTCCGGGCAGCCATGCGGTTGGCATCGGTATAGATTTCGGTTTCGGCGCGTTTTGAGTCGCAATAACGGTAGGGGTCGTCAAAAAGTCCGAGTTTATATTTGGCTTCCAGTATCCTGCGGCAGGCAGTATTGATTTGTTCTTCCGAAATTTTACCTTCGCTGAGCGATTTCTGAAGGGTCAGCAGGAAACCTTCACTTACCATATCCATATCCATTCCGGCTTTAAGGGCCATCGCTGTCACTGTCTGAAGATCGCCCACGCCATGTGCCGTCATTTCATAGATACCGGTGTAATCGGTGACGATAAACCCGTTGAACCCCCATTGATCGCGGAGTACATTCTGCATCAGCCATTTATTTCCCGTAGCGGGAATGCCGTCAACCTCGTTAAAGGCAGCCATTACGCTTCCGGCGCCGGCGTCAACACCTGCTTTATATGGCAGAAAGTACTCATTGTACATACGCTGCCGGCTCATATCCACCGTGTTGTAGTCGCGGCCGGCTTCACCGGCGCCGTAAAGGGCAAAATGCTTCACAGTGGCCATAATGGTATTGTTGGCCGTTAAGTCCGTGCCCTGGTAGCCGCGCACCATGGCTTTGGCTACTTCGCCACCCAGGAAGGGGTCTTCTCCGCTGCCTTCTGCAACGCGGCCCCAACGGGGATCGCGGCTCAGGTCAACCATGGGGGAGAAAGTCCAGCAAATGCCGTCGGCACTGGCTTCGATGGCGGCAATGCGCGCGCTCTGTTCAATAAGATCCATGTCCCAGGAACAGGAAAGTCCCAGCGGAATAGGGAAAACAGATTTATAACCATGAATCACATCCATCCCGAAAATCAGGGGGATCTTCAACCTGCTCTCTTCAACGGCCACCTTCTGTACATTCCGGATTCTTTCAACGGATCTGATATTGAACAATCCACCCACTTTTCCTTCTCTTATTTTTCTTCCGATGTCAGAGCTGGATGTTTGCCCGGTGGTAAAATCTCCGGCACTGGGCAGATTTAACTGACCAATCTTTTCGTCCAGGGTCATTTTTGCCATCAGTTCACTGATGAATTTATTCATTTTTACCTGATCCGGCAACGGTTGCGCGCTTACGTTGAGGAATGAAGCCATCAGGATAAAGGCAAAAAGGATGCTGTTTCTTTTCATACTTGATTTTCGTCTCTTGTTATTATTTTTCTTGATTTGATTCCAGGTAAGGACTGGTAAATCCCAGTTTCTTAAGTCCGTGAAGGATCTCGGGACAACTCATGAACAGGTCCCAGATCAGGCCGGAGCGGTAATTCTCAATCATCACGATGATAGGCCCCTGATCGATGGCAAGATGTGATTTTGCATACCAGTTTTCACTTTCATTAAAGGCATCCACAAAGCCATACTCACTCCATATTTTATCTCCAAGGTTGTAATAGAAATGACGCAAGGCCTGCATCGAGTATTCAGGCGTGTAAGGAAAAGCTGAAAGCGCAGCCGTTGGGGTAATCACTCCGAGATCATTATCGGGGGAATGCGCATTGTAACCTTCATGGTTATCGCTGGCAGTCAGTCCCCAGCAATTTTCTCCGTAGCCCTTGAAATTTTTCGGGTTGCTGATGCAGTATGCGCGGTTGATCAGGGTGTGGTTACGGTTTTGCATCCAGTAGTCGGCATACCGGTCTTTCAGGCCTTTAGGACTTAATCCAAGAAAGGAATAATGGGAGAAAAACAACGGACCGCCGTAATCGAAGCCCAGCGGGAGTTCTATCCCGAAAAACGATTTGCCGTTTTTGAAGAAATTGCTCTGCGCCCAACCGCGGTGGTAAACCGCCGGGCTTACCGGGTAGCGTTCGGAAGATGCTGCCAGTATATAAGTTATCAGGCATTCGTTGAAACCCCTGAGGGGAAAATTCATGGCCCAGCCATTGTTCGGGCTCCAGTGCCAGTAAAGTACTTCTTCGCCGCCTTTGGTAAACCAGTTCCATTCGATCTCGCTCCACAACCAGTTAATGCGGTTTCGTAATTCTGATTCAAGCGGGCTTTTAGCATCAAAATACTGCCTTGCCGTAAGCAATCCCTGGAAAAGAAATGCGTTTTCCACCAGGTCAGCGCCATCGTCCTTGCGGCTGAATGGAATGGTTTTTCCTGTATTGCCGTGCAGCCAATGAGGGAAAACCCCGTGATAGGAGTCGGCTTTGGCCAGGAATTTCACCATTTTCAGCAGGTGACGGGCAGCGGTGTCGCGGGTAATCCACCCCCGGTGCACGGCAACCACGGTGGCCATTATGCCAAAACCGGTGCCTCCGGTGGTAACCACTTCATCGCCATAGTTGTACGCCCTGTTGCTCCGTTCCCGGGCCATTCCGCTTACCGGATGCGCAAAGTCCCAGAAATAGCGGAATGTCTGGCGCTGGACTTCGTCCAACAGTTCATCGTCACTCAGGTTTGGCAGGATCCCCCTGACTTCAATCTTGTCCGGATTCTCTGCGGATGTTTTCTTATGCTGTGCAGCTAAAGGAAAACTTAATGATATCAACAGGGTGATTATCAATATTCTGTTCATGTTACTGCTCCTGTTTGTTATTTTAAGGCCGGTGAATTTTTTGAATAGCCTGACTGCAAATGAAAGTTCGTGTAAAATTAACACTAAGTTTCATTGTGGCTGCTCCTGTGGATAAAAATAGGTAAAATTTTTCTACTCAGCCATTGCGGATTTGTTAAAAGCTGATTTTAAACCAGGCGCTGACGGGAGATCAGCACAGTATGCTGAAGCGATACCGGGAGGTTCCTGTAAAATAGCTAACGACCGCTTCCATAGAACCTGATCAGGAAAGGATATTCCTCATTTTCAGGATTAACGGAAATGGCCTCTCTGAGCTTTTTTATCAGATTCCGTCTGTCGCCGCTCAGGTCGTAACCTATCCCTTCGGTGAGCAACCGGTTTCCTTCAGTAAACCGCTGCATCATTTCCTGGTCCGGAATATCCGTGAATATCCGGCTTGTTTCACACCTGTTCTGATTGAGGAACATAAGGTTTTGCGTGAGGTTGCGACTGTCGAAGGAAGAGAACCTGAAAAATTCGGGAGATGGGAAGTTATCGGTATTAAGCTGAACAGAAGAAGGGAACCTGCTGATGGCTGTGTGGTCAAGCACCAGGCAGGCAGCCAGATGATAGGGATTGTTATAAAAATAAGGATCTTTGGCTGAGGTAGCGATGCGTGCCGACCACTGGTTGAAATCTATGGATAATTGTCCGTTAACGCCCAGTAATACAGCATGGTTATGTCCCAGCCACACGGTGGACTGCGGAAAAACGTTGTGAAAAGTCTTGATAATACCCTGAAAGTCCTCAGGCAGCAGTTTATGCAGGGGCAGGTACTGCGATACCATGCCGCCCGGGTTAAGTCTAGATCTGCAAAGTTCAAAGTACTCTTTGGTGTATAAGCTGCCCGATCCCAGTATGGGATGGGTAGGGTCGCTCGAAATCAGGTCGTATTTTTTACCGGTGGCCTGCAGATAATGGCGTCCGTCGCCGGCAATTACCTTCAACCTTTTATCTTTCTGGATATTGTTGTTCAGGCCACTGTAATAGTGTGCAGCATCTTTCAATCCGGCAACCAGCTCAATGCAGTCGATGCGCTCAACTTCGGGATGAGAGGCGATGGCGGAGGTGGTAACGCCGATGCCGAAACCTACGACCAGAACATCTTTACCCTTCAGGCCGGCATAAAAGGGGAGGTGGCCAACCATTTTCACCACTTTGATGGCATCGTAACTTGACCCGATCACCGCACTGTTATTCACGTACGTCGACAGCGCAGCCCCTTTTCCGCCGGGTTCGCGGCCAACAACCCAGGTGCCCTCAACCGATTCGCGGTATTCAATAATTTCCCTGTCAAAACGGGTGAAAGAGGGGGGGAGTATCTTTAATTCAGGACTGACAATCAGGAAGATAAGCAGTATCAAAGAACCGGAAATGGCGATTGCTTTCAGCCTTCCTGTTTTGAATTGCCTGATATTCAGCGATATCAGCAAGGCGGCGATCAGCAGTATCAGTGCGTAAAAAACCACCGAGCGGCCCGCGCCCAGCAGCGGGATCAGCAAAAATGCGGCAATTGCAGGGCCAGTGATGCTGCCTAGTGTGTTGAACAGCAATATCCGCCCCATACTATTGCTGACGTCATGCTGGTTTTTTGTGATGAGCGAACAGGCCAAGGGGAATCCATACCCTGAAAGGAAAGTGACCGGCAGAATGACCAGCAGGGCGGAAATCGCCGGAATAACGATGATTCGCATGAAGTAGGCGTCCTGATCACCTGCAAGGGGGAACATGATGAGTTCAGGAATTCGGATCAATATGCCTGCACCTGCCACAACCACTGCGGCTGTAATCAGCAAAAGCACCGGCATTGAAAGACTTGTGGCCGGCTTTTTACTGCTTGCGGCAAAATAGCGGCTTCCGGCAAAAAGTCCCAGAATGACTATTGAAGCAATCAGCGAGAAAGTATAGCTGGTATTGGTCATGTAGATTTTGAAAATCCGGAACCAAACTACCTGAAGACCGATGACAGCAAATCCGAGTATGAAGGTTCCGGCCAAAGCGGCAATGTTATTCGCTGTAAGTTTGCCTGCTTCATTTTTTGATTCCTGCTTTCCTGATCGCAGCGGCTTTTCAGGAATTGTCGCTGCAGGATTTTGATCAGTTTGAGGCCTGCTGAGCAGTAAAATCAATGCCGGGAGCAGGTTAAGCGTAATCGCGGCAATGACGGTGTTTTGTTGTCCCAGTGCACGGATAAGCACAAAACCGGTTGCAAGTCCGCCCACCGCACTTCCGATGGTTTCCCAGGCGTAGATTTTACCGATCGATCCGGCCAGTCCCTGATCGCTCCGGATGATAAGGCCTGAAGCCACAGGTAAAATACCCCCCATAAAGAATGCGGGGACGAAAAGCAGGGCAAGGGAGAGCGGTGTGATCAGCCGGTCAGCGGTTTGCACCGGCATCCCTGATGCCGCAAGCACTTCATAGATTGCCGGGATTCCGTCTGATATCATCAGGTAGCCAAGCAGGCCAAGGATTCCCGAAAAAGTAAAGAGAAGCATCAGAAGTCTGTGATGCGATTTCCGTTTATCAGCCAGTCTTCCCCATATCCATGCACCGGCGCCGAATCCGGCCATATAGGCAGCGAGAACCAGGGTGGAAGCCTTTACCGTTGCGCCAAGCGAGAGGGCAAGCAGCCGGAAGTAACTGACTTCATAGATCAGAAATGAGCATCCGGCAAAAAAAACCAGCAGAAGCAGCGTGGTGGTTGAGAGGGTCCTGTTTTTCATGAGTCCGGAAAAGTCAGAAGCAAAGTTACAAAGAATCCCGGCCTGCCGCGGCCTGTAATTGTAATAAGTTGGATTCAGCCTGCCGGCCATACACTTAAATCAAAAGTAAAAGTGCACCGGCAACGGAACCTCCGGCCACCAGCAGTACAGGGCTGCTTTTTTTAGAGACAAAGGTCACTACAAGGCTGATACCGGTAATCAGGGCTGAGCGCCAGCCGGTCACGGTACTCATCGTCATCACAAAAAGCACCGATGCCATCACCGCAATGGAAGCGACATTTACAGAGTCGAGAAACCATCCCATAATTTTTGACCTTCGCATTCGCGGAATCCAGGGATTCAGGATCAGCACGAAAAGGAATGACGGCAGAAATGCGCCGGCAGTGGCTGCCACAGCGCCCGGGATCCCTCCCAGTATATAGCCGATAAAGGTAACAGTTGACAGAATCGGTCCGGGTGTAAATTGTCCGACCGCAATGGCATCTATCAGCTGCTCATGGTTTAACCAGCCCCGGGTAACGAGTTCGGCATCAATATAAGCAAAGAGTACATAGCCGCTTCCGTAAAGCACGGCACCGATTTTGAGGAAAGCCCGGAACAACCCGAGCGCTGAAATGCCTGAAACAGCTGTTGATACAGCAGGCATCGCCATGAGTGGAATCAGTGAACTGAGTTTTTCCTTCCGGTTGTTTTTCAGGTAAAAGTACAGGGTTCCTGTGATCCCGGCGACCAGTAAAGCCTTGATTTCGTTGACCCCTGCGATGCCGGCTGCCAGTACCAAAGCGCCCAGGATTGCCGTTTCGAGTCCTTTCACCGCTTTTTTGCCAAGACTGATGATTGCCGAAGCAATAATAGCCAGTACTGCGGGTTTTATTCCAAAAATATATGGTTCAATTTCAGGCAGATGGCCATATTCAACGTACAGCCAGGCAAATACAGAGGTGATAAGAACGGCGGGTAAAATAAAGCTTAGGCCCGCGACAATCAAACCGGCCAAACCTGCACGCTCATGTCCGCAATGCATGGTCATTTCGGTGGAGTTGGGCCCGGGTATAAGGTTGGTGGCTCCCAGAAGGTCCAGAAGATGCTGCCGGTCAATCCATTTGCGCCTCTTAACCACTTCTTCCTCCATCATGGCGGTGTGGGCGGCCGGGCCACCGAAAGAGAAGAATCCGAGTTTCAGAAATACCAGTGCTACTTCCCGGAGCCTGTTCCTTTCATGCATCGGCAAAAGTAAAAGTTGATGATTGCCATTTTAACCCGGGAAGAGCGCATTTTGTTTTACCCGTCATGATAATCAGCCGGGAATGGTAAGGCCTGTTTCCGGTAATGCAGTTTCATATGGTGAAAACTTTACCCTTTATCCGCCAGGCCTGCAGCCCATTTACCTGCCCTGATCAGTTCGCCTTCCGTTAACGGGCCCCTGGTATCATCTACAAAAAAACCAGCCGGATCCTGTCGTAGCTTTCCCCCCTTCTTTTTGAGTTTCCGGGCTATCGGCGCTGCCGCATATCCGAAGAGCTTCACCATAAATGTCAGGAAGCGGTTATTGACTTTATGGATATCTATCCTTGTGTCGAAGGCGGCAACCTGCCTGCCTGCCAATGCCCCCGGAGGTATGGCATCGAGAAAGGTTCTCATGCCAGAAAGCATATTGAACTTTTGGGTAGGTGATCCGGCAACAATCAGATCGTAAGCGGACAAATGTGCAGGGTTAAATTCTCCTGTTTTGTAAGCTGTAGCTTCGCCATATTGCAGCAGCGCATCCCTGATGGCAAAAGCGATTGCTTCGGTATTGCCGAAAGCCGATTCGTAAATAACAAGCGATTTCATCATCAGAAGTATTTGATCCGGTTCACAACGAAAATATCATGCTTCCGGGAATGGCCCGGATGATCCTTATACTGATGCTAAAGTAATAAAAGTGTGAAAATATTGCCGGATCAGGCAACTTTTTCGTCCGGCTGTGTCAAGCAGAATACTTAGGTAAGCCCCGACTTCTGAAAATAATCATCCCGCTTTGGCAGAATGATTGATAAATTCTTCGAGTAACGTGATGATTTTTTCCTTGTTCAGTGGTTTGGTCAGGTAGTCATTGCAACCGGCTTCGAGTGCAGCCTCTCTGTCGCCTGACAGTGCGTTGGCTGTTTGCGCGATGATCACTACATCCCGGTTGAACTTTCTGATCTCTTTAGCGGCCGTCAGCCCGTCCATTCCGGTCATTCTTACATCCATGAAAATGATGTCGAGCTCAGGATGATTGCGGCATAACTCCACTGCCAGGGCGCCACTTCCGGTAGTAGTGATCTCTCCGCCAAGCGGTGAAATCATTTTTTCCAGCAGTTTCAGGCTGATAGCATCATCATCGGCGATCAGCACGTTAAATGGTCGGTACTTTGCCTGCATGTCTTCATATTTTTCAGCCGGGTGATGGTCAGAAACTTCAGTGGGTAAATACGGGATGGTAAAGTAGAAAGAAGTACCGGTACCAGGAACGGAGGTAAGCCAGATTTTTCCTCCGAGCATTTCCACATAGGCTTTTGAAATCGACAATCCGAGTCCGGCTCCCTCATAATTGCTTGAAAGAGAATTGTCGGCCTGAACAAAGCGTTCGAAAACGGCATGTTGTTTCTCAGCCGGAATTCCTATTCCCTCATCCTTAACAAAGAATTCCAGAAAACCATTCTTCAGGGAATATCCGAATTCTATTTTACCTGATAAGGAAAACTTTATCGCGTTTTTAATCAGGTTGGTTAAAATGGCATAAATTTTCTCCTTATCGGAAGTTATACTGCTCCTGACATCCATCAGGCCTTTGTGAAACTGAAGTTCCAGCCCTTTTGATTCAGCCTCAGGCCTGAAAAAGTTGTAAAGGAAATCAATCTGACTGTTGATTTCCACTTTGGAAGCCGTGATTTTGGCCAGACCGCTTTCTACCTTGGAAATATCGATCAGGTCGTTGATGATGCCCAGCATTCGGTTGCCGCTGATCCTGATCAGTGAGATGAATTCCTGCGCTTCCTTATCAGTCAGGCGTGGATCCTGCAGCAATTCCGCGAATCCGAGAATTCCGTTCATCGGTGTTCTTATTTCATGGCTCATATTTGCCAGAAAGGCCGATTTCAGCCTGTCGCTCTCTTCAGCTTTTTCTTTTGCAGCCTTTAATTCCGCATTTATTTCTCTGAGCTGAAAATTTCTTTTTTTGATGATTTCATTTTTCCTGACAAGGTTTTGCTCATACCTGACCCTTTGGGTAATATCTACCCCCAATACAGATAAGCCTGCCGGCTGGCCGTTTTCATTTCTGAGCAGGATATAACTCCAGGCGATAAACACAATATCCCCGTTTTTCGAAAGAATGCTGTGTTCAAAAAGCTCATTGAAGTGTTTGCCATTGATCATGGAGAGAAATATCTGCTGATACCTTTCCTTGTTTTCTTCTCCGGCAAAGGTATCTATCCAGTTCCTGCCTTCGAGTTCTTCGAAAGCATAGCCGGTTATATTGAGAAAGCTGCTGTTGCAGAATGAAATCCGTCCTTCTGCATCTACAATGGTTGACAGAATATTGGCGCTTCTGATGGTATCGGTAAATCTTCGTTCGGATTCGAGCAACATTTCTTTGGCACGTTTATTCTGCCAGTTGTCATATTGTTTCAGCATAAGTTTGCCCAGCAATACTGTGGCCGGAACGTAGATCAGCAATATGGGAACCGCCAGTGCCTTAAGGGTGTAAAATGACAACTCTCCGGGCAACAAAACGGTGCAACCCAACATAAGCAGGTGTGAAATAATGCCGACATATATCAGCTCCTTCAGGCTGTTGTTGTATTTCCACGAAGGCCTGAAATGATGCCAGAGAATACCGGTTATTCCGGAAGTGAATATTACAGCCATGCCCATATATACTCCGTCTCCGCCTAACCACCACCTGTATGCCATATCTATAGCAATAGCAGTAAATGTGGGTAAAGCACCAAAAAATAACCCGGAGATGGTCAGCATGACCGATCTGGTGTCGAATACAAGTCCGGGCATAAATGTCCATGGAACCATCATAAGGATGATTCCCGTTAAGCCGATAGCCGTGCCTATGATAATTTTGGCGGCAACGCCCCTCCTTTTCTGGTAATTAATCCAGAAATTGTCGTATAACATGCTAAATGACAGGAGTATGGCAGTATTAAACAGTAGCCCGGTCAGAAATGATTGTGTCATAGATTATGCGTTATCCCGAGGATGCTCTCCAGTTAAAATTAATGTCCTGTCTGCCGGGATGTCATGTTCGTCAGATTTTAATATGTCGTTTCGCTGTATATGACAGGCAGCACAAATCTTTCCTGAATTCTGAACAGCAAAAAGGTGTGGCAAATCGGAACGGAATTTCAAAAATTTGTGTCAGTTGAAAAATTTACTGTCAAAATAAATCCCGGAGATTTTGAAAAGCATTTCCGGGAGGGGGGGGCAATCACTTAGTTGTTCTCTTTCCATTTGCGGTATTCGGCGGCAAGGCTGAGCGAGGTTTCGTCGGGTGCGCTTACCGAAGTAATAACCGTAAGCTTCCTGGATCCTGAAGGCCAGAAAACAACAGGCATGTAGTCATTCCCGTAACTGCCGTTTGAACTGACATAGGTTTCTGAATCGTAGGCAGCGCTGATGCACATCATCAAAGGGCTGTTTTTATCATACTGATAAAGCCTGGCTGCTGACAAAGAGGGGAAATCCAGGGTTACTTCACCACATAATTGCCCGTTTTGCTCAAATAACCTGGTCTTGATATTTGTTGCGCCGGGGAAGTCCTGTTCAATCTGATCTCCGTTGATGTATTTATCCAGAATTTCGGTAAAATCCTGGGCAGTGACATCTTTGCCATCATCCATTACCGACATGATATTGATATACCTGATGGTCATCTTACCTGAATTCTCTCCCGTGAGCTCAAACGTGTATTCTTTTTTCTCAACGGTCAGGCATGAAGTGAAAATAAGGGTGATTATTCCAAGCAAGGAGAGCCTGAAGATCTGCGCTGTTTTCATAATGACATAAGTTTGTTGGTCGTCAAAGATAATCCAAATCCGAATACCTGTACCTTTGCCGGTGGTTTCACCATTTTGAAATAATACCCCTGCGTTATGAAAATATCTGCCGAAGTAAGTTATTACCCGTTGAATGAAGAATATAAAGTGCCGATAAAAGCATTTATCAAGGCCCTGAATAATTATGGTAACCTTGAGGTAAGGACCAATACGATGGCTACTCAGGTTTTCGGGGAATACAACGAAGTGATGAATGCAATCCGCGATTGTATGAAGGATGCTTTTGAACTGCCTCATTCGGTATTTGTGATGAAAATAATCAATGCAGACCTGAGTAAATAGGAGCATTGGTTCAATTTTGTAAAATTGCAATGCATCGCCGTTAATTGAATTAATCCTGGTAATTCCGTTGTAGTTGCGGATTATCACGTTTTTCTCTTAGAATATAAGTATGCTTGATTTCTGGGACCTTTTTACCGCCAATTTATCAGATACCTCCTGGCTGGAGTTTGTTGCAGTCATACTTGGGATTGCCAGCGTGTGGTATGCCCGTCGCGAAAATATCCTGGTCTATCCCACCGGGATAGTCAGCGTGCTGATATTTGTTTTTATCTGTTTTAACGCGAGGTTGTATGCCGATGCCGGCATCAATTTATTTTATTTTGCCATGAGCGTTTACGGATGGTACAACTGGACCAGGCCCGCACGGGATAACGGTCAGCTGGCAATCAGCGTAAATACAACAGGGCAGCAATGGACCTATATCGGGCTTACGGTAGCTGCCTACTGGGTTATTCTTGGTCTGATCTGGTTGTTCAATTTTGATGACAGTGCCTATATGCGGTCGTATGTCCCCTGGGTTGACTCATTTACAACTTCGGTTTTCCTGGTGGGTATGTTGCTTATGGCAAGGAAAAAAGTTGAAAACTGGACTTACTGGATCATCGGGGATATTGTTTCCATTCCCCTTTATTTCATAAAAGGACTGGTTTTTACCAGTTTTCAGTATCTTATCTTCCTGATCATCGCCGTTATGGGCCTGATTGAATGGCGCCGGCGTTACCGAAACCTCCGGTTACAATGATGCGGCGGATTTCCATTACAGGTCCGGAATCCACCGGAAAATCATGGCTGGCTGAAAAGCTTGCCGGGTATTATGGTGAGCCATGGGTGCCTGAATTTGCGAGGAATTATCTTCAGAAACTGGACAGGCCCTATGAATTCCCTGATATACTCAGGATAGCAGAAGGGCAGTATGCCGCCGAGAATGCCCTTGCGCAGGATGCCCGGAAATTTCTGTTCTGCGATACCGATTTTCTGGTCTGCCATGTCTGGTGCATGGTAAAATACGGAAAGTCGCACCCGTGGATTGAACAGATGCTGAACAGGCACCTTTACGATCATTATCTTCTTTGCAATGCCGACTTGCCCTGGGAAGCCGATCCGCTGCGCGAACATCCGCACCTGAGAGAAAAATTACTTGAGATTTATATTGAAGAGCTTACTTACAGAAAGTTGCCTTTTACTTTGATTTCGGGAGAAGGGGAGGCCCGGCTTGCCATGGCCCTTGAGGCTTTGAAGCAGGTGAATGCCGAACCTGATTCAGATTAAATATTTATACTTTGAACCTGAAAAGAGAAATCAACTCAACCCGCCGGGGTTATTTATACGCGCTGATCGCTACCATTTGCGGTTCACTCGTATACCTTTTCAGTAAGGCAGCCCTGAATGAAATCAGCCTTCCGGCATTCGGTTTCTGGTGGTTTATGCTGGCGCTTTTCTGGAATACCCTGTTTGCACTGCATCCCAAAGGAGGGTTTTCCGTTCGTTTATTTACCCGCCACGATTATCATAACCTGCTGCTGATCGGAATTTTTGAACTCGCGGCCACCGTATCGTTTTACATAGCCATCAAAATTACGGATAATCCTTCTGTACCCAGCTTTCTCCGTAACCTCGAATACCTGTTTGTGACTTTGCTGGGTATCTTGTTGCTTTCTGAACGATTTAACATAAAAACAGGGGCCGGGGCGATACTCATTCTTGCCGGCGCTTTTGTCGTCAGTTTCAGGGGGACTGATTCCCTCGGATTTATGAATGCGACAGCCCTGATGATGCTGATATCAACCTCACTTTATGCTGTGCGTACAATCCTGGTTAAGAAGCATATAGGCGAAATGGCCCCGGTTGTCCTCGCGATCAACCGTGCAATCTTCCTGTTCCTTTTTTCCCTGCTGTTCATATTTATTACCGGGGATAGCATACAAATCCCGGTGAAAGCCTTTCTCAATATATTGGCCGGCTCATTTGTCGGGCCGTTTCTTACTTCAATTTTCCAGTATTCTTCCCTGAAATATATACCGGCAAGCAGGACGGCGATCATCCAGAGCACCACCGGCCTATTCGTGCTGGCGGGCGCGCTGCTGATGTTTGGCAGCCTTCCTACGCCTGTTCAGGTCACCGGCGGATTGATAACCATAACCGGAGTCGGGGTAATGATGGGAAAAAGGACGAAAAGTCATGATTAGCAGGGGAGAAGGATCTGCCGTTCAGTATTATCATACTATCTATTATGGCATACATAATCTGCCTTGTGTCTGATCATACCGCAAGTAATTGCTCTTTTTTTCAGGTTTCATGCACAGGAATGTGATTGCTTTGATTATCCCGGAGAAATTATTGATAAATTGCAGGAGATTTTTAGCGCAATTTACCGGTCAGATTCCTTATGTCTGCATTCAGAAATTTTATTGAATCCTACGTCCGGCTTCCTGATGAAGAATGGGAGGCTATTGCTGATGTTCTGACACCCGTTGAATACAAAAGGAATGAGATCATCCTTCAGGCGGGGGAAGTTTGCCGTTTTTTCGGATTTCTGGAGAAAGGCCTGTTGCGTTATTTTGTTGAGCATGACGGAAATGAAGTAACCAAATTCTTTACAGTAGCCCCTTACTGCTTCACGTCCGCCTATAGTTTCAGGAATCAGGTGCCGGCCACGGAGAGTATTCAGGCCCTGGAGCATAGCGTGGTTTATACAATCAGTTTAAAAAATGCTGATTTGTTGCTTGAACTGAAACACTGGGCAGCCTTTACCAGAAAGTTTACGCAGGAAGTGCAGTACCAGACCGAACAGCTGATGATGGAGGCCAAAACCACTCCGGCCACAGAGAGGTACAAGCTGCTGATGGAGAATCATCCCGGGATTATTCAGCGTATTCCGCTTAAGCATCTTTCCGGTTTCCTGGGCATCGCGCCGCAGTCTCTGAGCAGAATCCGGAAAAATTATATCCGGGGACTCAGAAAGTAACATAGGTGAATTTCCGGCCGGAAAATATCCCGGAACTTTGTGGCATTATAATTTAAAAGTGAATCATGCAAAGCATTCAGAGCAGGTTTTTCAATTTCATGTTGCGAAACCGTCATATTCTCAGCGGAAAATTCCGCAAGGAAGTGTTTGATGAAAATACGTCGATTCAGGCGTTCAGGGATCGCTGCGAGCAGGGAGCGGCCCGGTTTGCACGGATGCCTGAGGGGCTTGAGGTAAAACCATTCCTGATCGGTGACATGAAAGCGGAATGGCTGATTCCTGCAGGAGCTGCTCCTGAGAAGGCGATTCTTTATGTGCATGGTGGCGGATATGTGTCAGGTTCATGCAACGATCACCGCGGGATTGTATCAAAGTTCTCGGCCCGGGCGGGTTTCCGGACCCTGATCTACGAATACCGGCTGGCACCTGAGCATCCTTTCCCCGCTGCACTGGATGATTCTGTTGCGGTGGTTCAGTGGATGTACGATCAAGGATTCAAGCCTGAAAATATTGTGATTGCCGGGGAGTCGGCCGGAGGGGGCTTGTGTCTGGCTTTGTTGTTGGAGATGAAGAATCGGAATCTGCCCATGCCTGCCGCGGCCGTTGCCATCTCTCCCTGGACCGACCTTACCTGCTCCGGCGATTCATACCGCACCAGAAACAGGTATTCCCTCGCCCCCATGAATTCCTGGAAGGTTTTCAGCGGGCATTACTGCGGAAAACATGATCCTTCATTACCGGGCATCTCCCCGCTTTTCGGCGACTTGTCAGGACTGCCTCCCTTATTTATCAATGCAGGGGAAGATGATGAACTGTACGACGACGGAAAAAGCTTCTATCTGAAGGCTGAACAGGCAGGGGTTAAAGTGATTTTTCGCAGCGGAAAAGGACAGGTACACTGTTATCCGCTGCTGGCCCCCATGTTTCGCGAAGCATCGGAAGCCATGAAGGAGATAACGGATTTTGTAAAATTTCATCTGCGTGCTGACGCGACATCTGCCTGAAAGCATTTAACTGCCGGAGGAGGCCGTGCCCGGCGTCCGTGCCAACCGGATTGAATTCTTGGATTTTTTGCCACAGAAACACCGAAACTCTAAAACCCACAGAATATTTTTTGAATCATATACCCGATCAAGCGGCCTTGAATCTTTGATCTTTGAAACGAACGACGGTGGTTGAGTGACGGTGGTCGAGCGACGGTGGTTGAGCGACGGTGGTCGAGCGTAGCCGAGACCAGCCGAGACCAGCCGAGACCAGCGGTGATGTCAGCACAAACTGATGACCTTCAACTTTTAACCGCTCCTGCCGCGGGGCCTCGCATTCGTATCGGGGAATACAGGCAACCCAGTCAGCGCGCGTCTCCAGATGCGTGCCACGGACCTCAACAGAATAAAACCTGCATAACCTCCCCCGCGCAAAGTCGCAATGACGCAAGGATTTTATCTGGTTTCCCGTAATTCCTGACTTCCCCACAGGTCCTGGCCGCAATAAACAACAAGCTGACCTAACAAGTTTTCTTCCAACTTGTTAGGTCTTCTTTTTCAGCCTGATAACCCAAATATTGGGGAGGTGTGTCAGCACAAACTGTTGACTTCCTTCTTTTTATCCGCTCAGGCCGCGGGGCCGCGCATATTTTTTTGGCCTTGACAAGTATGTCCGCGTTAGCGGGATCAACAATTAAAATAGGATTGGCCTTCCAAAAATGGCGTTAAGAAAACAGGCAGCGAAAAAATAGAGAAGAAACGTCTGCGATGATGGCTGGCGATGGTCAGGCGATCTTTGTACATCGGTTTTCAGGATGCGGGAGGATGTAACAACCTTCGTTTCTTCCTGCCAAAACGCTCGCCTGTTTTCAGCCATTTTTGGGAAGCCTTGACTTTTTGCTACTTTTTGGTCAAGCAAAAAGTAGAAGAAGTAAAAAATGATAATCCGTTGGGAATAAGTGATTTTCCGTGCGGATATGCTTCAACTTGTCAGGTCTTCTTTCTACTGATATTCCAATCAACGCTTAATAATGTCAGCACAAAAAGCAAACTCTCAACTTTTTATCCGCTCAGGCCGCGGGGCCTCCCATTCGTATCGGGGAATACAGGCATAACAAGCTGCAAAGACGCAATGGTTTGATTTTGAATGATTTGTTATCTTTAAGCAGGTTTTTGTAATCCGTTGTAAATAAATTTATTAAAAATTTTTAACGGACTACTGTGAATGACAACAGCCTCATTTTTAAGCTTCCGAAAGCGGTCTGCACTTCCTTTGCCTGATGCCAATGCAATGACCACAGGAAAAACTTAGCAGTGAAAAGAATTTTTCGATCAACCTGTGGATAAAAATACAGGAGTGGTAGTGTTTAAATTTTCAATCTATTAAAATACATTCCGCTTTAAGTTTGTTATCTGAAACTGACGGTGACTGATTGCCGTTTACGGAAACGTATTTAACCGAAGAGATTTATGCGCAATACCTTCAGGATCATACTCATTACCCTTACAGCTTTCGGCCTGTATTATTTCTTACAACAGTTGTTTTTCAGAGACATCAGGCACTGGATGATTCAATCGGGCCTCAATGCAGGTGTCAGTCACCTGTTTTCGTATCTTATTACAGGAATTCCTTTGTTTGCGGCAGTGCTGATCATCCACGGTCCGCGAAAGTTTGCCGGGAGTCTTGGATTAAATGGTTCTGCCGGCAAGGGTTTCGTGTTGCCCTGCTATGCACACTGCCGATGCTTCTGGGTTACGCCCTGGTGTTTGAATTTGACAGGGGAATTACTTTAAACCAGCTATTAATGGGTGCAGTGGTTGCCGCATTGATTGAGGAGTTGTATTTCAGGGCTTTTCTTTTCGGCCAGTTGTTCAGGTTTACCCGCCTGGGATTTATTCCGGCTGTACTTGCCGGAGCCTTGCTTTTTGCCTCCCTTCACCTGTATCAGAGCAATGAGTTTTCCACGCTTACCGGTATTTTCCTTACAACATTCTCAGGAGCCGTTCTTTTTGCCTGGGTGATGTCGGAATGGCAGCATAACCTTTGGGTGCCGGTTTTCCTTCACTTCTTCATGAATCTTTTCTGGATGCTCTTTGCTGCCGGCGACAATGCCCTTGGCGGATGGTATGCCAATATTTTCAGGGCGATTACCATCACGTTGATCATTATGCTCACCATCATTCACAAAAGACGGAGCGGAGAGCGTTTGGAAATTAACCGGGAAACGCTCTGGATGAAGAAACAGTGATGCCTGACGGAGGGTCAGGGGATTTTCTCTGCCGGAAATAACGGAATGCTTTGCCGTATTTTTCGATGAGAAAAGAATGCCGCTAAAATTGGGGGATACTTGAATTATCAGAATCAAGATGCCCGCGAAAAGAATGCGGGAACAAAATAATCGTTGCTGACTATTTTTCTTCTTTTACACTTCTTTCCAGTTTTTTATCATAATATTCTTCGGCCTGAAGAAAACCGTTTGACCAGATTTCTTTCTTTTCGGCTACCCCTTTTTCATTCAGGTGCATCCATACGCCATCTTTAAAATTATTTTTATACGGCCCCGAGACCATCACCCTGCCATTGGGATGGAAGAAGGTGGCCAGTCCTTCAAGTTTTCCGTTTTGTAAGTAGCTGAGAGTTTCACCGGTCCGTCGTGGAAATACTGTTTCCAGGGTCCGTCTTTTAACCCGTTCCGGTAGGTAATCTCTTCGAGAAGTACACCGTTCTGGTAGTAGTTCTTCCAGAGGCCGGCAGGAATGCCGTTCTCATATGACTCTTCTGAAATCAGAATTCCTTCTTCATTGTAAAACTTCCACAACCCTTCGCGTTTTTCGTTGAGGTAAAGGCCTTCGGCTGCCATTCTTCCGGAACGGTCGTATGTAATCGTATAGGCTCTTGTACCGTTTTCGGTAAATGTTGTTCTGGCTTTGACTTTACCTGTGGTGTCGAAATAAACAAACTCACCTTCGGGCAGGTTATTCCTGAAAGTTCCCCGGTAAACCGGTTTGCCCGTTCCGTCGGTTTTCAGCCACAGGCCCTGCTTCAGGCCTCCGGCATCGGTATGATTGGCCGCATGGGGGAGGGTATCCTGGGCATGCAGGGATGGAATCAGAAAAGCAATAAATAATATTATAAAGGCTGTCGTTGATCTCATCAGTTTCAGGTGCTGATTATCTTCAGCTGCCATACTCCGGAAGCAGGCAACATTTTGTTTCGTAAATTTGTTGCAAAAATAATCACTATTGCTTGTTATCCGTACGTTTTTTTCCGGCTGATGATCAATGAATTACTCTTCTGTCATCTGAAGATTGAAAGAAGTGGGTGTGTAATTGATTATAGTATTGAAAATCAGTGGATTCTAAAGCGGATTCCTGCGGTCCTGTGGTTTTTGCCTTAACTCAAAATAGTGTCGTCCATACAAATATCTGATCAATGAATACTTATTCATCCCGGTTGCTTGAAGACGCTGTTAATGAACTTACCCGGTTACCGGGCATTGGTCGCCGTACCGCCCTGAGATTGGCCCTTCATCTGCTGAGACAGGATGCGCAGCGGTCAGAAGCCCTTGGTAATGCCATTATCCGCCTCCGGAGCGAGGTGAGGTACTGCAGCCGCTGCCATAATATTTCAGATGTTGAAATATGTGCGATCTGTGCCGATCATCGCCGGGATCATACAGTGGTATGTGTTGTAGAAGATATCCGGGATGTGATGGCAATTGAAAACACCGGTCAGTTCAGGGGGGTATACCACGTGTTGGGTGGGTAATCTCACCGATGGATGGGATTGGCCCCGGAGACCTGAATATCGCTTCACTTGAACAGCGGGCAGTGGAGGAAACCGTTTCAGAGCTTATCATGGCCTTGCCGGCTACTACTGAGGGGGATACGACAAATTTTTACCTGTACAAAAGACTTCATGAGAAGGTCGGAACCATCTCTGCCATCTCACGCGGTGTGGCAATAGGGGATGATCTTGAATTCGCCGATGAGGTAACCCTGGGAAAGTCAATTCTGAACAGGGTGCCTTATCATAAAACCTTTTGATATGAAGGTTGAAATACACCGTTCGGAGCAGCGCGGCAAAGCTTCCTACGGTTGGCTCGAAACCATCCACAGCTTCAGTTTTGCCGATTACTTCAATCCGTTACGGGAACGCTTCGGCGTTGTAAGGGTGCTCAATGAAGAATCCATATCAGGAGGGCATTCCACAGCGCCACATACGCATTCCAATATGGAAATTATTACGATTCCGATCAAAGGTAATCTGGAACAGATTGATTCAAACGGAAACCGGAATCTGATCAGGGAAGGGGAGGTGCAACTCTTGTCTGCCGGAACAGGCATCACTGTATCCGAAGCAAATCTGTTATCTGAAAATCCAGGCAGTTTTCTCCAGATATGGATATTTCCGGAGACAAAGCATACCAATCCCGAAGTTAATAAACTGGCTTATTATTCTTCGGTCCGTAAAAACATTCCTCACCTGATCGTTTCACCTGAGCAAAAACGGTCAGTTCTGTATATCAGGCAGCGGGCCTGGATGTATTTGCTTGATATGGACAAGGGTTCCGTTGTGGATTATCAGCTGAATCTTACCGGCAACGGCCTGATGGTATTTGTAATTGAGGAGGTTAATGCAGCGGGCGGGCAAAGCACTGGTATGATTCCTTTGAAATGTGGGGTGCCGATCAATTAGCGGTTGAGGCCCGGGAAGACGCCAGGCTGCTGCTGATTGAGGGTTCGGAAAATTGATAGTCATGGGATAATAGGTGGGTTCAGGTTATTGTCGGCGATGTATTCCGGTTCGCGGCTAAGTTGCGTGCCGGTTTCGTATCTTTATGATTGATGATGTATAAGAAGTGAAGTTATAATATATTGTCTTGATAACCAGGATGCAAGGCGTGCAATTTGAGCCGCTTTTGGCAGCCGTTTTCTATGTTTGTATTAAATAATAAAAAGGTCAATAAGTAAACCAATGCCCCTGCAATAAGGGCGATTTCCTTTGTTTAACTTTCTCTTTGAAATTATTATTCTTCAAGTCATTAATACTCATATCATAGTCAACTTTTCCCAATAAAATCAATGGTGAAATAAGGAAAATGACTAATTGTTGAAGGATTGAATGTTTTTTAGTTTCATTTTCTTTTAATTGTTTTTCCCATTGTCTCTCCAAAATCTCTTTTAATTCTTCATTCCACTTTGTAACTAATGAGAGCTTGATCTGGACAAGGGTTCCGTTGTGGATTATCAGCTGAATCTTACCGGCAACGGCCTGATGGTATTTGTAATTGAGGGGGAGGTTAATGCAGCGGGCGGGCAACTGCGCCGGCGCGATTCCTTTGAAATGTGGGGTGCCGATCAATTATCGGTTGAGGCCCGGGAAGACGCCAGGCTGCTGCTGATTGAGGTTCCGGCAGACTGATGTTCAATAAAAATAACACGGGCATCCGAAACTATCAGAAGATACAATACAATCCGGAGGTGTGAATATGGGTTAAAGTTTTATTGCACCGATATCTTCCACGATGTCAAAAATGCTCATCTGATTTGGCCCGATCACAGGTTCGTGGCTATGTTTAAGGTTTCCATACCCATTACTCAGCAGATAAGCCATGATGGCTTTTTTGTACATATTTACCGGGGTAGTTCCGTTTTTCCGGCAAAAGGCATCCACACGTTTTTTCTGTTGCTGGGTAAGTTTGAAGGCAACAGGTTTATATTTAATGGGTTTCCTTCGTTTCCGTTTTCCTGCCATGGGCTGGTTTTTGTGAAATATCGGGCAATTTAGCAAATCTTTGGCTGACAATGCATTTCAGCCATAAATTTTTATAATTTCGCTGTTATCCTTCACTCATCCGGTAGTTACTCCCTGATAATTTCCCTGATGTCATCAATGATTTTGCGGGCAAGCACCCCAGCCTTTACTTCCGAATCGCTTTCGGAATAGATGCGTATGATGGGTTCGGTGTTTGACCGCCTCAGGTGCACCCATTCGCTTCCGAATTCTATTTTTACTCCGTCCTCGGTATTGATGGGGTGTTTTTTGTATTTGCCGGCTATTTTGCTGAGGATATTATCCACATCCATTTCAGGGGAAAGCTGAATCTTATTTTTCGACATGAAGTAGTCGGGATAGGTATTCCTCAATCCTGAGCAGCGTTTGCCTGACTGGGCCAGGTGGGTAAGAAACAGGGCAATCCCGGCAAGTGCATCGCGGCCGTAATGAAGTTCGGGAAGAATCACACCGCCGTTTCCTTCGCCGCCTATAACCGCCCCCACTTCTTTCATCCGGGCAACCACATTCACTTCGCCCACCGCGGAAGCATAATAGGTTCCGCCGGCTTTTTCGGTAATATCGCGCAGCGCCCTGGTGGATGACATGTTTGAAACGGTATTCCCGGGTTTTTGTGAAAGCACATAGTCGGCAACGCTTACCAGGGTATATTCTTCACCAAACATACCGCCGTCTTCGCAAATGATGGCCAGGCGGTCCACATCGGGATCGACCACAAATCCGACATGCGCTTTGTTTTTTACAACCAGTTCCGAGATTTCCTTCAGATTTTCGGGAAGCGGTTCGGGGTTGTGCGGAAAACGACCATCCGGAGTACAATAGAGTTCATCGATGATCTCAACGCCGAGAGATTTCAAAAGCAGGGGGATGGCAATGCCACCGGTTGAGTTCACCGCATCAACCGCAACCCTGAAGTGTGCCATTTTTATGGCAAAGGAATTCACATAAGGCAGATTGATAATTTTCTCAATATGCTTTCTCAACTGGGTATCGTCATACTTTATTACACCAAGTCTGTCTACTTCGGCAAAAGTGTAATCGCCCGATCCGGCAATGCTGAGCAGTTGTTCCCCTTCCCGGGCGCTGATAAATTCCCCTTCGCTGTTGAGCAGTTTCAGTGCATTCCATTGCCAGGGGTTGTGGCTGGCTGTCAGGATGATTCCCCCCGCGGCGCCCAGGTCTTTCACCGCCATTTCAACGGTAGGGGTCGTCGAAAGTCCGAGGTCGGTAACATCAATTCCCATACCGGTAAGTGTGGCTGTAACAAGGCTGTTGACCATACTGCCCGATACCCTTGCATCACGGCCTACCACAACAGAGATGCGTTCCGGCGACTCCGGTTTAAGCATACTGCCATAGGCAGCGGTAAATTTTACAATATCCACAGGACTGAGTCCTTCACCGGGTCTGCCTCCTATAGTTCCCCTGATCCCTGAAATACTCTTTATTAATGTCATCTTAATATTACTGGCTTAGAATGCAAAAGTAGTTTAAAATCATGGAAAACACTATATCGGATTATTGTTGAATCAACAAGCCCGAAATAGCCTGCATTTCTTTCGCGCAGATCATACTTTTCAACAATAGCCTGTCCATAACTTAGTCGTAAACCACTGGCGAAATGAAATAAATTAACGTAATATTACGTTCGAATCCGGCTGTTGCAGATTGAATGTCATAACTTTTATATCCTGCCCCCGGAACATAAAAATGCATACCTTTGCAGAGGATTATTGCACCAGCAGTAATTGAGTAAAATGATGAATGATTTTTTTGATCACCGCGAAGAAGAAGACTCCATTTCCTACCTGACTGAACGTTTTGAAAACATGCTCAGGGAGGGAGGGCGTTACTTTTTTGATATAGAAGAATATGAGGATCTGATTGACCACTATCTGGCGCTTGGTGAACTGAAGAAGTGTGGGCTGGCCATCAGTCATTCCATGGAGCAATACCCTGGCTACACCGGGTTTCAGATAAGGCAGGCACAGTTGCTGGTATCATCCAACAAGGCAGAAAAGGCCCTCAGGGTACTATCGAAGGTTGAGGACATCGACCCAACAAATAGTGAGATTTATATCACCAAAGGAGCTATTTACAGCCAGTTGAAGCGTTACGATGATGCCATACGCGAATACAACAAAGCCATTACCGACGATGAAGAGGACCTGGGAAATATCTATTCCAACATTGCCTACGAGTATGAAAACCTGGGGAATTATGACAAAGCCATTGAATACCTGAAAAAGGTGCTGGAAATTGAGCCTGATAATGAAGCCATCATTTTTGAATTGGCTTTCTGTTATGAGATCACCGGTCAGAATGAGGAAAGTGTGGAATATTTCACCGATTATCTTAACCGTTACCCGTATTCAAAGTTTGCCTGGTTCAATCTTGGAGTGGCTTTCAATACCCTCGAACTTTATGAAAAAGCGATAGAATCATTTGAGTTCGCCATTGCCATTGATCCTGCTTTTTCATCTGCGCATTTCAACAGGGCCAATTCCCTGGCCGGGATGCAGTTATACCGCCAGGCGATAGAAGCCTATCACGATACCTTTGAGCACGAGCCTCCCGAAGGACTGACCTACTACTATATAGGTGAGTGTTTTGAGAAACTGGAAGCCTATGATGAGGCTATTGTGAACTTCAGGAAGGCTGTGGAAATGGATGAGAATATTGCCGATGCCTGGATCGGGATGGGAGTGTGTTACGAAGAGAAAGGCAACCTCAAAGCGGCCTTAAGGTACATCCGCAGAGGCCTTGAAATGGATCCTGATAATGCGGAATACCTGGCAACCCTTGCTGTTACTCAGCAACATGCGGGGTTTTATAACGAAGCCGCGGTTTCATTTACCAGGTCAGCCCAGATCAATCCGATGGATTCAGGTATCTGGCTCGATTTTTCAGCCATGTTCGCCGAACTGGATGAATATGATCATGCACTGGATATTCTGGAAACAGGACTTACGCATCAGCCTGAAAATATTGCGATTTATTACCGTAAGGTTGCATACCTCTACAATACAGGTAAGCCCAAAGAGGCAATGTCGGCCCTGCACACCGCGCTTTCAAAGGGCAACGACGGACTGGATGAGCTTTTTGAATTCGCATCTTATCTGAAAGACGATCCTTCAGTTATTGAAATTATTGCCTCTTATCGTCTGCTTTGAAATTCCGCCTTCCTTTGAAAATCCAGCATAAACCACGTTACTGAAAGTATGAGAGAACACCTGAACCTGTTTCTTAAAGGTGTGGCCATGGGAACGGCCAACATTATCCCCGGCGTTTCAGGGGGAACCATCGCCCTGATAACCGGAATTTTTGAACGACTGATCAATGCCATCAAGTCATTTAACCTGAAAGCCTTGCGCCTGCTGCTGAATGGCAGGTTCAGTGAATTCGCAAAGCATACCGACCTGGTATTCCTTTTGGTGTTGTTTGCAGGCGTGGGATTCGCTATCCTGAGTCTGGCCAGGATATTTGAATTTCTCTTTAAAAATTACCCGGTTTACATCTGGTCCTACTTCTTTGGCCTTATTCTGGCTTCGGTTTATTTCGTCGGAAAAACGGTTACCAGATGGTCTCCGGCTGCTGTTATTTCGTTTATTGCCGGCGCGGCTTTTGCCATCTCCCTTACCTTTATGAATCCGGCTACCGAGAACAGCAGTTTTGTTTACCTGATTATCTGCGGCGTGGCAGCGGTTTGCAGCATGATACTGCCCGGTATTTCAGGCTCTTTTATCCTGATTTTAATGGGAAATTATCAACTGGTTTTTATCGATGCCATCAATAACCTGCGTTTTGATATCCTCCTTCCGGTTGTGATTGGCGCAGCCTTCGGATTACTTGGTTTTTCCTATTTTCTGTCCTGGATATTCAAAAAATTCAGGGACCAGACCATCGCGTTGCTTACCGGATTTATTCTGGGATCGCTGGGGATCATCTGGCCCTGGAAGAAAACGATTTATATGCTTGATGCTGCCGGTGAAATCCTCATTAAGAAAGGTGAACCTGTAGTTGAACGTTATCTGATTTCGCTGCCACCATCATTGGATACTTCTTTCTTTACCGCTGTTGCTTTTATCATTGCAGGTATTGCCAGCATCTGGATTATTGAGAAGTATGCTGCCGCTAAACAGTAAATCATCCTTGTGCGCATATACGGACTCATCGGACAGACATTGAAACATTCCTGGTCCCGGGAATACTTTATCCGGAAGTTCGCCGCCGGTGGAATCCATGCGGATTATAAACTGTTTGAACTTGCCAGGATCAATGATTTGCCCGTGTTGGTAAGGACTGAGCAACAGCTTTACGGATTGAATGTTACGATTCCCTACAAAAAATCCGTGATCCCCTTTCTTTCTGATCTTTCTCCTGAAGCGGAGGCCATCGGCGCTGTGAATACGATCCGGATTGAGCGACAGGGCCAGGACATCCGATTGACCGGATTCAATACCGATGCACCGGCATTCGGCGCCGAACTGGGCCGATTTGCTTTCAGGGAATCAAAAAGGGCGTTAATTCTTGGTACCGGTGGTGCAGCGATGGCCGTGGCCCATGTGCTGAAAAACGAAGGGTGGACGTTCAGCATGGTAAGCCGGAGCGGAAAGCTGCCCAACGTGTTAAGCTATGATAAGCTTACCCCTGATATTATGGCATCTGTAAAACTGATTGTAAATGCCACCCCGGCCGGCATGTATCCTGAAGTTGATACTATGCCGCCATTACCGTGGGATTACATCACCCGTAAGCACCTGCTCTTTGACCTGATATATAATCCTGAGGAGACCCGTTTTATGCAGATGGGTCAGGCAAAAGGGGCAAGGGCGATCAATGGCCTCGGGATGCTGAAACGTCAGGCTGATCTGGCGTGGGAAATCTGGCCGAAAGATCAGACTCAGGAGAAATAATATCCCACTCCCTTGATGGTTTTAATGCTCCCTGTCCCGATCTTTTCCCTGATCTTGCGGATGTGAACGTCAATGGTGCGTTCACCCACTATCACATCCGGCCCCCAGACGCCGGCAAAAATTTCATCACGGGTAAATACTTTATTGGGTCGCGAAGTGAGTAACAGCAGCAATTCAAATTCTTTTTTCGAAAGCTCTGTTTCAACGCCGTTGCGGATTACCACATATCTTTCCTTGTCAATAATCAGGTCTTCAAGAATAAGTTTCGAATCGTCTTTTGCCTTTTCGGGCAACCTTCGCAACAATGCCCTTATCCGGCTGATAAGCACCCTGGGCCTCACCGGCTTCCTGATGTAATCGTCTCCGCCGGCCTCGAAGCCCTCTACCTGTGACATATCTTCCCCCCGGGCCGAAAGGAAAGCGATTATGGTTTCACTGAGGCCCGGCGTTGCCCTGATTTCACGACAGGTTTCATAGCCATCGGCGCCCGGCATCATGATATCCAGAATAATCAGATCGGGCGTTACCCGCCGGGCCGTTTCAACGGCCTCAAAGCCGTTGCGCGCACAATAAACTTCAAAACCTTCCTTGCGCAGGTTATAGCTCAGAAACTCAAGAATATCCGTTTCATCATCAACAAGCAATATTTTCGCTTCTGGTTTATCCATCAGAACTTTACATTTGTTGACAAAAGTATCTTCATGATATAAAGTTTAGGTAATCTGAATGTTAAGTTATTGTTATTAGTTTGAACCGGAAATGCCCCTGATTGCTTTCAATATTTCCGTACATTTGATCATCTTATTATTACTATAAATTCTAGCTTCCCTGGTTAGTCAATGGTTTTATGGTAAAAACAACGGAAACAGAACTGCCGTCCGCTCCGTCCGGAAGCCGCATACAGCTTTCCTGCCCGGCTCCGGGCATCAACCTGGTATTTATCCCAAAAGAAGGATTCTCGCCGGGAGGGATTTTTATTTTTGCAGTCATTTTATTCTGGTTACTGATGATCCTGTTATGGGCGGCTCTTTTGCTTCAGTATGGAATTGTCTGGACGCTGCTGTCCGTTCCATTCTGGCTTCTGGGTCTGGTTACCCTGCGCATTTCGGCCAGGGAACTGTTTTCCTCACAGTCGGTTGAAATCTCCCCTGAAAAAGTAATCATCAGGAAGAAAACAGGAAAACAAACGGCTTCGGTTGTCCTAAAGAAAAAAGATATTTCGGCTGTTTCATTTGTTGAAGGCAGCTATAAAACCCTTTACGGAATGAGGCGGAAAGGTATTTATACCGCTATTATCAGCAGGGGGGAAGCCTTTGGTATCGGTGAACGCTGCCGTATTGCTGAAAAACAGTGGCTGGCAGATGTACTTAAAAGCCTGATTATTTAAGAAATCTCAACAAAACATGAAGAATCATATAAAACTGCTTGATCACAACGCGATTCGCGAAATTTTACTGAAACACGATAAAAGGGTAATCTTTGAAAAAACTAACGTAGTACCTGATGAATCCCAGCTCAGGGAGGAACTGGAACAGTGTCTTGATGTGGATGAGATTAAGAGAAAATCAGTGCTGGGGCTGGATATCTATCAATACAGTTCATACGGGGAATTTGAGCAGATGCTGATTCCTTTCCTGTTCAAAACCATGCTGAGCACCACCATCGACCTGTGTCTGGATAATCATCCGTTTATTTTTCAGTCATATACGCGCGAAAAGATTGAGAACAGCTATATCAGTACCGGTGACGGTGGCTTCCTGATTTTCGACACTCCGCTTCATTCACTGCTCTTTGCCAGCAATTATGCGATTGTGCTCAGGATATACAATGCTTTCCATTTCTTCCCGCGCTTGCGCAAGATTATCGGTGGAATAAGTACCCGCTATGCCATTACCTATGATAAAGTTTATCGTTTTGAAGATAACCATTATGGAAGGGCGATCATCAACAATGCGCGGATCCTTTCACGTGACAGTCTGAACCGGTGCCTGATCGACGAACATGTGCACCGTTGGTTTACGGTAAATATCGACGGCATCGAGAACCTTCAGGTGCTTACCATCGATGATGTTGCACATATCCATGAGTTCAGCAATTATAACATGCTGCCGCTGGCAACTTCATCCGATAAGATTTTTGGCAGGGAGTCGAGCCGCCGCGAAGGGATTATTAACTCCGATATTCTGAAAATCGGAAAGATAAAGGCCAAGGAAACCGATATCAATATTTATAATCTCCACCTTCAGGTATGCCTCAGCCTTGTTAACAATGACGACGATTCCCAGAAAAAGGTGGTAACGGTAAGCCTTGGCAATCTGAATACAACTGGAATCTGAAACAGAATCTGAGATGCAGTAAATAAATAAAAGACGGAGCCGCTATGTGTGCCATGAAAATACTGCCTGTTGAGAAGATCAGGGAAGCGGATGCCTATACCATTGCTCATGAGCCGGTAAGTTCAACCGCATTGATGGAAAGGGCGGCCTCTGCCTGTTTCCGCTGGATTTTAAAAAAGGTGCCGGACACCAGAAGGGTCAGGGTGGTTTGCGGCATGGGCAACAATGGAGGAGATGGCCTGGTGATTGCTCGACTACTGCACAATGCCGGTTATTCAACCGATGTGTTTATTGTGCGTCATGCAGGGGAGCCGACTGCCGATTTCGCATTGAATTTCAATCTGCTGGCCGATCTTCCGGGCCTGGTGATCACCGATGTGTTTGAAGCGGATCCGCTGATTGAAATTGATGAGGACGATGTGGTCATCGATGCCATCCTGGGCTCAGGCCTGACCCGGCCGGTAACCGGATGGATGGCCGACGTCATCGATCAGATCAACCACAGCGGTGCAATGGTGGTTTCGATCGATATTCCTTCGGGCTTGTTTGCCGATAAGGCGGTAAATCTGAAGCATCCGAAAATAGTCATGGCGGACTTCACGCTGACATTTCAGATGACGAAACTGGCATTTCTGGTACCTGAAAACGAACGTTTCTGCGGTAACTGGAAAGTGCTTGGTATCGGGCTGCATCCTGAATTTATCGAACAATGTGAATGCAACAATTACCTGATTGAAACGGACGATTGCAGGAGTCTTTACAAGGTGCGGCCGAAGTTTGCCCATAAGGGGCATTTTGGTCACGCGTTGCTGATAGCCGGAAGCACCGGAAAATCAGGAGCCGCGGTGATGGCTGCCAGGGCATGTCTCCGTTCAGGTGTGGGTTTGCTTACTGTACATACGCCTGCCGATGGATTTCAAACCATTCAGGGATCAGTACATGAAGCCATGGTCAGCATCGACCCTGACGACAGTTGCTTTTCGGCCCTGCCGGTGCTGGATGCATACAATGCCATTGGGATAGGTCCCGGACTGGGGATGGACGAACAGAGCGCCGCGGCCCTGAAACTGCTGATACAGCAAACGCATGTACCCCTGGTGTTGGATGCCGATGCCCTGAATATCCTGGGTGAGAATAAAACCTGGCTTTCTTTTCTGCCTCCGGGCAGTATCCTGACGCCACACCCGAAGGAGTTTGAACGTTTGACCGAACCTACCGGAAATCATTTCGACCGGCTTGAATTGTTGCGCGCATTTGCTGTCCGTTACCGGCTCTACATAGTGCTGAAGGGGGCTTACACTGCAACGGCCACGCCCGAAGGCGATCTTTTCTATAACCCCACCGGCAACCCGGGAATGGCCACGGGAGGCAGCGGAGATGTGCTTACAGGCATAATCCTGGGCTTGCGTGCATCGGGCTATTCTGCCCGTGACGCCTGTATCCTCGGGGTATGGCTGCATGGGAAAGCCGGAGATCTGGCTGCCGGAAAATACGGGCAGCCTTCCATGCTGCCCGGCGATATGATTGAAATGCTGGGAAAAGCCTTTAAGAAAATCAGCTGAAGCGGTCAGGCTTCCGCATTTACCAGGTCTTCTTCCATGCGGAGGTTGTCCATGATAAACACCTGTCGGTCAGGCGTATTACGCCCCATGTAGAAACTCAGCAATTCAGGGATTTCCGATAATTTGCGAAGAATGATGGGGTCCAGCCGCATATTGGGACCAATGAAGTTTTTAAATTCTTCGGGCGAAATCTCCCCGAGTCCTTTAAAACGGGTAATTTCAGGGTTGGGCCCCAGCTCGGCAATGGCGGATACGCGCTCCTCGTCAGTGTAACAGTAAATCGTTTTCTTTTTGTTCCTGACCCTGAAAAGCGGTGTCTGCAGAATATACAGGTGGCCTGACTTTACCACATCCGGATAAAACTGAAGGAAGAAAGTCAGCATCAGCAACCGAATATGCATACCGTCGACATCGGCATCAGTGGCAATAACGATGTAGTTATACCTCAGATTTTCAACGCCTTCTTCAATATTCAGGGCAGATTGCAAAAGGTTGAACTCATCGTTCTCGTAAACCACACGTTTGGTAAGACCGTAACAGTTGAGCGGTTTTCCTTTCAGACTGAAGACCGCCTGTGTGTTCACATCGCGCGATTTGGTGATAGAGCCGCTGGCAGAGTCGCCCTCGGTGATGAAAAGCGTTGTTTCGAGCCTGCGGTTGTCGTTGCTGTTGTAATGAATACGGCAATCGCGCAGTTTTTTGTTGTGCAGGCTTACCTTTTTAACACTTTCTTTGGCCAGTTTCTTAATGTTGGCAAAATCCTTTCTTTCTTTTTCACTTTGCATGATCCTGCGCAGTAACGCTTCTGCAACGTCACTGTTCATATGCAGGTAGTTATCAAGCTGCTTTTTCAGGATATCACCGATGTAGTTGCGGATGCTCTGGCCGTCAGGCTCCATCAGCTGAGACCCCAGCTTGGTTTTAGTCTGCGATTCGAAAACCGGCTCCTGTACTTTTATACTGATGGCAGCGACCATGCATTGCCTGATATCGCTGGGCTCGAAATCCTTCTTGTAAAAATCCCTGATTGTTTTTACCAGCGCTTCACGGAAAGCAGCCTGATGGGTACCACCCTGCGTGGTATGCTGTCCGTTGACAAAAGAGTAATATTCCTCACCGTATTGCCTTCCGCTGTGGGTAAAAGCGCATTCAAAATCCTCGTCCTTGATCTGGATGATCGGATAAACCAGAGGATTGCCGTTGATGTTGCGTTGCAGAAGATCAAGCAGGCCGTTTTTCGCCTGCATTCTGGTTCCATTGTACCAGATCGTCAGGCCGTTGTTCAGGAATACATAGTTCCAGAGCATTTGCTCGATATATTCTGAGATAAAGTGGTAATGCCCGAATACTTTCTCGTCAGGAACAAAACTGATGATGGTTCCGCTGCGGAGATTGCTGGGCTCTTCGGGCAGGTCGCTGATGATTTCACCCCGCCCGAATTCAACGATCTTGGTTTTGCCCTCGCGGATGCTCTGCGCGGAAAAACTGCTGGATAAGGCGTTTACCGCCTTTGATCCGACACCGTTGAGGCCGACAGCCTTTTTAAATACTTTGGAGTCGTATTTGGCACCGGTATTGATCTTGGATACGCAATCGATTACTTTTCCGAGGGGAATGCCACGCCCGTAATCCCTTATTGTAACCCGCTGCTCTTTTATGGCCACTTCGATGGTGCGGCCATTGCCCATGACAAATTCATCAATCGCATTATCTATAATCTCCTTGATGAGGACGTAAATACCATCATCCTGGGAGGAGCCGTCTCCGAGCTTGCCAATGTACATGCCAGGCCTCAGGCGAATGTGTTCTTTCCAGTCAAGTGTAACAACAGCATCATCCGAGTAGGCGCCCGGATTGCTCTGTGTAATTTCGAGTTCTTCCATAGCCTGCAAAGATAACGCAAACAACCGGATTTGTTCGGGGGTGTTGAAATCTTAACCGGGATGTTGAAATCTTTGACTGTTTTATGCCAATAGTTGATTTACAGTCTGTTCAATGAACACTTTATCAACTGCTATCCGGAGAATCAAAGCATTTTTTTTCTGATTCCGGCACAGGAGCAGTCCTGATGGAATAACTGGTGATGGGGATTCTTCAGGTGAAATGACAGGGGCCCCGGGAAATTTCCGGTTGCTCAGTTCTTTGTGAATCTTCTATGGTGCGTCCGGTTTCAGTACCCAGGCATCCGGGAAACCGGCCTGTATCTCTCTGAGGTGTCGCTGTGCTTCGGTTTCGGTGGGGTAATCTGCGACGGAGATTCTGTAATTGTTTCCGGCGGGGATCAGTCTTGCTTTGGGATAACCCAAACCACGCAGACGTGCCACTTCCCTGTTTGCTTTTTCCAGGGTGTTGAGCGATCCGGTAATTATTGAAAACACCGGTGATGCAGCGGATGGATTCTCCGTTAATTGTCCCCGGGTGATTTCCGGGTCTCCCGGAAGGGTAAATGCTGAGTCAGACCCGCAGGCTGTGTATATCTTCTCAGGGTCGTCACCTTCGCCAAACCAGACGGCCGCGTAATCACCATAAATGCCGATGCCGATGGCTTTCCAGGGTTTGGTCCATTTGCCGCCGTTAATCAGGTAATCGCGGGTCAATGAAATGTTTTTCCAGAGGTTGAAAGCATCTACGGCCCTGGCAGGCTCCCCGCCTTCATATACGATTTCCCAGGCCTTTGCTTTATACATGGTAAGCTCTTTCGGCTTCTCTGTCATACAAGTGATGCGTTTCTCGTCGCGGGCATAGCAGCATGGTTTCCATTGGCCCTTATCTGACCAGCTGTGCGGGTTACAGCCACCAAAATCGGGACGGTTATCAGTAATATCCATCATGTGGACACGGGCGACGTATGACAGTGATTTGCTGAACGGAACGGGTGGGAGGTTATTTATTTTCCGGAAAGCGGTGATCAGATTGTATAACTCCACTTCGGCGGGGGAAGCGCAATGGTTTGCCAGGAGGTCCGGACCGCTTTCCTGCGCCGGAGCCCGAAGCGCCAGCAGGAACATACCTGTTATAAGCAGTGAATAGATCAGCTTTTGCCTTACCATGGAGCAAATTTAGTGAATTTAACAGGATTTTATAACTGAAACATCATTGAATGACAAACGATGCTTGTCCGGAGTTGCTTATCCTGTAAGCGGTCTTTCAGGCTTTCCCTCTTAAAATGCCTGCTACCTGCACAATATCTTCTTTTTTGATCAGGAAGTCAGACCACCGGCAATCAGCAACTTTTCTGAAAATTAACAGCTGATAGGTCATTCCGGCTATATAAGAAACAGAAGCCGTGATTCCGGCCCCGGCGATACCCATTGCGGGAATCAGTGTAAATCCGAGCATGATGGTGAAAACCAGCCCGATTCCGGAGGATATGGTATTATGCCAGGGCTTGCCGCTGCCGGAAAAATAGTGGCTGAACATAAGCGAAACGGCCACGGCGATGATGCCCGCTGCAAGACTCAGAATCACCTTGTTTACATTGCTGAAGTCGCTTTGGAAGACCAGCACGAAGAAATCAGAAGGTAACAGCAGGAGAATACCGGTGATCAGTGTGGTAAAGAGCGCGGTAAATTTTATAAAACCAAGTGTCAGGTTCCGGGTGTACAGGCTGTCTTTCGAGTTTGAAATGCGCGCGTACTGCACCAGCGCGATGCTTTTTGAAATAATCCATACACTTTCGGAAATCTGCACACCAATGGAGAAAACGCCTAGCGTGGCGCGGTCAAAATACTTCTCGATGATATAGTAACTCAGGCGGTAGTTGAACAACTGCATAAAACTGGCGGCCTGCAGATACCCTCCGAACCGGAATATTTCCCTGAACAGTTCCGGATTCCAGCGCTTCACTTTTTCTCTTCTGCGTGAGAGCCCACTGAAGCTCAGCAAAATTCCAAAAATATAGGAAACAAACAGCGCGGTTATGTATGATTGAATTGTCCGCTGTCCGAAAACCCTGAAAAGGATGGCCAGGGTTACTAGTACTGTAAGTGTTTGAAATACAGCTGCGAAATTATATTGCAGTACTTTTTCCTGCCCCAGTTGTATATTCTGGTTAATTGAGAACAACGCCTGAAGCAATGATACTGCGGCAAGGGCAGAAGCCAGTTCGCCGGGGATAAGACCAAATAGAAAGAGCAGATAACTTCCGGACAATGAAACGAAAACAGCCCAGATCCAGGAAGGTAGCAGCAGCTGAACCACTGGGTATCGGGGTACGAGGTAAACCAGCGCACTTCCGCCGACCATGGCGCTGATCATCTGTATGATGCTGATGCCCAGGATGAACAGCGAGATGGTGCCCATCCCCTCAGCCCCCAGGGTGCGGGCAGCCAGCCACACAATGCCCAGGTTGGCAAATGCGATCAGCAAGCGGGCCGCGGTAGTTGAAAGTATCTTTCTGATCATAACTGTTTTATGCCCGTTGAAGTATGCTTCTTTGATCTGAAACGCCTGCCTGCCTGGTAAAGAAATGAAGCCGGAGAAAAAACGAATTTCTTGCAGTCAAAGTACATGTAGTCACCGGCAAATGAAAGGTTATGAATGCCCTTGTAGCCGTGGGGAGGTTCCAGCGTACTCACAGGCATTTCCAGAAAAGCTTCTTCTGACAGGATTTTGATTTCGTTGATCACCACCTTTCCGCCATAGGTCTGGGAGCAGTCCTGCGCCGGCCGGTAAAGTTTATCATCAAGCCTGAAAAGTGAACCGGCCGGCCGGGCATTCCGGATATCGGCCTTCACGGGATTCAGTTCATGTGGTTCAAAAGGTTGGTCCAGGTCCGGAGAATGCCAGATGTGCAATTCTACATTGGTAGCATGGGCAGGTGTGAAAAACAGAAACCAGCGGTTCTGATGAAAAACCAGCGTCGGATCTGCAGCTGCGACCCCCGGGAGCAGTGTTCGGACGAAGGTAAGCTTCATGCTATCGGTATCGAGCCGGTACAACTCTACCGACCCGTGGTCCTTTGACTCAGGGATGCAATAGAAATCATCCTTTTCCTTAAAAATGAAAGGATACGACAAATGCCAGGGTTCTTCAAGGGCACAGGTTATGTCGCTGAAATCATGGTCCCGTTCGTTGTACCATGCAGCTGAAATCCTGCCTTTGCGCTGCCGGTAAGAGTAATCTTCAAACAACAGCAATATCCGGTGCCGGGTCCTGAGCGCAAATCCATCCGCAAAATAGCGGTCATTGCTTCCGGAATGGAGCCATGACACCATTTCAGGATCGGGGGAGTAATCAATATTGCCTGCCACTTCAGCGGTACGCGCCCTGATGATACCGGTCGACCATTGCTCTGCCTGAAAAAGTTCCAGAAAATGAAATTTCATCTTGTTAACAAACTGTTTTGCAATAAATTGCAACATCGTAGTGTTTTCAGGCTCCTTGTAAACGGGTGCCGTGGTGCTGGTCGATTCACCGCCAGCCGGGAATGTGTGCTGGGCGATAATTTCGCGGCATACATCCGCCGGCCAGTTGAGCGAAAGCGCAATCGCCTGATCGAGGTTCGCGCGCCATGAATGATAAATGGTGGGGAAAAAGCCCTTACGCAGGATTACGCCCCCGTCGAGCTTTTCAGTGAGCCGTTGCAGTATGGATGCGGTAACTCTGTCATTGTGCAAGATTTCACGGAAAGCCGGAGGTACCCCCCTGTATTTTTGCTCGTCCCCGTGATGGAATGACCATACTCCGTATGGTGCACAATTCAATATCTCCCCGCGGATTATGCCAAATCCGAATTTCAGGATGAAATCCGGCCGGTATGATCTGATGGCTTCAATATCCTCAGGACTGAAATATTCACTGTACTTTTTTTTCAGTGTGGTAGTGCAGCGGATAACAGGTATTTCATCGTTTCCGAACTCTGCGATGGTCTTCCGGAAGGCAAGGGGACGAAAGAAATATTGATAATATTTTCTGAAGATGATTTTATTCCAGGGGTAGGCAATAATTCTTTGCCAGAACTTTTTTCCCGGTTTAGCATTGTTACCGGCGGGCATGATCAGCAGTGCCGGTTCGGCGCAACCCGACGACAGCAGGGCATCGAGCGATTGCTTTTGCCATTGCTGGAGCTCTGTGGAATTGCACATTACGGCAAACCTCAGCCGTCTGTTATCGTTGTTCTCCGCCATGCCTTCTTTTGTTCAACACACTTTGATACAACATGTCCAACTTATCCGATATCGCCTTTTCTCCGAATTTCTGCATGACTGCCACTGTCATTTTTTTGCGGTTATATTGCTCCGGGTGGTTGAGTAATTCCAGCAAAGCAGCGGCAAATCCTTGTATGTCGCCCGGGCTGACGATCTTTCCGAAATCATTGCCTATGAATGTTTTGAGATCGGCAACATCCGTAGCAACGACAGGAATTCCGCAGGCCATTGCCTCAAAGGCTACAATGCCGAATGTTTCGTAATTGCTGCTTAAAGCCAGGCATGCCGAGGTGCGGATTTCAGTGGCAAGCGCCTCGTCCTGCAGCATGCCCGTGAAACGGACGGCGCCGGGTTGAAAGTTTTTGCCGTTGATGTATGTCCTGGTTTCCTCAAGGTCGGCGCCTTCACCCACAAGCACCAGCCGGGCATCTGGCATTTCTTTCAGGATCAGCGCAAAAGCATCAATCAGCATTTTGAGGTTTTTTGATCTTTCCTCAAAACAGGTTACACTGATGATCTTTTTGGGATCAATGATCCCGGTTACGGGTTGAAACAGGGTTGTATCGACCACGTTGGGCAGCAATTCCGGATTAAACCGGAGTCCCTGCCTGTGCATGGCTGTCGCCAGACGTTCTGAGACCACAGATACACTGCCGGCTCTTTTTATCAGCATACGGGTCACCGTTTTTCTTAGCCAGCCTTTATATTGCAGATTTTCAGGATAATATCGGGACCAATGTTCGGTGATCAGATACGGAATCCGCCAGAGAAATGACAACAGGGCCGCAATTACGGCCGTTCTGGTGAGGATATGCGCATGAATCAGTTCAGGCCGGCCGGATTGCCGCACACTTGATTGTATCGCTTTACTCCAGGCAACAGCCTGCCGCCACTGGCTTACCGGGCCTCCGGCATTAAGGTATTCTGCAATAGTTTCTGTAAATGCACCATCCTGCTTCACAGATATGCTGTATTTTCTTCCGCCGGGGAGCTTTGACGCCGGCACGGCAAAGGCCACACTCACCCGGTACCCGGCTTTGACGGCAGCCAATGCATGTTTCTTAACAAACAGGCCAAACATAGGATCCTGTTTGCTGGGATACCAGCGGGGGAGGTAAAGAATGTGAAGATGCTTATCAGGATTCATACATTGGCAAGAAAGGCTCAAAGGTACAAAAATAGAAGGGTTGCTGGCAATATCAGGCCTGACGGAAAAGCGGGGAGCATATTGCATCCGGATGGTCAGCCGGCAAGCAGGGCGGGAAGTTCTGCAACCGATTGCAGCACAGGATGCCCGGAGGCACGCAGTCGGTTTTCCGACTGGTGTCCGTCGGCGATGAGTATGCATGCAATTCCAAGCTTTTCGGCTACTTCGGCGTCATGAAGGGTGTCGCCGATCAGGCAACTCTGTTCCGGAATAAACCCTGTATCGGTAATAGCCCTGCCGGCCAGACCCAGCTTTCCACCCCCAAGATGATCGCTGATGCCGAAAACCCGCTCAAAAAATGGTGCGATGCCGTTCTTCCGGACCAGTTTCGTCAACTCCTCCTGTTCCATAGCCGACAGGATGATCTGTCTGAATCCCTTTCCGGTAAAATGCATCAGCACTTCCTTAACACCCTGATGCAACGGGGATCCGGATACTTTGTCAAGGTACAGGTCCATAAACTCAACGGCAACGGTTTCAAAAGATTCTTTTTCGAAATTAAAACCGGCAATGCTGTAATAGTCCCTGACGGGAAATGTAAAAATTTCAAGATAACGTTTCCTGTCAAGCCGGCTCAGGCTGCGGCGCTCCAGCAGGGTATTGATGGAGTCAATGCAGATATCCAGATCATTCAGCAGTGTTCCGTTAAAATCCCAGATGATATTCCTGACCGGGCTCAGACCGGATTCTTTAAGGTTCTTCATTTTTTATAATCTGCAGGTTCTCTTCTTTTCCGGCTATGGTAAATCCCGCGCTCCGGAAGTCAGCGACGGTAAACCCGTCCAGCCCGAATTTTTCAAGGTAATGATCGCTCAGCAAAAGGTAGTGTATTCCCAGGCTGTCGGCCATCTTCAGAAATGACTTGCCATGCAGGTCGTGCCCTGCTTTCTGCATATCTGCGAAACTCAGGTCTCCCTGAATCCTCCCGAAATGTTCTATTTCGTTGAAGATGAAGTCCATGGGCGCAATCACGCGAACGGTGTCTTGCCGGGCATCTATGTATTTATTTGAAAGTTCAGCATGTTTTCCGGGATCGAATTTCCTGGTGCTGATCTGAATATTCCGGATCATACCGATGGAAAAATAGATGAACAGTAAAGCGACCGCCCATGGCCAGGCTTTTTTTACCTGAATGCCCCTCAGCAGTTTCTGTTCCGTTTTTCGTCCGTTATAAATATGAACGAAGGTAATTGTGATGATATAGAGTATAAATGGCATATACATCAGCATATACTTTGAAGTGGTATGCACCGCCACCAGCGAAAGGGAAATTACCAGCAACAGGAAATAACGCAGCAAAGCCTTCTTTTGCTTCAGGAAGGGGTAGCCCAATATGAGGCAGAACAACAGCAACAGGCTTTGACTGATTTCCGCCGGGCTGTGGAAAAAGCGCATATGCTCCCTGAAAATTTTTCCGAAGAAAGAGAGCGAATGCGGCAGGATCGAAGATTTATGCAGCGCCGGAGCGTCGTTTAACTGATAGAGCCAGTAAGAAAATCCGTATTCACGGGTGAAATCAAAAAAGTAAATCATAAGTGAAGGTAGAACAGACAGCCCGAAAATAATTGCCGGAAGCAGCTTCCTGTTCCACAATAAGAGTAGTCCGCCGGCCATAATAAAAATCAATCCGTTCAGGTGGGCGGACGCGGCAAGTCCGGCAAAAATTCCACTGAAGATCAGGGTATAAATTTTTTTGTTTTGAAGATACTGATCGAGGAAAAGCCATGAGATGAAGCCCAGCGTCATTACCATGATTTCAGGCCGGTAAACGAACGAATACTGAAAAATAAAAGCATTGACAGCCATCAGCAACATCGCGAACCAGGCTGCAGGAGAACCTTCTTTCCGCCGGATGGTGATGAAAAATATAATTGAAAAGATCATCAGCCACATCAGGCTGACAGACTTGAGTGTCCAGAGCGAGAAGCCAAAAAGTACGATGAAAAGTGCACCGTTCAGGGTGAAAAGCTTATGATGGACAATGTTCCTGACATGCTGATTGGTTATTCCATGCATCAGCTCGGACTTCACATACCCTTTTTCAACGAGCCAGTATGCATGTTCACCTATCCATGCATCATCCACATCGGGCTCACGGTGCCAGAGGCTGTAAAGGTACAACAGGGCAACGGCAATCAGGGCGATTTTAACTGAAACAGCCGGTTTTATCATGCTTCCGGGGCGAGTGCTTTTGTCAATACAGGCATTTTAATGGTTTTCGGAAACTGATCCTGATCTTCAGTGTGCAGATGGACCAGTAGTTATCAACATCTAAAACCGTTGCAAAGTTAAGCGATTTTCAACAGCGTATAATTGCATATTCATGCTTTACATAAGCCATACAGTTTTATCTTTGCAAAAAACATAATCAGTCATGATCCAGCGAATCCAGACCCTTTACCTGGCCCTTGGGGCGATTGCACTTTCTGTTGCTTTTTTTCTCCCACTGCTCAGCTTTATTGATAATAATCAGATATACCTTGAAATATACATGAAAGGCATCATCGACAGTTCAAGTCCGCAGCTGGGAATTTCAGACAAAATCCTCATCGGACTTCAGATTGTTGTGATCGCTGTGGTAGTGATGTCAGTATTGTGCATTTTCCTATACAAAAACCGCAAATCGCAACTTAAACTTGTCAGATTTCTCGTAGGCCTGTTGCTGGTTGCCATCGCACTGGTGTTCTTTCAACTAGGAACTGCCATCACCAAAGCTACCGGCATTGAAGCAGACTTCAATCATCCGGCCATATATCTTATGCTGGTCAGCCTGGTGATGTATGTGCTGGCATTCAGGGGGATACGTAAAGATGAGGCCCTTGTGCGCGCTGCTGACCGTCTCCGTTAAATAATTATTTCGGTATTTCCAGGATTTCCAGATCGCGGATATTTTCATCATCGATGATAAACCGCACGATGGTAGAAATTTGATGAAATCCTGATTTTCCAGCCGCTCCCGGATTGATGTGGAGCAATCCGTTTTTATGATCATTCATCACCTTCAGGATGTGGGAGTGGCCCGAGATGAATAATTTTGGTTTTATGCGGTCGATCAGTTCCCGCGCTTCTCTTGAATATTTTCCCGGGTATCCGCCGATGTGGATGATCAGCACCTTCACTTTTTCACAGGTAAATTCCTGATAAAGCGGATAGAACGAACGGATGCCGGTTCCGTCGATGTTGCCGTAAACAGCCCTTAAGGGTTTCAGGGAGGCCAGCGCTTTGGCCGTCTCCAGGTCTCCAATGTCACCGGCATGCCATATTTCATCACAATCAGCCAGAAATGAATGTGCTTTGCCAGGCAAATAACCATGCGTATCTGAAAGTAAGCCGATTTTTTTCATATTTTCTTTAAGCCCGGCAGGCTGACGGTGAGTTTGGGAGTGTATCTGGTTTATAAGTGGTAAAATCCTTTTAACAGAGGTAAGCCGGCTTTGTTACAATTTACCGGAGCACCTGATACTGCATTCCTTTTTTGTCAAGTTCCGTCAGCAGGGTAGGCAACTGAGTGGTATCCTGAAGGTTGAAGGTAATGGTTACCTGCACATATCCGACAGGCACACTGGTTGTAGAACGTTCATGTTCAATGTCGTGAATGCTTGCCTTCATTTTTTCAAGAATGGAAATGATGGATTTCAGCATTCCGGCCTGGTCGGGGATCAGCACCTGAATGCGCGCCCTCAGCCCTTCGTCCATAACCCCTTTGTCAAGGATCTGCTCCAGGATGCTCATATTGATGTTGCCTCCGCTGATGACGGGTACGACTTTTCGTCCTTTTATATTGGTTTTCTGATAAAGGATGGCAGCCATCGCGGCAACCCCCGAAGGTTCGGTGAGAATTTTTGCGCGCTGCAGCAGGAGGTAGGCGGTACGGGCCATTTCAGCATCGTTGACCACCACAAATTCGTCCACCAGCTTGCTGGCCGCTTCAAAAGTGAGGTTGCCCGGCGATTTTACCGCGATGCCGTCGGCAATGGTATTAACGGAAGTAAGGGCGGTAGGTTCACCCTTTTCTATGGAGACTTTCATCGACTGCGCGCCGTCGGCCTCAACACCGATAATACGGATGCCCGGGTTAAGCTGCTTCAGGGCAATGGCGATTCCCGCAATCAGCCCGCCACCACCGATGGGAACCAGTACATCATCTACTTCACGCAGCTGCTCAAAGATTTCAAGGCCAACCGTTCCCTGACCGGCAATAATATGAGGATCATTAAACGGATGCACAAACGTGGCCCCCGTTTTCTGCTGAAATTCCAGCGCGGCGTTAAAGGCATCGTCAAAAGTGTCGCCGGTAAGCACCACTTCGGCGCCGTAAGATCGGGTGGCAATTACCTTGAGCGGTGGGGCAAAAACCGGCATAAACACCGTGCTTTTCACCCCAAGCTTCGTGGCTGCATAGGCAACACCCTGGGCATGGTTGCCGGCAGAAGCACACAGTACGCCTTTGGCCGACTCCTCCTTGGTGAGGTTGCTGATTTTGTAGTATGCACCCCTGACTTTAAAAGAACCTGTCGTCTGGAAGTTCTCAAGCTTAAGGTAAACATCAGCGCCCGACATGGCCGAGAAAGACTTGCTCCGCTCAAGCGGGGTTTGTTTAACTACCTTGCTGAGTGTTGACTGTGCATTGATGATGTCCGAAAAACGGGGCAGTGGTTTTTGGTTTACGGCTACTGACATGGCATGGATGTTTGTGCTGCAAAGGTATAAAAAGCCATGGGGCAATCAATGGAATTCGCATAGAAGCTCCGGAAGCCTGCTTTTGTGCGTTCACCGGTGATGGAAAAGAAAGAGGGCTCAGGCCTGCGGGGTGCAGCGGCCGCCGGATGGACAAGGTGCGGATGTATTCACATACTAGTCCGGTTCATTGCCTGACAGTTTTCTTTGTATCTGATTCATCACCAGCGCAGCAATTGCATCGTAGCTCCGGCCTTCAGGATAAACTGCCGGCAAAAACTCCACCCTTACCTTAGCCCAGAGGCGGGCAAAACGTTTCCCTTTCGGCAGTGCCCTGAATGCACCGTCAATCACAACGGGAACAATGGGTACATCGAGTTCGCTGGCGAGTATGGCGAAGGTTTTCTTGAAATGACCCAGTTCTCCGTTCAATGTACGGGTTCCTTCAGGGAAAATAATCAGTTTTTTCTCCTGCCTCAGCACTTCTGCAAGGGCCTGAATGGATTGCTTCAGATCAACATTCAGGTTTACGATGATGATGTTGTTCCTGGCAGCCAGGTATTTCAGGAATTTCTGCCTGAAATGCTGTTCCTTGGCATAGAAGTAGGTTTCCCTGATCTGTCTGGTTTTCATCATGGAAGCAACGAAGAGACCGTCGAAGGAGCTCTGGTGGTTTGGTGCGATGATGCAGGGGCCTTCGGGGATATTGTCAACCCCTTTGCTGCTGTATCTGAAGTACAACTGCAGCAGATGGCGTGAAAGCCTGAAGGCAAGGCTGCCTATTTTCCAGGTAGAGGGCAGTTTCAGGTCAAGTTTTTCCCTGAGGATATCGTTCCAGTTAACGTCCCCTTCTTCCATACGGACCTTATGATCGCTGACCCATTCGGCCAATTGGGCCAGACTGGCAAATTCGGCCATCTTTTGCGGTGGCAGGTCTATGCCGAAGGTTTGCTGTAACCAGGCCTGGAATCCGACTTTATCAAGAGAATCCATGCCCAGATCCATTTCCGGATGGTAAGAGGGGAGCACCCGCTGCCCCTTTTCCTTCTCCAGATAATCTGCGATCAGCGCGTATTCAGGATGGTCAAAAACGGGCTGGCTGATGTCGCTGATATGCTGTTTGTGAACCAGTTCGATCAATTTATGGTGCTGCAGTTTCCCCAGTCTGGTCCGGGGAAGTTCCTGATCGGTCACATGAATACGCATGATTTTTTTGTATGCGGAAACCTTGCGGTTGAATGGCTCAATCACATCCCATTTAAGGATGTCCTCTGCATCACGACCAGGGATTGCTGCCAATTCGGCCAGATCAGGAAGGATAATCGCCTGCAGCTGATCGTTCTCAAAAAATATACCGCAGTCCTTTATATAAGGTGATGTAAGCAGCTCATCTTCAAGTTCTACAGGATTAACATTTTTGCCGTTTGAAAGGACAATAATTTCTTTTTTCCGGCCTGTTATATAAAGAAAACCATCTTTGTCAATATGCCCCAGGTCGCCGGTATACAGCCAGCCGTTTTTCAGCACTTCAGCTGTGGCTTCCGGGCTTTTGTAATAGCCTTTCATGATGTTCGGCCCTTTGGCGACGATTTCACCATCAATAATCTGAATCTGCACCTCCGGCATGCACTCGCCCGGAGATCCGATTCTTACCCTTCCGGGACGGGTGAATGTGATCATGGGAGCCGCTTCAGTCATACCGTATCCTTCAAGCACCTCGAAGCCCAGGGTTTTAAAGTCATTGCCGACTTCCACATCCAGCGCCGCACCACCGGCAACCAGCGTTTCGAGTGCACCGCCGAATTTACGGTGTACCGTGCCGAAAACCGTTTTTGAGAATTTCTTTGAGTTGAGTTTACGGGCAATCCTGAAAAGCAGGGTAGCCAAAGAACTCTGGTTAATCTTGTCCTTAATCCCCTTCCGGATGGCGGCATAAAGCCGCGGAACCCCGATCAATATGGTGACTTTATTCACCTGCAGGGTCCTGATGATGTCTTCGGAAGCCATACTCGGACTAATCGCAATCATACTGCCCAGGTACAAAGGGATAATCATGGTTCCCAGCAATGGAAACACATGATGTAATGGCAACAGGACAAGCACACGGGAGTCGGATTTATAAATGGGAATATGCCTGCTTACCGCATCGATATTCACAATGATGTTCCTGAAAGTAAGCATCACGCCTTTCGGGCTGCCGGTGGTCCCGGAAGTATAAATAATCACCGCGGTGTCATCGGGCTGGTGCCCGGGTAGCCCGGCCGAAGGCAGTGGTTCACAACCGGAGGCCTCATGGTCGTCGAGGAGAAGCACAGGGGCATTACAACCCGATAAGCCGGTTGCTTCGCGCAGAATGGCAGAAGTGCCGGATGAACAGAATATGGCTGAAGGATCACAGTCGCCCAGTATATAGGCGACCTCAGCCGCTGTGGCCATATAATCGACAGGAACCGCCACGGCTCCCTTTTTCCAGACTGAGTAAAACGCATAAATCCATGATGGCCTGTTCTCGGAGAAAATCACCACATGCGCCCCCGGTTCAACCTGATATAGTCCGGCAAAATGGTGGATCTTTCCGAAAAGCTGCTCATAAGTCAGTTTGTCTGACCCGTATGTAATGGCTGAATGCTGACCCGCTTCTTTTAACATAAAGTTATTGTATATGAACATCGGATAATCAAAAAACCAGCCTGTCGTTAAAGGTTTTTACCAACTGCATTATGATCATGCCCGGTGACGGTATTTCGACGGAAAGCCTGTTGATTACCCAATACAATTTACAAAAGTACGCAATTATATGCATGTATGGAGAATAATTATCAGGGTTGAGCTGACCGAAACTTCCTTTACTCCGGACAAAGCATTTGACCATGCAGAACCGGTGAATTGTTTTTATTATGCACAATCATCCATGTGCCGGACGAACACTGAACCGGGATTATCTTTAAATGGTAAGTAGCTCTATCTTGTTGATTTCCAAGTGATGGAGCCGGTCTTAATCCGGAAGAATGGTGGTTATGGCAAGACTGCACAGGGTGCGTACTTCGTGGATGATTTTATTTCTGGCTTTGGCGGTGAGTGAAAGGCTGTTCAGCAATTCAGGTTTTTCGCAAAGGCCTGAACAGAGTACCACACCTTTGTCAATCAGTTGTTGTTTCTGTTTTTTATTGAGGCCAGTGATTACGGTAATGGGAAAATTTCCCGTTTGCTGCACCAGTTCCTTCAGGCTGCCCCGTCGGGGATAGTTCCACCCGATCAGGTGGAGCCCTGCGCACTTCCCGTAAGCCTCAGCATCGTCCGAAAAACGGGTATTGGTAACCACCCATCCCTGATATGTTTTGCCTGCATTCTCCTGCTGGCTTTCCCATACGGATTTTACATCCAGAAAACGTGACTGTATATACAGGGGCACCTGTACGCTGCTGACTTTACCTGCCGTATTGTGATATTTGCATTCAATCAGAATCTTATGATTGTCTTTCCATGCTACCACATCTACCTCATGGTTTACGCATTTCCCCGGAAGTATCTGTCCGGTAAGCACTTCGTAGCCCATTTTTTTCATCAGTTCCCCGACAAATTTTTCAAAAGGATATCCGGTGGGCCCAAGCTCCATAATGGCATTTTTAAGGCTGTAACGCGCGGCCAGTGCATTCACCCGCCTGCGGAGCATGGCAAAGGCCTTGCGGTAAATGACCCTGGTGGATATGCCTTCATAAAGCGATTTCCTGATTTCAGGCAGTATGGACCGGATAATCTCTTCCGATGCACCGGAATTGCGAAGTGATTGAATAAGTTTTTCTTCGGAAAATTCCTGAGTTTCTCCGGACGATTTCTTTACGGTAATATGATTGGCCATTGCTACGGATGATCTTGATGGCAGTAAAAGTAGTAAAAGAAATCGTCATGCCATGGAATCAGCAAAAGGGCCCGGTACCGGAGATTTTCGGTTCTTCCTGCATCGCCGTATAATGAAGAGGATGGTAGTCAGCAGGATGAATTCTCCGGCGACAAACAAAAACCAGTTGTAATTTCCGGGGATATAAGCGGAAATTTTTTGCAGCAGTTCTTCAGATGAAGTCCGGCCGGGCATTTCGGCCATAAGTCTCAGATACGGCATGGTAAAGGAAAGTATAATGATCAGGCTTCCGCTTGTCATCAGGATCCAGTCGCGGAATTTTAACGTTACCGGACAATGCTGTTGCTGAAGGGCCAGAATGGAACCGGTATAACATATCATTGTCAGCGAGAGCAGGCAAGGCGCCAGCACCGGCCCGGCCCAGGGAACGGGGATCAGAAAGAGGATATCCCACTCAAGAAGGGATGCAGGCCATCCGATAAGCATCCATAGAAATACATAGTAGAAAATATCCCAGATGGCGAAACAGAAAAGAAAATATGCAAAGCGTTCAGCTGTATTTCTGCCTGCGAGTATGGCAACAGACAGCAGCATGATCAGGGTAGCTGCTTCCCGCAAAAGCTCCGTGATCAGTATTTGAGGTTCCATGCTGACCAATGGGAATGAAAACCCAAGGGGATAGTATAGTTCCCTGAGATAGACCACCACGGCCGATTCCAGAAAGCCCATGGCGATGCTGAAAATAAGAAGCAGGAGCAAGGTCCTGATTGGGGTTTTCATAACTGCTTTTTTTCTTATAAAAATTGGCCCTTATTAAAGGCCATACATTCGATTGGATATTCTGCTGACAATCAAATATATGAATATTCTAATGAAAGTTCAAACGTTTTCCTATTCTGTCATTGCACTTCCTTTCAAATTTTTCCGGATAAGTGTGAAACAATCACAGCATATTCTGCCTATCTTTGCGCTTTCTCAGGGACGTTAGCTCAGTCGGTTCAGAGCGCTTGCTTCACACGCAAGAGGTCACTGGTTCGAGTCCAGTACGTCCCACAGTTGATTATTCCCCTTCGATCTTATTAATAGCCGGTTAGATTTTTCGATAGCAGAAATACAAGGGTGCTGTTAATCGGGTAGTGCTTAATGTATTTGATTGATTCAGTCTTATTTCTGATCCGGCGAGTGATATTCAAATCCTTTTCCACGGAAATAAACCAACTTTCCTCCAAGGCTTCTTAAAAAGCTGTCAAGGCCGCCGATTCCTTCAATAACGGTGCCTTTGTAATAGTAGTGATTTTGGTAAATTTTATAGGTTTTAAGCGATTTACCGTTAATAATTGTGGTAATGACAGAATCAACCGTGTAGGTATTTGCAATGAATCCGTTCCATGCATTAAACGGCAGTGTGTCGCCGGTTTTAAGGCTGAAATCATATAGTATGTACTCTCTTTCGAGCGGGTAGGAATGAAAGTAATCACTGTTAGGAACAATATATACCCGCCTGGTAGCAGTGTCCTGCCTCAGAAAAGCCGCGTATCCTGTGGTTACTGTCAATGTTCCGGGGTGTTGGTCAGGTATCTCTTCCGGCAGGTTCCACCGGTAATTCTTCCTTACCCAGAAAAGCTTTTTGTACAGATGCGGCTCTTCGGGCAAAAAGTCGTCATATCCCAGCATGGTAGGCCTGCTGAGTGTGGTATCACCCGAAAAATAGAAATATGATGTATCGATGTTATAAAACCAGAGATCATAATAAGGATGACTAACGCCTTCCTCATAACTGCGTGTTTCTATCCAGAGCGCAGAGTCAGGGAAAAGAAAATAATCTTCCTCAACAATAAGGCTGTCAGGATCAGGGATTACAGGGTCAGGGTTTTCAACCGCAGGCTCCTTTTTGCAGGATGAAATTAAAAAACTCAACAGTACTGTCAGAATCAGCAGGCGATTTTTCATAGTTTGTTTATCATACATTATAAAAGTGGACTTTCCCGAGCCTCTGTATTTCCGCGGAACAGAAACATGCTGTTTTTATATAACAAGTAAAGATACAAACCTTTAAAGGCTGTTGGCTATAATCTGATAATTTTAATGGGAAAATGTCTGAAAAGATCTGGAATTCAGCATTGGTTAAGGTTTCATAGAAATCAGAAGCCAACAAGCCCCACGTTCGGCTTACCTTCTCATCATAATGAAGCCTGACGGGTAACAGATTGAATAAATTGACAGAGAAATCAATACGAAAAATTTATCAGTTGTTTGTGTATTTGCATAAATTCATGTAGGTTTGATCTTTATAATCCGAAGCATATAATCGATCCCCATGAGCAAAAAAGACAAGCCGGAAGAATCAGGACGCCGGAAATTTTTTAAGCTGGCAGCAGCCGGCAGTCTGGGAGCCATGATCGCTCCATCACCCCTTAAATCGGTTTTAGCGCAGGTTCAGGATACGGAAAAGCCCGCCACCAACATCGCCGATGCGCTTAAATATCCCCGGAAGGAAGGTTCCCTTCCGGGAAAGTTCCCTGCAAGGGTGGTAAAAGTCGTGGATATGGCTTCCGTGCAGGATGACAAGCCGGTGAAGACGGCGGTGTACAATATGCTGTCGGAATCTATGCTGTTGCTGACCGGGGCCGCCACCTTGCAAGAAGCCTGGCTGACCTTTGTACAGCCCCACGAAAAAATCGGCCTGAAACTGAATCCCATCGGCGGCACCCTGCTCTCCAGCAGTCATGAACTGGTGCAGAGCATTATTGAACAACTGCTCGAAGCGGGAATTCCAGGGGAAAATATTGTGCTGTGGGACCGCCGGGAATTTCAGCTGCACGAAGCCGGTTTCACCCCTGAAGCTTATCCGGGCATCACCATCACTGGCACAGAACGCAAAGGTGCCGATGGTGCCTATTACGGCAGCGACGGAAAGCTGCTCAGCGAAGCCGTGATTGACCGCGATTGGTTCTACTACGCCGATGTGGAAGGCGAATACGATGATTACACCATGCCATTTATGGTGAATGGGGGCAAATATTCCTATTTTACAAAGATCTGCACCCAGCAGCTGGATAAGATCATCAACGTTCCCGTGCTGAAAAATGCCGGAGCCTCCATTACGCTCTGCCTGAAGAATCTGGGCTACGGGGTAATCACCAATACCGGTCGTCTGCACGCAAAACTCTGGGGCGATACCAGCGCCGAAGTCTGCTGCTTCCCGCCGGTGCGCGATAAGGTGGTGCTTAACATTGCCGATGGCCTGCGCGGCTGCTTCCAGGGTGGTCCGGGCGCCAATCCGCAATACATCTGTAACTACAACACCCTGCTGGTTGGTACCGATCCCGTGGCCGTTGACCGCATCGGTTACGACATCGTCCTGCATAAGCGCATCGAGGAGGGGATTCAGCAGGAGGACGCCCCCCGTGGCAGGCAATTTATGGAATATGCTTCCCGCCTGGGACTGGGCGAGTGCAATATGGAGAAAATAGAGCTGGTGGAAGTTGTCCGTTAGTATGGCATTGGCCGGTTTTAGCAGAAAGCAAAGGACCTTTATCTGAATTCTTTATGAGACTATTTAAACTTGTATTACTGATTTTGCTGGCCGGAACTGCATTTGCCCAGCAAACACCGGCGCTTGATCCCGATTCCATCCCCGGTTTTGTCTCGGTGAATGTCAGGCAGTTCGGCAATGAGGAATTGTGGGGCTACATCAACGGCGGGGCGGATCTTTACCTGGAATACGGCTTTGAGGAGATTCATGTGTTCGACGTGAAGGCTTCCAACCTTGATTACAAAGCAGACCTCTATTGCATGAAATCTGCCGCGGCGGCATACGGCATATACAGCATCGCCCGGTTCAGATGCCGCACCTCCGGAACACTTACACATCATGATTGCCTGACGCCCTATCAGTACATCGCGGCAAAGGGCAAATACTATCTTTCTGTGTCAAACCCCGCCGGCAATGCTGAGGGAGAGCAGGTAATGCTCACCATTGCCGGTGATCTGCTTGCCCGGCTGCCCGGAGAAGAAGCGGAGGTGCCCGCTCTTTTCAAAGCGGAATTTCAGGATTCGGATCTACGCGACCTGAAACTGGTTACCGGCCGGTTGGGAATACAGAACGGCTTTGTCCGCTGGGATGCGCTCTTCGGGGATTTGAGTAGTTTTGAAGCCTGGATACTGGCCGCGAAAGCAGACGGGAAGCCTTACTATGTGGCTGAAATTCGCTTTAATGACGGAGCTGACAGGGAAAAATTCATACAGCAGAACGGCTTTGCCGGACTTGCAACTTCCACGGAGGAAATAAACGGATTCCGCTTGTTCTCCCGCGGGCAAAACCGGCTTTTACTGACCGAAGGCGCCGCCCCGGCCACTCTGCTTGAGAATCTTGAAAAAGGACTGTATTAGTCTTCAGGAATTTATTTGCCGTCGTTTTCCGGCTCTATCAGTCCTTTGCGGATGGCATATTTCATCAGTCCGACAATGGATTTGGTTTTTGTTTTGATAAAGATATTTCGCCGGTGCGCTTCCACCGTCCGCTCGCTGATAAACAGCTTCTCTGCAATCTGTTCGTTGCTGTATTCCCTGGCCACCAGGTTCAGCACCTCGATTTCGCGCGAGGAAAGTGAGGGGCGTGCATCTGCCTCATGATCAGGCTGCTCCGGCGCACTCCCCAGGTTCTCCATAATGATATTCTGGGTGTTAATACTCAGGTATTTACCGTTGCTATGTACAATTCGCAAAGCCTCCGTCACTTCGTTCATATTGGTGCGTTTCAGCACATAGCCCGACGCCCCGGCTTTGATCATTTTTGTAATCACGGAGATGTCGTCGTGCATAGTAAGCGCAATGATCTTCACGGAAGGATAGAACGCTCTGATTTTTTCGGTGGCTTCAATACCCGAACCGTCCGGCATATTGATGTCCATCAGGACCACATCGATGACGTTTTTCTCCAGAAAGGCCAGGGTTTCCGCCATTGAATTGGCTCCGGCCACAAAAGCGATGTCTTCTTCACCTTCGAGCAGCGATTTCAGTCCTTCGATCATCAGCTGATGATCGTCAACAATAAGGACTCTGATGGGTTTTTCTGACATAAGCCGTTTATTGCAAAGGAATTAATATGCTGATGATGGTTCCCCTGCCGGGATTGGAATCTATAAACATGGTTCCGTGCAGGTTCTCTATCCTTGATTTCATATGTGCCAGTCCGAAGCTGGAGTGCTGTTTGATCTCGTCCAGATTGAAGCCTTTCCCGTCGTCTTCCGCCATCAGCGAGATCTCATGGTCGCCCTGCGTGATCTGAATAAACAGGCTGCCGGCCTCGGCGTGCTTGATGGTGTTGTTGACGATCTCCTGTATGGTACGGAACAGGGTGTTTTCGATCAGGTTGTCCAGCTTGTCGCTCAGCCCGAAAGTGTCGAAACTCATGCTAAGCCGCGTACTTTGGTTTACCCTGTCGGAAATGCTTTTTAAAGCCCCTTTCAGGCCGCGTTCCGATAGCAGGGAAGGCGCCAGGTTGTGCGATATCGTCCTGACTTCGTCAAAGGCATCGTCAATGCTTTTCATCAGCGATTCCAGCAAGGCTTTTCTCTTATCTTCACTCACTTCCTTCCGGCTGTATAGCACGCTGGCATTCAGCCCTGCGAGGCTCAGCAGATGGCCGAGGCTGTCGTGCAGCTCGCTGCCGATGCGTTTCCGTTCCTGGATCTCCGCTTCCAGCACGGCATTGGTCTTTTTTTCCGTCAGCTCGATCACCGTTTTCTGAAGCTTGACCTTTTGCCGGTGACGGTGATTGAGGTAGAGCAGGTAAAGCCCGGTCAGCAACATAATGAATGTCAGCGAAATAAAAAACAGCAGGTTGTTTTTCTTGCTGATGGCCAGTTCTTTTTTATCCAGCTCAAGCTGCTGCATTTTATTCAACTGGCTGAGATAATTCAGTTCTACATCATACACCTGGTGTACCACCGCCTGATTGATCAGCTCCTGCTGGGCCTTTTTATGCTCACGGTAGTGAAACAGGCTGTTTTTGTAGTCTCCGGTTTTTTCAAAGATGTCTGACAGCACTTCATGGGCGTCACTTTTGAGTACCAGGCTGTTTTGTTCGCCCGCCATCTGAAGCACTTCGAGGGCGATGGAATGCGCCTGGTCGGGTTGGTTCAGCCTGTTCAGCGCTCCGGCAGTGCCCAGCCGCGCCACTGCCAGTTGGTATGAGAGATTGGTTTCGCGTGCGATACCGGTGCTCAGCTCAAAGGCCTCCAGCGCCTGCTCAGGATTTCCGTGCAACAGATAATAATTACCCATCAGCTGATAAGAAATGCACAAACCGTATTTGTTGCCGATTTTCCGCGACAGCGCGATGGCCCTGTTGAGGTAGCCGAGGGCCAGTGGCGGGTCGTTGCCGGTGATGTGGCAAAGCGCGATGTTGTTCAGCACCGAAACGATCAGGATAGAATCCTTTTGCTTTCCGGTGGAGTCAAGCGCCTTGCTGAAATAAGTCAGCGCCTTGTCATAGTTTTTCAGGTTCAGGTATATCAATCCGATGTTGTTGTATGTGCCCGCCATCCTTTCCGGGACTTTCGCCAGGCTGTAGTTGTTCAGCGCTTCCGAGAGATAAAGGTATGCGGTTTTGTAGCTGCCTGTCTCATTGTAAATCATGCCCAGGTTGTTGTTGATATGGGCAATCTCCAGGTACAGCTTTATTTCTTCGGCCAAAGCCAAAGCCTGATTATAGTATTTGATGGCTTCCGTATACCTTGTTTCAAACGCGTATGATGAACCGATATACTTCAGCAACCTTATCCTGGCGGGCAGGTTGTCCGCCTCCTGATCTTCGAGAAGCTGCTGAGCCATCACCCGGGCCTGTGAGGGATTCTCGTAGATGATCTTATGGATTTCCTCTGAGAGACTGTCGCCCGCTGATATATCCGCCGGAGCGGGGCCTTGCTGATCGCTTCCGCTGCAGGCAGCAAGCGCCATTATAAAAAGTAGTATTAAGGCGTAAAAAACTGATTTTCCGTCCGGAAAGAACAATGTTCCGGATTTTGCCATGGCCCTCATCTGATAAGTTGTGATCTGAACTGCATTGCAAAGCTAAGGCTTTCCTGTTCAGTTCAGCCATTTGATTTCTGATAATGAATAAAATAGGCGTTGCTACTAAACCATACTAAGTGCTGGCACGGATGCAATATTAAGATAAAAATAGCGGTCAATACCAATTGAATTTCGATGCTGATTCAGTTTACTTTGCCAAAGTTTTATTTTCAAAATTTACCTTCATGAAAAAGCTTTTTACTCCTTTTGCTGCCCTGCTGATGGCCGGCATGTTCTTTACTCATTATTACGCCCTAGGGCAGGAGGTGCTCTACAGCAATCATTTTGATGATCCCACCGGACAACTCCCGCCGGGTTGGGTACTCGACGGAGCACAGGCTCCCTGGTCGGTAGCTTCATCAGCCATGGCCGGTGGCGAGGCCCCCGAACTCTTCCTCGGCTTCAGTTTTGCCTCCGGACTCAGCCGCCTGATCTCTCCGGTAATCTCACTTGACGGACATCAGGCGCTTTGCCTCAAGCTAAAGCAATACCTTTTTAACTACGAAATGGATTATGGCGAAATTATCGGAGTGGATGTTACCTACGATGGTGGCGAAAACTGGGTGGACCTGATGGAAATGCCCGTCGGCCTGTTAAATATCCCGCAGGATGAGTTTTCTTATTACTTCACCGCTCCGCAGGGGTCAACTGAGTTACAGGTAGCTTTCCGCTTCGAGGGCAACAACTACGCCATAAACTTCTGGGCCATCGATGATCTTTTTGTTGAATCGCCGGTTGACCACGATCTGCTCACAGGCTATTTTTCAGGAAGTACCACCCCGGAAGCAGGGGGGGAGCAGCTTTATTTACTGGAGGTTAAGAATGGTGGTGTGCTTGCACAACAGGATTACACCGTGAACCTTTTCAGCGGAGACGGCACCCTGCTGTCAACGGCGGCAGGTCTGCCCGTAGCCTTTGGTGAAAAGATGTATCATTTGCTCTGGTGGACCCCTTCTACCGATAACATCGGCAGCATGGATATTTATGCTGAGATAGAGTTTGCTCAGGATCAGCATCCTGACAACAACCGTACCGCCAACCTTGCCATTTATGTGCAGCCTGCCGGAATTGAATATGTCCAGATCGGCAATGGTTCGCACCCGCTCAACTCCCTGCCCTGCAATTTTTTCAACCTGCACAGCTACACCCAGTCGTTGTACCTGCCTGAGGAGGTGGGCGTCAGCGGCTTCCCGCTTACCGGCCTGCAATACACCTGCCAGTTCGATGCTGATCTGATGGATGTGCCCGTGCAGATCTATTTGGGGGAAACCGCTCAGTCCAGTCTTGCCGATAACTGGATCAACCCCGCAACCCTGACTCCGGTTTTCAATGGAACCCTTGATTTTTCAAAAGGTTTCAACAATCTCTACATTCCGCTGGACAACCCATACACATACAACGGCGGCAACCTGGTGGTACAAACGGTTAAAAGTTACAGCGAAATGGTGGTGGGTGCGGTGTTTATCAGCTCCATCGACACCGGGGCAAGCCGTTCCCGCATCTCCGAAAGGGATGATATGCCGTTTGACCCCATGACCCTGCCCGAATTCGGTTATGCATCGGATTACTATCCCAACATCACCTTATTCTACTCAACAGGGGTTACCTTTGCAGGGCCGGCTCAGGATTTGCCCGTAGTATTGGCTTATCCCAACCCTGCAAGCAACCGTTTGTTTGTGCAGTCGGGTGAGCGCATGACCGAAGTCAGGATTACGGATATTGCCGGAAGGGAGATTCTCCGTGAAAATGCCGGAAGTCAGGAGCACACCCTGAATGTGGAAAGACTCATCCCGGGGCTATACCTGTTGCAGGTAAAAACTGCCGCCGGCACCGCCACCCGCAAGGTGCAGATACTCAGATAAGTTATTGGAGGTGGGAATTATTGAAGGCTGTGCTGCATTGCGGGACAGCCTTTCGGTTTTATAAGGAGTGGGCTGTTCTGATTATAAACCCTCATCCGGCAGGAGAGCCAGCCCTGAAAGGGCTGAATTTACTAACACAGGGCGAAGCCCTGTGACATCCTGATCTGACTGCAAAATGAGCCCTGAAAGGGCGACATCCATTAACTCTGGGTACTACCCGGAGGAATCCGGATGCGCCGGAAGACCAGCCCCGAAGGGGCGACATCCCCTAACGCGTGGCGCAGCCCCGTGAACCTCAGGTCCGGCAGAGAGCATAGCCCCGAAGGGGCGACATCCGTTAACCCCGGGTGTAGCCCGGAGGAATCCGGATGCGCCGGAAGACCAGCCCTGAAGGGGCGAGATTCCCTAACGCGTGGCGCATACCCGTGAACTTCAGATCCGGCAGAAAGTACAGCCCTGAAAGGGCGAGGTCCGTTAACTCAGGGCGCAGCCCTTTGAAGAACTCCGATCCGACGACAGAAAAGCCCTGAAAGGGCGGCATCCATTAACCCTGGGCGGAGCCCGGGGTAATCCGGATCCGACGGGAGATCAGCCCTGAAGGGGCGATATCCCCTAACGCGTGGTGCAGCCCCGTGAACCTCAGGTCT
>JAMLHF010000022.1 GCA_023957275.1 Lentimicrobium sp. | reverse complement strand
AGGCACCCCCTGGGAATCAACCGATGCGCTTCATTGCCGTACCCATGAGATGGCAGATCCGGAAATGCTCAGAATCCGGCATATCCCGCTGCTCGGCAATATTGAAACCGGCGGTACCCTGGCTTTTGCGGCCAATGTAACCGCATACAGCGGTGCGGAAGTGATTGCCGATTCGGTACTTCTGATTTACAGGATCAATCCGAACCCATATTCAACCTATGATACGATTAAGATGATCAATTCCATGGGCGGAAACTGGTCGGCAACCCTGCCTGCCCCGGAATACGGCAGCACTGTTCAATACTACATCCATGCAGCAGATGCTTCCGGTCGCAGTGAAAATCATCCGTTTATCGGCCAACCGGACCCCCATGAGTTTTATATAGGAGAGCAGCTCTTCGCACAGGCAGCCGCCACACCACAGATGCTGGAAGCCACCACCATGCAGAACGATACGGCCGGTTTATCACTCGGCCTCAGCAATCCCGGTCAAATCAGCCTTAATTATTATATCTCGGTTTCAACGGACATCCCGGATACCCTAACCCGGACACTGACCAACAGCCCGGCCGCCACTGCTTATAATTACAATACATTGACCGAGAGCGGATGGACTTCGCTGAGTCTCGCCGAACCGGGAACCATCATTGAACTGATTGTATCCTATAACTGGACCACTGACAACTACCCTTCGGAAGGCTCCTTCTGGGCAGAATCCCCTTCAGGAACCCTTGTAATGCTGGCCTCAGGTCAGACGAACGGCAGCTACGCAGTTTCCATGACCCGGATTGCCGGTGAAGAAATGCAGGGTATATGGAAATTCTGGATTGAAGACAGCTATGGAGACGGCGGTCACCAGGCAAAAAATATTTCTGTAAAGTTTGTCCGTGCCATACCCACCGGCAACTGGCTGAGCGCTGACATTACCGAAGGCAACCTTGCTCCGGCCGGCACTCAGGAGATTTTAGTAACCTGCGATGCGACAGGAATGGAGCTTGGTACGTATCATGGAAATCTGACCATTCTTTCTAACGACCCTGAGAATCCGGAGCTCATTATTCCGGTAACGATGACCGTCACGGTGAATACCTCTGCAGCAACCGGATTCAGGGAGCCGGAAATCCGCGTGTACCCGAACCCGGGCGCCGGTGCATATAACATTGCAATTTCAGGAATGAGCAACCGTTCTGTCACCATAGAACTGAGCGAACTCACCGGAAGAGTAATCATGCAGAAAGCATTTTACAACCATCAGGAGGGTGAAAGCCTGCATTTTGAAGTTCCGGGACTTCCGCAGGGCATATATCTGCTGAATATTCAAGCGGACGGATACCGCAAAACGGTGAAACTGATCAGAAATTAGCCGGAAGCCGGAACGGTGATTCCCCCCGGCTATGTAGTAGTCCAGAAGAAGTTTCAGGCCCCCTGAAGTAAAAAAAGAACACCCGCCGGCGGAGATCGCGGCGGGTGTTCTTTTTGATGTTTGTGCTGAAGGTGATTATATAAAGTCTAATTAATAAGTACACATATATTTTTCAATTGATCGTTCGGATGAAGAAAGTGTGAGAACATCATCCAGAATTTGGCTTTTCTTTCTTCGAGTGATTCCAGATAACGATTATGTGTGATCTTCTTTCTCATAAACCACCAAACTCTCTCGATTGGATTCAAATCCGGGCAGTATGGAGGTAAAAACATTAACTCCAAATGGTTTGCATGTTGACTGAGAAAAGGCTTTAGTCTTTTGGCATGATGATACCTCACATTATCGAGAATGAGTATGATCTTTTTGCCTTTGAATGATTTGACTACTTTTTTAAGGTGTTTTTTAAAAGTCGTAGCATTACCTTTGTTTTCAAACGAAATCACAATTTGTCCTGTTAGTGGGTTTACTGTCCCAAAAACAGTCTGACGTTCTCTTCTTCGCTGCTTACAACATACTTTTGGCTGTTTGCCACGTGCAGACCATTGATATGAAACAGTTGCAGTGTTGCTCAAACTAAATTCATCTTCATAGAGGACTACTGTTTCCGGCGTTTTTTCATAGAGTTTTTTTTAAAACCTCTGAAAATTCATCTTTGGCTTGCTGCTGGGCTTCAGGGTATGTGGCCTTTCCTTTCTGATAAGAAAACCCTGATAATTTTATAATATTGTACACCTGGGCTTTTTTGTAGTTTATCCCAAACTTATTGCTGATATACTGCTGTATCATTGGCCCTGTCCATGTTTCTGTATTATAGCCATGAGCGACAGGTGATTCGTTTAACATCAGATTACGCAGATGATCTGATTGCTCCTGAGTTAACAGCGATTTCCTCCCCCTGCCAGGTTTGTCACGCAATCCATCAATGCCTTGTTCTTCAAACCGATGAACCCAATTGGTTATCTGCTTAAAGCTGGTGTTGTAAAGATCTTCAAGCTTCCTGCTTGATGTGCCCAATGAAACCTGATATACCGCATACAATCTCAAACCAATGGTATAGCGCTCATCTTTGCGAAATAGAGCCTTGATGTCATCCGGCGTGTAACCTTTTACTTCTAATACATGTCTTCCCATTACCTTGTAGATTAATATTTCTACAAAGATAATAAAATTATGTGTAAATAAATAATAGACTCTATATAAAGGATCGCCACCCAAAATAATCTGGCTGAGAACCGGAAATACCAAAACCAATAACATTGAACGGATACTCAGAAAAAACCATGATACAATAAAGGCATTTCTGACTGATCCTGCTTATGCCGAGATGGGATGCTTAGAAATTAATAATTTACATTAGCTTTACTGCATCTGATCTTGCCATACCCTGATTCACTCAGGGCGCGATCAGCAGTTTACCGCCGGTGGTTCCTGAGGGTTCCCGCAATCTGTAGAAATATACGCCAGGCTTTGCCCCTGCCGGCTCCCATACGACTTTTACGCTGTTGGCAGGTATCTCAGCAACCGTTCTTCCGGTAATGTCGGTTATGGTTATTATACGCCCGGGCGATGGCTGGTCAAGTTCGAAAACTACAAATCCGGCGGCAGGATTCGGATAAACCCTGACCTTCTCATTGATTACACTTTCTTCAAATCCCAGACTACTGATGTTGCCCATGGCATCGGTTTTGATTAATCCGGGAAATACCCGGTTGTCATTGGCTTCATGATATGTTGAAAAAAGATAACCCCCATCAGGGGCAACCTTGATATCAGTAACCCAGCTCTTTTCATAATCAGGAAAAGGAAATTGTCTTGTCCACAGGCTGTCTCCTTCTATGGAAGCAGCGTGCATATAAATATTTCTATTAAAATCAGCGCAATTAGCTCCAAAAAAAATCAGATTGCCTTCATGATTTTGTACTGGTCTTTGTACGATACAACTACTGTCAACATAAGCCAGATTTTTCAATAAAACCTGCGCGCCACCGAGATCATGGTGTATCAGAGAATTACCTGTAACAGGTGGAAAAGCAAGTAAATTCATGTAATACCCTGTGCAAATAAACCCGTCTTCATATGGCAAACATTCATATCTCAGCGTGGTTGCAATACTGTCGCGCAGCATACCATCCTTATTGAAAATGCGCAGGTAAGCATAATGAGGCGGATACTCGAAATGGAATACACGTAAGTAGTCCATCGAATAAACGAACAAGTCGCCGCCCTCAGCTTCTATGACAGAATATGGTTTTGATTCAGATTCCGTTCCATTGGTTTCTCCGCCATACTGTTTATGCCAGATAATGTTAAAATCAGTATCAAGTTTCAATAAATCATTCCCGCAAACAAGCACCAGATGGTTATCGGCAGTATGCGTGATAGCGTAAGTCTGGTAAGTGTCGAAGGTTGGGATGCTTTTTCGCCTTAGTTCATGCCATTCAGGAGAATATTTTACGATAAGGGCTGAATCAGCGCTGCGCGAAACAACAATATAATGATTGCCAACATGGTCAGTAATTTCCAGACTAGGGTAGAGTCCATGAAAAAATTGAAAATCAAAATACATTTTTCTGGTTTTAATGGTGTCACCAAAAAAATCCAGGTGAAGTACAAAAACAAAATCGCCATCAATATCCCTACCTGAGCCAATCATCCTGTAACCGGTTTCTTCGAAATCTACCCGGGCCGCTTCCGCGTTTCCGAAAAAAGAATACGTTTTATTAAAGACCTGGGAAAATGCGCCAAGACTAATCATACATAGTAAAAGGGTAAAAATTCTTTTCATGATTCAGATGTTTAAAAACATAATTATAAATATTTTCAAAAAAGGTTGAACAGCCTGTAAAGCATAAACTTAAGCTATTCATTCATTATAATAATTCTGCCTGAAGCAGTTGTAATTGAATTGTAAAGAGCCCGGGTGCCTATGAATATATTGCTCCGCAAGATAAGTCAATCTTCCGCTAAAGTCAAGTCAAATTATACGACCGGCAGTATGCTGGCCTACTGTGCTGTTTATCAATATGCTGCATATAAAGAACAACACAGATTCTCTCCAGAGGAGCCGGTGAAAGCTTTCCGGAAGCCACCGCCACAGCTGATATCCGGCTTGTCATTCGAAGACATTCTGGCCGATTACCCTGAGTTGACAAAGGAAGACATCAGGGCATGCTTACTGTTTGCTTCCGACAGGGAGCGTAAACTTCAGGTTTCGGAATGAAGCTATTGTTGGATCAGAACATTTCTTTCAGGATAGCTTCAAGAATTCAGGATATTTAGGGTTTTTCGTTAAATGATGCGCTGGGTTTTCCCATCGGGATTACTAGCAGGTCATTAAAAACCAAATATTTATCAGAAAAAAAATAATCCTTACAGGTTAAAGGTTTATCTCTCAAAATGGTACTCGTTGGATCCTTGTAAAATAAACAGTTACACAGGGCTCACCGAGGTATCACGGAGTAACACTGAGAAGAATACAACCCTCTTTGAATCTCTGCGCCTTCTCTGTGAATCTTTGTGTATCTCTGTGAAACTATTTTATAAATGCATTACAAATTACCAGGTACATCTTTAACTCCGGCACATCAAATAACGAATTACCCCCGCGGTCACGCGATTGCTGACCAAACGGTGAATGATTCCGGAAATAAAACCACAAATCTTCCTAAATTTGCGCCTGCCTGCATAAAAGGCATAAACAAATCTGTAAAATATAACCCGGCATTAAAATGAAAGGATCAATTGCCATACTGGCAGGCGGTGGCCCCGCACCCGGAATCAACTCAGTAATTGCCTCGGTGGCCAAGGTTTTTCTGAAGGATGGTTACCGCATCATCGGTTTGCACGAAGGATACAAGACCCTGTTTACGGGAAGTCCTAAAACCATCGACATCGATTTTGAGATGGCCGACCGTATCCACAACCAGGGCGGATCATTCCTGATTATGAGCCGGCACAAACCCAAAGATGCCGATTTTAATACAGATTTTTTCGTCAGCAACAACGTGAAGCTGCTGGTCACCATCGGTGGCGACGATACCGCTTCCACCGCCAACCGCATATCGAAATTCCTTGCCGCCAATAACGTGAAGATTCAGAACATCCACGTTCCGAAAACCATCGACAACGACCTGCCCCTGCCCGACGGTATTCCTACCTTCGGCTACCAGAGCGCCAAACAGGAAGGGGTGCGGCTGGCAACCACCGTTTATGAAGATGCGCGCACCAGCGGCAACTGGTTTGTGGTTTCGGCCATGGGCCGCGAAGCCGGCCACCTGGCCTTCGGCATCGGCGCCGCCTGTCATTATCCCATGATCATCATTCCTGAGATGTTCAACAAGGCCGAAGTTACCTTCGACCGCATCCTCAGGCTGGTGATTTCCTCCATGATCAAGCGTAAAATCCTGGGCATCAGCTACGGCGTCGCCATCATCAGCGAGGGGGTCTTCCACTTTATGACCGACGATGAAATCACCTCTTCGGGCATTCATTTTACCTTCGACGACCACGGTCACCCGGAACTGGGCAATGTAAGCAAGGCGCATATCTTCAACGAACTCCTGCAGAAAAAAACGAAGGAACTGAAACTGAACGTGAAAAGCCGTCCTGTAGAAATCGGTTACGAGGTACGCTGCGTGCAGCCCATCGCCTTTGATATGCTCTACTGCGCCCTGATGGGCATAGGCGTGAAGCACCTCTTCGACCAGGGCCTGACCAGTTGTATGGTGGTAAGTGGCCCCAACGGCGACATCACGCCCCTTTACCTGAAGGACGTGGAAGACGAAAACGGGAAAGTGAAGCCCCGCCTGGTGAATATGGATGGGCAAAAGTCGAAAATGGTGTTTGAAGACAGTCTGCAGTACATTGAGCCGGCCGATTACGAAGCCGCCCGGAAATATGTTTCCGATCCCGAAAATTATGACTTCAGGAAGATCCTGAACTGGTAAAACATAGTTGTGACTATATTCCGGCGGGGCGCGATGATGAGTAATTGCGCCCCGCCGGTTTTCAGTTCACACAGGTTTCATTACCTTTGCTTTTGCTTTAAACCGGGGATCATGAAATCAGGATTGAAACTTCCTGCATTCTTTAACAGGCAATCCGTGGCGGCAGCCATTGCCCTGCTGTTGTTCCTGCCGTTGCTTTTCCTGAATATCCGGGCCGACCACGACTGGGGCGATGATTTTGCCCAATACCTTGCCCAGGCCGAAAATATTGCCCGCTTCCATCCCATGCCTCAGACCGGTTATGTTTACAACGAATTTTACCCAAGCCTGGGCCCGAAAGCCTATCCTCCCGGATTCCCGTTAATGATTTCAGCCATAACGGGCAAATATGGCAATTATATTCCGCCTTACAATTATCTTATTTCTGTTTTTCTTCTGGCAACAGCCCTGCTCAGCGTCCTCTTTCTGAAAAGGCATTTCGGACTGATCCCGGCGCTTGCCCTCAGCCTGATGGTATATTACAATCCTTATGTGATGGGGCTGAAAGCAGAGGTAATGGCCGATATCCCCTTTGCATTCCTGTTTATATTGTTTCTGACAATGATACCAAGCCTTCAGCTTCCGTCATCCCGGCGGAAATGGCTGCTTGCCGGTGTGGTCACAGGGGTTGCCATTTCGGTGAAAACGGCAGGATTCACCCTTGCAGCCGGACTGGCGATGTACACCTGCTGGCAATTGATAATGGCGCTCCTCAGAAAAAGAGCAATAAAGAACCTGTGGAAATCTGCGGCGGATCCCGCCCTGTCCATTGGCGCTGCTTTGGGCATTGCGCTGCTGCTGAACCTGATTTTTATGCGCGGGGCTTCCGGCGCCTCTTCCTATCTCAATACTTTCTCGCTGGGGAGCCTGTCGGAAACCGTTGCCATGAATCTCTATACCTATACCGAGGTGTTGCGGTTGTTTTTTATCAGCCTTGATTCACAGATTTTCTGGTTTGGTTTTATTGCCGGTTCCGCGGCGGTCACCTTTGCCCTTACCGGGCTCATCGTTGCATTCAGGCGCGGCCCCGGAATAGCGGAATGGGTGACGCTTGCATACCTCGGACTGCTGCTGGTCTATCCCTACCACAATTCCGGATTCAGGTTCCTGCTGCCCCTCGCGCCCCTGATACTTAATTATATTGCCACGGCGGCCGGTGCCATGAATCCCGGCAGGGGCGGAATTGCGCTGTCAGTCCTGGCGGCCGTAATGATGCTGGTAACGTATATGCCGGCATTAAAGGAATTGCAGGAGAGTACGGCGGAAATTCAGGAAGGTCCATATGCCGTGCATGCGCAGAATGCCTTTGAGCAGGTCAGTGCCATCACGCCCGGAGATGCCCTGATCGTTTTTATCAAGCCGAGGGCACTGGCGCGGTTTTCCGGAAGAAACAGCATGGCGCACCTGCCCGAAAGCACCCCCGTGGAAGTCTATAAACAATTTGAGGCTATAGGCCCGACCCATTTCCTGCTGTATTCGGAATTGCCCGATCCGGCGCTGGAAAACTATATCAGAACGAACCGCAGGGAGATTGAACTGATCTGGCGAAACCAGTTCTTCCGGTTGTACCGGAAAGTCTGATCTCTATCCGAGAATTTCCTGCAACACCTTTACCGATTTCATTTCACCCAGATCGGGAATATGCAGACGGTAATAATCTATCAGCCGGTCGAGCAGGGTATCGCGCACTGACCTGGAAATTTCAAAGTCCTGCAGGTCATGAAATTCCATCAATTGAAGCCGTTCGAGGGCCTCAGCCGGTGGCCCGGAAATAAAATAGCGGTGCATGGGTTCCGAATCCAGAAACAGCCCTTCTTCCATATCGAAAATCCCGCCTGAACCGGCTTTGGCAAATCTGGGACTGAACCCCAGAAAACGGGTAAGCCGCAACATAAACAGCAAATGGAATGCGTGAAGCGAAATCCCCGGCTCGTTGAGCAGTTGCAACACGGTTACCAGGAAACTGAAAAGCGCGGGATTGGGTTCTTCCTCCCTGATGCATTTGTAGAGCAGTTCATTGATAAACAGCACCAGGGAACTTCGGGACATGTCGTCCTGCAGCCGCTGAAGCGGGATATAAATGCCGGCTTCGCGGATATAATGCAGGTTTCTGTGTTCGTTTCGGTCAATCACCAGATCGAGGATGCTGAGGTGACCAAAAAGAGCGGCTTTCATCTTTGAATTGCGGCTGAACAGGCCCTTCACCAGAAATGACTGCAGCCCGAATTTTTCGGTATAAATCTTCACTACAGCCCCGGAATCGGCATACCGGGTGGTGTGAAATACGATGCCATGCGTTGAAATAAGCATGGGTCAAAAATACGGATTATAACGACTGAAAACCGGTTCAGGACCGGCCTGAAACACCCGTATCAATGAAAATTAAAAACGCGACGCTTCAGTTAACAAACATGATTTTGGTCACCGTGGTTTTGGAACCATCGCTGTTGGTGACATAAACCAGGTACACCCCGGTGTTAACGCGGTCGCCGTTAAAATTGCGCCCGTTCCATAGCGCCTGTCCGCCTTCGCTGAGGGTTGAATAAACAATATTTCCGCTGATATCGGTAATTTTCACGCTGGAATTTTCAACCAAACCGCGGATGGCGATGGCACCTTCATAGCTTTCGCGCACCGGATTCGGAAATACCACCACCTCTTTCAGGTCCTGTGTGGGCGTTACGGATTCACTTCTGTAGGAAATTACCCCCTGCGAAGTGCCGAAAAAAACCTCTCCCGACTCGTTAATAGTAATATCTGTAATCGAATTGCTGAGTAAAGGGCTGTTCTCTTCAGTGAAGTGCAGGATTTCCTTGGTGCCGTCGGCCGACATAAGAAAAACGCCCGCCCGGTCGGTACCGAACCACTTCCGGTTCGACCCGTCAACGGCGATGGCGGTCACCGCTTCGGCTTCGAGCAGATACTGACCATATCCGTCCTGCTCTATCAGGATACGCTGGGCATCAAAATTCTGCCCGCTGAAAATGTTGGCCGGTGAATAGAATACCGCCACGCCTTCGTTGGAACCAACCCACACCAAGCCCTCGCGGTCAACGGCCATACTCAGAATAAATGATCCCGGTAAATTGCCATTTCCGGCAACGGAAGTAAGTTTCTTAACTTTATCATCTGAAGGATCATCCAGCGTATTGTTGTCGTTAAATACGATCAGCGCATGATCGCGGGGCATCAGCCATTTCTGACCCGATTTGTCAACTGCAACCCTTCCAATATCCACACCGGAGGCCACAGAACCAAGATTGAATGATTTCCACTCTCCATTATTTTTCCGTACAGACAATACCGAAGGCGCGCTTGAGTTGGTTACCCATAAATTTCCCGGCTCATCAAACGAAAGACCGCCGATACCATACCAATCGCTTCCGACTGTAGCCCCTTCAAGACTACTGTTTTCACTGGTATATAAACGAGAAAACTGTTCGTTCTCGTATTCGAGCAAGCCATAACCCCAGGTACCCAGGTAAACCCGTTTATGGTTGGCAGGGTCAACGGCAACGGACAACACATCGCGCATGTCCTCCAATAAGGTATCCTGTTTCTGATCAATGGTTTTCCATTTCCCGTCGACAAATCCGGTAAACCTTGCCTGCCGGTAAATTGCTCCGAAAGAAGAATTTCTGCCCCCCGGAACAATCCACACATCATTTTTCCCTGATGCCATGGCATAAACATCCGGAAAACCGGGACCATCCGGGAGAAAGCGCTCGGCAACTGAAAAATCTGAAATCCTGACCAGGCCTTCAAATTCATCACCTACCCACACATTTCCGTCCTTATCAAGAATAGCATCTTTTGGAATGACATTTCCGGGATTATAGGTATAAAGTTTATGCTCCAGCGAACCATCGGGTCTGAATAATTCAACAGAAAGGTTGTTGCAGACGACCAGGCGATCGTAATGAACCTCCAGGCTTGACCGGTTGGAGGTGTTGTTCTCCTGAAAAGGCTCCCAAACCCCGTCAATCTTTACAAACATGGCATCGGTCGCATAGGAAGGCCCTTTTTTATTCGCATAAATCCGGTTATTTAATGCGGCAATATGATTGTAGGTAGCCGATGGGAGAACAAAAGAACTTTCGCGCGACCAGGCCCGGTAGTCGGCCAGATTCGAGCCATAAAACGGCGCCCGGTAAATACCTTCATCGGTCGCAGCATATATAACGGAATCAACCGGATTGTAGGTAATGTCGTTGATATTGATGGCACTGCCCTGCGTACCGATATAATAGATAGGCTCAGGAAACTCCTCCCTCTCAATGTCGAGCACCACAATCCCGAATCCACAGGCCAGGTAAGCCCTTTTTCCAATAAATACGATTCGGTTGATGGTTTTATTACCAAGTATGGGTTTGCGCTTGATGTCAGACAGATTGATAATTTCACCGTCTCTGAGCAGGTCAATATTGGCATTTGTATAAGCGATCACCAGCGTATTCAGCGATTCATTGTACTTGATGCTGCTGATTCCCACATCACTCAGTCCGTTGTATTTGCTCAGCCGGTTCAGGCTGTTGTCATTGATATCATAATAAAAAAGACTGTAAGGAGTTGCCGCATAAATCTTTCCGTTGCCTTCGGCCACCGCGATTACCTTGCGGTAAGGCAGATGATCGCGCCATTCACCAATACCGATTTCCTGCGAAAGTCCGGTAAACGGGAGAAACAGAAATGCCTGAAAAAAGATAACTAAATAAAATACAGCCTTTCTCATTCGATGATAATTTAAATTTTAATGGTCTTACGAAACATCCGGACAATTTTCTTTGTAACTGTTATAATGCAATTGCCCCCGTTTTGTTTCATGAACCCGGAACTTTCAACAATTCCGGGCCATAAATCAGTTTATCCGGGTCAACACCTGCCCTGCCCCGGAATACCTGTTTAAAACTGAACTATTAAACTGCAATTTTACTAATTTATTGTTGATTATTCCCACTTTGAGTGAAATCAGGAAATTGAAGTGAAGCCGGCAAATAATTCCCCCTGAAAACTAATTCAAAATCATTGTTGTCCGGGAAAAATAATAAAATTTGACCAGTATGCATAGTAGTTATGGGTTTCAGAAGAATGTAACTAGTTACGGCTTACTTTCACTTTTTCGCCGCAAAGCGATGCACTGAGCCTGCCGAAGTGGCTCAAAGGCACCAGGTTGCACGAATTTATTTTTCTCATTTAGGGGTACTTAGTGTCTTGGTATCTTGGTGGCAGGTTCTCTTCATATTTTAACCGGACAATAGTGATTCAAAATATGTAAAAAAAGAGGAGATACCATGTCTGCGCCGCATGATGAGCAGCTCCCTTGCCGGCAGTATGGCTTGTACAGCTTCCGCAGAATACTGGCTGACTTTTATAAATCCTGTCAATTTATATCACTGTATATCATTATTTTTCAAAATGTCCCCACATCATGCAATCCGCCTGGAATAACGATATTTTCATCTGACCGCAGGAAAATGCAATGTTTCGTGTCAAAGTAATATGCAGATATGTGCATTTATTTATACATTCTGCAGCCATCGGACGGATAAATAACACGGAAGGTTGCGGTACATGCCGGCCAATGATCTGCAGACCCGGCTACGGGATTAAATCAGGCTCAACCGGTTGCCTTCCTTCTTTATCCTTAGACTATAAATCAGGCTAAAAATGCATAAATTAGTACCATGAACCTTGAAGTGCACAAACCTCAGCAAAAAGTTGTCCTTTATCCACGCAACATGATCTGCAGTTGTTGCTTTGTAGTGATAAGGCAACTTCTTGAAAAAGAGGGAGCCACAATTCTTAATATCAAGCCCGGAGAAGTGGAAATCATGTTTAATCCGCTGGAGCACAACCGTGAGTATTATACAGAATTACTTTCAGCCCATGGATTTGAGCCCATCTTCAGCCGGGAACGTCAGATTGTGGAAAAAATAAAACTTGCGGTTATTGAACTGATTCACAAAGCGGGCAACGTGAATTCAATGATCAGAAATTCCGATTACCTGGTGGAAAGGCTGGGACTCTCCTATACTTACCTGACCAACCTTTTTTCGAGGCATGAGCACATCACCCTCGAAAAATTCATCATTCTCCATAAGATTGAAAAAGTGAAGGAGCTGATAGAATACGATGAGTACACCCTGAGCGAGATCGCTGTGCAGCTGGGCTATAGTTCTGTTCAGTACCTTTCGGCACAGTTCAGACAGGTGACCGGAATATCGGTAACTGAGTATAAAAAAGGTGGTTATTCCCGGATGCCGGTTGATCTTATCGGAGATCAGTCACTGACTGAACAACCGGGAAAGGAGCAATAATAAAAATTACCTTCCGTAGCCCCGGGCTGATTTATGGAAGGTAATAAAATCTTGTACGCTTTTCGCAGAATTGTATAAATTATAAACTGTTGCAATTGCGTTACTTTGTCAGATAGTGCAACCTAAATATTAAAAGGTTATGAAAATCAAACATCAGATTGCCATCAGCGACACAGGGTTTTTATTTAACCCTGCCACCGGAGAATCCTTTACCGTGAATCCTGTGGGCGCCGAGATCATTAATTTGCTTCGCGAAGGTCATACCTGGCAGGAAATTATTGATAAAATCACTGAAATGTATTCGGTTGAGCGGAACAGTTTTGAGAAAGACCTCCATGAGTTCGCAGGAATAATGAAAATGCACCAACTTCTTGATAAGGATGAGTAAACCACGGTATACCATTGCAGTTACAGGCCTGAACGCCATCGACAGTCCCGGCCCGGGCGTTGCCGTTATCAGGGGGCTGCTTGAAGCTGCATCCTTTGATGCCCGGATTATCGGGTTGGCCTATGAGTCGCTGGAGCCAGGCATATACATGCCCAACCTCACCAACCATACCTATCAGATACCATACCCCACTGCCGGAACGGACGAGCTGATGGAACGGCTGACCTATATACACAGCCGGGAAAACATCGATGTAATCATTCCAAACTTCGACGCGGAGCTTTATTCATTCATGAAACTGGAGCCGAAACTGAAGCAGATGGGCATTCGAATGTTTCTGCCCACATTTGAGCAGTTCGAAGAACGGCACAAGGTCAACCTCACAAAATTCGGCGAAAAATACGGAATTGATGTTCCTCTGGGCATTGCCATCACCGATCCGGCAGAGATTTATAAGCATGAAAAGGAGCTGGACTTCCCACTAATGGTTAAAGGAAAGTGGTATGACGCTTACATTGCCTACAATATGGAACAGGCCCGGAATTATTTTAATAAAATTGCCGCGAAATGGGGATATCCTGTAATTCTGCAGAAGTTTGTGCACGGAACCGAATACAATGTAACCGGGCTGGGAGATGGAAATGGAAACACCATCGCAGCAGTGCCGATGCGCAAGCAATACATCACTGATAAAGGAAAAGCCTGGGCCGGTATCAGCATTGCCGATGAAAACCTGATGGACCTTACCCGGCGTTTTGTTGAATCTACAGGATGGAGAGGGGGATTTGAGCTGGAGATGATGAAATCAAACGACGGGCGGTATTATCTGATGGAAATTAACCCGAGAATTCCGGCCTGGGTTTACCTGGCGGTAGGCGTAGGTCAGAATATTCCGGAAGCGCTCACCAGACTCGCCCTTGGTGAGAAGGTTGAGCCTTATACAAACTACGAAGTAGGTAAACTTTTTATCCGGTATGCCTGGGATATGATTGTTGACCGCAGCGAATTTGAAAATTACTCAGTAAACGGGGAACTAAAAAAAGATGAACATGGAAAAGAAACATTATGAACGTCCGCATATTATAAAACTGGAAGCAGGGATGCCGGGTAAATCAGGGATAAGAACCGAACAGGCCCCGACCACCCACATCGATGGCATGGCTGTTAAAGAACTTGTAAAAACCTATGGTTCTCCACTATTTGTGCTTTCCGAACAAACGATCAGAAGCACTTATCGTAAAGCTTTCAAGGCTTTTTCGACCCGATACCCTAATGTACAATTTGCATGGTCGTATAAAACAAATTACCTGTCAGCCGTATGCAACATCTTTCATCAGGAAGGGGCATGGGCTGAAGTGGTTTCAGGATTCGAATATGACAAAGCCATTGCCAATGGGGTGGATCCGGGAAAAATCATCTTCAACGGACCTGGTAAAAGCCGGGAAGAACTGATCATGGCAACTGAAAAGGGCAGCCTTATCCATATCGATCACCTGGACGAGTTGTACCTGTTGATTGAAGTAGCAGAAAAAACCTCCCAAAAGCCAAGGGTATCCATCCGGGTAAACATGGATACCGGAATTTACCCGATGTGGGACCGATTTGGATTTAACTATGAGAGCGGTCAGGCATGGGATGCCCTGAATAAGATCATGCATTCAGGCAAGCTTGAGCTGATGGGGCTTCACACCCATATAGGGACCTTTATCATGACAGCAACAGCTTATGCCATTGCCGCCACAAAGCTTGCTGATCTGGCGCGATCGCTGCAGCAGAAATTCAATCACCATCTCAAATACATAGACATCGGTGGTGGATTTGCCTCAAAAAATACGCTAAAAGGGTCATACCTGCCGGGCAGCGATACCAATCCTTCGTTTGACGAATATGCAGAAGCCATCAGCAGTGCACTGATTAACAGCCATTTCAGCCCCGGAGAATTGCCGTTGCTTATTCTTGAAACCGGCCGTGCCCTGGTAGATGAAGCAGGTTATATTATTTCATCCGTGATCGCCAATAAAAGGCTTTCTTCAGGCAGGAGGGCGACCATCCTTGACGCCGGGGTTAATCTTCTTTTCACCGCCTTCTGGTATCAGCACCAGGTCACCGTCGCCCAGGGCGTTTCGCAGCATCGCGAGGACACCACACTCTACGGTCCCCTGTGCATGAACATCGATTGCGTGCGCGAAAGTGTCAACCTGCCGATGCTGAACATCAACGATCAGGTTGTTATCCATCATACAGGCGCGTATAATGTTACACAGTGGATGCAGTTTATCACCCTCAGGCCAAATGTGGTGTTGATTGACGAAAACGGAAATGCCCATGTGATCAGGGAATCCGAAACGCTTGAATCAGTGACCGGAGGCGAGAAAACACCGGAACACCTGATTAAACTCAGATAATTTGTATAATTATTTGCCAAACAAACATAATTTTATAATTTTATGAACTCAAAAAGAGCATATTTAACCACTGCAGGGCTAAACAGCGGCTATTCCTGAGCAATTCCGGCTAAGTCCTGCGTGAAGCATAAGAGAAGTCATTAATTCAAGGGCTGGATGATACATTTTTCCGACAGGGCAATCGTGGAAGGGCTTAAGCTCAACAGCGATTATATCATCAAGCATGTCTACCAGGAATTTTTCCCTACCATCAGGTACCTGATCAAGAAAAATACCGGCAATGATGAAGATGCCGAAGATATTTTCCAGGAATCCCTGATCGTGGTGCTCAAAAATGTTCAGAAAGATGACTTCTACCTGACCTGCTCTTTCCTTACCTACCTTTATTCCATCAGCCGGAATCTCTGGATGCAGAAGCTTAAGACAAAACGTAAGGGAGCTACCAATTTTGACCTCATCGAAAAGTTCTTTAACATACCGGAATCGGCCACCAGGGAAACTGCTGAAGCAGAACAGATGAAGTACAGGATTTACCGCGAGCATTTCAACGCCATGGAAAAAGACTGTCAGCGGATACTCCTGTTATCGCTTCAGAAGTACTCATCAAAGGATATCGCAGACACCATGGGCTACGGATCGGAAAATTATGCCAAAACCAAGAAGTACAACTGCAAGGAGCGTTTGAAAAAGGCAATTATGAGTGATCCGAGAATGAAAGATTACATCGACTGATTCCCCCTGCTTATTTAATTTTCAGACTGATTTTTATGTCAGATCCAGCCAACCTTCTGAACAAGGTATATACCAGTACGTTGAACAGCTATACCATGGTTTTCTTTTCGAAAAATCCCTGGTTCGGCCTTGTGCTTCTGATGGTTTCTTTTTTTGATGTATATGCAGGGGCTGCCGGATTGCTATCCCTGCTGACGGCCAATGCATTCGCCTGGGGACTTGGACTGAACCGGCAGAGTATATTATCGGGGTTCTATGGTTTTAATCCCCTGCTGACCGGTCTTGGCCTCGGACTTTCCTTTCAGCCGGGTCCGGAGTTATACCTGTTGCTGGTTGCCACCGCCCTTGCCGCCCTCTTTATTACCCTGGCCTTCGAGGGATTTTTAAGTAAATATGCCCTGCCCTACCTTACACTCCCGTTCCTGCTTTCACTCTGGATAGCAACCCTTGCCGCCAGGAATTATTCCACCATGATCCCCGGTGAATCGGGCATATACACCATGAATACCATTTATGAAAGAGGTGGTCCCTTCATTGTCAGGATTTACGAATGGTTCGGAGATGTGAGCTGGCCGCTTTTTATTAAAACATATTTCAAATCCCTGGGAGCCATCTTCTTTCAGTATCACCTTTTTGCCGGATTATTGATTGCTGCAGGCTTGCTTTTCTATTCCCGGATAGCCTTCCTGCTGTCAGTAACCGGGTTTGCTTCAGCCTGGGGCTTTTACCTGCTGATAGGAGCAAACATGAATGAACTGAACTATGGTTTTATCGGGTTCAACCATATTCTTACCGCCATTGCCATCGGAGGTTTCTTTATGATTGCATCAGGCTGGTCGTTTTTGTGGGTTATCCTGGTAACCCCCATCATTTCAATGATTACCGCGGGATTTGCAGAATTACTGGGAATATTCCAGCTGCCGGTATATTCTTTGCCATTTAACCTGATGGTATTGCTTTTCCTCTACGCCATGAAGTTCAGGGAAAAGATGCTGCGGAAACCGGAACCTGTGGCCGTTCAGCATTATTCTCCCGAACTGAATTTATACATCGGACAAAATTCCGGGGAAAGATTCCGTAATAAAAGCTACCTGCCCGTGTCACTCCCCTTTTTCGGAGTCTGGACTGTAAACCAGGGCCACAACGGAGAATTCACCCATCAGGAAGAGTGGCGGCATGCCTGGGATTTTGTGATTACGGATGAAGCCGGTAAAGAATTTTCGGGCGACGGGACTAAAGTTTCCGATTATTATTGCTTTGAAAAACCTGTAACAGCACCGGCCGATGGCTGGGTTGAAGAAATTGCTGACAGCATTGAAGATAACCCCCCGGGAGAAATCAACCTTGGCCGCAACTGGGGCAATACCATTGTAATCAGACATTCGGAATGGCTCTATTCCAAACTCAGTCACCTCAAGAAAGGCAGCATAAAGGTAAAACAGGGATCTTACGTTTATAAGGGACAGATGATAGCCAGCTGCGGCAATTCCGGCAGATCTCCGTTTCCGCACCTGCATTTCCAACTTCAGTCTACGCCTTACATCGGCTCGGCAACCCTTGACTACCCTGTTTCACAATACCTCAGCTACCAGAACCCTGTTAAGCTGAAGCTCTATGAAATTCCGTTAAAAAATGAGCAGGTGAGTAACCTTGCCCCTGAGCCTGCCCTGGTAAAGGCATTTCAATTCGTCCCCGGCCAAAACATTGAGTATGGCTGTGATAACGAAACCTTCCCTGACGGCACCTGGAAAGTGAATGCTGACCTTTACAAAAATCAGTTTATCGAAGATTCATCCACAGGTGCAAAAGCCTATTACTCCACCGATGGTTCAATGTTTTTCTTCACCCATTATGAAGGGAGCCGCAACTGCCTGCTTTATTTTTTCTATCTCTCGGCTTTCAAGGTGCCATTGGTCTATCATAAGGATCTGACCATCCGGGATACCTTCCCTCCATCTTCATTCGGGGTTTCATGGCTAAGGATAATACAGGATATTGTTGCCCCTTTTTACCTTTTCGTTAAGCCCGGGTATAAAATGACCATCACTGAAATGAAGAAGGATCTGGCCGGCAACCGGTTTCAAATCGGATCTTCCTGTAAACTGACCGTTGCCGGTTTAAATTTTGCTGCCTGTCACTTCAGCCTGACGATTGCGGAAAACCGTCTGCAATCCGTCAGCATCAATTCGGACAAAATAAATACAACAATCAAATTCAAATATAACTGAACCCATCATGCGCCTGCGCTTCCTGGCTTTCCTGCTAATACTGCTATCTTTCTCCGGAAAACTATCCGCGATAGGATCGGTTGCCATTGATTACGAAGCACTTACATACAGACTATATGCAGAACAGAAGTGGGACAGCCTGCTTACAACCGGTGAGCAGGCAATTAATGAAGGTTGGGATTACTTCTATATCCGTCTGAGAACCGGAATAGCGGCGTTTGAACTGCAACGTTATGCCAGGGCGGCCCGCCATCTGGAAAAAGCAAGGGAGTTCAACAGCTATGATGAGTTCACCATTTCGCTGCTCATTAAATCATACCTGTACAGCGGGCAGCCCGATAAAGCGAAAATATTTCAGAAAAGCCTGCCTTCAGACAACTCAAACCGGGTAGCCAATCGCTTATTTAACCCTTTGATCTATCTGGAAACCGGTCCGGCTTTTTCTGACCACAGCAGCCGGTATGATCAGCGCAGGCAAACGGGAGACGGGCTTTATTCCGAAGCCTATCTGAACAAAAACTCTTTCTATTCACTGGCGGGAGCGCTGATTCCGGCCGGTTCAAGCCTGATGATCAATGCAGCCGTGTCAGCAATGAGTTTCAATAAAACAAGGATAGTTGAAATTACAGGTTTTGATTCCTTGAGCGGAAATTATTCCGTGCGGCAGTCAGAAGCATACCTTTCGCCCTCGCTGATTGCAGGCCGGAAAATCAGGATAAGCCCCTCTTTCAGATTGTCCAATGTCAGGTATTCCAATCCCCTGCAGAGTGATGACAGTTTAGTAGCCTGGATGATAGGACCTTCCGGAGAAAAGACTTATTATGATATTGCATACGGGGGTGAAATAAGTTACCTCTCACCGTTGTGGGAGGCCTCTGTTGGTTTCTGGTCGCTGCAGGCAGATCAACTCAGGTATGCCCAGTCTTCTTTGGGATGCATCGTAAGGCCTTACGGAAATCTGAACCTTTACAGCCACACGACGATCACATTAAATCAGAACGAATACTCCCGAAACCTGATTTTCAACCAGATGATAGGCGGGAAACTTATCAGATCAATCTGGGGAGAAATTTTATTTACTGCAGGTAACCTCACCGGATCGGCTGAAAATAACCTGCAGGTATTTTACAACGCTTTCGATAAAACAAAAAACCGCATCGCTGCAAGGCTCATATACAGCTACAATGACCATCTCAGACTCAGCCTGAGGACGCAGTTTTTTCTCCGGGAGGGGTCGGAGCTTTTTTATCCTGAACCGGGAGTGGGAAATATTTACACATACAATTACCAAACACTTAGCATAACAGGAGGTTTAACATGGAATCTGCCTTGAAAAAATCAATGATCAGCCTGATGATTCTGATGGCTTTAGCATCTTTAAGGGTTTTGGCCCAGGAAAAGGTCCAGCTCGAGGAGGTTTTTAAAAACAGCTATACCCTTGAAAACAATGCGGAATATAGCAAAGCTATTGAAGCTCTGAAAAAAGTTTATGATGAGTCTTCCTACGAGATCAACCTCAGGCTGGGGTGGCTTACCTATCAGGCCGGATGGTTTACCGAATCCACTGCCTTCTACAATAAATCCATACAACTGATGCCCATGTCAGTTGAAGCCCGGTTAGGATTTGTGCTGCCCGCCGCAGCACTGGGCAACTGGAACCAGGTAATTAACCGTTACAATGAAGCGCTGAAAATTGATCCCAATCATTACACAGTGAATTACCGTCTGGGGATGATCTATTACAACCGCCAGGAGTATCAGACAGCTTACAAGTATTTCGAAAAAATCGCAAATCTGTATCCTTTCGACTACGATGCCCTGCTTATGTTCGGCTGGACCAATTACCGGATGGGAAAACTCAGGGAAGCCAAAGTCCTTTTTGGCAAGGCCTTGATGAACCGCCCGGGAGATACCTCGGCGAAAGAGGGTTATAATCTGATCAAATAATCCTGTAAAATATGCAAATCCCGAAAAAATCAATTTTATGCTTGAAAGAATTATCGGGTTCAGCATCCGTAATAAGCTGATTGTAATCCTATTCACGCTTTCTGTTGCCGGTTTTGGGTTGTTTTCCATTACCCGGATACCCATCGGTGCCGTGCCGGATATCACCAACAACCAGGTTCAGGTAATCACCACCTCCGGAAATCTTTCAACCCAGGATGTAGAGCAGTTTATCACTTATCCGGTTGAACTTGAGATGGCCAATCTGCCCGGTGTTCAGGAAATAAGGTCGGTTTCAAAATTCGGACTGTCTGTGGTTACCATTGTATTCAACGACGATATGGGCACCTTTCTGCCCAGGCAGCTGATTGCAGAAAAGATCAAGAGTGCATCGGATAACATTCCTGAGGGATTCGGTACACCCGAAATGGGGCCCATCACCACGGGATTGGGGGAAATTTATCAATATATCCTCGATACCAGGCCCGGTTATGAGGAAAGGTACGACGTGATGGAATTAAGAACAATTCAGGATTGGATTGTAAAGCGTCAGTTATCGGGCATTCCGGGTGTTGTTGAAATAAACACCTGGGGCGGGTTTCTTAAACAATACGAAGTGGCGGTTAACCCTTCGGTACTCAATGCCATGCATGTTACAATTGCAGAGGTGCTGGAAGCGCTTGAACAGAACAACAGTGTAGCCGGAGGCGCATACATCGAAAAGCAACATGAAACCTATTTCATCCGCGGGGAAGGATTGATGAAATCCGTTGAAGACATCAATAAAACTGTCATCAGAAATGTAAATGGCGTTCCCCTGCTGGTGGGTGACGTTGCCAAAGTTCATGAAGGTTATGCCAACCGCTTCGGAGCCATTACCGGCAATGGCGAAGGTGAAAAAGTGCTTGGTCAGATAATGATGCTGAAGGACGCTAACTCAAGCAAAGTAATCAGGGAAGTGAAACAGCGTGTGGCTGAACTCCAGAAAACACTGCCTGAAGGAGTTTATATCAACCCAATCCTTGAACGCAGCGAGCTGATCAGTAAAACCACCTTTACAGTTGCTGAAAACCTGCTCCTGGGCTGTCTGATTGTGATCTTCGTGGTGGTACTGTTGCTGGGCAATTTCAGATCGGGAATGGTTATTGCCTCACTGATTCCTCTTTCGCTGTTGTTCACCATTGCAATGATGTACATTTTCGGGGTGGATGCCAACCTTATGAGCCTCGGAGCCATTGACTTCGGAATTATCATCGACGGAGCAGTCATCATCGTGGAGTTTATTGCACTAAGCCTGAATACACGAAAAACTGAACTGGATGGCCTTGCCGGAAATAAACGCCAGAAACTCGTCGACAGTATTACCTTTACGGGTGCCTCCAAAATGATGAATTCGGCCATCTTCGGGCAGTTCATCATTCTTATCGTTTTCATTCCCATTCTGTCGCTCAGCGGGGTTGAGGGTAAAATGTTCAGGCCCATGGCCCTTTCTTTCAGTTTCGCGCTGATAGGAGCCATTATTTTTTGTTTTACCTGGCTGCCGGTCGCAGCATCAATCTTCCTGAGACCTGTTAAAGAAAATAAGAAAAGCATCTCGGCATGGATCATGAACTTCGCCTACCGGAGTTACAAACCAGTGATTGAATGGGCTTATGACCACAAAAAAACTGTCTTTGGGATGGCTGCCCTTTCGCTGATTATGGTTGGCATCCTTTTCTCCAGAATGGGAGGCGAATTTGTTCCCACCCTTGATGAAGGCGATTTTGTGATACAACCGGTACTTAAGACAGGAACCTCGTTGTCGGAAACCATTAAACTGACAACGCAAATGGAAAATATCCTGATCGAAAATTTCCCGGAGGTTGATCAGATTGTCAGCCGCATCGGGGCTGCAGAAGTTCCCACGGATCCCATGTCGATGGAAGAAAGTGATATCATCATCAAACTTAAACCAAAAAAGGAATGGGTATCGGCTGAAAGTAAAGATGAACTGGCCGACAAGTTTAAGGAAGCGCTTTCGGTAATTCCCGGGATTGAATATGAATTCACCCAACCCATCGAAATGCGTTTTAACGAATTAATCACAGGAGTCAGGGCTGATGTGGCCATTAAACTTTTTGGTGAAGACCTGGAGTTGCTCGATCAGAAAGCCTTTGAGGTTAAACGGCTTATTGACGGGGTGGAGGGTGCCGCTGATGTTATTGTTGAAAAAACGGCCGGACTACCCCAGATGAGCGTGAAATACAGGCGCGATATGATTGCCCGGTACGGCACCAACACCCGGGAGTTGAATCATTATATTGCAGCCGGATTTGGCGGTGCCGAAGCCGGAAGTATTTTCGAAGGAGAAAAACGTTTCGACCTGGTTATCAGGCTGGACAAGGCATCACGAAAAGACATTGAAGACCTCCGGAACCTGAGGGTTCCCCTGCCGGGCGGTGCCCTGGTCCCCCTGAGTGAACTGGCCGACATCACCTATACCACCGGCCCCGCCAAAATTTCGCGCGACAATACGCAGCGCCGGGTGGTGGTAAGTATCAATGTGCGCAACCGGGATATGGAATCCGTAGTAAAAGATGTGAAAGATATACTGGATGCCCGGCTGAATCTTCCCCCCGGATACTCGGTATCCTACGGTGGACAGTTTGAAAACCTTCGCAACGCATCAAAGCGGTTACAACTGGCTGTTCCCATAGCAATGCTGTTAATTTTCATTTTATTGCACTTTGCATTCGGGTCTTTTAAAGAGGCTGCCATGGTATTCTCGGCGATTCCCCTGGCAACTGTCGGAGGTGTGCTCCTGCTCTGGATCAGGGGCATGCCATTCAGCATTTCAGCAGGCGTCGGGTTTATCGCCCTTTTCGGAATAGCCGTGCTGAATGGGATTGTACTGATTGAACATCTGAAAGAATTGAAAGAACAGGGAATCTCAGACATGCGCGAACGCATCATGACCGGGACACGGCAGCGGCTCAGGCCGGTGATTCTTACCGCTGCTGCTGCTGCCCTGGGTTTTCTTCCGATGGCTGTTTCCACAAATTCGGGAGCTGAAGTGCAACGCCCGCTCGCTACCGTAGTGATTGGCGGACTGATAACCTCAACCATGCTGACCATGATCGCACTCCCGCTGCTTTATGCAATTTTCGAAAACCGGAACAGCATCAGGTTATGGCCTTTCCGTACCCGGAAAAACCTGCCCCTGCTTTTATTGCTGCTGCTCCCGGCTGGGGTTGCAGTAAGCCAGCCTGTTGAAATTTCTCCCGAAAAGGCAGTATCCATAGCCCTAGCTAACAATCATTCCATAAAAATCGGAGAACTGCAGGCGGAACAAAGTAAAGCACTGATGCCCGCCAGATCTTCCCTTGGCAAAACAGGAATATATTATGGCTTTGATCAGAACAATGTTGCCGAAAACGGTAAACCCCTGTATATTATCGGCGCTGAACAATCCTTCAGCTTCCCTACCCTGTTAATGGCACAGCGAAAAACCGGACTCGCAGAAACAAAAGCAGCTGTCAAAAACCTGGAAATGAGCAAATATCAACTAACCAGGGAAGTACACAAAGCTGCAAATCAGCTGCTGTATCTCAGGAATAAACAAATGCGGTTTCAATTCCTCGACAGCCTCTACAGCAATTTATCCGCTGCTGCAGCCCTGAGCTATGAGCATGGGGGGCATACATACCTCGAAATGCTGAATACAAAGGCCAGACAACAACAGATTGTGCTGCAGCTAAAGCAAATAACTGCGCAGTTGAACAAGGCCGCAATTGCATTTCAAAGCCTGCTGCAGGCTGATACTGCTTACGACATCACTTATAAAATGCTGGAACCACTAAGCCTGAATGAACACGCAGGCATGGTAAATCCTCAGGCTGAACTTGTACAGGCAGAAGCCGAAATAACAAGAAGCAGGATTGCAGAGGAAAAAAATGCACGCCTGCCCGAAATCAGCTTCACATGGTTCAATGGCACCAATTCTTATGCCGGTGCACAGAATTACTTTGGATACCAGGCCGGCCTGGCCATGCCCCTGATCCGGGGAGGTCAGCGCGCCAAAATTAATTCGGCAAAACTTGAATATGAAATTGCCCTGGCAAGGCTCGGAGATTACCACATCAGGGTGGAAGCTGCAAAAAATTCGCTCAAAAATGAACTGAATGCATACAGCGAAGCCATCGGTTATTACGAAAACCACGGCAGGCTGCTTTCAGAAGAAATCATCAGGGCGGCAAATCTGAGTTTTAAAAATGGCGAAACAGACTTCTTCAGATTAATTCAGAGTCTGGAAAATGCCATAGAAATCCAGCTTGATCACCTCGATAATGTAGCTGCCTATAATCAGATAGTTCTGGATCTTAATTATTTAACCCTTGACTGATGAATTATGAAAACAACACATAAAATTCCATTGCTGATAACCGCACTGAGTTTATTGTTCGCATGCAGTTCTGGCGATCAGCCGCCGGCAGAAGATAATGAATCAGTTTCAGAGATGATTTCATTAACACCGGCGCAATTTGAAGTTGCAGGAATGCAAATAGGAAACCCTGAAAAACTTACATTTACGCGATCCATAAAGGCAAGGGGAGAAGTAATCGCCTCCCCTGCCGGTCAGGCAAAAATAAGCAGCCTTTTTGAGGGGAAAGTGAAGCAAATAAAGGTCAAAACCGGCGATCAGGTAAAAAAAGGACAGCTGCTTTGCACCATAGAAAGTGGTGAATTTATCCGCTTGCAGCAGGAATATGCCGAGACCCGTTCAGCCCTGGAGCCGGCAAAAGCAGAATACGAACGGCAGAAGACCCTGCTTGGCGATAATGTTGCTTCAATGAAGACCTACTTGCAGGCAGAAGCAGATTATAAAACGCTGCTTGCCCGGAGCAAAAGTCTTCAATCTTTGCTGAGCATGGCCGGATTGAACACCATGAATACTGCCGAAGGACAAATTGTGCAGGAATTTGGCATTTACGCGCCGATTAACGGATACATTACCGGAGTGGCGGCGGTAACCGGCCTGTTCACCCGGAGTGATCAGATGCTGATGGAACTGGTTGACCTGAATTCTCTTCAGCTTAAGATTTCTCTATATGAAAAAGACCTTATATCACTGAAAACAGATCAGGATATCATCTTTTACAGCCCCAACCAAACCCACCAAAAGTACAAGGGGAAGGTAAGTTCTTACAGCAGGGCTATTGACCCTGAATCGAGAACCATTACTGTGATTGGCAATATTCTGCCTGAGCACCAACCCAGCCTCATACACGGGCTGTTTGTTGAGGCAGAAATCATTACCGGATCAAGACCGGTAACAGCGCTTCCGGATGAAGCCCTATTTACCGGGGACGGCAGCACAGTAGTCCTTGTGCAGACTTCAGTAAATGCACAGGCAAAGGTATTCATGAAGAAAATTGTTAAAACCGGGGAAAGTATGTATGGTCATACCGAAATTCTTAGTCCGGAAGGCCTTGAAAATGTGTTGATCAAGGGGGGCTATAATCTGCTGGCTGAATAAGCCGGTTATCCCTCAACGGTGTGAATTGCTCAACCTGCCCAGGCCGGTAAAGTTTTATCCATACCCATAAAAAGCTCAATCAGAAAATAAAGCAGTACGGGCAGCAGCACCATGCTGATGATTTTCAGGCCCAAACCGGCCCTGGCCATCTCAGGAACGGTGACCCGGTTACTGCCGAAAATTACCGTATTCGGACCTGTTCCGGCAGGCATAATAAACACGAAAGAACAGGCGAAAGTTGCCGGAATCATCAGCAAAAGCGGGTTGATGTTCCCCGCGACTGCCATGCTGGCCAGCACCGGTAAAAATATATTGGCGGTGGCTGTATTTGAGTTTACTTCTGTAAAAAAGAGAATAAATCCCACCACAATCAGCAACACAACAAACATAGGATAATCACTGACAAAGGCCAGTTGCAGGCCCAGCCATCCGGCAAGCCCGGTTGCCTTAAATCCGGATGCCATGGCGTAACCTCCGCCGACAATCACCCCGACGCCCCAGGGAATCTGCACGGCCGTTTTCCACTCGAGCAGGCGTTTCCCGGCTCCGTCAGGGATCATAAAGAGCAGCATTACCGAAAACATTCCCACCGTGCTGTCATGGACATAATGTTCCATTCCCAGCAGGTTGCTCCAGCCTGGTAACACAAAGTTATCAATCACGAGGTTTTCGCGGAAAATCCAGCCCAGCGAAGTAAGTATAAATATCCACATCACCCGCTTTTCGCCCTGACTCATAGGCCCCATGGATTTCAGTTCATCGCCGATCAGCTCCCGGCTTCCCGGAATGCTTTCACGCACCCTGAAAAGCTTCACCAGGTAAATCCAGACAATCGGAAGAAACACCACCACCAGGGGAAAACCGATTTTCAACCAGGTTAGAAAACTGATGGAAGGCGCTTCGGGAAACATCTTGGCGAGGACTCCTGAAAAAATCATATTGGTGGGGGAACCGATCAGCGTGGCAGTTCCGCCGATGCTGGCAGAATAGGCAATCCCCAGCATCAGGGCAGTTCCGAAATGGCTGGTCAACCCCGAAGATTCCTCTTTGGTAATCAGCGCCATGCCGATCGGCAGCATCAGCAGGGCAGCCGTTACATTGGCAATCCACATCGAAAGGAAAGCGGTCACCAGCATGATGCTCATCAGAATCACCGGGCGGCTGGTCCCCAGGGCGCGGATCAGCACCAAAGCGATCCGTTTATGCAGGTTCTGCGCCTCTATGCCTTTGGCAAGGAAAAAGCCGGAAATCATCATCAATACAAAGTCATGGCCATAATTAATGGCAGTATCTCCGGCCGGTAAAACGCCAAGCAACGGAAACAAAACCATGGGCAGGAAAGCAGTGGCATAGATCGGAATGGCTTCCGTAATCCACCAGACAGCCATAAGTATGGTTACCAGCCCGGCATTGCGCGCGCTTTCCGACATTCCCGGCGGAACCGGCAACAGCAGACCTGTAAAAAGGATCAGCAACCCGGCAAGCATTCCTTTGTACCTGATGTTTCGCATATAAAGCAGATTATTATTGTATTACCTGAACCTTATGAGCAATAAGTAATTTCTTCACACTTACTTACCCCTGCCCTGATGAACAGGATCTGTCCGATTTTCACCCTCACAGGAAAAAAGGAAGAGGTGCCAGCAGATAGCCTGCAAAGCACCTCTTTTCCCTCCTCAAAAACACACCAACCAATCATTATCAGGAAGAGTAAATATCTCTTTAATCATTGGCCGGCTCATTTTCTTTTTAGTCTTCGTAATAAGAAAAGGCGTAAAGTTCCTGCCATCCGTCACCTGAGCGGGTCATGGTTGCAATCCTGTTCTCAGCATCAAAAGTGTAGGTAATGGTTGTGGTTTTCTTGTTGGCTTCGTCGCCCGGATCCCAGTATTCAAGATAGTCAACCAGTTTATTGCTGGGCTTGCCAAAGATTCCGCCCACCGTTTTCCAGTTTGAATCCACGGCATTGGCCTGCTGGATCTTGGCAGTGTTTTCGCCGGCGGTGTAAGTAAAGGTTTTGTAACGGTTAACAACACCTTCGTCATTGTACCTGGTATGTTTGGTAACATTGCCATTGGTCACTTCAACCTCATATTTCTTGTGGTTGGCGCCATCCCAGAATTCATTGATTCCGGTCAGGTAACCATTGGCGTCATACTCATAGGAAGCATAACTGGTTTCATCCCAGATTTCTTTCACGACCAGACCCTCTGCATTGAGTTCGTAGGTGGTGGGCCAGTCTTCCTTGGTGATGGTCAGTTTGCCGGCTACCGAGTAATCATATTTGATGGTATCAACAACAGCGCCTTCCCATGAATTGTAGATTTTTGAAACCTTGTCGTTGGCGTCGTAAATAAACTCATAGCCTTCAACGCCGTCTCCGTAATTCACGCTGATGGTTTTGATTTTTGCGGGAGGTACAACAATGGGATCATCTCCGTCGTCGTCCTTGTTGTCGCATGCTGTGAAACTCATGGCAGTAATGGCTGCCAGCACCATGATTGAAAAAAACTTTTTCATTGTTTTTTTGGTTTTTGGTTAATGAATGAGAGTTATTGTGTGATTGGAATTAAAATTCTACTGATTACCGGCCACAATGATCAGCGCGAGGCCGGAGGTGAAAAGCAAAAACATCAGGAAAAGCAGGAGGTTAATGGTTTTGGTAGATCCCCTGAATTCTTTCCAGATAAATACGCCCCAGAAGGCGGCGACCATGGTTGCGCCCTGTCCGAGTGCATAAGAAATGGCTGCTCCGGCTTCCCCGGTGGCAATATAGCTCAGAGAAGTACCAATACCCCAGATCAGACCACCGAGTACACCCACCATGTGCGTGGAAAATCCTCCGCTGAAATAAGCTTTGTAGGTTACCGGTTCCCCTACGAAAGGCTTCTTCATCAGGTAGGTATTGAAGAAGAAGTTGCTGAACAGCATCCCCAGCGCAAGAATAAATACCGCGGTGTATGGCGTAACCATTCCTGGCGTGGGCGATTCAAAGTTGTTGAGGTCCATTGCGGCAGCCACAAAACGGTAGAAGAACGACATCAGGATACCGGCAGCAATGGCGATATAGAGGCCTTTACGTGCCACATTCTTATCCTTGTTTTTCGTAATCTTTCCGTAAGCCACGCCATTGAAGATCAGTGCAAAAACGATAAAGGCAACCCCGCTGAACAGCAGGACGGCATCTCCGTATGGTGCACCAAAATAGTTGATAAACACCCCCAGTACCAGGGCCAGTCCGACGCCTACCGGAAAAGCAACCGCCATACCGGCCAGAGAGATGGAAGCAGACAGCAGGATGTTGGATGCATTGAAAATAATACCTCCCAGGAATGCGCTGCCGAAGTTGGCCGCACTTACCTGCATCAGGTCAGGAATGAAACTGCGGCCCTGCTCCCCTGTGCTTCCCAGTGTAAAACCCATCAGCAGCGAGAGCAGTACCACTCCGATTACATAATCCCAGTAAAACAATTCATAGCGCCAGGTTTTGGCGGCCAGTTTCTGCGTATTGCCCCAGGATCCCCAGCACAACATGGTGATGAAGCAAAGGGCGACTGCCAGCGAGTAACTACTTACGATAAACATATCTGCTTGTTTTTGGTGTGTTAATAATCCGTTATCTGTGAAATCTGGCTGAAATGGTGTTAATCGCTTCTCCTAATCCCCTTTCGATCCAGCCTTCGTCTCCGTTACCCTGTCTCACTCTGTATTCATGGTTTACCTCCATATCGCGCAGCATCATATGTAATTCGCCATTGCCCTCAGCACAACAGCCGTTGTCGGGCGCATCAATGAACAGACTGGTTCTTTTCAGCTTTTCCACTTCAAAGGATGAGAGGATTTCGTCTGCTTCAGCACTGCTCATAACGGCGCCTGTGAGCAGACAACTGCTGAAACGCATCTCCCCGTTAAGCAACCGCAGCGTGGTTTCCGCGCTCTTACCATATCCTGCAACAGACCTGAACCGGTAGCCGGAACGAATGCGCAACTGCTTTTCAAGCTGATCAATCAATGTCAATATCCCGGTCTCATCCTTCTCGGGAAGAAACACAATCAGCATGGGCGTTGTCTTGCCCGCGTGGATCCCGTGGTCGACCAGAGAGCTGATCGAAACCATCTGTTCCTGCCCAGTGATTCCGGTAAAATAAACAACGGGATACTTTCTGTCGGATACCTGGTAATCATCCGGCACATAAGCAAATACCCGCTCACCACCGGTATTCACCACCATCATCTGCTCATGAGGAAGCAGCCCTGCTGCAGGAGAATCCATAAGATCACCCCGGTAAGGTTTACCTTCGAAGGCATCGCTGATATAGCGCAGTACGCCGGGCAACGCGGCCTGCCACACCCTGAAGCTGTGACCGCCATCAATAACCCTGTAATGATGCGGAACGTCAAAACGGTGCATCAGGATATGCAGCATTTCATTGCTGCGGCAAAGGGTCTGCTCTTCATCGCCGTTTACCATGTAAATTTTCAGGTTCTTTTTCTGCGCTTCACCAAGCCCGGGCAAGGTATGAAACGGGCTGTGCAACTTGTAGTAACCGGTGATGCGGTCGGCTCCGGTCAGCCCGGGAGCGCCGAAAAGCCGGCCCCATTGCTCATCCCAGCCTGAGGCTTCTTCGGTCATATACTGTTCGTCGGTTCTTACCGACATACTCAGGGGGACGGAAACACCAAACACTCCGGGATGGGCCAGGTGGAGCACCATCGCCCCGAAACCGCCCATGGAGTAACCCATCACCGCGCGGTTGCCGGCATCGGGAATCGTTCTGAAAAGGCTGTCGATGTGAGGGACAAATTCCTGCACAAGCATGTCCTGATAAGGAAATTCTCCGGCATAGTCGTTCACATAATAAGTCCTGAAAGCCTGGGGCATCACGAATATCACCGGGGCGATATCACCGGATGCCATGGCTTTGCGGCTGTATTGCCCGATGCGCCCGTATTCCAGCCATGAGGTCTCATCGTCGCCCAGCCCGTGAAGCAGGTAAACCACAGAATAGCGACGATTTTCAGCATAATAACCCTCCGGCAGAATCACCGAAAAACGGACCTCCTGACCAAGTATCCTGCTGTGCATGGTCATGCTCTCCATCACCAGCTTGTCACCTGCGCTGGCATTAAAACCAGTCAGGAGCAGCAGGCAACTTATCAACAGACAACTAATCCGTTTCATGCTCTATTTTTTCAGGTTGTCCTTTATAAAAACCGATGCTTCACTCAATCCAGCAAGGAAACTGCCATGCGAAGGCAACCCCTGTCTTACCCTGTATTCATGGGGAATCTGCTGCTGTCTCAGGCTCATATAAAATGAGTGATAAGGCTGATAGTTATTGCCCTGATCCGTGATATCGAGGTAACAGGCCAGGTCGGTTCCGGTCATGGAGGCGCCGGAGGGCAGTTCAGCATCAAAAAACAAACATGCATTAAAGAGACTCCCGAGTTCGGGCAGCATAGTATACAGAGTTGCTCCGGCGCCTCCATTACCAGCAATTACAGCAAATTTTCCTTCAGTTTTTACCCGGTATTCCAGGTTTACCATTTCTTTGATCCCGCTTAATGTTTCCAGGGAAAGTATTTCATTCACAGTCGGGATCTCCACAATCAACGATTTTGGCAGCCGCAGTCCGGAAATATTGGCATCCATCCTGGCCAGCAGATCCGCCGATTCCTCCTGTTCCATCCCGGCAGAACGGTCATGTAAAATATAAATCGCCGGATAGGCATTGCTTTCGGTAGCATAGCCCTCCGGCACCACTACATAGAAAGGCTGCTGGGTTGCTACAGTAAAATGAGTATGAATCCTGGCGGATTGAACAGGGTTGTCAGTAAAAGTATCGTCACCCTGATCGGAATATGGAAGATTTCGGAATGCATGGCCGATATACCTGAATGCCTCCGGCAGGGATTTGTGCCAGTAATCCCACGAATGGGCCCCGTTGCGCACCCGGTACTCATGATAGATGCCCTGATCTCGCATCAACAGGTGCATCGCATCGTTGGTTTCCGACAAGCTTTCCTCATCGTCGCCGCAGTCGATAAAGTAACGCTGTCCACCGCGTGAAGGATCGCCTGCTTCCGTAAAAAAATGAAACGGGCTGTGTTCGAGGAAGTAAGGAGTAAGGCGATCGTTGCCCGATTTACCCATCCCGCCGAAGACCGTCCCCCATTGACTGTCGAAAACCCCCTGTGGCTCATTGAGGTATTGCGCATCCGTGCGGAACGACATGCTGAGCACAACGGCCGTTCCGAAAACTTCCGGATTTTTGGCCGCCAGAATCAATGCACCGTATCCGCCCATGGAATAGCCCATCACGGCACGCTGCGAAGCTTCCTTACTGACGCGGAATTCCGATTCAACGGCTGGCATCAGTTCGTTGATCAGCATATCCATGTAGGGATAAGTCCCGCTATATTTATTAACCCAGTAGGTGTTGAAACCCTGGGGCATCACATAGATCACCGGACCCGTTTCGCCGGCATACTGATCGGCATAATAGCGGACATTGCCCCCCTGGTACCAGGCTTTTTCATTGTCACCAAAGCCATGGAGCAGATAGACTACCGGGTAGGTATCCTGGCCATGTTCGTATTCCGGTGGCAACAGCACGGCATAGTTAATGGCCCTGTTCAGCAGACTGCTCTGTACCGACAAATCCTTGCGCAAACGCTCAAAAGGCAGCGTAGTCCCGTTGTCAGGCTTCTCCTTTTTGCAGCCGGCAAGGGCTGCAAGCACCAGAAATACCGGCAACAGAATTAATTTAAGGAAGAATCTGCCGTTTCGTTGCATCAGAGGTTTGCTTTTTTACTCAGGGGTTCAAGGGGTTTGTCATCATATACCACGTATGATTTGAAATAAATCCTGAAATCAGGATGCTGGTTTACCCATTTGATTTCAAGCTTGTGTTCACCTGAGGGGAGCATATACCTGTGAAAAATATCATACTTGCGGGTGATGTAATCAAAGGGCATTTTTACCTGTTCTGCCACTTCACCATCGATGTATACATCCAGCAGGGCAACAAAATCACGGGATTCATCAATACACCGGCTTTTTACATTGCCCAGCACCACAATGCCTGTACCGCTGAAGTCTATTTTTATACTTTCCTCCAGGTGGTCGGTACGCACGAGCAACTCCTTAACGGGAAACATTCCCGGGAAAGACTCCTCAAACCTGAGTTGCTCCGGGGCCTGAACTTTTATGGTCAGGTCGTTGCTGCCCACGGCACCGCCGTTGGCTTCCACCTGCTCAAGAGCATGCTTGTAGCTGAGATCATAAACCTGATTCAACGTAAGATCGGAGTAAGGGAACATCACATCCTCCACTTTTTCGATGGCGGGCTTCCAGAATGCAGGAATCCTGCTGTAGCCCAGCATTACGCCCAGAATTCCGGCTGCTGTGGCAGGATTGCAGTCAGAGTCCTGTCCGCAGCGGGTAGCAATGTCCATGGTTTTGTAAAAATCCTTTTCCCCGTAGAGCAGTCCGATTACCACATAGGCGGCATTCACCGATGCATCGATGTTAAACGCATTGAAAACCCCTTCGGGGCAGCCTTTTTCGGAAGTGTGCTTTTTCTCAACTTCAAACCAGCATTTTTTCCAGTCATCAGGATACTGTTGGTGCCAGGCAATCACATCGCTGATTACCTGGTGAAACTTGCTTTGCGGAGGAATGGGTTTCAGTCCCTGCTCAATCACAAAAGCGATATCGTCAGAAATAAATGCCGTGGCATACATTCCGGCCACAAAAACGCCACCATACCATCCATCGCCGTAATTCATAATGTGTCCGGTGCGGTCGCAGAGTTCAGCCGCACTGTTGATCATTCCGGGAAACATGAGACCGGCGAAGTCGGCTTCTATCTGAAAATCAATGTCATCGGCATGGGGATTATTCATCCAGTGCCCCGATTCGGGGGGCATGATGCCATTCAGGATATTGTAGCGCGCCGCCTGGTTGGCATGCCAGAGCTTGTAATCTTCGCGGGCAAAGGCAACGGCAAAGGAGTCGGCAGGCGCATTGACGCCAAGGCGCTCGATCACCTGAACAAATGTGAAATCAAGGTAAACATCATCGTACAAACCCGGATCGAGTTTATAAATTTCTCCGATATAGTCGTCGTACCACACCATTTCCTGATAATCCTGTATCATGGTGCCTTTAAACTTGAACTCGGTTGGCCCTCCGTAGGTGCAGCCGATGGTTTGACCGGCCCAGCCGCCCCTGATTTTATCAGACAGCGCTTCTTTCGAAAGGGTGACCGATTCGGGGAGCTCAGTCTGCTTTTTCATCCCTGGCTGGCATGATACCACCAGCAACAGGATAAGCGGAAGAAAGATCAGTTTTTTTATCATGGTCATCAGTTAACGGGTAAAGGACTAATGGGAGGATTTTCGGAATAAACGATCAGGTCGTTGATCCGGATTTCATAATCCGGGGTATTGTTGACCCATTTCAGGCGAACCTCATGCTTGCCTTCGGGGAGCTGGTATTTCCAGGCCGGTTCCAGCCGGCGTGAGGTATTCTTCATAGGCAGGTAAACCGTTTCATCCAGTTCTCCGTCAATGTATACTTCAACCTCAGCTACATAAGGGTCTTCCAGTTCTGCAAGACCAAATACTTCAGAACCCAGCCTTTTGGAAATCCGGTCGATGTAGTCGGGATCCACCTTGGCCCTTTTTACCATATTTCCATACAGAATATAGCCGTTTCCGGTAAAATTAAAGGTAATCTCATCCATAAACGAGCGGTCAATTTTCTCACGGGCAATGGGGTGGCAATTCACAAAGTTCTGCTCAAACGCGACCGCAACCGGATTTTCATAAGGAATTTCTACAGTTTCACCTTCGGTCTTCCCGCCGGCAAGCTGAACGATACCCAGGGCATGGCGGTAACTCATTTCATAAGCTTTGCTGAGCGACATCTCGGTGCTTTCGAAGTTCAGCGTTTCAACCTCTTTCAGCGGGTTCAGCCAGAATTCAGGGATGGCATCATAGCCCAGCATTACGCCCAGCACACCGCCCGCAGTGGCTGCATTGCAATCGGCATCCTGCCCGCAGCGCGTGGCGATGTCGACTGAGCGGGAGAAATCGCCCTTACCATAAAGCAACCCGATGGCCACGTAAGCGGAATTGATCTTGGCATCGATGTTGAATGAAAGGTAAACCCCTTTGGGACAGCCCACATCTTTGTTCCATTTCTTCTGAAGTTCAAACCAGGTGGCTTTCCAGTCGTCAGGATACTGCTTGTGCCATTTAATCACATCGGCGACGCAATCGTGAAATTTCGTGCCTTCGGGGATGGTCTTTACGGCTTCCCCCACAATAAATTCAACATCATCGGAAACAAATGCCAGGGAGTAGAGCGCCGAAACAAACACCCCGCCGTACCATCCGTCGCCGCTGTTCATGATATGCCCGACCCTGTCGGCAATTTCAGTTGCATGGTTCACCATACCGGGAGCCATAAGCCCGATGAAATCAGCTTCTATCTGAAAATCAAGATCATCGGCATGGGGATTGTTCAGCCAGTGGCCCGTCTGGGGTGGTTTCAACCCCCTGAGGATATTGTAACGCGAAGCCTGATTGGCATGCGCCAGGTGATAGGCCGTGTTGGCCCAGTATGCGGCAATGGTATCGGTGCTGACTTCAAGACCGTATTTCTCAAATACATTTACAAAGTTAAGGTCTGTGTAAATATCATCGAACAGCCCGGGTTTCTTCTCCCACCAATACTTAACGTAATGTTCATGCCAGGGGATCAGCTGGTATTCATCAATGGTGGAGCCCTGGTATTTGAATTCAACCGGTGCGCCATAGACCACGCCTATGGTTTGTCCGGCCCATCCGCCCTTAATTTTGTCTTTCAGTTGTTCGTGCGACAGCTTTACAGAAGTTCCGGCAACAGGGCCACTGCTGCCTGTTTTATCGCATGAAGTCATGATACCCGCCAGCAACAGGGCGAGCAAGGGCATTACAAAAAAATTTCTGATAGTATGCTTCATCTTTTCAGTTTTTTACGGGTAAACACTTAGCTCGGTAATGGAAGTGAAGGCTGAAACATTTTTAGTGTATTTGTTCCAGTGGCTTTGCACCATGGCATCTCCGATTATCCGGATACCTTTGGTTTTAACCGGATCGAAACGGAGCACATACTCTGCGTAATGGGGCTGGATAAACACAATATCCGAAGCAGGCAGCGGGGGATTGACAATGGATTTTTCAACCGGCACCCATCTGCCTGCTTCATTCAGATATTGCACATTCAGAGAAGTAAACCAACCACCGAACTCCTCCATTCCACCAGTATTAAATACAATCATTTCAACCTCCTGAGGTTCATTCCAACCGTATCCGTAGTAATCCACTTTGGGTATATTTGCCTTGGCAGCCAGGCTGTAGAATACCGAGCCCGGGCCGGAAGTTTTTCCATCATTGATCACTGATATCTCTTTGGCATACAACGATTTGCCAAAAGTGTACCAGCATGAATCCAGCACTTTTTCATTCAGTTTCCTGACGTTCGAGTAGATCGTATCGGCCAGGCGGGCCAGGTTGTGCCCACGCACCAGCAGGCTGAATTCACGGGCTTGTTTTTCTTTGCCGTCGCTGATCTGCAATACTATGCTGTAATCTCCGGCTTTCACAGGAGTTCCGGTCAGCCGGCCGTTTGTAAAGGTAAGACCGGCGGGCAGTGTACCTGAAATCAAGGACCAGTTGTAAATTTTGTTGGCCGGAGTATAAAAGCTGAAATCAACGGCTTTGCCGGCCACGAGTACCGGATCAGGACCATAGTAAAATTCCATGGGCGCGCGGAAGTCAGCATCCGGATTGATTACTATCACTTCACTGCCGGGTTTTCCCGTTACTTTCCCGCCCTTGCTTACAATCAGATCTATCGTTTGCTGAAGGGTATTGTCAATGATTACCGAGATCTGCGTGTCGGGCAGGTCGTAACGGGTAATATTGATGTACTTGTCGTTAAAGGGTTTCGTCCAGCCCTTTACGGGAAGATAAAGATTTTCGGGCAGGCCTTTCATGCCGTACATCACCCCCATCAGCCCGGCCACCGTGGCGGCCTGGTTATCGGCGTCAAATCCCATGGCGCATGAAAGATCGAGCGTACGCTGAAAGTCACCTTCGCCGTAGAGCATGGCCAGTATGGCACAGGCTCCGTTGAGGTTGGCATTCCAGATGGTTTTGGTCATGTCGTGCTCATGAATGTAATACTTCTGCGCCATTTCCTGCCAGGCAGCTTTCCAGTCCTTAGGGTACTTTGCATGCAAGCTGATCATATCCTTTACGGTGGCAGCATACCTTCCGTCAGCAGGCAGCGATTTCAGTCCGATATCAATCAGTTTACGGATATCTTTCTCGAAGAAGGCGGCAGCATACATCGCACCGTAATGGATGGTGGGCTCCACGCCCCAGTCATCGCTGGTGATGCGGGCGGCCCATTCCGACTTGTCAGCGGCATATTTTATCATTCCCGGAGCGGTGAACGCCCATATTTCATTGATCAGTTGAGGATCAATCTGATACCAGTGCGGATTCAGTTCTTTGCTGCCGGTAAACGGCGGCGTATATCCGTAATGCATCAACCCGAGGGCGCCCCGGTTGGCCAGCCACACCCGGTCGCGGATATGATACATCCAGGCATCGCGCAGCTGTGCATAGGTGGGTTCGGGACCATGCTTCATCATCTGCAGCAGGTACATATACTCCAGATCGGTATCATCGTCGGAAAATGCCCCGTCGTATTTCTGCAGCTTGTCCAGATTTTTCGTGTAGCCGTATGGCCAGTTCTCCGGGCCGGGGGCATTTACATACTTGTTTTCATGCGGAAGTCCGTAAATATTTCCTATCATCTGCCCGACCCATGCAGCCTCAATTTTGTCGCGCAAATCGCTCTTTTTGATGCGCAGGGGTTTGCCTGCCGACAGGAAAAAGGGAAGCAGCATCAACAACAGTGTTGCCTGAACCCGGAAATGAAGGTTTTTTCTTTTCATAAATGCGTTATTTAGTAGCCAGGATTCTGGCGAAGTTTTGAATTGGCGCTGAGTGCGGTCTGCGGTAGCGGAAAGAGTTTGGCAGTGGGGCCGGATGCCGGTTTGTTCCACCAGGTATTCCCCCAAACGCCGAACCGGATCTGATCCTGCCGGCGCCGGGCTTCCCAGGCAAACTCACGGCCAAACTCATCCAGCAGCTCTTCCGCCGTAATATCGGAAGCCTGATAAGGAGGCATGCCCGCCCGCGTCCTGATTTTCTGCAACTCCGGATCGTTCAGCATTTCGCCGGCCCTGCCCAGACGCCAGAGCGCCTCAAGTTTGGTATAAAGCACATCGGCATAACGGAAAAGCACAAAATCATTTTCCATATCGGTTACATAATACTCCAGGTCTTTCTGGTACTCATACTTGCAGCAGCGGGCGCCTTCCCATTTTTTTCGTGCACGGTAATTACCAATGGTGGGGGTGTACTCAAACCAGACGGTATCGTTTTCCTCAATAAAATAGATCGGATTACCGTTCATATCATACTGTTGCCCGAAGAGGAAGGAATTCCGCCTCAGGTCGTTTTCAGCATACTTATTGAAAAACTCGGGTTCCAGTACAAAGCCGTCCCACATCTCTCCCTTGAACCCGAAAGTAGCCCTGCTGGCATCGTTCAGGGTAAGGGTATACCAGTATAGCCGGTCCTTGGTATAGACAGAGTGGTTTACAATCACGAAAATGTTCTCGCGGCTGTTTTCATTCTTCACCTTAAAGTTTGTGAAATAATCATCTTCAATTGAGTATGCATTGAGCGCAATCACTTTGTTACAGGCATCCACGGCCTGTTCGTATTTGCTTTCCCCGATCCACTCTTCGGCATTCAGGTAAAGTTTTGCCAGCAATGTCCAGGCCATCCCCTGGGTAACCCTTCCGTAATGCGCGGCAGTAGGCTGATCCTGCAGGTTATCCACATGATCCAGGATTTCCTGCTCTATAAAACTGAAGATAAACTTCCGGTCTTTCTGTTCGGGCAGTTCCTTATCGGTGAAGTCGATCGTAAAAGGTACGTTGCCCCAGTTGTCGATGGCCCAGTAGTAAAACAGCGCCCTCAGGATCTTGATTTCCGAAACGATGCGGTCCTTACCCTCGAATGTTATTTCAGATTCTTCGGTTTCGTAGATCACTTCGTTGCAGGCGCTGATCCCTTCAAACACATACTCATAGGACTGCCTCAGGATTTTATTACTTGAGTTGAAGCGGTGGGTGTGGAGTTCATCCCAGCGGCCCTGCTCCCACCACAAACCATCGTCGCGGCCGGGAATCACCATCTCGTCCGACGAATTCTCAATCAGCGACCACAACCGCTGTTCTTCAGGAAACCGCTGCAGCTTGGTATATGCCCTTCCGGCATTCATCAGTACGTCCCGTTCGGTCTGGAAGAATTTATCAAGCGGGATGTCTGAATAAACTTCCTCCTCCAGATCGGTGCACGATACCATGGTGAGCGCACAGGCTCCAACCAGGGACAGAACGATATATTTCATTTTTTTCATGGCTGTCGTCGTCTTAGAATGTAACATTAACGCCCAGTGTCAACAGGGTGGTTCGTGGATAATAAGAGAGGTATTCAATGCCGGGGGTCAGGCCGCCGAGGTTCACCTCCGGGTCCAGGCCCTTATATCCGGTAAGACAGAATACATCCTGTGCCGTCGCGTATACCCTCAGGCGGGTGATGTATTTCAGGCTGACCGGCATGTTATAACCCACCGAGATATTATCCAGCTTCACATAAGTGGCATCTTCCACGTATTTGGAAGAGTAACGGGCGTTGCCCCTGAATTCAGGATTTTCGAACTGGGTCAGGGTAACATTGTTCAAACCGAAGGTTCCCCAGTTCTCGTAATAAAGCCGGTAAGTATTCAATACTTCCCCTCCGATACTGGCACGCAGGGCAAAACTGATGTCCCAGTTTCCGTATGTTAAAAAGCTTCCCCATCCCAGGGTAAAGTCAGGAAATGCATTCCCGATAACCTCCCAGTCTTCAGGGTTCACCAGCCCGACAGGATTGGCATTTTTAAACAGGTCGTTGCCTAGCTCATCCAGCCCAATCCACACGGGTCCGTAAAAAGTTCCCAGCGCTTCACCTTCACGGATCTTCTGGGCATTCACACCAATGGCACCGCCAATCCAGCCAAGATCATAAGATGTGTCGGTAAACTCTTCATTCGAGAATTTTTCCAGGATATTCTTGTTCCGGCTGAAGGTGAGCATATTGGTCCAGTTAAGCTTTCCTTTATTAACTGACACATGTTTCAGGGTAAGCTCAATCCCCCGGTTGCTGATGGTCCCGACATTGGTAAACAATTCCTTGTAAAGATAGGGTGGAACGGATACGTTGTAGGTGTACAGAAGGTCGGTACTTTTCCGGTAATAATAATCAAGGGTACCGCTCAGCCGGTTATCAAACATTGCAAAATCGACGCCGGCATTGATTTCCGATTTGTTTTCCCACTTCAGGTCGGGATTGGGATTGGTCACCGGCTGATAGGTGTTGATCCACTCCCCGTTGTAGTAAAACTTACCGGCGCGCCCCATCAGCAACAGCGAACGGTAATTGCCGATGTCCTGATTCCCGGTGACGCCATATCCCACCCTGATTTTCAGGTCGTTGACCCACTGAACATCATTGAGAAAGTCCTCTTTGTTGATTCTCCATCCCAAACTGACCGAGGGGAACCATCCCCATTTATGATTCTTACCGAACCTTGATGAACCTTCTCTCCGCAGGGATGCGGAAGCCAGGTACTTTTCATCGAAATTATACATTACCCGGCCGAAAAACGAAATCAGCCTGCTTTTGCCCTTATAGGAGCCCATAGACGCGGTACCTTCGGAAAGCGCAACGCCTGATCCGATGTTATGAGGCCCGTAAATATCGGTATCAAAACCCGAGTTGATCATGTAAGAATTGTTCGATTCAAATTCCTCGAACGAATATCCGGCCAGCGCCTGCAAATTGTGTTTCTCAAAAGATTCGGTGAAATTCACTGTACTTTCATACTGCAGGTCACTGCTCCGGCCATTGCTGATTTCGGCCTCTCCGTTCCGGCCCAGCCGGCTGGGATAATACTTTGTGCGATAGGAAAGCTCTTCCCATGCTGATTTTTCGACGGAAACCAGATTCACCCAGTTCAAATGATTACTGAGTTTCAGGGTAGCCCTTACATTGGCGCCCATATCATCGGTTTTGCCATTGCGGATACGCTCGTTGAGCATGGCCACCGGGTTGTAATAGTCCATACCCGAGATCAGGGTGTAACCCCCGGTATATTCATTGCCCGGATCATAAACCGGGGACGTAGGGTTGCGGATAAAGGCCTGGTAGAACAGGTCATAGTTGGCCGGCTTGTAATTGCGCATACCGTAACTCAGGTTATAATCGAGGGTAAGCAGATCGCCCAGCGCTTTCTGATTGATGTTGGTTTTCAGGAGGTAACGGTTCGATTCATTGTCTTTGAGTAAGCCTTCTGCCTTGTCCACAAAGAAAACCGTGCGGTGCGAGAAGTTCTCGTTTCCTCCGGAAATTGCCAGGTTGTGCTTGTGGCTAACCGGCATAGGACGGGTAATCTCCTTAAACCAGTCGGTTTCGGCGCCGTACAAACTGCCCACCTTGTCAGGAGCGTATTGCTCAACGGCTTCTTTGAACTGCGCCGCTGTCAGGTTTTCCACCATGCGGGGATTTACCTGAGCTGAAAGATATCCCGAGTACTCCACCTTGCTCTGTCCGGTTCTGGCCCTTTTGGTGGTGATGATGATCACCCCGTTTGAGCCGCGGGTACCGTATATGGCGGCCGCAGAACCATCCTTCAGCACATCAATGGATTCAACTTCTTCAAAACTCACATTTTTCAGGTCTACCCCGGCCACACCATCAACAATCACCAGTGGTCCCTGTCCGGAGGTCAGCGTATTGGTTCCGCGCAGCAGAATCTGGTATCCTGCCTGCGGATCGGCACCATCGGGGCGGGTAATGGAAAGCCCCGCCACCTTACCCTGCAGCAATCCCATGGGGCTGCTGTGGGCGCCGCGGTTAAAGTCATCCGCCTTCACCGAGGCAATGGAACCTGTAACCTCCTTACGGGTGGTCAGGCCATAGCCGATTACCACCACCTCTTCGAGGGATTCAACGGTAGGTTTAAGCCTGACATTAAGGGTAGACTGGGAACCCAGGGTAACCTCAGTGGTTTCATAACCTACGAAGCTGAAGACCAGCACTGATCCCTTTAACGCGTCAAGGCTGTATTTACCGTAGATATCCGTAACGGCTCCGGTCTGGGTACCTTTTATAGAGATGTTAACCCCCGGGAGGGTTTCTCCTGTGCCCAGGTCAGTAACCGTTCCCTTGACCCTCAGCACATCGGCCTGCTGGGCATAACCGGAACCTGACAACAAGAGCAACGACAGGAGCAGCATCATGGCTGTTCCTGCACCTGCAATCTTTCTTCTGAATATGGCTGCTTTCATAAAGCGAAATTTATTGATTCTGATCAAAAGTTAACAACTCTGCGCGGGTAGGAATCGACGACTGGGCCCCCATACGGGTAACCGTGATGGCCGAAGCCCTGGCCGCCAGCTGTACCGATTCAAGTATGGTCCTGCCTTCGGAAAGCCCAACGCACACGGTTCCGCAGAATACGTCGCCGGCAGCGGTGGTATCCACTGCATCTACCTTAACCGCGTCCACAAAATGGTATTCATCGTGATCTTTGATAAGTGCTCCCTGACTGCCAAGGGTAATCACCACGATATCGCAGCCCTTGGCACTGATGATGTCGGCAGCCTGCCTGGCCGAATCGTAATCGGAAACCTTGATACCCGAGAGGATCTCTGCCTCGCTCTTATTCGGGATGATGATGTAGATGTTCTTCAGCAACTGGTCCGACAATGCCCGGGCAGGCGCAGGATTCAGAATGACCTTTATATTTTTACGGCTGGCCAGCTCGGCTACATATTCAACGGTATCCAGCGGAATTTCAAGTTGCATCAGCACCAGGTCGCTGCTTTCGATTTCTCTGCCTGCCTTTTCAATATCGGCCGGACACAGCGATGCATTGGCACCGGAAGCCACCACAATGCAGTTTTCACCACGCGAATCCACTGTAATCAGGGCTACCCCCGAAGGATTATTCGGATCAGAAAAGATGTAGTCGGTATTGATGTTCTCGGAATTATACAATACCACCGATTGCTTTCCAAAAACATCATTGCCGGTTTTGGAGATAAAAGTCACATTACCGCCCATACGGGAAGCGGCAACCGCCTGATTGGCCCCCTTACCCCCGGGATTCATAAAAAAAGTCCCGCCAAGCACAGTTTCACCCGGAATAGGCAAACGGTCGGCTTTAATAACCATATCGGTATTACAACTACCTACCACAACTAATTTCTTGCGTTGCATATATATATTTGCGTTAGTTTGAGAGGCAAATCTATAAATAACAACCTGCTAAAAAAATCAATAAATCATCTCAGACTATAATTCATAATTCTTTGAATAATATAGTGATAAAATTGTATTATGTTTATTATCAATTTATTAGTGATTTTTTCATCACAAATATTTTGACCTGAAACCATAATTTTGAATACTTTTACAATAAAAGAAATGTTAATTTTGGCTAAGGATTCCATCATGAAATTTAAACTGATCCGGATGAAGCAGTCAAAAGCGCTCCATCCATAAACAGCTTCGACCCCGATTATGAAAAAGACCCGTTTTGAGTCACTTGTGCAGATGATCCATTCCATGAGCCTGCCTGAAAAGAAAACATTCAGACAAATGGTTGGACGGAAAAAAGCCGTGCCCGACTACCTTATATTATATGATCTTATCGAAAAGGGTGCAGAGGATGCGCCGGCGGTACTTCGTCAGACTTTTCTCGCAAAGCGCCCGTCAGCCGCTTTCGACACTACGGTAAAATACCTTTTCGAAATCCTGCTTGACACCATGCTGGAACTACGTAAAAATCAGGACAGCTTTTTCTCTCTCTTCAACAAAATTTTGAAAGCCCGCGTACTTTTTGAAAAATCGCTGTTCGATGAGTGCTTCGATACCCTCAATCAGGTAATGGCCCAGGCCGAACGTTATGAAAACTACCATGCCCTGCTGCTGGCCAACCGCCTGGAGCTTGATTACCTGCTTGCGCTGAACTTCCCTAATCTGAAAGAACAGGAACTGCTGAAAAAGCAATTCAGGCTAACGGAATCGATGAAATACATCAGGAAGATCAACGAGCAGAGCTCGCTTTACGAAATTTTGAAACACAGGGTCGTGTACAAGGGTTATGCCCGGTCACAAAAAGAAAAAAACCAACTGAATGATTTGGTTTACAGTGAGCTTAGCCTTGTGGCATCCCTGTCCCCCGAAAACTTTGAAGTCAGTAAACTGCATCAGCTGTTTCAATCGAACTACCTGATCAGCGTAGGTGATTTCAAATCAGCCCTCCGGTCTTACTACGAACTGAACAACCTCTTCGAAGCCAATAAGCATCTCTGGAGTAAGCCGCCGGTGTATTACCTCTATACCCTCGAAGGCGTGCTTGAAAGCCTCCGGAGTATTCACAATTATGAAGGGATGCGTTATTTTACCGACCAGCTTCGAAAAATTGAAAGCCAATCGGCCGATTTCAGGGTGCTGCTGACCTGTGTAGCATTTCTGTATGAGTTGTTCCCATTCCTCGACCGCGGCGATTTTGCCGGGTGTAACCACCTGATGGAACACTACAGGGAAGCATTGTACGATAAATTTCATCTGCTGAGCCATTCCAGGCAGGCTGAACTTTGTTTGTATACTTCCCTGGTGCTTTTCGGAAACGGAAAGTACCAGGAGGCACACAAGTTCCTCAGCCAGATCATTGTCCGGGGCAAAAGTTTCTACTACCTGCCGCTCTACCGCACCATCAGGCTGGTAAACCTGATGATCCTTTACAAACTGGGCGACGAGGAGCTGATCCGCTATGAGATCAGGTCGATCAGGCGCGACCTGGCCGCAAGCGAAAAAGGCTACAAAATTGAGCAATTCATGCTGAAGTTTCTGATCAAGCAGTTGCCTGACAACAAGCGAAAAAGGGGGAAACTTTTTGAAAAATACCTGCCGGACCTGCTTGGCATGCAGCAGGATCCTTTTGAGCAGCAACTACTAAGGATATTTGACTTCACCGCCTGGATCGAAGCCATGCTGAAACAGCAGCCATTGGCAACCATCCTCAGTGAAAGACATGCACCCATAGCCGAAACAGAGAATCCCGGTTAAACGGATTCCGGATTAGTCCCTGACAAAAGGCACAAACCTTACCGGCAGCAGGCTTTTTCTTTCCAACCGGCCTTTGATTTTTGTCGCTTTCACCAGGGTTTGAACGCTTCCGGGCCTGCCCAGCGGAATCACAATACTGCCGCCTTCTTTTAACTGGGCAATCAGCGGGGGAGGGATCTCTTCAGCAGCAGCGGTCACAATAATGGCATCATAGGGCCCGTGCTCCGGCCATCCCGCAAAACCATCGCCTATCCTGACATTTATATTTGTGTAACCCATCCTTTTCAACAAGGTTGCTGATTGTTTTCCCAGGGGTTCAACGATCTCGATCGTAAAAACGCTGTCGACAATCTCAGCCAGCACAGCGGCCTGATAGCCCGAACCGGTTCCTATCTCAAGCACTTTCATCCCGGGCACAGGCTTTATGGCCTGGGTCATGTAGGCGACCATATAGGGCTGCGAAATGGTCTGATCGTATCCTATCGGCAGCGGCATGTCGCGGTAAGCATGCGATTTCAGATCTGCGGGCACAAAGAGGTGGCGCGGCACTTTGCGCATGGCTGCCAGGGTGGCCCGGTGCGTTACGCCTTCCGCTTCAATCTGGTACTTAACCATGCTCTCCCGGGCAGCGGCATAATCATCCTGACCATAAAGTGGTGACATAAATGACAAAATTAATCCTGCCCCTGCAGTGGATATAAAACGAAGCAGCCTGCCGGGGCCGGGGTGGAGCAACAATGCTTTCATGCCTTAAAGATAATAATTCTCAGGGCATTATCCAATCAAAAAGCCACAAACCTGCCGACCCTGTCGGGGAGCAAATGAATCATTGTCCTCTAATAATTCCGGGACCGAGTTTGTATCCGGGCAAATACTAAGGACTAATTTTCAGCTTTCAGGGACTTCACCAGCTCCCTTACTCCTTCTTCAGCCCGGATGGGAACATAACTGAAACGCCGGTTGAATTTGCTGCTGTCGAAAAAATAATCCCGGTCATACTGATAGGCCATTTCTTTGAGCTCTTTTAATACCGGAATAAACAGCCCGAGTAACGCAAGCATCCAGTCGGGCAGGGTGCTGTATTTTGGCGCCACATTCATTTCCCCGGCAAAAAGCGCAATCCACTCTTTTCCGGTAATGCGTTCATCCGAAGTAGGCAGGTGCCACACTTCACCATATGCATCCGGGGTATTGCCAAGGATGGCTGTTCCCCTTGCAGCATCATCCGTGTGGGTAAAGCTGTGGACCTTGTCAACCTGTGAAAACCAGTTTGCCTTCTTCCCTTTGGTGAAATTTTTGTAAACCATCTCTATCAGCACACTGTTGGCAGGGCCGATGAAATCAGCCGCCCGCGCTATTAAAGCAGTGATGCGGCCACTATTCATTTCATCGAGCAGCATATTGACCACCTGATTTCTGACTTCGCCTTTTTTACTGCTTGGTCTTACCGGTGTTTCTTCGGTCATATTGCCGAGGTGGTTACGATCGTAAGTATACACATTATCAAAAAACACCAGCTTCGCCTGATGGCGGATGCAGCTGTCAAGAACATTGCGCATGATAAGCGGCCACTTTTGCTGCCAGGCTTTCGCGCTGTATTCCACCCCGACGGTCAGATAAATGATTTCAGATCCTGCCACCGCCCGGTCCACATCTCCGGCAACGGTCAGATCGGCTTTCATCAGCTGATCATCAGGATTTATGGCTTTGGGATTGCGGCTTACCAGCCTTATCTCCTTTGTATAGGCGGTCAGCTCCTTGGCTAGTTTTTTCCCGATGGCACCGCCTGCTCCAAGTATTGTTTGCATAAAATAAAATTAAGGTCCGAAAAAGTTTAAATAATCTGCAAAATTGAATGAAGCAGTTGGTAAGTTATAACGCAAAACGGTCAGTTTCTGTTTAATCAGGGCAAACGGGGGTTATAAACCGGTAAACCGGAAGGGGTTATGACGGTTTTGGGCAAAGCGATGAAAAAAACCTGCCCGGATTTGAGTCCGGACAGGTTTTAAAAATAAGCAACGCAGCTTATGATTTATTGCAATGCTTTGAGCGCTTCGGTTGCGGCATTCATGGTAGGCTTAATGGAAATCTCCTGACCAACAGCCCCTTTCATCCACACCTGGGGAACCAGCCTTCCCTGGGTATACATGCGGTTGAACTCATCTGCCAGATTTTTACCCTTTACCTGCTGTTCAATCTGAAAATCAATCAGGTGACCCATCGGATAATTTGACAGATAGAGCGGATTGTCGATCATGTGGGAATAAATGGCCAGGATGGGTTCATCTTTTCCGCCAAGGATGCCGGCGTAATAGTTATTCCACACTTCTTTGGCGGCCGAAATCACCGCTTCCTTCAACTCGGCGGGAGTAGCGGCCGGATTTTCGTACATCCATTTCCATACTTTCATATCCACCAGCGAAACACCCATAATTTCGTAGGAGGCCCAGAAATTATCGAGGGCCATCATGTGGTCCTTGTCAGGATCGGCGTTGGGCATGCCAAGCAGTTCAAGGTCGCGTTTCTGGAAAAGAAAGGCCACGGCCTCCGTAAACGCGGTGTTGGGAACTCCCTGCAGCATATAGTAATCCACATCGTTCATGGTGACTGTTTGCTCCACATTGTGACCAAATTCATGTACGGCAATATTGTATCCTTTATAATCCATGCCATCTGCTCCGATTCTGGTTCGCAGACGGGCAATGTCGTTGCGCATCTCGGCGCCCCAGGCATGTCCGGCGCCCCTTGAAGGATCAACCGAAATCAGTGAGGTAATCTGCCCGGCTTTCTCCTGGGGCCAGCCCAGTTTCACCAGAATGTTGGGAAGATCTGCCTGAAACGCTTTCGGATCAGGATACTTTTTTGAGGTGATGGCGGTAAGCTGCTCTTCGGGTAAACCACCCCTGGATTTGAAACCGTTGTACCAGATATCGAAAGGCTCCAGCGGGCGCCCGAGACGCTGGCTGATAAATGCAGCCACTTCCTTTACCTGAGGTGAAGAAACAAATTCAGTAAACAGACGCTCCACATCTTCCTGCGGAATTTCCATGTATTCCTCAAAAGCACGGCTGATGTAGGTAGGAAAATTCGGATTATAAGCGTCTATCGCCTTCATCGCATGAAAGTTGCCGAGCAAAACTTCATAACGCTTTTCGGGTTCAGGATTTCCCTGTACTTCAGCACCATCCTTAAACAGCTTGTTATCCGCCGGATTCCAGGTGTACTCATCCTTGTTGATCACCTGCTGTGGTATGCTCTGATCGATGATGCGCTTCATCACATCGTAGATCATACGCTGCTTTTCGAGCCCGTTAGCACCTGCATAATTCGATTTCAGTTCATCGCGCAGGCCCCAGTGGGTAATCAGCTTCATTCCGTCAGGGAACAGGTTCTCGCCCTTATCATTTACCAGTCGGCCCATATAGATATTGTAATCAGAAATGTATGCATCGGCTTCGGTCAGGGTTTTGGAAGCCTGCTGAATGATCTCAGCAGGAACCCGCGAAGTAAAGCGGTCGCCCATACGGGCGTAGGCCCATTCCAGCCGGCTCCACCCGGATCCTTTTTCCGTTTTTTCTTTCAGGGAATAGAAAGGGAAGTTAAGTGCGGTGAGAAAGGCGATTTTATTGTTAAAAAAGTCGTCGGTCAGGTGAGCGGCTGCATTATAACTGCCAAACATCATATCCACGGGCTCGATTTCAGGGCCTTCGAGCTGAATAGGCTCTTTGAGCAGCACATCCATCTTGTGAAAATAGCCATTGAAGATTTCAAAATTCCTTTCCAGTTTCCTGTAAAGATTTTCAAGGGCAGGCTCCTCGGCCACAAAGTTCCCGAGACAAAAATCTTCAAAATCCTCAACCGTGCCATCGCTTTCGCGCCATAGATTTGCCACTTGCTGCACCCCGCGCTCAATGCGGAATTTCGGAGCTTCGCCCAAAGAATCATTGAGCGTTTGAATAACTTTTTCGACAGCGGTTTGTTCAATAAAGGCCTTTACAGGCCCGCCGGTAACTGCTTCCTGCTTTTCGTTGCAGCCACTTACGGCAATCAATGTTGCCATTGCCATGATAATGATTATGTTACGCATGTTAAAATAAGTTTAGGATCTCTGCAAAAGTAGGAAAATGCGGCAACTTTAAGATCGCTGAATGCAAAAATCTGAAAAATGGATATCTGAAATGGTCATTTCAGAAATAGCTTCGGCTTCAGGAATCTGTGTAATTTTGAGTGCTGAAACAAAACACCCAGTAAATATAACCAACCCATCGTGATGTTCCGAGACGAAAAGGGCTACCGCCCGACCCAGCAAATCTTCACCGAAGTCCCTCCCAAATATGATATCCTCAACCGCATCCTAACCCTGAACCTGGATGAGGGATGGAGGCGTAAGGCTTCGGCAACCATTCTGGAGGAAAACCCTTCACGGGTGCTCGACCTCTGCTGCGGCACTGCTGACCTTACCATGCATCTCGCCCGCTCGGCAAAGCAAAGCACGGAGCTTTACGGACTGGATTTCAGCCATACCATGCTGGCCAGGGCGAAAGAAAAAGTTGCCGTATTTGGAGAGGACAAGGTAAAGTTGATTCAGGGTGATGCCGGAAATATGCCTTTTGAAGATGAATTTTTCGATGCGGTCGGGATTTCGTTTGGTTTCCGCAACCTGACGTTTGAAAATCCTGATGCGCTTTTGCATATCAGTGAAGTGTTCCGGGTGCTGAAACCGGGCGGAAGGTTTGTGGTGCTGGAAACCAGCCAGCCAAACAACAGGCTTATCAGGGCGGGTTACCATTTTTACCAGAAATACATTACCGCGCCCATCGGTGGCCTGCTTTCCGGAAACCGACCGGCATACGACTACCTGGCACATTCTGCCATTAACTATTATTCCATTCCTGAAATCTCAGAAGTTCTGCTGGAGGCAGGATTCAGCAAGGTAAGCGGCCAGCCTTATCTGCTGGGGGCAACGGCCATAGTAACTGCCATAAAATAACACCGGAACAGCTGTCCGGCCTTAAACCCGCAAACCACAGCTTGCCGCATAAATGGCAAACTGCGATTCCCCGTCAACACCCAGGGCTGCGTTCAGCAGATCATCGTCAAAGGCAGCTATGGCGCAAACTCCGCAACCCATGGATTGGGCGCTGAGGTACAGGTTCTGGCACACATGTCCGGCATCCAGAAAGATATACCGGTAAGCCCGTTCGCTGTAACGCCACTTCATACGGTAAATTTCGGCGGTCCAGAAAAAGGTTACAGCACTCTTTCTTACCATCTGCTGGTCGAGGCATGCTTTGGTAAATCTGCCGGCAATGTCATCTGCCACACTTACCTGCAACAGGCTGTGGATAAGCGGTAAGTAACGGTATAAACCAGGCGTGATGCCTTCCACCAAGTTAATCAGCAACCAGGTTTCCAGGGCATGGCGTGCGCCGGCCGAAGGGACCGTGCGCAGGGTGTGGATGTTGCGCACATTTTTCTTCACCCCCTGGGTTTCCCAGAGCATAAGTGAAAGCATTTCTCCGGTAACGGGTTTATCACGGTAACTCCGTATGCTGCTGCGTTCCGGAATTACCTGGTGTACATCGGCTTTATATCCGGCAGCCGCCGTGAGCGGATCGGGCAAATGATAACGCACAAGCGCCGGATCATAAGCCGGCTGCAAAGGTGGAGCAGGATAGCCCCGAAGCTGATCAGAAATCAACAGGTTGTGATATTTCGTATGCTCAATGAAATTACTGCCGGCTGAAGCCGGTTTGGTATTGTCGTCCGTCATTGTTCATCTATCGGGATTATGTGGGCAGCATCTAAATCATTTTTCGGCTCTCCAGCATAGAAATAACGATCCCTACGATCTCGGGATGCGTGACTTTGCTGCAGTTGATCACCAGGTCATACAGATCATTGATGTCAATGCCCCCCTTCAGATAATCGCGCTGCAGTTTAAATCGCTTATGATCAATTGATGCCATTTGCTTGACCGTTTCCTCCCGCTTCAGGTTATGCCGGGCAATCAGCGCATCAAGCCTCCACTGCACCGGTGCTGTAAGTTTGATGTGCAGTGCATTGGGCCATCCCATGGTCACAGCGGCACCTCCCCGTCCCACAATAATCACATTGCCGGTGTGTGCAGCCGACATCACAACATTGGCGATGGTCTGCCGCACCTTCCGATCACTTTTGTAATATTTTGTAGTTAATGAACTTAATATTTCATCCATCGCACCTCTCTCCATTGAACCCTCAATGGCCTTGATCTTTTCAGGGTCAAGATTCAGTTCGCGGGCGGCTTCAAGAATAATCTCCTTATTCATAATTCTCCAGTGCGACCCTTTGGCTGCGATCGCCCGGCTGAGAGATTCAGCCAATACATTCGCCTGACAGCCATATTCCCTTGAAATGGTGATAAACGGCCCGCCGGGTGACGCTCCCGTTTCCGGCTTCTGCTGACGCTCAAAGCTGTCGAGCAGTATTCTTAATAACATGTTATCCATAACAACATTATTTTAGTTGCTTTAAATATACAAAAAAACTGTAAGAATACAAACAGCCTGCACAAAAAAAAGTATATATGTTCAAAAAAAGTAATGCGGATATTCAAATTATCACCGGCCAGCGCAGGTTCTGCTTGTTGTAAACCTCAGGGCTGCCGTTAAATATGGGCAGTAATCGTATTGGGAATTGCAGATGATTGCCTTTTATGGCCTTTGCTGAATCATGAATCAATCATCCAGCCCGGGTCTTTTAAAAGCCATGGCTTCAGGATAGTCAAGCAAAGCCTGTTTTCTGATTCGGTCAAGCCTGATCAGTACATCTAACATTTCATCTTCATGGGAGGGCATATACCTTAACACGACAGCCAGGGCGGCCATTGTCCTTTCAACGGCGATGATCGCCACCTTGGCCGATCCATTCCTGTCGGCGTGTCCGGTGTCGCTATCTTCATATGGATCGGAAGATGCCCTGTGGAATTTGGCAGCAGGGAAAAACATATACCAGCCCAGTACTTCAAGGGCATCGGTAAAAGCAGCCAGGGCATGCGTATCAGTATTTCCAAGTTCCATCTTGATTGTCTCCGTTTCTGTGTGGTTTTCTTTCAGCCAGTTCATCAGCCACTTACCATAAGCCTCAGATTCGATGGATACAAAATCCGATGCCCCGGATTTGCGCTTAACCTCCGCGATTTTCACATCCTCATCGGGTTCAGCGTTCAGATCAATGCCCTGTTCATCCGCCCATTGCCGCAATTTCTCCGAAACTTCCTGAAAAACCTGGTGTACATAGGCAAATGGATCAGTTTCAGTTTTGCCTGCCCGTTCAGCCTCCCGCTGCTCTTCCTCCTCCATGGCATATACCATGCATTTTGAGGTAAACAGACAGCGCTCGCACCAACGGTCACAGTAATTGTGGATGCCCGATACAAAGTCCCGTTCATTCATCAACCGGTCAAGCCGGTCAAAGATCTTCTCATCTGACATGGGTCACCGTATTAAAAAGTATTCAACATCTTCTTTTCCCGCATAGGCGGCTATTCCCTTATCCCAACCCTGTCGAGGATAAATGCCATTTCAAAGGCTGTTTCCTTCAATGCATCAAAGCGGCCGGTAGCCCCGCCATGGCCCGATTCCATATTGGTTTTCAGCAGCAGCAGGTTGTTGCCGGTTTTCATCGCCCGAAGTTTGGCGGCATATTTGGCCGGCTCGTGATACAAAACCTGGGAATCATTCAGCCCGGCGGTAATCAGCATATTGGGATAATTTTGTGCCGTAATGTTATCATACGGAGAATAGGAAAGCATGTAGCGATAGTATTCCTCTTCGTTGGGATTGCCCCATTCCTCATATTCCTGCGTTGTCAGCGGCAGACTGGTGTCGAACATGGTGGTTACCACATCCACGAAAGGCACCTGGGCCACCACGGTGTTGAACAGATCGGGACGCATATTGGTAACCGCGGCCACCAGCAGTCCGCCGGCGCTGCCGCCCATAATGGCCAGCTTCGCGGATGAGGTGAATTTATCCTCAATGAGTTTCTCGGCGCAGGAGATAAAGTCGGTAAAAGTATTCTTCTTCTTCAGCAGCTTTCCATCTTCATACCACTGCTCACCCATATCGCTGCCGCCGCGTATCTGAGCAATGGCAAATACATATCCCCTGTCGATGAGGCTGTAAAATCCTGAACTGAAATAAGCGTCGGAACTGGCTCCGTAAGAACCATAAGAGTAAAGCAACGCAGGATTGCTGCCGTCTTTTTTCAGGGTTTTACTATATACAACCGACATCGGAACCTTTGCCCCGTCGGCCGCCGTTGCCCAGATGCGCTCAACGGTATAATCATCCGGGTTAAATCCGGAAGGAATCTCCTGCTGCTTCAGCAGCTTGCTTTGGGCGGAGGCGAAATCATAATCATAAACACTTGTCGGGCGGTTCAATGAGCTGTAGCTGTATCTTAATGCAGGTGCATCATACTCAGGCGTACCGCTCAGGTATGCTGTATAAACCGGCTCGGGAAAGCGTATGGTATTTTCGCTGTTATCCCTGAGTCCATACACCAGGATCTCGTTCAAACCGTTCCTGCGCACCTGCATCGCCAGATAATCCTTAAAAACTTCCAGGCTGCCGATGCGGGTATCTTTATCGTGGGCACGGAAGACTTTCCAGTTGTTCCGGTTTTCAAATCCCGTAACAGGGGCTTCATATACCATGAAATTCAGGTTGTCTCTGTCCTTGTACCTGATAAAAAACTTTTCCTTATGATGATAAACATGGTATTCAACATCTTTCACCCGGGGAACAAAAACCCTGAACTTTCCGGCAGGCTCCGCGGCAGGCAGATAATGCACCTCCGAGGTGGTGCTGCTGGCGGTGGTGATCAAAAGGTAGTCGTTGGTTTTGGTTTTACTTACATCCACAATAAACTGCTCGTCGGGTTCCTCAAATACCAGTTCGGCCGGTTGATCGCTGCCCAGCACCATCCGGTAAACCCTCCAGGCCCTGAGCGCCTCATTGCCCAGGGTATAAAACAGGGTTTTGCTGTCGCCGGCCCAGGCAAAGCCCTGAACCTTGCCGATCTCCAGCGGCAGATCCATCCCCGTTTCCAGGTTTTTGACCCTAAGTGTGAAATCGGCAAATGAACCGGTTTCGTTAGAAAGATAGGCGGCCAGTCTGTTATCGGTGCTGATGTCGAATCCGGCAAAAATAAAAGCAGGCTTCCCTTCTGCCATGGCATTGACATCAAAAACCACCTCCTCAGCCGCGGAAAGATCACCCTTTTTCCTGCAGTATATGCGGTATTGTTTACCCTCTTCGGTGCGGGAATAGTAATAGTAACCGTTATCGAGCTGCGGAACCGTTTCATCGGTCTCCTTGATGCGGCCTTTCATCTCGGTAAAAAGTTTTTCCTGCAACGGCAATGTCGATTTCATCACCGTATCGCAGTATGCATTTTCAGCTTCGAGATAAGCGATCACTTCGGGGTTTTCCTTTTCTTTGAGCCAGTAGTAATTGTCGGTCCGCTCACCGCCCGACTCGTTGAATGTAACCGGTTTGATTGCCGCAACCGGGGGCGCGGGAAAATCGCTTTGCATATTTATTTTTAATGATTTTTCAGATGTCGGATTACAGGCTGCCAACGCAAGAAGGACCAGCAGGGCGCCGGTTGCTGATTTTTTAAGAAACATAGCTGCAATTATTTTAATGTAAAGGTAACAAGAAAACCGGAATAAGCCGGTATTCCGGCAAAAATACAGGACCAAAACAGGCAACAAATTCATGCTGAAGACTGCGCCATCATTGCTGATTGCAGGTTAATCCGCTGATTCCTGCCCGGCATTCCGGTTTATCCTGTCTCTGACCTTCTCCCAGGCGTGGGTGGTGAGGAAGGTTTCATCCATATAATGAATGATCTCGGTAAAACGATTCATGGGCAGGGCAAAGGTCAGTTCGTTGGATTTTACAAAAGGCCTGGCTGAAACATCAAACATACCGAGCACAGCCCTGGGCTTTTCATGAAAGGCTTCGGCCAGCGGATACTGTATTATGGAAGCACATCCGGAGCCAAAGGGGGCAATGGTCCCCTGTAAGTCATCCCTGTCGAACCCGGCCAGTGTAAAGAGGCCTGAGAGCACATCGGGCGTTGCAAAAAAGATTACCACTTCCGGCTCATCCTTTGCTTCCAGCATATCCCAGCGACGGAAAACAATGCGCGAAGCCGGCGCCGGTTTCCAGGGAGCATCCTTCAAAAACTTTTCAACCTGGGCGGGCGTGCGCAGGTAACGTTCCCCTTCAATCTCCTGATTGCCACACGAAAGAAAGTACTCAAAACCGGGGCGGAGTTTATTGCCAAAGCCCAGATAGCGCTTTCCTCCGGCACATCCGATGGATTCAGCGCTAAATGCCAGTGATTTGCCGCGACGCACCTGCGAAAGTGCTCCGATGAAGCAGCTCCATTTTTCAGCCCTGGGTGCCATCCCGGCCGAGGTTTCGGCTTCTGTATAAAAAAAGGCGATGGGGAGGGCGGTACCTCCGAAGTAATTCTTCCATAATTCAGTAAAACGGTCTCTGAGGGCCAGATCCATAGGGCAGTTATTATAAAAATGAATAAAAGAATTTTCCGGGCGATTACAGCTCCTTTCTGAGCCGGGCCACCGGTATGTTAAGTTGCTCACGGTATTTGGCAACGGTGCGGCGGGCAATGTTATAGCCTTTCTCCTTCAGGATGTCGGTCAGCTGTTCATCGGTCAACGGTTTGCCCTTTTCCTCCGCCTCAATGCAATCGGAAAGGATCTTCTTGATCTCGCGGGTGGAAACTTCTTCCCCCGAATCGGTTTGCATGGATTCGGAAAAGAAGGTTTTCAGCAAAAAAGTCCCGAATGGAGTCTGAACATACTTAGAATTGGCGACCCTCGAAACGGTGGAAATATCAAGTCCTACCAGCTCGGCAATATCCTTGAGGATCATCGGCCGCAGTTTGGTTTCATCACCGGTAAGGAAATAATCCCGTTGATATTCCATGATGGCCGTCATGGTAACATAGAGGGTATTCTGCCGTTGTTTGATGGCGTCAATAAACCACCTGGCAGAGTCGATCTTCTGCTTGATAAACATCACCGCCTCTTTCTGGCTGTTGCTTTTCGACTTGCTCTCAGCGTAGGTTTCAAGCATATCCACATAGGTACGGCTGAGCCTCAGCTCGGGCATATTCCGGGAATTGACCTGAAGTTCAAGATCTCCATCTTTGTTGTAAACAAAGAAATCAGGCATGATGTAGTGATTCGTCCTGGAAGTCTCCCCCATCGAATTCCCCGGTTTTGGGTTCAGTTTCAGGATTTCATTCACCGCATCGCGCAATTCTTCTTCGGTAACCCTTGCTTTACGGGTAATTTTATCGTAGTGCTTCTTGGTCAGCTCGTCAAAATACCTTTCAACAAGGTGTGTAGCCAGCTCAACGGCGGGGGTATAATCCTGGCGGCGCAGCTGAATCAGCAGGCATTCGCGCAGGTCGCGGGCCCCGATTCCGGGCGGGTCAAACTCCTGAACCACTTTCAGCAGTTCATTCAGTTCCTCAACACTGGTGGATATATTCTGTGTAAATGCCAGGTCATCAACCATGGCGCTCAGGTTCCGGTTGAGATAACCGGAATCATCCAGGTTTCCGATGATATAGGTAGCGATGGCCACCTGTCTTTCGTCGAGGTGACGCAGGCCCAGCTGGGAGATAAGCATCTCATGGAAGCTGATCCCCGAAGCATAGGGAACCTCCCGGTGTTCATCGTCGGCGCTGGTATTGCCCGAATTCAGTCGGTAGGCAGGGATATCATCATCGTCAAGATAATCCGTAATGTCGAAATCCTCGCGTTCACGTTCCAGTTCTTCCACCGGATCCGGTTCCGTGTCGGGTAAAGGCTCCTCGGCATCGGTACTCATCTCGGGGTCGGCCGCATCTTCAAGGGCCGGATTCTCCTCAATCTCCTGCTTGATCCGCTGTTCCAGGGCAATGGATGGAATCTGCAACAGTTTCATAAGCAGAATCTGCTGCGGTGACAGTTTCTGTAGAAGTTTCTGCTGAAGTTTCTGGGTTAACATGCAAATTCCTGTTTTTATCCGGCGAATTTAAGGGAAAGTTACGAAATAATCCCTTTATCAATAACGTTTCAGGTTCCTTTTTATTGAATTTTCCGGTGCTGAACCTTTTCCCCGCACGTGCCTGAACCCTTTTTCAACTGACAATCCTGCAACATCACAACATCATCAGAACTCGGCATTTTGCGGCGTGCGCGGGAAGGGGATCACATCGCGGATGTTGGCCATCCCGGTTACAAAGAGCATCATGCGCTCAAACCCCAGCCCGAAACCGGCATGCGGGGCGGTGCCAAAGCGGCGGGTATCGAGGTACCACCAGATGTCTTTCTCGGGAATATGCATTTCGCGACAGCGCTGAATCAGTTTTTCGAGCACTTCTTCGCGCTGTGAACCGCCAATGATCTCACCAATGCGCGGGAACAACACATCCATGGCCCTCACGGTTTTGCCGTCATCGTTCTGCTTCATGTAGAATGCCTTGATGTGGCTGGGATAGTCCGTCAGGATAACCGGACGCTGAAAGTGTTTCTCCACCAGGTAGCGCTCATGTTCGCTCTGAAGGTCGGTTCCCCAGTCAACCGGAAACTCAAACTTCTGACCCGATGCTTTCAGGATGTCAATGGCTTCGGTATAGGTGAGCCGTTTAAAATCGTTTTCCACAACAAACCTGAGCCGGTCGATCAGTTCGTTGTCATACATCCTGTTGAGAAATTCAAGGTCATCCTTACAATGCTCCAGGGCATAACGCACCAGGTACTTCAGAAAATCCTCGGCCAGGTCCATGTTGTCGTTGATGTCATAGAATGCCATCTCGGGTTCAATCATCCAGAATTCGGCCAGGTGACGGGGTGTGTTTGAATTTTCAGCCCTGAAAGTCGGACCGAATGTATAGATGTTCGACAAGGCCAGTGCACCCAGTTCTCCTTCGAGCTGACCCGAAACGGTGAGGTTTGTGGCTTTCCCGAAAAAGTCCTGGCTGTAGTCCACTTCACCGGTTACGGTAAGCGGCGGATTCTTCGCGTCGAGCGTGGTTACCCGGAACATGGCGCCTGCTCCCTCGGCATCCGATCCGGTGATGATGGGGGTGTGCAGGTAATAGAATCCATTATCATTAAAATACTTGTGTATGGCATAAGCCATGGCATGGCGCATACGCAGCACGGCCCCGAAGGTATTGGTCCGGGGGCGCAGGTGGGCGATTTCGCGCAGAAATTCCAGCGTATGACCTTTCTTCTGAAGCGGATAGGTTTCCGGATCAGCGCTTCCGTAAACTTCAATTTCCTTTGCCAGCACCTCAACAGCCTGCCCCTGCCCGGGCGATTCAACCAGCGTGCCGTTCACAGAAATACAAGATCCCGTGGTAATCAGCTTCATAGCGCCTTCATCAAATCCGGCCAGTTCAACAACTATCTGAATACTGTGAATGATGGAACCATCGTTCAGCGCTATAAAAGCCACATTCTTATTTCCGCGCTTGGTGCGCACCCAGCCTTTGAGGTTAACAGTATTTCCGATACCAATAGATTGCCAGTTGTGCAGAATATCGGCAATACGCGTTCTTTTAATTGATTCCATCCGATTCAGAAGTGTTTAATTGTCAACAAAAATAATTTTCCACCCAGGGAAAAGCAGCGGCAAAGTTATGAAAAAACACCTATCCAATCACAGATGAAGGAATACCGGACGAGATGTTGAGCGTCTTATTATTGTGTCTTTGGTATTGTGTTTCACTGATATAAGGATACCGGATTTCCGCCTGCGGCATGAGGAGATAACTATTGATAAATTCTGCCTGGCAAACAAATTGCCGGCATCTGTTTGGCGGATTCCTGCGATGGCGCTATCTTTATGCGGTTAATTCCACACGCGTTATTGATGGGTTTAATACTCGGAAAGGCCTTCTGTAAAGACTTGAAAGCAATGCTGTTGTATTCGGCGGTCATTACTCTTCTGTTGATACCCGGTCAACTTTCAGCACAGGAGAACCATCCCGGCAAAAAAGCAGACACGCCTGAACTGGTCAGGCTTGAGAAAGCATTTGACTCCCTTTTCAATACAAATCAGCATGAAGCAGCCCGAATGATTGCCGACTCAATGATCATCCTGGCTGACAAAGCCGGCATCTATAAATATGTCGCAGCCGGCTATTTCAATCTTTCCCTGGTAGAAAAGTCACTTGATAATACTGAGGGGTTTATTGAAAACCTGGTCAAGTCTGTCCCGTGGTTCCAGAAAGGTGGCGAGCCCGCCGGTGCAGCCATGGCACATACCATTCTGGGGCAAACTATGATGTCAGGGAACCAGGGCAAGGCGCTGGAACATTTTTCTGCTTCGCTGGAGATCAGGCAACAGCTGGGCGACAGTGCCGGTATGGCCGGCAACCTGGTAAATGTCGGTGATGTGCACTACAAAACGGGCAACATGCCGGATGCGGAGAACTATTTCCGGCAGGCAGCCGAAATTGCCGGTCTGACGAAAAATGACCGGGTCAGGGCCCATGCCCTCATCAACCTTGGGGAAATTAATCTCAAAATGAAGCGTTTTGATATTTCCCGGGACTACCTGAGGGAAGCCATGACAATTCAGAGGAAGACAGGCAACAACAGCCGCGCCTACCCCATCCTGAAAGCCATTGGTACTGCTTACCTCGAAGAAGGGAAAACCGACTCTGCCCGAACAAATTTCGAAGAGGCCCTTGTGCTGATCAGTAATACCGGTGCCGGTGAAAATGAGCTGCTGCAGATTTACACTCAACTCGGAATGATTGCCAAAGCGGAAGGCGATACGGCCGGAGCCGGACATTACTTCAGACAAACACTGAACATCAGCCGCATTACGGGCGATTCCGAAAATGAGGAACTTGCCCTTTCCAATCTGAAGGCCATTGCACCTGTAAAAACCGTGAGAGATCATGTTCTTGAAAACCTTTTGGAAAGCCTGCGCAAAGCCATCGCCTCCGGTGACCGGAACGGGAGGCTGAAGTTCTATGCAGGACTGCGCGATCATTACAACAGCAGGGGAAACCGCAGCGCAGCCAATGCTTATGCCGGAAAACTGCAGTCTTTGAAAGACACGATACAGGCTGAAGACAGGGCCGGAAAACTTGCATTACTTCAAGCCAGGTTCGAGGCCATGTTGTCGGAGAAGGAAAGGCTGATGGCTGCGCGTGAAAAACTAAGTGCAGAACATCAGCGATACAAAGCCGCACAACGAAGAAATACTGTCATCGCATTTTCTGCTTTCCTGATACTGTCGCTTGCAATATTTACGATAACCCTCCTGCAACTGCGCAAGCGAAAAAAAAAGGATAACAGAAAGTCCGGGTAATCAGCTCAGATCAGGTAAACTGTACGGCTGACCTGAAATGGCAGCGTCAGGGGAAAACAAATAACCGGTTTACCTGCGGATAATCTGTTTCAGCCGAAAATTTCTTTTCTGAAATCATTGTAATAATGCGCTGTTTTACAAATACTTAAGGAATTTGCTATTGCAATGGAATAATATTTTTCGACCATTCGACTAAATTATTCGATCTTTTTCTTGCTTTTCGGAAATGGCCGGTGTAATTTTGCAGCCGCAAACAGAACCAGGAAAATTTCCGGATCATGCTCGATAAAGAAGAAGTTAAAAGCTCAATCGTAACAGTTGCAAGACAGATTTTCAGCCGTTTTGGTTTTAAAAAGACCACAATGGATGAAATTGCCCTTGCATCACGCAAAGGGAAGAGTTCTATTTATTATTATTTTGAAAGCAAGGAGGACATCTTTCAGGCAGTTGTTGAAAAGGAGGCATCCATGCTCAAGCGGGAATTACAGGAAGCAATCAAACCCATCGGCGACCCCAGGGAGAAACTCAAGGTCTATGTGCTTGTGCGGATGAATACGCTTAAAAAGCTGGCCAACTATTACGATGCGATCCGGAGTGAGTACCTGAGTCACCTTGATTTTGTTGAAAACATCCGTAAAAAATATGACGATGAGGAAATTTCAATGGTGGAAGCCATCCTGAAGGAAGGTGCCGAAAAAATGGAATTCAATATCGAAAACACCCGCCTGGCTGCCATAGCCATTGTTACTGCCATGAAAGGACTTGAAATTCCGATGTTCTGGCAAAACAACGCAGATTTCGATATGGAAAAACGGCTCGACGACCTTATCAATATTCTTTTTTACGGACTGGTGCGCCGGTGATTTTTTTTAAATTACTTTCGACCATAATACTATTTTAGTCTAATGTTATTATTGTCGAAATCTTAGAAAGTTTTCCTGATAATGAAAACCGATCAAAAACCTTATGAATTAAATATCAAAACCGGATTATGAAAAAAAATGTTGTGCAAATAAGCCTGCTTGCCTTGCTGTTCTGCCTTCCGTTGATAATGAAGGCGCAAATCAGCGGGTTATCGCCGGAACTTACCGAACTCATCAGGCTTTCCGTTGAAAAAGACCGCAAACTTGCCGCTACTCAGATTGACAGGGAAATCACCCTTCAACAGCGAAGAGCGGTCAGGTCTTCGTATTACCCAAAGCTTGAAGCCGGCGGTAAATATGTCTTTGTCAAATCGCCGTTTAATATTGAAATGGGCGACATTACTGGCTTTGAAAGCTTCGGGAAAATCAGCCAGTTTATGCAGAGCCCCGCATTTCCGCA
>JAMLHF010000021.1 GCA_023957275.1 Lentimicrobium sp. | reverse complement strand
CTGCTCCGGTCTTGCTTTTTATCGGGGCCAGGGGAGGGGTGCAACCCATTCCGATAAATCAGAGCGCTTCCTACTATTCCAACAAGAATATACTGAACATCGCGGCCGTAAATTCAGGGTTTAACCTGATGATTAATGTCATCGAAAATTACAGAAATTTCGGTGAAAACCCCTATGCCTTTTACAGCGATGAGGAGGCTGCGCAGACCCGGAAGCAGATTTTCGCCACTGAAAAAGACTCAACCACGAAAGTACTCACTACCGATCGGCCTAACGTGGTGCTGCTGATTCTTGAAAGTTGGTCGGCCGATCTGATCGAATCCCTGGGCGGAGAGCCGGGCATAACACCTGAGTTCAGAAAACTGGAGAAAGAAGGTATTCTTTTTACAAAGTTATGGGCGACCGGTCCCCGCAGCGAGCAGGCCATGGGCAGTATCTTCGGGGGCTTTCCTGCACATCCGATCTCTTCCATTACCGTGCAGCCTGATAAGTTTGCCAACCTTCCCACCCTCACGCAAAAGTTGATAGAGGAAGGGTATCATACCTCATTTTACTTCGGGGGGCAACTTATTTACGGAAACATCAAGGGATTTATTCTTTACAACGGTTTTAAACGCGTGGTTGAAGGGGCCGATTTCGGGAAAGAGGCCATCAAGGGCAAACTCGGCGCCCATGATGAGTTTGTGCTTTCGCGGCAACTGGCGGACCTCTCCGGAGAAAAAGAGCCCTTTTTCTCTGCGCTGTTCACCCTGAGTTCCCATTCGCCCTACGATCAGCCAATGGAACAGGTGCTCGACTGGGGCGATAACGAAAAACCTTACATAAATTCGGCTTACTATACCGATCACAGCCTGGGCAGATATTTTGAAGAAGCCAGGAAGCAGCCCTGGTACAAAAACACGCTCTTTGTGATTGTGGCGGACCATAGCCACAATTCATACCGGAACTGGGCTTTCACCACCCCAAACTATCATAAAATACCCATGCTGCTGGTTGGTGATGTGATAAAGGATGAGTTCAGAGGGACAAAGGTCAGCCGGCTTTCGAATCAGTCTGACCTTGCTTCAACCCTGCTGCATCAGCTTGATATCGATGCGGGCGCTTTCCACTGGAGTCGTAATCTGTTTAATCCTTATGCACCTGAGTTTGCCTATTACTCATTTGAGGAAGGTCTGGGATGGATCAGGCCGGCCGGGCATTTTGTGATGGATGCACGAATCGGACACTTCCACGAGAATGCCATTCCCGAAGTTTATGCCGATTCAATTATTAAGGAAGGAAAATCATACCTGCAGACCCTTTTCGGAGAGTATATGTACTATTAGCATCCCGCTGTATTACATTAAAAAAATTATTTTACTATTGTAAAAAAATGTTTATGTTTGCTGACTCAGCGAATACAGAATAAGTAGTTGATAATAAATTATTTAACAAATGCTTGTATTGCGCAAGGTAAGTTTATTTTCCATCGGGACAATGAACTTTCAGGGATGCCTGATGTTAGGTTTAGGCCTTGATTTTTTAACCGTTTCCGGGGTTACAAATCAGTGAAATGAAAATAAATCATTGTAAAGCGGACAGGGAACTTGAATTTATTCAGAACTTTTAAAAAACACCTTCAGCGTAAGAGTATTGCAGATCAACTGCTTTATGGAATTATGGCTGCTACCGTAATTTCCTTATTGTTTATCGGGCATTACTGGACTTCGCTTGAGACCCGGAGATTTAAGAAGCAATCGGATGAAATCAGGGACCGTTTTGTTAACAGCAGGATGGATCTGGCAAGAGATGAAGTTACCCGTGCCATTGGATTCATCAATTACAACCGGTCGCTTTCCGAGGAAAGAATGAGGTTGGGGCTTAAGCAACGGGTTGATGAAGCCTGGGCGATCGCTTCCAATATTTATGAAGAGAACAAGGCAACCAAATCCCGATCCGAAATAGAAAAAATGATCAGGGATGCCCTTCGTCCCATCCGCTTTTCAAACGACCGGGGTGATATTTTTATTTATACCACAAGTGGAGTTTCTGTACTGCTGCCGCGCAGCAAACACCTTGAAAATATCCCGAGCCTGGATCATCAGGATCAGCATGGCAACTTTGTTGTGCGTAAAGAAGTTGAACTGCTCAGGCAGGTTGATCAGGGCTTTATCCATTATTATGTCCCCGGGAAAGATAATCCGGGAGATTCAACATTGCTTAAAAGCTCCTATATCAGAAGGTTTGCCCCATTCAACTGGTACCTTGGCTCCAAGGATTACCTCGAAGATTTTGAGGCAGTTATGAAGGAAAGAATCCTGGAATACCTCTCGAAAATCAGGTACGGAAATGATGGATACCTCTTTGTCAATACCATTGGCGGAGAAGCATTGATTACCAATGGCGTGAAGCATCTGTGGCCGCAGGATATCCGCAACAGTAAAGATTCCAACTGGATTCAGGTATATCAGAAACAGGTTGATATTTATAATACCTCCGGAAGCGGATTTATTGAATATCAGTTCAGAAGACTCATGTCAGAAGATTTTGAGACAAAAATATCCTATCTCGGCACGGTAAAAGAGTGGGGATGGATTGTAGGAACCGGATTTTATGAAAACGAAGTAGAAAGTTTCATCAGGGAAAACCGGAAATTGATGGAAGCGCAGATAAGAAGCACCATTGCTCATATAGTGCTTTCATTGTCGGTGGTTTTGATTTTTATCTGGCTGGTCTCACGCTGGATTTCAAGGAAATTCGCACAGGGTTTTGCCATATTTAACCTGCATTTCAGAAAGGCCGGCCTTGAATCCATTGAAATAAATCAGAAAAACCTCGTTTTTTCAGAATTCAGGGAACTGGCTGAATCGGTGAATGCTATGACGGAAGAGTTGAATAATGCAAGGAAATCATTGGTAAAAGAACGCTCTTTGCTCAGGTCGTTGATCGATTCCAGTCCTGACTTTATTTTCTTCAAAGATCTTAACAGCAATTTTGTAGGCTGTAATAAAGCTTTTGCGGATTATGTCGGGATTGAGGAAAGTGAGCTGATTGGCCGGAATGATTATGACTTCTTCCAGAAGGAAGCTGCGGATAAATATCATCAGTTCGACCGTCAGATTATTGCAGATCATATACCTGTTCGATCAGAAGAGTGGATAACAATGGCAGATGGTTCACGGCGCCTGATGGACACCCTCAAGGTATTAAATTTTGACAGTGCCGGGAATCCGATCGGTATAGTGGCCATCAGTCGCGATATCTCTGATAAGGAAGAGATTCAGCAGAAGTATATAGAAGCGAAGGAAAAAGCCGAAGAAGCCGACAGGCTTAAAACGGCTTTTCTGGCCAACATGAGCCATGAAATCAGGACCCCGATGAATTCCATTATCGGATTTTCCAACCTTTTAACAGAAGAGGATCTTACACCTGAGGACAAGGCTGAATTTATCCGGCATATTAATCATGGCAGTGAAACCCTGCTCAGCCTGATAGACGATATCATTGATATAGCCAAAATTGAAGCGGGTCAATTGATGGTTACATTTGAGCCTTATAATCTCAGGGAGATGATGGATGAGCTGTATGTCACCCATGCTGAGCTTCTGAAAAGGAAGGGTAAGGATCATGTAAAGCTTATCCTGGAAAAGGATCAACTACCCGGAAGCGACGTTGTTCTTACGGATCCTTTCCGGCTTAAACAGGTAATGACCAATCTGCTTGTCAATGCGGTGAAATTCACCGAGAAGGGGAGCATTACATATGGTTACAAGGTTACAGGTGACTTTCTTAACTTTTATGTCAAAGACACCGGTATAGGAATCAGCCCTGAGGGCTTAAAGGTGATTTTTGAACGGTTCAGGCAGGATAACCGTTATGGTATAAAACATCAGGGAGGAACAGGGTTGGGACTGGCCATCTCGCGCCATATCGTGCAACTGCTCGGCGGGGATATCACCGTGACTTCATCCCCCGGAGAAGGCGCCCTCTTCAGTTTTATAATTCCATATAATGCTTATCATGAAACGGTTAAAGATAAAAGAAAGGGGCGGGATTCAACATTTAACATGGATTGGAGTGCGAAAACCATTCTGGTGGTTGAAGATGTGGAGTCGCATTATAATTATATCAGGTCGGCCCTGATGAGAACCGGGATCAATATGCTCAGGGTGACAAGCGGCCAGGAAAGTGTTGATATTTGCTTGAATGATCATCAGATAGATATCGTACTGATGGATGTGAATCTGCCGGATATGGACGGGTATACCGCAACCGGGAAAATAAAGGCACACAAGCCCGAAATACCCGTGATTGCCCAAACCGCCTACAATCAGCCCGGCGAAGAGGAGAGAAGCCGGAAAGCGGGATGTGATGCCTATATCTCCAAGCCCGTTAAACTGAAAGAGTTACTGGACGCATTGGCCGGTTTCCTTGACAACCAGACATAAAAAACGGGGCCAGGGCCCCGATCGTTATTTTTTGGGTTCGTAGTAACAAACTTTGGGAGAAACGATTTTTTCTTCCGTTTTGAGTTTTTTAATGGCTTTGTCGACTTCTTTCTTGTCGATACCTGTAATCTCGGCAATCTCTCCGCCTTTCAACGGTTTGCCGGCATCTGCCATAGCTTTCAGGATTTTTTCAGCGGTATCCATCGTTTTCAGATTTAGATGATTATTCAAGTGAATGCACCACCAGGCCACTGCGCAGCTTGGGTTCAAACCAGGTTGTTTTCGGGGGCATGATATTGCCTGTATCAGCGATATCAATCAGTTGCTGAAGCGAAACAGGGTAGAGGGCGAAAGCAACTGCCATTTCTCCGCTGTCGACACGCTTTTTCAGTTCTCCCAATCCACGGATACCTCCGACAAAGTCAATGCGCCTGGAGGTTCGGAGGTCGGTAATGCCAAGAACCTTATCAAGTACCAGATCGGAAAGCACGGTAACATCCAGCACGCCTATAGGGTCCGCATCGTTGTATGTACCTTCCCTGGCCGTAAGCGAATACCATTTTCCGCCCAGATACATACTGAAGTTATGCAGAAAAGCGGGCTTATAGATTTCACTTCCTTTTTCTTCAATTACAAATACTTCATGCAGCTTATCCATCAGTTCGCTTTCACTGAGGCCGTTAAGATCTTTTACAACGCGGTTATAATCGATAATGGTAAGTTGGTCAGAAGGGAAATGAACAGCCAGAAAGAAATTGTATTCTTCATCACCCCGGTGGTTGGGATTTGCCTGCTTTTTCTCATTGCCTACCAGCGCGGCGGCAGCTGTGCGGTGGTGACCGTCGGCCACATAGGTGTAGGGAACCTTGCTGAAAAGGTCAACCAGCCTGCTGATGGTGGCTTTATCGCGGATCACCCAGAAGTGATGGCCGAAACCATCATCTGCCGTGAAATCATATTCCGGTGCTGATGAATTAACGATGGAAGCAACGATGGTGTCAATTTCCTGAACAGCCGGGTAGGTAAAAAATACCGGCTCCATGTTGGCATTGGTGACCCTCACATGTTTCATCCGGTCTTCTTCCTTATCCTTGCGGGTAAGTTCGTGCTTTTTGATGATGCCGTTCATATAATCTTCAACTCCGGCACAGCCGACAAGACCGTATTGCGTTTTACCATTCATGGTCTGTGCATAAATATAAAGATATGCCTCCTTATCCTGCACCAGCCAGCCCTGTTCCCTGAACTTCCTGAAATTCCCGGAAGCTTTATTATAAACCTGTTCGTCATGTTCATCAATCTCAACAGGAAGGTCAATCTCCGGCTTAATGATGTGCAGGAGCGAATAGGGATTGTCATTGGCTTCAATCCTTGCTTCCTGCGAGTTCAGCACATCATAGGGCCTTGAAGCCAGTTTCGAAGCAATTTCTTTTGGAGGTCTCAGCCCCCGGAATGGTTTTAATACTGCCATAACTCAATGATTTATTTTGTTGGTTTGCAATTCCGCAATGAATTGGCGTACACATGACACACGCATATCTGCCTCATCATAAGACAAGGTCAGTTTGCCTTGCTGACGGCAAAATTATAATTTAATTCAAAAGAAAAAACATCCCCCTGAAAGGGAGGATAAAGGAAAAAAAGAGACAATGACTAATCCGTATCTTCCATGTTGAGATCCGCAGCCCGCTGCAGCGATCCGATCAGGGCGCCGATCATCTTTGTCATTTCCATCAGTTGCCCACGTGATTCTTCAACATCTTTCTCACTTAAATACTTTAGCTTGCCCGCGAGGGTGGTAAATACCACACATTCCCTTACCGCACTTTTGGCCATCTTCAGATAATAGATGAACTGACTTTTATTTCTGGCTGAACCTTCCGAAATATTCAGGGCAATTGCCTGGGCTGATAAGATAAACCTGGTTCCTACGCCCGCGGAACCTTCGTCAGGGAATTCTTTACTTTTAATAATCAGCCATTCAATGTAATCCAATGCTTTATGGTATATTCTTAAATCTTCAAATCTAAAGAACGTTACCGCTTTTTCGAGTTCGGGATCCATTGGCGAAAGTTTGTTTGTTAATAATGAGTGTATTTAGTTGAATTTTGATAGAATAAAAAGCCGATATCAGGTAAAATCCCTAATTACGGGAATAATCCTGACCAGAACTATTCCCGTAAACAGGTCATGTAATTATTTGTTTACCTGGAAAGTGGTATTTCCGTTTTCGAAGAAATCAATGATCTGACGGGCAGCTGCCAATCCTGCATTCACGTTTGCTTCTGAAGTCTGAGCCCCCATCTTTTTGGGAGTAAAGAAATACCGGCCGGCATACAATGATTCAAACTGTGCTTTAACATCCGGTTCAATATCACTAAGATACTTGAAATCGGGTCTTTCTGCAAATACCCTGAGTATTCCCTCTTCATCAATTACTTCTTTCCGGGCGGTATTCACCAGCGTTGCACCTTTGGGCATTTTCATCAGCAAATCGTAGCCAATGGATTTCTTTGTCTGCGCATTGGCAGGAATATGCAGAGATACATACTGACATTTGCTGTAAAGTTCTTCGGCTGTAGCAAGCGGTTGAATACCTTCAGCCAGCATGACTTCATTGTCAACATAGGGATCAAAGGCATATACATTCATGCCAAAGCCTTTTGCGATTAAAGCAACATATTTACCGACATTTCCATAAGCATGAATACCCAGGGTTTTGCCCCTGAGTTCAGTTCCCGATGATCCGTTGAAACTGTTCCTTGCCATATAAACCATCATGCCAAGCGCCAACTCTGCTACTGCATTCGAATTCTGTCCGGGTGTGTTCATGGCTACAACCTTATGCTCTGTGGCAGCATTCAGGTCAATGTTATCGTATCCGGCACCAGCCCTAACTATAATCTTCAGCTTTTTGCCTGCCTCAATCACCCTCCGGTCAGCCACATCGCTGCGGATAATTACTGCATCAACATCCTCAACGGCCCTTACCAAATCTGAATGATCAGCATACTTCTCAAGCAGAACCAACTCACAGCCTGCATCTTCAACAATCTTTCTGATCCCATCCACAGCAACTTTTGCAAATGGCTTGTCAGTAGCAACAAGAACTTTTTTCATAACAGTGTAGTTTTAAAATAGTGTATAAAAATAGAAAGTAATATTGTCCTAAACAAATTTCTGATAAAAATAATGTTCGTATCCGGTCAAAATAATAAAATAACGTCCGGAAATGAACATATTGACGTAAAAAAATGACAATCTTTATTTAATTATTGACTTGAATGTAATGTTTGAGTTGCTGTATGCTAACCTCCGGAAGCGGCAGAGCCTTCATATTGCTTTGCAGGATTATCGTGCAGGCGAGTTCAAAAAAAACAGCTTTCTGAATGGTTCCGGCATAACCGCTCCCGCATACCACCTGCCCGTGATTCCTCATCTGCACAATACTGCTGTCCATCATTTCAGCAGCAACCGCCTCAGCCAGCATTTGCGAGCCCGGCATAACGAAGGGTACGCAACTGATCTTTCCAATGTAAACCGGGACTTCTATGATAACATTGTAATCCGGCACCAGATCCATACAGGCCAGGGTTGTGGCAGCGGGGCTTTGAAAATGCAGAACGGTGTCAATATCCGGTCTGCAGCCCATGATGGCTCTGTGCATGGCCGACTCCCCCGACGCTTTTCTTCCATTGAGGATTTCACCACTTCCGGTACTGAGAAGAGCAATCTGGCTTTCCTCCAGTTGGCCAAGCCATGACCCGGTAGTTGAAATAAGCATACATCCATCACCAACCCTATGCGATAAGTTTCCGCTGCTGCATGTAACCAGCCCCAACCGCTCTGCCTCATGCGCCCAGTGGATGAAGCTTTTTATCTCTTCTTCGGGAAAAGGATGAACAATCATAGGTATTTCAGGTTATTGAGAAGTTTAAACTGTGTAAAGTTGCAAAAAAATAGCGTCAGCAAACATCAAAAACAAATAAATAATTCCTGTTGCAGGAATAGCCCGCTATTAATATTATCATCATATATCCGGAATAAATGATGGCACTGACAATCATAATCAGAAACTTGCTTTCTTTCAAAAACCACCGAAAATCTGATATCCGGTTTGTAAGAAATTTCTTTACCTTTGGAATTGAAAAAATATCCCCGATGAGAAAACTTCTGTTGTTTCCTATTTTGATCCTTGCGCCGGTTTTAATTCAGGCTCAACCCTGGTTTGATGTGGGAGTGAAAGGAGGTATAGGCACCTCTTTTATGTATAACTCCCAGATTTTTGATGATCAGCTTATTGTTCACAAATTCAAGCCGGGCTATGCTTTTGGTGCGAAACTGGGATTTAATTTTATCCAGGAACACCAGCTTACCTTTGATGTGATGAAGTCATCGTTCAAACAGGGATTTACTTACAGGCCTGAAGGATGGCAGGGGAGTGCCGATGCCCTCCGGGAAATCACTGTTGGTGGACTTGACCTTTTGCTTATGTACAGGGGTAACCGGAACGGAACCTATTTTGAAATCGGACCTCAGTGGTCAACCTACTCGAAAGTAAAATACAGCGATAACGGGGGCGATTATATATCTCCGCTTACACCCGACCAACTGGTGGCAAAGAGCAATTTCGGCCTCGCGCTGGGTTTTGGAGGTTACATCCTTGGAACCGACAACTTTGGTATCACCACCGGTCTCAGGTTTAATTACATGTTCAACGACCTTGCGAGCGCCGAAGGGCGGGATGCAAATTTCCCTATCCTTCAACCTACCGGAAAAACAAACATTACCAATAATATAGGTATTATGTTTGTGATGGAAATGAATTTTGACTTCGGGTATCTCGTAAGCCCTACCTGCGGCGAACGAAAGAAACTCTTTGTCTTCTGATAAGGTGACTCACTGAAAAAAGTTCCGCCGGTTCTGTAACAGATCCGGCGGCATCTTTTTTATGGCAGTAGTGATCAGGTAGCTCTTATTCAGTAAGTTCCAGAATGGCTGATACAGGCAGATGATCAGAGAGATAAAGCGTACCCTTTCTGAAATCCTGTATCTTGTGGCTGAGTACGCTGAATTCGTGCGTGGTAAAAATAAAATCGATCTGATCTTTTGCTTCAAACTGATCTGAAAAGCCGACAAAAGTATAATCCGGCCCGCTGATCTCTTCCCCTGCTTTTTTCCGCGTATCCGTAAATACGGTTTCATTATCTGCCCAGGTCAGGATTCTGTATGCCCTGTGTTTGTCAGTTACATTAAAATCGCCGGTAAGGATTACGGGCAGTTTTCCAGCCAGGCTGGCCGATTCCCTGACGATCAGGGCTGCACTTTCAACCCTTGCCGTTTCGCCCATATGATCAAAATGTGTATTCATTACAAGAAATTTTCTGCCGGTTTCCCTGTCCCTGAATACTGACCAGGTAACAACCCGGTTACACGCAGCATCCCATCCTCTGCTCCCGGGCTGTAGAGGAGTTTCCGAAAGCCAGAAAGTGCCTGAGCGCACAGTCCTGAGTCGTGATTTTTTATAGAAAACAGCACTGAATTCTCCAGCTTTTTTGCCATCATCCCTGGCAACGCCAAGGGCTTTATAGCCTCGCAGTCCTTTTCTCAGGTCCTTCATCTGATTAAGCATTGCTTCCTGAACTCCCAATACGTCGGGACTTTCCTGCATTATCAGTTCACAAACCCCTTTTTTTCTGAATTTCCACTGGTTTTGTCCGTCAGCCGGTGTATCCAGACGGATATTCCAGCTCATGACTTTTATTTGTTTCTTTTGCTGGGCCGGCAGTTGGTATGGAAGCAGGATTCCCAGAAGGAGCATAATCCGGATAATATCCAATGCTGCAAGGGGGGACTTCTTATGAGTTTTCATGGCGGGTGGTTTACTTAAAAAAGTATTTAATCGTTCAGGCTGCCGGCTATCCTGCAGATTTCTGCAACAAGGTCAGGGTCGGTTTCCCGGATGCTGTATTCATCTTCCCCGGGGAATCCCATATTTACAGTATTATTGCGAAAATGCATGCGTCCGGGCTTCAGTCTTGAAGCCGAAAGGTGATATTCCAATGCTTTTGTTTGCTGATGAAGCTGTTTCAGATTGAAGGCATTAATTCCGCTGCCCGGCATAATGATGATGCGGCTGCCTGCAAGTTCAACAAGTTCCGCAATCAAATGCGAACCGGCGGGAGCATTCTGTGCTTGCCCGGATGTCAGGATTCTTTCACATCCGAGACCAATAATATCTTCAAGCGCTTTAAATGGGTCATTGCTTAAATCAAACGCCCTGTGAAAAGTAATTTTCATGGGGCGGGCCAACTCTATCAGGTCTTTCATCCGGCAGGTATCAACAGTGCCATCGGTGTTCAGCATCCCTGTAACAATGCCGGCAGCTCCAGCAGCCCTGGCTGTAAAAATATCGGATTTCATGATTTCATATTCCGCCCTTGTGTAATGGAAATCGCCGTTGCGCGGTCTTATCAGGACAAATGTTTCAATCCCTGCTTTGGTGATGGCGTATTCCATCAATGATTGGGAGGGAGTCAGCCCGCCTAAAACCAATGCAGAACAAAGTTCAATCCTGTCCGCACCGCCTTTCTTTGCCGCCAGCACAGATTCAACAGATCCGGTGCAAATTTCTATTTTTATCTTCATCGGTTAAATGTGATTGTTCTGTCATGAGTTTTGATCCCGGGCTGTAAATATAATCAATAAGCCAAACAGACTGGTCTTACGGTGAATTGTCAGGGTAATAAAATAAGATATGATTACAAGGTATCAATTTGCTGAAAATTGCATTGTGCCGATGCTAAAAAAGCGCTATTATTGTACAGATTAAAAAGTCACCCGGAGTGAAAGGTAAAGTCGTGATAATCACCGGAGGATCATCCGGTATCGGATTGGCGTTGGCGCAAGAGTTCGGACGTTTGGGCGCTTTTGTTGTGATTTCGGCCCGCAACAGGGAAAGGCTGGATCAGGCGACTGCTGATCTCAGGTGGGAAGGTATTGAGGTGCTGGCCATTCAGGCTGATGTTAGCCGGGAAGAAGATTGTAAAAATCTGATTGAAAAGACCATAGCTGAAAAGGGAAGGATAGATGTGCTGGTAAATAATGCCGGAATCTCGATGCGGGCGGCATTCAAAGACACGGACCTGAGCGTGATTAAAACCCTCATGGATGTAAATTTCTGGGGCACTGTGTATTGTACCAAATATGCCCTTCCCTGGCTGCTTGAAACCAAAGGCTCTGTCGTCGGAATTATTTCCGTGGCCGGATACATTGGACTTCCGGGAAGGACAGGCTATTCTGCCTCCAAGTTTGCGATCCGCGGATTTCTTGACACCCTGAGATGTGAAAATTTAAAAACAGGCCTGCATGTCCTGGTTGCCGCTCCGGGTTTTACGGCCACCAATATACGGCAGGCTGCCCTGCTCGGGAATGGTCATCCGCAAGGCACCACCCCCCGCGATGAGGGCAAAATGATGTCGGCAGGAAAAGCCGCAAAAAAAATTGTCAAAGCAACCCTTAAAAGAAAGAATGAACTGGTTCTGACCCTCGTAGAGGGGAAGCTGGCTGTATTGCTTAACCGCTTTTTTCCGGGACTTGTCAGCCATCTTACCTACAACCACATGGCAAAAGAACCTGCTGCACCACTGAAGAAATAAAACAGAATAACCACAATAAAAGTAAACAATATGAAAATGGAAATCCTCCTGCTTGAAGGCTTAAACGAACTGAAATTCGGGGATACACCCCAGACAGTTGAAAACACTCTGGGTAAACCACTTGAAATAGAAAATCTCGGAGATGAGGCCGATGAAGATCTGGATACCATCCTCTGGAATTATGACAAGGAAGGCCTGACCGTATTTTTTGAAGGTAAAAACAACCACGTACTTTCCTGTTTCGAAACCGATAACGAAGAGGTTACACTTTTCGGTAAGAAAATTTTCGGCCTGAATGAGCAGGAAATTACCGCACTCATGAAGGAAAACGGCATGTCACAGATCGATTCCGATGAAGAGGAGTGGGGCGAAAGAAGGGTTTCATTTGACGAAGGACTGATAGATTTTTATTTTCAGGATGGTAAGCTGGTAACCGTCAACTGGGGCGTCTTTGTCAATGAAGATGGCGAAATTGAGGAGTTCGACGATCTGGAAGACGACGAATAATATTGAGCTTCAGTTCAGGTCTTTTCTTGGGTGATACTTCAGGATATTTTGTCTGAGGTATTCCCTGTCGATGTGTGTATAAATCTCGGTTGTGGTAATGGAAGCATGACCCAGCATTTCCTGCACTGCACGCAGGTCGGCTCCGTTCTCCACCAGGTGGGTGGCAAATGAGTGACGGAAGGTGTGCGGACTGATATTTTTGCTGATACCTGCAATGCCGGCCAATGTTTTAATAATATGGAAAACCATGGCCCTGGTTAGCCGCGAACCTGATTTATTCAGAAAAATATATTGTTCCTGCCCTTTTTTAATGTTCTGGTGAGTTCTTACTTCCCCGATGTACCGCCTGAGTTGCGATGACGCAGCATTTCCCAGCGGCACAATTCTCTGTTTGTCACCCTTTCCGGTCACAGTAAGGTAATACTCGTCATAGTGAAGATCAGTGATTTTCAGGTTTATCAGTTCTGAAACCCGCAGGCCGCAGCCATACAAAACCTCAACGATGGCTTTGTTGCGTTCTCCCGTGGAGGTACTGAGGTCGATAACAGCCAATAGCCTTTCAACTTCGTCTGTTGTGAGCACTTCGGGTAATTTTCTTCCTATGCGCGGCATCTCAACCAATTCAGTAGGATCGCTCTTTATTTCGTTCTCAAGCAGCAGGTATTTGAAAAACGACCGTATGCCCGAAATAATGCGGGCCTGACTGCTTGCTGCGACCCCGATGCCGGCAATAGTATTGATGAACTCCTGAAGATGAAGGGGACGCACGGAAGCGGGTTCAACAGCCCTTTCCCCGGTATTCAGGAATCCTGCCAGTTTCTCCACATCCCTCAGGTAAGCACTGACAGTATTTGCAGGCATCGAACGCTCAACCTGCAGATATGCCCTGTACCCTTTTATAAATATTTCCCACCCCATCAATGATATTTCTGAAAATATATTACAAACGTAAAATAATTCCAGTTTCTCTGATTTCAAGGGTTCTGACATATAAAATTATCAACATCAGGTTGTTTATAAAAGAATGGGTATTTTATATGGTTGATAAACAAGAATATACGCAATTGGTTATTAGGTATGGCCCTAAAAATGCCACAATTAGTTAAATTTTCGCTGTCAGCCTTTGGCAGGATAAAAAATTATTGTATTTTTGCAGTCCGAAATTTTAAAGGCTTACATCAATGGCTAAGAAGAGCAAAGAAGCAAGGATTCAGGTGATTCTGGAATGTACTGAGCACAAAGCCAGTGGCATGCCGGGTACTTCACGGTACATTACCACCAAGAATAAAAAGAACACACCCGAGAGGCTTGAGATTAAAAAATACAATCCTATCCTCAAGAAAATGACTGTTCATAAAGAAATTAAATAAATAAGATACCATGGCAAAGAAAGTAGTTGCTACACTGAGGACATCTTCAGGTAAGGATTATGCAAAAGTAATCCGTATGGTCAGGTCTGAAAAAACCGGCGCATATACCTTCAGGGAAAACATCGTTGCCAACGATCAGGTGAAAGATTTTCTGGCGAAGAAATAATCCCGACCCTAACTTTTTCCACAGGGCCTTTTCTCTTGCAGGAAAGACCCTGTTTTTATTTGCTTGTGCCGCCATGCAGCGATAATTTATAATTTTGTGGTCTCAATAGCCAAATACAAGTTTACGCGTTAATTCTTATTTCCATGGGGATATTTTCATTCTTCTCAAAAGAGAAAAAACAGGATCTGGATCGTGGTCTTGAGAAAACGAAGTCCACGTTCTTTGGCCGGTTATCAAAAGCCATTCTAGGAAAATCCACCGTAGACGATGAAGTACTCGACAACCTTGAAGAGATCCTGGTTACATCCGATGTTGGCGTTGAAACGACACTCAGAATCATTGAGCGCATTCAAAAAAGGGTTTCAGGTGATAAGTACCTTGGCACATCTGAACTGAACAGGATTCTCCGTGAAGAGATTTCTGCCCTGCTGGATGAAACATCCACCGGAAAACTGATCGAAGGATTTGATTTCCCTAAAAGGGAAACCCCCTATGTGATCATGGTTGTCGGGGTTAACGGCGTTGGTAAAACCACCACCATCGGTAAACTGGCTTATCAGTTTAAGGAAGCCGGAAAAAACGTGGTGCTTGGTGCTGCAGATACATTCAGGGCCGCTGCCGTTTCGCAGCTTGAGATCTGGGCCGAAAGGGTAGGAGTGCCCTGTATTACCCAGGGCATGGGAGCCGATCCGGCCTCCGTAGCTTACGACACCCTTAAATCAGCCATTGCCAGGCAGGCAGATGTGGTAATCATCGACACTGCCGGTAGGCTTCACAACAAAGTCAACCTGATGAATGAATTGTCGAAAATCAGGAAGGTGATGCAAAAACTCCTGCCGGACGCCCCGCATGAAGTATTGCTTGTGCTGGATGCTTCTACCGGGCAGAATGCCATTGAGCAGGCCCGTCAGTTTACCGCGGCCACCGAGGTAAACGCGCTTGCGCTTACCAAACTCGATGGCACAGCTAAAGGAGGAGTGGTGATCGGAATTTCTGATCAATTCAAAATACCCGTGAAATACATCGGAATCGGTGAAAAAATGACCGACCTCCAGCCTTTTATTAAAGAGGAATTTGTTGATTCCCTCTTCAGCTGACAGGCGCTGACTTCGCCTTTCTGAAGCCGGAAAACGACTTTCCCCGGGTTTGTAATAACCTTTTCTTTCTAAAATGACATTAAATTGAAATCCTCCGTTCCCGGAATAAAAACTGCCAACATCATCACGCTGGGCTGCTCAAAAAACCTGGTTGATTCCGAAGTGATGATGCGCCAGCTCAGGGCCGCCGGAATTGAACCCGGACATGACAGTAACAATCCAGCCGATCTGGTAATCATTAACACCTGTGGCTTTATCAATGACGCGAAAGAAGAGTCTGTAGATACCATCCTTCAATGGGCACTCGAGCGGAAGAAAGGAAATATCAGCAGGTTGTTTGTGATGGGTTGCCTTTCGCAAAGGTATAAGGATGAGTTGATCAGAGAGCTGCCGGAAGTTGATGGAATCTTTGGAGTGAATGACCTCAATGCAATCCTGGCCGCCCTGAATACCCCCCTGCGCAATGAACTGCTTGGCGAAAGAATACTGACAACGCCGGCACATTATGCATATCTCAAAATATCAGAAGGCTGTGACAGGAGATGTTCCTTCTGCGCTATACCGCAAATCAGAGGCGGAAATATTTCAAAATCCATTGATCAGCTTGTTGATGAGGCCCGTTTTCTTGCCGGATCAGGGGTCAAAGAGTTAATCCTGATCGCTCAGGACCTTACCTATTACGGAATAGATCTCAACAGAAAACGGCAATTGGCCGGATTGCTCGAAGCGCTGTCAGAAGTAGAAGGCGTTGAATGGATCAGGCTTCATTATGCCTTCCCGGCCGGATTTCCGCTCAGGGTGCTTGACATCATGCGCGAAAACCCGAAAGTATGCCGTTACCTGGATATTCCCCTCCAACATATCAGCAACCGGATTCTCAAATCCATGAAAAGAGGTCTGAACGGTGAAGGAACCCGCGATTTGATCCGTACCATCAGGCATAGAGTGCCGGGTATTGCCATACGCAGCAGTTTTATTGTCGGATATCCGGGCGAAACCAACGAAGAATTCAATGAACTGAAAAATTTTATCAGAGAGAGTGAATTTGAACGGGTGGGCGTTTTTACTTATTCCCATGAAGAAAATACACCTGCTTTCCGGTTAAATGATGATGTACGTCCCGCATTGAAAGCCAGGCGTTCCGAACAAATCATGCTGTTACAACAGGACATTTCCGCCAGACGAAATGCGGAACTTGTCGGCAGTATCATGGATGTTATCGTTGACCGTAAGGAAAATAACTACTGGTCAGGCCGGTCGGAATTTGATTCACCTGAAGTGGATAACGAAGTGATGATTGATGACCCTGAAGGAAAGCTTTCCCCCGGAATGATTACAAAAGTCAGAATTACCGGGGCCGATCTCTACGATCTTAAAGCAATCACCTTATAAAATTCATGATTTTATGTGAGGTTTTATAACTTTGTTCAAAAATAGAGTTATGAAATCACACAATCTTTACCGCTGGATTCTCCTTTCCATCCTTTCCGGAACAATGCATCTTTCAATGTTTGCCCAGAATGTCACTGACATGAAAGGGCTAAAACAGGGCTTGTGGATAGAAACAGAAGGGGCATATACCTCCAAAGGCAGGTATATTGACAACCAGAAGGATGGAACATGGATCATCTATTTTGCTGAAAATAAGATGCTTTTCAAAGTTGAGAGTTACAAACGCGGCATGAAGGACGGAATTTTCCTTGAATTGTCGAAACGCTCAACCCTGGTTTCTGAGCAGTATTTTGTCAACGGACTTGCCGACGGCACTCACCGGACGTTCAGTACATCAGGGCTTCCCATATCCGAAAATAACTATCGCCTGGGCAAGCTGGATGGCATCCAGATCACTTATTATGAAAATACAATGAATAAGCAATCAGAGGAAGCCATGTATAAGGACGGAGCGAAGGATGGACCTTCCAAATGGTATGATATGCAGGGGAACCTGATCGCAGAATATAATTACATAAAAGGCGCGCTTGAAGGAGACCAGAAAACATTCTATCCGGGTGGAAAGATCAGAAGTATAGATGCTTTTGTAAATAACAGAAATCATGGAAACGCTGTTGAGTATTTCGAAAATGGGAATGTGAAGCTCACCGGCCAGTATGTGGAAGGGGAAAAGGATGGAAAATGGCTGGAGTATGATGAAGGTGGAAAAGTAATTAACACGGTTTCATATTCAAAAGGAAAAATTAAATAAGCAGAAGGCCCGGTAATGAAGAAAATACTGAATCCTTTCGTTAAGCTCGAAGGGTACAATTGTTTTGGTTGTTCCCCGGATAATCCTGCCGGACTGCAACTGAAGTTTGCCGAGGAGGGGGACTATATTGTTGCCCGCTGGATGCCGAAACCGCAATTTCAGGGTTGGAAAAACGTACTTCACGGGGGAATTCAGGCCACCCTTCTGGACGAAATCGCCAGCTGGCTGGTTTTTGTAAAACTGAAAACCTCAGGGGTTACTTCCCGGATGGAAGTTAAACTGAGTAAACCCGTTTATACCGATAAAGGTGAACTGACCCTGAAAGCGCGTTTATCAGCAATGAACCGGAATATTGCAGTGATCGAAACGCTCCTGTATGATCAAAAAGGAGAACTTTGCACCACGGCAGTGATGCATTATTATACATTCCCTGTAGAAGTTGCGCAGGAAAAACTGTGGTATCCGGGAGGGGATGCATTCTTTGAAAATAAGGCAGAACCCTGAGTAAAACTTTCCGGGATGAATGGCTCATTCAAACAGCATCCGTTCAATCATCTTCCTGTTTTAATGCTTCATGCATTTTTATCCTGGTCAGTTGCTCATAATTATCCTGCCAGAAAAACTTTTCTTCCCCGAATGCCGGATACAGGTCAGTCAGCCAGGAGGCTTTGGTGTCAAATTTTGCAAAAAAAGGCCTTCTTACCCATTCAGGGTTGCGCCCCTGAATAAATTGCAGGATAAAAATCTTTTCACCGGCAATTTCACTGATTCCCAGGATATGGACCTTCCCCGGAGAGGCTGACATCACCGGTCCCCTCACTGTTTTTGACATTCCGCTTACTTTACTGTAGGCTTCCCTGTATATTTCATAGGCATTTTCGATGGTGACGTTAAAATACGCCTTGGCCCCTGTATCTCTGGCCATAAACATATAATAGGGAATACACCCCAGGCGGGCCTGATGACGCCACATTCTGGCCCATATTTTAGCTGAATCGTTGATGTGTCTGAGGATGGGAGATTGAGTCCTGATTTCGACGCCCGCTGACCTGATCCGTTTAATGGCTTGCTTAACAGCTTTGGTGCCCAGCTCTACAGGATGATTAAAGTGGGCCATCAGAGCCAGTTGCTTCCCTGATCTGGCCACTTTCTCGAACAAACGCAGCAAGTCGTCCGCATCCTGACCGGCCGTGAACCGGTAAGGCCAGTATGCCAGGGCTTTCGAGCCGATCCTGATGGTGTGAATGTGTTCAAATCCCGGACCCAGTATCGGCGAAATATACTTTTCAAGAACGGAAGTCTTCATCACCAGCGGGTCTCCGCCGGTAAACAACACATTGGTTACCTCCGTGTGATTTCGCAGATAATCAGCGAGTTGTCTGCTCTCGGCCGAAGCCATCTTCATCCCTTCCATACCGGTAAACTGAGGCCATCTGAAACAGAAAGTACAGTAAGCATGACACGTTTGGCCCTGGGAAGGGAAGAACAATACGGTTTCACGATATTTATGCTGAATTCCTTCGAGCCTTTGGCCGTTTGAGACGGGGATATTCAACGCAAGCTGCCCTGCGGGATGCGGGTTAAGCTCCATCCTGATCTCATGTACAATTGCTTCCAGCTGATTTTTTTCAGTATGAGAGGCTAATGCATTCTTCAGCCGGTCAAAATGATGCTCCGACAGCATTGCCCGGTCAGGAAACGTTAAGCGGAAGATAGGGTCATCAGGCGCGTTTCCCCAGTTAATCAATTCGTTTACAACATAGCTGTTAGATTTAAAGGGTAAAACCATGGCAACAATCTCCATTTCCTTCTTCAGGAATTCCGGCAGTTCCCTGATCTGGGGTATCGACCGGAAATTTCTGGCCGTATAAGCCTTGTAATCATATAATTCTGACATATTCTATATTTTTTCCGGCAGGTGAGTGCAAACGCAATGAATTCTCAAAAAGTTAGTGCCGGGTGAATGAATCATTCGAAAGTGCTAAGATACAAAAAATATTAAAAAGAGACTATTTTCAGAGCGCTGAAGGCAATGGGTTGTAAGAATTTTAATATCAACATAATAATATATATTATAATATTTAATACTACATATATAATTCTATATACAGTTATCTAGACAACATTTATTGAAATTAAGAACCAAAGAATATCCGGTTTATTCCTGGTTAAAACGATGATTCCGTCAGCGGTTTATTTCCTGATTCCGGAAAAAGCCGGAACCCTGTACCAGTTCAAGCAATTCATTCAGGATCATTGCAGTAGCTCCCCAAATAAGATGATCCTGAAATTTGTATCCCGGCACCTGCAGATAACTGCCATTCCTGTATTTGATTTCATAATTCCCTCTTATTCCAGGAGTCAGGAAGTGTGACAATGGCACGGAAAAAACACTGGCAACTTCGGCGGGAGAGGGAATGAAACAGTTGATATAACCGGTTCTGGCAAGAAAAGGCTGAATGATGAAATTACTGGGGGGGACAAATAACTCGCTCAACGGGCCCATCAAATCAACTGTGGATGGTTTAATGCCAATCTCCTCTTCTGCTTCACGGAGTGCTGTATCAGCCAGAGTTAAGTCGCCCGCCTCAAATTTGCCGCCGGGGAATGCAATCTGTCCGCTATGTACACCTTCGTATTCATTCCTTTTAATAAAAGTAATCAGCGCTTCATTTTCCGGACCCGGCGAAAGCAACAACAGCACCCCGCTGAGCCTGGCATTCAGCTTAAATGGATTCATCCTGAGCAGGTCCTTCCTGTGGGCCGGCGACATCACCTCATGGGCATCCGCTCCGGGCAGTTGCCCTGAAACCCGTTTTTTGAGTTCTTCGGTCAGCAGGTGAAAGTCAGGAATGGCCATAAACAGGGCTTTGAAAATCTGATCTGTTATCACAACAAAATTACAATAAAAGGAAACTGGTGAAACCCTGGATAATTTGAAAAATCGGATCAGTATACCGGTTTTTTATGTAATTTTATAACCGAAATACCAACAAACAGGGGAGTCTTTTATGGTAAAGGAGAAAACCAGCCTCCGTCAGCAGGATCAATCACAAACCACCGACACGTATGAACTTGTCCTTTTCAATGATGATTTCAACACATTTGATTTCGTCATTGAAACCCTGATTGAAGTTTGTGCACTTGAAACTGTTCAGGCCGAGCAAATTACACTTATTGTACATTACAAAGGCAAATGCGGGGTGATAACAGGTACATTCAACGAATTGAAGCCTTTGTATAATGAAATGATAAACAGAGGTTTAACAGTTTCTATTGAATAAGGGCAGCTACAATGAATGCGGCAAAAATTCTTTTTATAACCCTGATTCTGGTGCTCGGGTCTTGTTCTAAAGTTCCGATTACCGGGCGGAAGCAATTCAATGTTGTACCCGACAACATGCTGGTGCAAATGAGTCTGACCAGTTATCAGGAGTTTCTCACACAAAACCCTCCATTACCTGCCGGCAATAATCAGGCCCGGCAGATTGTCACAGTCGGCCAGAGGATTTCCGCTGCCGTTGAAACCTATCTTCGTGAAAACGGAATGGCCGGTAAAATCAGCAATTTCGCATGGGAGTTTAAGCTTGTAGAGAGTCCCGATGTCAACGCCTGGTGCATGCCCGGGGGTAAAGTGGTTTTTTATACCGGAATACTTCCCTATGTGAAGGATGAGGCCGGGATTGCTGTAGTGATGGGCCACGAAATTGCCCATGCCATTGCGAATCACGGTGGCGAGCGTATGAGTCAGCAACTGGCCGTAATGCTTGGAGGAATTTCTCTCGATATTGCCTTACAGCAGCAACCTGCCCTCACCCGCGATATTTTCAATTCTGTTTATGGCGTCGGTTCACAACTTGGGGTATTGGCCTATTCCAGAACCCATGAGTACGAAGCTGACAAGCTGGGCATGGTCTTTATGGCCATGGCCGGGTATGATCCCGCACGCACGTTGTCATTCTGGCAGGATATGGCTGCAATCCCGGGTCAGGCACCTCCCGAGTTTCTCAGCACTCACCCTTCGAACCAAAAAAGAATCAAAGCAATCCAGGAATACATTCCTGAAGCAAACAAATATTTCAAACCACTGTGATTAGTCCGGGATCTTATTTATATTTGTATATTCTTTACCCAAACTGACCTGTAATGTCACTCACCCTTATTATTATTCTGATAATTGCAGGACTGTTGTTCCTGTTGCTTGAAGTACTGGTTATACCGGGAACAACCGTTGTTGGCATTGCAGGCTTTGCGCTGATTGTTTTTTCTGTCTGGGAGTCGTATCATGTATTCGGTTCTCCCACAGGGCATTTTGTGCTGATCGGGACCATTTTTTTTACAATACTGACGATTTATCTTGCACTAAAATCAAAGACATGGAACAAAATCATGCTGAAAACCGAGATCAGCGGCAAGGTGAACGAAATTGACAGCACTAAAGTTCAGGCAGGCGATCCGGGCGTTACTGTTTCACGCCTTACACCCGGGGGAAAAGCCCTGATCAACAATGAGTATTACGAGGTGCATACCAATGGTGAATTTATTGACCAGGAATCTGAAATTATTGTGACGCATCTTGCTGACAACAAAATATTTGTTAAACGTAAATAAACCAACAAACATGGAATCATCATTTGTAGTAATTGTAGCCATTGGAATTGCTTCGCTGTTCGGGCTATGGATCATATTGTACTTTATCCCGGTCGGGTTGTGGTTTTCAGCCTTGCTTTCAGGTGTTAGGATTTCGCTGATACAACTGGTATTTATGCGCTGGAGAAAAGTTCCGCCATCAGTAATTGTAACGGCTATGATCAATGCCACCAAAGCGGGATTGACCATTACCCGTGATGAACTTGAAGCACATTACCTGGCCGGAGGAAGGGTCAAACTTGTTGTCAATGCGCTGATTTCGGCAGATAAAGCCAATATTCCGCTGCCCTTTAAAGCGGCTACAGCCATCGATCTTGCCGGCCGCGATGTGTTTGAGGCCGTTCAGATGTCAGTTAACCCGAAAGTGATCAATACGCCGCCGGTTGCAGCCGTGGCCAAGGATGGTATTCAGTTGATTGCCAAAGCAAGGGTCACTGTGAGGGCCAATATCAGACAACTGGTCGGTGGCGCAGGTGAAGAGACCATCCTGGCGCGTGTTGGAGAGGGTGTGGTTTCCTCAATCGGTTCCGCAGATTCGCACAAATCTGTGCTGGAGAATCCCGATTCCATCTCAAAAGTGGTATTATCGAAAGGACTTGATTCAGGAACTGCATTTGAAATTCTCTCTATTGATATTGCTGATATTGATGTAGGTAAGAATATCGGAGCACAGCTTCAGATGGATCAGGCCAACGCGGATAAGAATATTGCCCAGGCCAAAGCCGAGGAGCGCCGTGCCATGGCTGTGGCCAATGAGCAGGAAATGAAGGCTAAAGCCCAGGAAGCACGCGCAAAGGTAATTGAAGCGGAAGCCGAAATTCCCAAGGCCATCGCTGATTCTTTCCGTTCCGGTAATCTCGGAATCATGGATTATTATAAGTTTCAGAATATTCAGGCTGACACAAGGATGCGCGATTCTATTGCAGATCCTCAGCAAAAACCTAAACAGGGGCCTAAAGGAAATGACTCACTTTTAAAATAGAGTTAAAGGTTTAAGGTAAAAGCGCCCCGGGTATCCAGGGCGTTTTTTTTGGATATTGGTTTACCTACAATCATTAGACTTATTTTTGTATCCTCAATTCCCGATCATGAATCTGCCTGTAGACAGCACCGAAAAAGAACTTATCCGGCAAAAGTACCGTAAACTGGTCACTGAATGCCGGGCTTTTCTTAATAAGGAGAATACTGCCACATTAAGACAGGCATTCAATATGATGCTTACCTTGCATGGCAGGAAATTACTCGATAATAAGGAACCCTATTTTTGCCATGCAGTGGATGTTGCCTGCATTGTTGCAGGAGAAATGGGTCTTGGGTTTGTTTCCGTGATAGCTTCATTGCTTAATGGCATTTCCTTTACAGAAGCCGGTGTGCAGGAGTTTTACAAAAAAAATAAACTGGACGAGGCCCGCATTATAAACGAAAGCCTTAACAGGATCAGAGAACTGCCCACCGAAAGACTTCCGGGCAACGCTGAAAACTTTATCAGCCTGCTGTTATCCCTTTCGTCAGATGTCAGGGTCGTGCTGCTTCAATTGGCCGATCGCCTGCAATATATGCGCACAATCAGTTCTCTTTCAGAACCATTGCAGAAACTTGTTTCGGCCGAAACATCTGATTTGTATGCCCCGTTGGCTCATAGGCTCGGGCTTTACCGAATAAAATCAGAGCTGGACGAACTCTCACTTCAGTACAGCAATCCTGCTGTTTACGAAGATATTGCAACCAAAATAAGGAAAGCGGAAACTGAAAACCGCGACTTTTTGAATTCTTTTCTTGAACCGGTTTCTGCAGAATTAATTCGTATGGGTCTGGATTTTACCATTAAAAAGCGAACGAAAGCAGTTTCCTCGGTTTATGCTAAAATTATTAAGCAGGAAGTAAGCTTTGAAGAAGTGTATGATCTCTTTGCCATCAGGATCATACTGAATAGCCTTCCCGATAATGAAAAGGCTGACTGCTGGAAAGCTTATTCAGCAGTCACCAATATTTATACTCCTGAACCCAAACGGCTGCGTGATTGGATTACCATTCCCAGGCCAAATGGATATGAATCCCTTCATATTACTGTGTTGGGGCCTGCAAAACGATGGGTTGAGGTTCAGATCCGTACCCGGAGAATGGATGAGGAAGCAGAGCTGGGAAACGCCGCTCACTGGAGGTATAAGGGGCAACGTGGCGCGGTGGAGACCAGCGAATGGCTGAATTCTATCCGTAAGATACTCGAAAATCCCCGGGAAGCGGAAGTAGCCCTTGCGAAGGGCCAAAAACCTGCATCCAGCAGTGACATGATCTACGTGTTCACGCCTGAAGGGGACCTGAAAAAGCTCAAGGCCGGAAGCACCGTGCTCGATTTCGCATTTGAAGTTCATACCAATATAGGTTCAAAATGCTCGGGTGGAAAGGTCAATCGAAAAATTGTCCCCATCCGTCATCAGTTGAAGAGCGGCGACATGGTCGAAATCATTACATCCAAGAATCAGAACCCCAATATTGACTGGCTTGGCTGGGTAGCAACTTCAAGGGCGAAAAACAAGATCAAAAGATATCTGAAAGAAGCCGAATTCAAACAGGCTGAAGCAGGCAAGGAGATCTTCAGACGGAAACTTACACAACTGAAGATCAGTAATGCGGATGAAGCCATCAACAAGCTGGTGGCCCATTTCAGGCTTTCAGGCCCGCTGGATCTGTATCAGCAGCTGGCCGAGGACCGGATTGAGCCATCTCAACTTAAGGATGTTCTGATTGTTAATCCCAAAGAGTCAAAGGATGCCGAAGAAAAGAGCGAATCCAGACTACCGGCAAAAGCTGAATCGCGTTCGCAAAACAGGACGTCTGAAAATGTTATCATCGTCAACGAAACTTCCGAAATTGAGGGTTATAAGCTGGCACGTTGCTGCAATCCTGTGATGGGGGATGAAATCTTCGGCTTTATTACCGTTGGCGATGGAATAAAAATTCACCGTGCAAACTGTCCGAACGCGGCCAGAATGAAATCCAGGTATCCTTATCGTACAATGGAAGCCCAGTGGTCAACCCCGGCAGAAGGTACCTATTTTCTGGCGACCATTAAAATCAGTGGATTTGATCAGCTGGGGATACTGAATACAATCACGACCATGATTTCCAATGAACTCAAAATGGATGTACGTACCATTTCGCTGGATAGCAAGGGGGGGCGTTTCGACGGGATCATTAAGGTCAGTATCCGGGATAAAAAACACCTGGAGTTTCTGCTGAAGAAACTGCTTACCATTAAAGGCATTATTAAAGCAAGCCGCTTAAGTACATCCAGCTGATATGATCATCCCGGGATATTACGACCTGAAGCACAAGCTTGAAGAAGGGAAAACCTATATTTTCAGTTTTCTGAAACTGGTAACCCTTGCCGATGGAGAAGCTTATATGGTAATGGAGGATCCTTTCGGGATCAGACACATGTTGTTGTACAGGTATTATAAGCAATACGATCTTCAGCCTGACACTGCGGTGCGTTGCAGGGTTGACAGAATAAATTGTACGGGAAGGGTTTTTCTTGAACCGGAACACCCGTTTTACAAACCAGGCACCTCTGCAGTATTTCCGGTGATCCGGGCCGGATTTCGCAGCGCTGAGTATTCCGTGAACAGGGTGATACTGGTAAAGGATATTTTCGATAACGAAATAGAGGTAGTAATACCGCCGGAATACAGGGATAACATAATGGCAGGAGCCAGGGTGGAATGCACGGTTACACTCATCAGAAAAGGCCGGCCTGTTTTATCATTAAATCCGTAAATGAAGAAAAAACAGATCGATGCCAGGATACATAGTTATTAACAATTGTTGATAAACCCCGTTCATTTTGTGTTGATATAAAATACTCAAAATCACTTGACAAGGGGAGCCGGATTTCGTATCTTTGTAACATCAGGCCAGCGATACGGCGAAAAACTCCGGGAGGTACGGTTGAAAAGTCCGAAAGGAAACTGACTTCCGCTACCAAAGGCTCTCAGGTCTTAAACAGCAAACCGCAAGGGATGCCGGGTAAGCCGGAAAGTACAAAAACCGAAGTCCGGTTCAGAAGATCCTGCGCAAGCAGCGAAGCCCTGAACAGGTAAGTTGGAGTAAACCTCACGGGGATTACAAAGACAAGGCGCCGGAACAGTAACCTGAGGTCATGCGGAAGCTACGGCTTTTGCACCGACGAAGGGGAAACCATTCCGAAAGGATAGTTTCCCCTTCTGTTTTTTGTTAATGAATCCTCAGGTGTTATTTTTGCAGCAGCACACTGCAGCATCAGAATATGAGGATCATGCACAAAAGTTGTGGAGTAAAGAGTTAATAGAGATCTTTGCAGAAACTAATTTTTTGCCATGGACGACTCTTTCAAGGTGCTTTTAAAACTTATCTTACCAGATTCTGTAGAAGATTATTTTGAATTAACCCATCATAAAAAAGAAGGTGAGAACCTTCATATTTATCTCAAAGAGTTGAACACCAAACCCGATGAGTATCGAGGCAATAAGCTTATTTCCAAAGGTTTTTTCGATGAAGTGACTATCCAGGATTTTCCTATCAGGGGATATAATGTATTTCTTCATATAACACGACGACGCTGGCTCAATGAAGATACGGGCAAAGTAGTTTTCAGAGACTGGGATCTTGTAGCTAAGGGGACGCGAATCACAAAGGATTTTGCTGCTTTTTTAAAAGAAATCGGCCGATACCCAGGCTCATAGCATTCAAACCATAGGGTCGTTTTATGGAGTGCCAGGCAAGAAGTTGCAACGTTATTATCGCAACAAATTGAGCGATTTCAGTCAATGGGAACACTGCAAAGATGCAAGTAAGGGTTTGATATTTCCAGAGAATCTGGGGCCATATCTTTCGATTGACGAAACCTCCTTATCTCAGGGTGAACTTTATACCATCATCACCAATAAATCAGCCAAAGGCAAGAAAGGTGCACTGGTAGCTATTCTGGAAGGCACCAACTCCGAAACAATCATTCCGTTGCTGTCTCAACTTCCGGCAAAAGAACGCAATAAGGTGATTGAGGTTACCTTGGATTTGGCCGGGAACATGAATCTTATCGTGCGAAAGTGTTTCCCCAAAGCGACTATTGTTATTGACAGATTCCATGTCCAGCAATTAGCAACAGAAGCCCTTCAGGAAATACGCATTAAACACCGGTGGGAAGCATTGGATCAGGAGAATGACGCTATTGAGAAAGCAAAAATGTACAAACAGATATTTATTCCAGAAGTGTTACCCAACGGAGATACCCTTAAGCAACTTCTTGCCAGAAGCAGATACTTGCTTTATAAAAGTGAGCAGAACTGGACCCAACAACAGGCTGATAGAGCGGCAATACTATTTGAACGCTTCCCTGATATCAAATTGGCCTATGAATTAACCCAAAGCTTATCAAGAATATACACTTCCACAACTGAGAAAATCTATGCATATACCAGACTCGCTAAATGGCATGAAAAGGTCGAAAAAGCAGGATTTAAAGCCTTTAACACGATCTCCAAGACAATAATGAATCATTATAGGAAAATCCTCAACTACTTCGATAACCGAAGCACCAATGCAAGTGCTGAATCTTTTAATGCTAAGATTAAAGCTTTCAGACAACAATATAGAGGTGTCAGTGATGTTAATTTTTTCCTCTTTCGGTTATCTAAACTCTATGCCTAATTTGATTTAATCCACAGGTTTTGATCTTGATCCGGAATCACAGAGAAGTTAAGCCCGCCGGCGTCTCGTCGTCCCGTCAGACATTGAAAATTATCTTCAAATTGCCTCACCTTCGTCTGACGAGATGACGAGATACTGCCAAACCAGGTGGGAGTCTCGTCAGCTTATCGCTGAAAAACGCGATAAACCGACGAGATATAATCCGGTCGTCGCCAACCTTATAACACAAAGGCTATCCGAAAGGGTAGCCTTTTGTGGTTTTAAACATATCGGTCTGAGGGGAAAGGAATCACAGAGAAGTTAAGCCCACCGGCGTCTCGTCGTCCCGTCAGACATTGAAAATTATCTTCAGATTGCCTCACCTTCGTCTGACGAGATGACGAGATACTGCCAAACCAGGTGGGAGTCTCGTCAGCTTATCGCTGAAAAACGCGATAAACCGACGAGATATAATCCGGTCGTCGCCAACCTTATAACACAAAGGCTATCCGAAAGGGTAGCCTTTTGTGGTTTTAAACATATCGGTCTGAGGGGGAGGGAATCACAGAGAAGTTAAGCCCGCCGGCGTCTCGTCGTCCCGTCAGACATTGAAAATTATCTTCAAATTGCTTCACCTTCGTCTGACGAGATGACGAGATACTGCCAATCAGGTGGGAGTCTCGTCAGCTTATCGCTGAAAAACGCGATAAACCGACGAGATATAATCCGGTCGTCGCCAACCTTATAACACAAAGGCTATCCGAAAGGGTAGCCTTTTGTGGTGGCTCTATTCGGAAAATATGCGACCTGCCAGATTAATGCATTGATCCATGAAATAAATAGACATGCGACTCCTCCGGAGTCGGGAAATCCTGAGACGAGCCACGGTCTCTATAAACAAACCCCTCCTCCGGAGTCGGAAGATATACAAATGATTCTGGGTTTCTGTAAGCATACGACTCCGCTGGAGTCGGAAGATGAACAAATGATTCACGGTTTCTGTAAATATGCGACTCCTCCGGAGTCGGGAAATCCAGAGAAGAACCGAGAGGTTTCTATATGCATGCAACTCCTCCGGAGTCGGAAGATGTACAAATGGTTCACGGTTTCTATAAACATACGACTACTCTGGAGTCGAAAATCAAAAAAATATCTGCGTTTTCTATAGACAAACGACTCCGCTGGAGCCGGAAGATATTTGTTGTTCTTCACGCATGAATTCATTTGATTCCCGTATAAATTTCTTGATCATTCGGTTATTGTTAACAGCGGCGCACCAACAAAACGGCAATTTTATGACTCCGGAGGAAGCGAATGTCTTCAGCATTCCACCCGCAAACCGTATCAAACCGGCCGGGAATTATCATGCCGTATATTCTCCTCGATTGTCGGTCGCGCTAAAATCAACAAAATTTATAATCTCCCTCCTGCCCTTTCGAAAAATAAAAACTACTTTAGGCATACAAAACCAACCAACATGAATCTTTCATTTCTGACAAAGAGTGTTAAATCATTCCGATGCGCCACATCGGGGATTATTCAGGCAACCAAAACCGAAATAAACCTCAGAATCCATTTTGCAGCGGTTATCCTGGTTACAGCTGCCGGACTTGCGCTCGGACTCAGCCAGCAGGAATGGATCACCATCCTCCTTCTTTTTGCGCTGATTATTTCCCTGGAATTAATCAACACATCTTTCGAGAAACTATGCGATGTAATTGAACCGGAATACAACAATTCTGTGCGGCTAATCAAAGATATTGCCGCCGGTGCAGTTTTGTGGGCTTCGGTTATTGCCGTAATCGCCGGAATCATTATTTTTGCACCTAAACTCCTGATCATCCTGAAACAGGCTGATCATTTTATTTAACTTCGTTCAATTACATGATGCTGATTGCAGACAGTGGATCCACTAAAACAGATTGGTGTATTATAGACAAATACGGGGATAAAAAAGTCGTACAGACCATCGGTATTAATCCCTATCATATGAATTCCACAGCCATCAGGGAAGTACTGGATAAGGAGCTCTATCCGTTTATGAACCCTGATAAAATTGAAGAGGTATTTTTCTATGGATCCGGATGTTCAACCGATCAGAAGTGCAGAACGGTGGACAATGTCCTGAGAGACTTTTTCAAAAGGGCTTCTGTTGAAGTAAACCACGACCTGCTTGGCGCAGCCCGCGCTTTATGCGATCACAAGCCCGGTATTGCCTGTATCCTCGGCACAGGTTCCAACTCCTGCTTCTTCGATGGAAAAGAGATCACACAAAATGCTGTATCCCTTGGTTTTGTTCTTGGAGATGAAGGCAGTGGTGCCCATCTGGGAAAGCAATTGATTGTGGATTATTTTCACAACAAACTACCCGATGAACTGAAAACCCTGATTAATGCTGAATTCAGAATTAGTCTGGAATCCACCCTCGACGCCATTTATAACCAGCCCAGGCCCAACCGCTTCCTGGCGTCCTTCAGCCCGTTTATTTTCAAGCATAAAGAGCATCCTTATTTCAGGGAACTTATCATTAAAAGTTTCGATGAATTCTTCAGCATCAGCGTATGCAGATATGATAAATATAACTCTGTGGATGTAAATTTCCTCGGTTCAATCGCATTTTTTTTCAGTGACCTGCTCCATCAGTCTGCAGAAAAATTCGGGATCAGAATCGGTAACATCAGCCGATCCGCTATTGACGGCTTGAGCTCATATCATATTCCTGAAATGTAAATCATTGAATTCCATGAGATTTATCACAAAATCTTTCGCTGCTTTCCTATTAACTTTCCTTCTATTATCAAACATATCAGCGTTTTGCCAAAACACGAAAGCCGGCGAACTGGATAAATACTTTGCGAAAGCGCTTGAAAAATGGAAAGTTCCCGGTATGTCTGTCGGCATTATCAAGGACAATAAGGTGTTCCTCCTTAAAGGATATGGTGTCCGCGAATCAGGCAAAATGGGATTAGTTGATGAAAATACCATGTTTGCAGTGGCTTCAAACACCAAATCATTTACTGCAACTGCCCTGGGCATGCTGGTTGATGAGGGAAAAATCAGCTGGGATGACAAGGTGATTGACCATCTCCCCTGGTTCCGCATGTATGACCCATACGTTACCATGAATACAACCATCAGGGATCTGCTCACCCATCGTTCAGGGCTAAAGACCTTCAGCGGTGACCTGATCTGGTATGGAAGTAGCCATTCCCGCGAGGAAGTAGTAAAACGGGCAGCCAATCTGAAGCCTGCCCACGGTTTCAGGACTGAATACGGCTATTCAAATATTATGTACCTCGCAGCTGGACTTATCATTGAGAAAGTAAGCGGGATTAGTTGGGACGATTTTGTAAGCCAAAGAATTTTTGAGCCTCTCGGAATGACCAGCTCAAACACCAGTATTACCGGGCTTGACCTCAATGGCAATACTGCTTTTCCTCATAATGATTCAGATGATCAGGTAATTCCGATCAAATATCTTAACTGGGATAATATCGGGCCGGCCGGATCCATCAATTCAACGGCGTCAGATATGCTCAGGTGGCTCAGATTTCAGCTCGAAAGTGGCAAAGTGAATGATAAAACACTGATCAGCGAAAAAACACTGCGCGAGCTGTGGTCACCCCAGATTGTTCAGAAGGTTTCACCGTTTTCTCAGAAAATCTGGCCCTCCACACATTTTAAAAGTTACGGAATGGGCTGGTCATTAATGGATTATCATGGAAAGAAGATCATATCACACTCAGGAGGGTATGATGGATTTATTTCGTTTTCAGCTTTTGTTCCTGAAGCAAACCTGGGTTATGTGATCTTAACAAACAAAAATTCAAGTCTCTATTTACCTCTCTCCTACCGTATTCTTGATTATTTCTTGTCGGATGAGCAAACCGACTGGAGTGAAAAATTCTATGACCTGATTGAACAGGGTAATGCTGCAGACAAAAAACAAAATGAAGAGGATATTGCCGGCAGAATAGCAGGAACATCCCCTACCCTGTCTTTATCGCAATATTGCGGAACCTATACCAGCGAGATATATGGTGAAGCTGAGATTCAACTGAGGAATGACCAACTATATCTTATCTTTAAGCATACCCCGATATTTCACAGTCCTCTCTTACACTGGCACTACAATACGTTTTCACTGAAATTTCCTGATGTACCCTCCTTGCCGGAAGGCAAAGCCGCTTTTATTCTGAACAAGGATCACGAGGTGGAGAGAATGCTGATCGATGTTCCCAATCCTGATTTTGATTTCACGGAACTTGAATTTATCCGGAAATAGCCGGATTACATGTCTCTCTGATCAGCTGCTGAATCCGCTTCACTGCGCAACTGAGCCGCACTTTTAAAAACAAGGGCATCCGAATTAATACAGTATCTTAAACCGGTAGGAGGAGGACCATCATTAAACACATGTCCAAGATGCCCACCGCATTTTGAACAAACGACTTCCGTTCTTACCATTCCAAAACTCAGGTCCTTATGCTCTTCAACATGGTGCTCTGCTGCGGGCTCACTGAAACTAGGCCACCCGCAACCCGCGTCAAACTTAGTTCCTGAGTCAAACAGCTCATTGCCGCAACCGGCGCAGAAATACTTTCCTTCTACAAAGAACTGGTCATACAAACCTGTTCCGGGACGCTCCGTCCCCTTTTTACGGAGTATGTAATATTGCTCCGGTGTTAAAACTTCCTTCCATTCCTCATCTGTCCTGACAACTTTTTCCGGAAGCTGAATTTTCCCCTCATCCATTTTAGCAGATTTTTGTGTTTCATGTTTACATGCATTGAAACCCACCATCAATAAAATGACCAGATTAATTAAAAATATAATTCTTCTCATTATCAGAAAATATCAGGTTTCACTATAAAAACAAATCAGAATCAGGCTTTGTTTGCTGTGATAGAATAAATTCTCCCGAATAAGGGCGCCTGCAACAAATATTCATCACATTCTCGCGGGAATTCAGCATGAATGATTAAATTTACATTGAAAAGAAACCTGGAGGCTGTCATCCAGAATAATTCCGGTTTCGGCAACCGGTCCCTGGAAAATTTTCAGGATGTTTCTCACATTATGGCCGGAATAACCATAGTCCCGGGAAACAGCAAATGGCCCTCAGAATCATGCGTTATACCGGAGAAAGTAAAATTCCCGGGAATCGTATAAATTTCTTTTCAGTAAAATTATCGAAGTAAAGAATCAGGAATAATATTCCGGTTTTAAAAAAGGGAACTGTTTACCTTGAAAGGAAATAATATTTAATTTTCACCCTGTAAAAATCTGAGATATGGATTGGTTATGGATCACCCTTGGCGTAGTATTAACCGTTGCAGGCCTCGCAGGTTGCATCATTCCGCTGATACCGGGTCCGCCGCTCAGCTACGCAGGCCTCGTCGTCATCCAGTTCGCGCTCAATGAGCCTTTTACTTACCGTTTTATGGCTATCTGGCTGCTGATAACAATCGGCGTTACTTTGCTTGATTATTACGTTCCAATCTGGGGAACAAAGAAATTCGGCGGGAGCCGTACCGGAGTGTGGGGAGCTACATTTGGGTTATTGATCGGCATATTCTTCTTCCCTCCTTTCGGCATGATTGCCGGGCCATTTATCGGGGCCGTTGTCGGTGAACTGATCGCAGGCAAAGACTCTTCAACTGCCATCCGCTCAGGATTCGGCTCGTTTATAGGCTTTATCGCCGGAACCGTCATGAAGCTGGCCGTATCATTTATTATGGCATTCTACTTCTTCAAAGCGATCATCTGACAGAATGAATAAAATCAATGATCCACGGTTACTGCTGAATATCAGTTATCAGACCAGGGCCCTTGTCATTAAAATGCTTTCAGTGGCAGGCTCAGGTCACACCGGGGGATCGCTCGGCCTGGCAGATATTTTCACCTGTCTGTATTTCAACGAACTTCATCACCGGCCTGAAAACCCTTCCTGGCCGGATCGTGACCGGGTAATCCTTTCAATCGGTCATGTAGCACCCGTTTTTTATGCAACCCTTGCACAGTCAGGTTACTTTAACAAATCAGAATTATTCACCCTGCGAAAATTCGGATCAAGGTTGCAGGGACATCCCGGAATGGATGCAGGCCTCCCCGGGATTGAAACATCTTCAGGATCGCTGGGGCAAGGGTTATCCATCGCCACCGGCATGGCAATCATTGCAAAAAAAAATGCTTCTCAAATCAGAATTTTCAGTATTCACGGTGACGGAGAATTACAGGAAGGTCAGATATGGGAAGCTGCAATGGCTGCCGCACACCATGGACTAGACAATATCACTGCAATCGTTGACCTGAATGGTGTTCAGATTGACGGCCCTACATCGGCAGTAATGCAATTGAACCCACTGTCAGAAAAATGGCGGGCATTTGGCTGGAATGTTATCAATTGCGATGGTCATGACATTCCCGGAATCCTGGCTGCATTCAGAAAGGCACGGTTGTGTTCAGGCAAGCCCTCGGTTATCCTTGCCGAAACAATTATGGGGAAAGGTGTGAAAACCATAGAAAACGACCACCGCTGGCATGGACGGGCTCCCTCATCCGCCGAAGCCATTGAGTTCCTTTGCCAGATAGATGAAATTTACCGTATTGAATTAGCCAAAATCAAAACAGTCAATGATATTTAACAACAGGGGAAATCGTTCGACCAGAGATGGATTCGGAGAAGGACTGCTCGAAGCCGGCCGGATGAATCCTGACGTTTTTGCCCTGGGTGCAGACATCACCGTTTCGACAGGTGTCAATCTCTTTGCCGGGGCATTTCCTGAAAACTTCATCTCCCTGGGCATTGCAGAACAAAATTGTGCGGGGGTTGCTGCAGGTATGGCTTTGATGGGTAAAATTCCGGTTTTCACAACTTATGCCGTTTTTTCAGCCATGCGGGCTACAGATCAGATCAGGGTTTCCATTTGTTACAACAAACTTCATGTGATTATCGGCGGAGCGCATGCTGGAATCTCGGTAGGACCCGACGGAGCGACGCATCAGGCACTTGAGGATATAGCCGTTATGCGCAGCCTTCCCGGAATGACGGTGTTATCCCCTTGCGATGCTACTCAGGCTGCAATCCTCACCCGCAAAGCAATTCTTGAAGAAAAAGGACCTGTATATCTCCGTTTTGGCCGTGAAGCAGTGGCCGATTTCACACTAGCGGAACCTGAAATTCAGATTGGTAAAGCGCAGTTGCTTCGGAACGGCAACCACCTCACCCTGATCGCGACTGGGCACATGGTATGGGAAGCGCTGAAAGCAGCAGAATTGCTTTCACTAAGGGGTATCAATGCCAGGGTCATCAATATGCACACAATCAAACCGGTTGACAAAGATATCATCCTAAAAGCAGCTAAAGAAACCCGTCTGATCTTCAGTATTGAAGAACATCAGATAACCGGTGGTCTGGGCGGTGCAATCGCCGAGGTCCTGGTTGAAAACTTTCCTGTAAGAATGGAAAGAATCGGTATCCCCGACAGCTTCGGAGAATCAGGCAAGCCTGAAGAACTATTGGATAAATACGGGCTTACCTCCGGAAAAATCGCCCTGAAAGCAGAAACCATTTACCGGGCTACCCAACTTTCATCCTGAAGTTTTCCGGATATTCAATGTCTTCGAGAAACAATCCATGGGCAGGTACCGATTCGCCCGCATCAGAGCGGCTACCACTCGTTATTAGTCTGCGGAATCCGGCTTCATCCATAAAGCCTTTACCAACATCAATCATTGTTCCGGCAATGGCCCTGACCATATTCCTGAGGAACCTGTTGGCTTTTACATGGTAAATCAGCAAACCTGGCTCTTCAATAAAATATGACTCGGTAATGTAACAAATCGTGGATCCGGTCTGGGAGCCTTTTTTTGAAAAACACGAAAAATCAGTATATTCAGGCAATAGTGAAGCAATGTATTTCATCGCCTCAATATCAAGTTTTCCCTCATATCTCCAGGCAAACTCCGTCAGAAACGGGTTCTTTTTTCTTGTGAGATAATACCTGTATGTTCTGGAAACGGCCGAGAAACGGGCATGAATTCCCGGGTCTACGGGAAAAATATCAAAAACCGCAACCGAGGGAGGCAGCACTCTGTTCATCCGGTAAACCAACTCCTTTAATTCTTCCGCATTGAAGCTTTGCTTTACGCCGAAATGGGCGTAATAATTCCGCGCGTGCACCCCGGAGTCGGTGCGACCGGCACCGGTAACTGATATTTTTTCCCGGAGAAGCATCGACAGCGCTGACTCAAGAGCTTGCTGCACCGAGGGAGATACAGGCTGTATCTGCCAACCGCTGAAGTCTTTGCCGTTATACGCTAAATGTATAAAATACCTGAATTGCTCCATCGGATAAAAGTACAAAATACCTTCAGAATTCAGCGATCGATTTAATGATTGAAAAAACCGGATAATCTGAATTTAGAATAGTTATAAATTAGGGAAACCCGTTGAAAAAAAGAGGTCTGTTGTTAATTGATTCACAAAAGAATTTCTATTTTTACTGCGAATTGTTAATCAATTCACAAGTCACACTCAATTCACTAATCAACAAAGTATTTTATCTAACTAAAGTCGGAGGATTAAATGTTAACAACAGAAGCACTCGTAAAAGAGCTGGTTGAAAAAAACGGCAGAAACCGAAACAGCCTGATGCCTGTTTTACAGGGCATTGTGCAGCAGGAGCATTACCTTTCGGAAGAAGCATTACTCTGCGTAGCTAAAGAGCTCGATCTTGCCGCAGCAGATGTATATGGAACAGCCTCTTTTTACACGTTTCTCGACACTGTGCCGAGGGGAAAAAACATTATCAGGGTCTGCAAGACCATCACCTGCCACATGAAAGGCAAGGATGAAATTATTAATACACTGAGCAATGCCCTGAAAATCAAGGTAGGTGAAACAACCCATGACAAGAAATTCACACTGCTGACAGCCAATTGCCTGGGATGGTGTCACAAGGGACCTGTTATGCTGATTAACGATGAGGTTTATCCTGAACTAACGCCTCAGAAAGCTCTTGAAATTGTTGAAGAGTACGCTAAAAGCACTCACTAAACCCAAATGGTCACAAACAAAAAAACTATCCAAATGGAAAACAATCTTAAAAAAGTTGATATTATTTTCGAGGTTGACGACAAATGCACTCCGCTCGAAGTACTGGATAAAACGCTTAAGAGATCAGCAGATGACATTATCCTCGACCTGATTGACAGTGGTCTGAAAGGCCGTGGTGGCGCCGGGTTCCCTACCGGACTCAAATGGAAATTCACCAGAAATGAGACAGGGGATGTAAAATATGTTATTTGTAATGCTGACGAAGGAGAACCGGGAACATTCAAAGACCGTGAGATTCTCGACCGCGTACCGGAAAAAATATTCGCCGGCATGACCATCTGTGGTTATGTTGTCGGTGCCAAAGAAGGTTACATATACCTCAGGGGGGAGTATAACTTCCTTTTGAAGAACCTGATGAAAAAACTGGAGGATTTCAACAATGCACTGAAAAAACGCAACATAGATTTCAGGATTTATTTCAAATCCGGTTCAGGCGCTTATGTTTGCGGAGAAGAGAGCGCACTCTTCGAATCTATGGAAGGGAAACGCGGAGAGCCCCGCAACAAGCCCCCCTACCCGACTGTTGCCGGCTACAACAGCAAACCTACGGTGATCAACAACGTTGAAACCCTGGTTTATACCACCATGATCTGTCATATGGGCCCTGAAAAATTCAAGGCATTGGGCACCAGCGACTCCAGAGGATCAAAAGTATTCTCCGTTTCAGGCGATACGCCGATCCCGGGAATTTATGAACTCGAACTTGGCATGCCACTGCATGAGTTTGTCAATGAATTTGGTGATGGTGACACCAAAGCTGTTCAGGTTGGCGGGGCATCCGGCCATTGTGTACCCAGAAAGAAGTTCAACGATACCATTATCGGATTCGAAGGGATACCAACCGGAGGCTCGATGATGATTTTCAACAGTTCACGTTCAATGTATAATGTTCTTCACGATTACCTGGAGTTCTTCACCGAAGAGTCATGCGGGCAATGTACACCCTGCCGGGTTGGATGCCAGCAACTGCTCAAGGGAATTGAAGCGGTTAAACGTGGAGAACGTCCGCCTGCTTACCTCGACGATCTGAAAAAGCTGACCGGAACCATGAAAATTGCCGCGAAATGCGGCCTTGGTCAATCAGTCGGCAATCCCTTCAATTCAATAATTGATAATTTCAGGGAAGAGATTATTTACTAAGTAAAAGGAAAACATACAAAGTAAAGGGCAAGAATACCTTCAGGCAATTTCTTCCGGAGGTTATGAAGCCCAAAGAACCAAAAAGCAAGCGAAACCATGAGCAAATATCTCGTTAACCTTAAGATAAACAATATGCCCATCGCGGTGGAAGAGGGCACAACCATTCTTGAGGCAGCTAAAAAGCTGAATTTCAGAATCCCCACATTATGCAATCATCCTGACCTTACTGTTGCAGGCAACTGCCGCGTTTGTGTGGTGGAAGTCAAAGGCGCCAGATTGCTGGCCGCTGCCTGTGCCACACCGGTTTCAGAAGGCATGGAAGTATTTACCAACAGCGAAAAAGTGAGGGTTTCACGGAAACACATCGTTGAACTCCTCCTTTCAGAGCACAATGCAGATTGTACCAAATGTTTTAAAAACGGGCATTGCGAACTGCAGGACCTGGCCAGTGAATACCGCATAGGTGATCACGTTTTTCTCGACCTTGTGAAACCTGAGAGTCTGATCCAGGATATTTCATCCCCTTCCATCGTAAAAGATGACAGCAAATGTATCCGCTGCCAGCGCTGCGTCAGAACCTGCGCTGAACTTCAGGGAGTAAGTGCACTTGCCGTGGTGAATAAGGGAGATCACCAGAAGATCTCTACTTTCCTGAACAAACCGATGCATGAAGTGGTATGCACCAACTGCGGTCAATGTATCAACAGATGTCCGACCGGCGCGCTCACAGAACGCAATTACATTGAGGAAGTGTGGAATGCCATATACGATCCCTCAAAATTTGTAGTGGTGCAGACAGCTCCCGCTACCCGCATCGCCCTGGGAGAAGATCTTGGAATTCCGGTAGGCGAAAGGGTAACCGGCAAGATGGTGGCATCGCTCAAGAAACTCGGTTTCAATAAAGTGCTGGATACCGATTTTACCGCCGACCTTACCATTATGGAAGAAGGCACCGAACTGCTTACCCGCCTGAAACGCGCACTGGTAGATAAAGACGAGAAAGTGGTCCTCCCGATGATGACTTCATGCTCACCCGGATGGATCAAATTTCAGGAGCACATGTATTCAGACATGCTCGACAACCTTTCTACCTGCAAATCACCGCAACAAATGTTCGGCGCCGTAGCAAAAACCTATTATGCCGATAAAATCAACATCAAGGCTCAGGATATGGTCGTTGTCTCGATCATGCCCTGCGTAGCCAAAAAGTTTGAATGCGAAAGGCCGGAAATGCGCGACAGCGGATATCAGGATGTTGATTATGTATTGACTACCAGGGAACTTGCCATGATGATCAAACAGGCAGGTATTGATTTCAACAAGCTGTCAGACGAGCATTACGACAGTATCCTGGGAGAATCATCCGGAGCAGCGGTAATCTTTGGCGCTTCAGGCGGAGTAATGGAAGCCGCCCTCCGGACTGCCTACGAAATTGTTACCGGGCGTGAAGTTCCTTTCACGAACCTTAACATTCAACCGGTTCGCGGTATGGAAGGCATCAAGGATGCGACCATCAAAATCAAGAATGTAAAACCCGAATGGAGTTTCCTCGAAGGTGTTGACCTCCATGTAGCAATCGCGCACGGACTTGCCAATGCAAGACAACTGATGGAAAAGGTAAGAAAAGGGGAAGCCGCTTATCACTTCATTGAAGTAATGGGCTGCCCGGGCGGCTGTCTGGGTGGCGGAGGCCAGCCTATACCCACTTCACCGGAAATCCGCAAAAAGCGCTCCGAAGCAATTTACCAGGAAGATGAGGATATGCCTATCCGCAAGTCGCATGAGAATCCTGAAATTGTGGAGATCTACAAGGAATTCCTTGGCGAACCGCTGAGTCATAAATCTCATGACCTGCTGCACACACATTACAAGCCCAGGAAGCGATACTAAAACCTGATAATTCGGTGCTGAGGAGGATGGCTTATAGCCATCCTCCTGGCATTTTAAGCTTAAACCTGCGACCATTTAAGTACTTATTTCAGCGCATATTAAGACCACTTGTTTAGAATGAAAATAAATTTATTGTTATTTTTATAACAATGTGAATTTATTAACAATAATATTTGGTTGGCACGAAATAACTATTTAATTTTGCACCACCATTTGTAAGAAGTTTGTGACTCCCGCACTGCAAGGTGCTTAATTTTAAACCGAATGAAAATCAAAGAGGTTGTCGAATTACTGAATGCCAAAGTTGTTTCAGGCCACGATCAGCTTGATGCCGAGGTAGAATTTGCATTTGCATCCGACCTGATGAGCGATGTTCTCACCATAGAAACAGATAACCTGCTTCTGCTCACAGGGCTTGCAAATCTGCAGACCATACGCACCGCTGAAATGTCCGATATCAACAAAATAATCTTTGTCAGGAAGAAAAAGGCAACTTCCGAGATGATCCGACTGGCCGCTGAGAACGATATGATACTGATTGAGTGTGACTACTCCATGTTCAAATCCAGCGGAATCCTGTTCAATTCCGGTGTTAAGCCGGTATATTAAAATTGTTTGTGATGCATTTCGAATTTCATGTTGAAGGAGGTAATTTTTCCAAAGCAGGGTCAGCATCCAGTCAGTTAAAGAAAATTCTTAAACAGCTGAATGTTGACCCCAGGATAGTTAAAAGGGTTGTTGTTGCCCTTTACGAAGCTGAAGTCAACGTTGTTGCCCATGCTTACCAGGGAATCATCTACATCGACATCGACACGGAGAAAATCGAAATCAGGCTGGTTGACGAAGGTCCGGGCATTGAAGACATTGAACTTGCCATGCAGCAAGGGTATTCAACTGCATCGCCGGAAGTACGCGAAATGGGATTTGGAGCCGGAATGGGCCTGCCCAACATTAAAAACAACAGCGACCGTCTATCCGTTACCTCACAGGTCGGAAAAGGCACTACTGTTGAAATTATTACATTTTTAAACAACTAATCACTCATAGCAATGGAATCAGCAACTTTCCACCATGCACTCAAGATCAGGGAAGATCTGTGTATCGGCTGTTCCCATTGTATGAACGTTTGTCCAACTGAGGCAATCAGGGTAAAAAACGGAAAATCAGTACTGATCGAAAACCGTTGTGTTGATTGCGGTGAATGCTTCAGGGTTTGCCCTGTAAGTGCCATAATCATTGATCATGATGACTTCAACTACATCTTTGACTATAAATACCGCGTAGCACTCGTTCCTTCGGTATTTACAGGTCAATTCCCTGAAGACATCTCACTGCGTCAGATTCACAGTGTATTGCTTGAGCTTGGATTTACCCATGTTTACGAAGTAGAAAACGGGGTTGACATCGTCGCGGAAGCCATCAATGCTTACGCAGGCAGGGTGAAAGATAAAAAACCTTTGATCTCATCTTTCTGTCCTGCGATTGTAAGGCTTATACAGGTGAAATTCCCCGCCCTGGTTGACCACATCATGCTGCTAAAGCCCCCGCTGGACGTATCGGCCTTACACATCAGGCATGAACTGCTGGAACAGGGAATTCCCGCTGAAGAAACCGGCATATTTTACGTGACGCCCTGTGCCGCTAAAATTGCTGCGATTAAAGATCCGGTCGGGGAAAAAGATTCACCGATTACCGGTGTTATCAACATGGATATCCTCTTCAGTAAAGTTTACCGGCAGGTTAAGCAGCGTAATATGCAGAGTTGTGCACTGCCTGTAGGCAACAGGCTTTCGAAAAAAGCCACCTGCTGGTCGCTGACCAATGGCGAAGCGCCTTTTGTGAAAGGAAGATCCCTGGCCATTGATGAAATTCATAATGTGATTGAATTCCTTGAACGGCTTGAAAACGAAGAGATTTCCGACATCGACTTTCTTGAACTCAGGGCTTGCGACGAAAGTTGCGCAGGAGGCGTCTTAACAATCGCAAACCGTTTTCTCACGGCAGAACGCCTGAGAAACCATCCTGAGGACTCTCATCCCGGGACCGAAAACAAACACCCTGACGCAGCACGGCCAATTTCATCCAACAGGGAATTCCTCCTTGATAACATTGGCATAGGAGAAATAAAGCCCCGGTCGATGATGAAGCTGGATGAGAATATGGCCGAGGCCATGCGGAAAATGGAAAAAGTTAACCGCATCATGCAATTGCTGCCGATGGTAGACTGCGGCATATGCGGAGCTCCCAGCTGTCAGGCGCTTGCCCAGGACATTGCCCAGGGAGATGCAACGATAAATAATTGTATATTTATTCAGAAAATACTGGAACAAAAAGGTGAACTCAGCCTGGAAGAAAGCATTAAAATCATGCAGGATATCTGGGGATTCGGGAAAACCAACAAGTACCGGGACTTGAAAGGAATTTAATCATGAAAGTCAGAGAAGTTGCTGAAAAATTAGGGCTTACGGTAATCAGCGGAGCTGCCGGTCTCGACAATGAAATCAAATACGGATATTCATCCGATCTTTTGAGCGATGTCATGGGCAATGCCGGTTCGGGCGATATCTGGATCACACTGCAGACCCATAAAAACGTGATGGCAATTGCATCACTGAAAGATTTAGCAGCCGTAATACTGGTGAAGGGATTTTCCCCTGATCCCGACATGGCAGAACAAAGTAACGAAGAAAGCATTCCGGTGCTAGGCACCAGCGAAGACACCTTTACAATCAATGGCAGATTGTATAATCTGCTGAAATAATGAAACTGCTTACAAGATGAAGGAATTCAGCGCCGACCTTCACATTCATACTGTACTTTCGCCTTGCGGCAGTCTTGAAATGAGCCCGCGGAACATTGTACGGAAGGCCCTGGAAGAAAAGCTTGACATCATAGGCATAACCGACCACAATTCCACCCGGCAATGCAGGGTAGTATGCAGTGAAGCGCTAAAGGCAGGTATCACTGTTTATACAGGGGTTGAGGTAACAACAAAAGAAGAAGTTCACTGCCTGGCGTTCTTTGAAACTTTTGACATTCTGGACGAATTTCAGCAATATCTTGACCGGCATCTGCCTGATATCACGAATAAGCCTGACTTGTTTGGCTACCAGGTAGTAGTGGATGAAGAAGAAAACATCTGCTATGAAGAACCCAGACTGCTGATCACCGCGATATCTCAGAGCATTGACCAGGTTGAAGCTGAGGTGCACCGGCTGGGCGGGATTTTTATCCCTGCCCATATCAACAGGGCCAAATACAGCCTTGTCAGCCAACTGGGTTTTGTACCGCCTGACATGAAGGCCGATGCCTTCGAGCTGACGAAACACATATCTACTGAGGATTTCGTGAAACAGCACCCCTATATGCGCGGAAAAACCATTCTCCGGAACTCTGATGCCCATCAGCCGGAAGCGATCGGAAGTATTTTCAACCTTTTCCGGATGGAAAACACCGGTTTCGACGAATTCCGCAAAGTGCTGCTGGGAAAAGAAGGAAGAGAGGTAGTGTTATGATGAAGGACTTTGCGATGCACATCATGGACATTGCGCAGAATTCCATCTCTGCCGGCGCCACTGAGATAGAATTGCTGATCGGGGAATCCGTTTCAACCGACAGGCTTATGATGCGCATCAGGGACAACGGGAAAGGGATTCCTGCCGACATGATCGGGAAGGTAACCGACCCTTATGTAACCAGCAGGACTACCCGCAAGGTTGGGTTGGGGTTGCCCCTGCTGAAACAACATGCAGATTCGACCGGCGGCTACCTGTCTGTAGAATCTGCCAGCGGGAAAGGCACAACGGTTACAGCGGTATTCGGGCTAAGCCATCTTGACCGTCAGCCACTGGGTGACATTGCCGGGACTGTTGTGCTGCTTGCCGCCGCCAACCCTGCATTAAGGTTCATCTACAGGCATACAACGCCAGTGGGCACATATCGTTTCGACACGGCTGAGGTCAATGAAATGCTGGAAGGAATGTCAATATCAGAAGCACCGGTTATCCGGTTTCTGAAAGAAATGATCAATGAAAATCTGAAGGAAATAAAGATTTCAGGATAATAATCAACACACAAACAAATTTTAAACATGGGACAAGTAAAATCACTGGCTGACCTGCGCAAGATTAAAGAAGAGCTGCAGGGTAAAATGAGCCTCAGGGAGAAGAGCAACAACCCTGAAAGCCTGGTACAGGTAAAAGTTGCCATGGCAACCTGCGGAATTGCCTCCGGCGCCAAACAGGTTATGGATTTCTTTATTGAAGAATTTGACAAAAGAAACATCCAGGCTATAGTTACTCAAACCGGTTGTATGGGATACTGTTTTGCTGAACCTACCGTTGAAATCACCCTCCCGGGTAAGGAACCCGTTGTTTTCGGCTATGTGGATACTAAAAAGGCCGATGACATCATTGAAAAATATGTAAAGAACGGCGAACTCGTTGAAGGGATCATTCCGGTTAATTATGAAACCATTGAAAAGAAATAAGGAGGAGCGGTAATGGCAAAATATAAAATGCATGTATTGGTTTGCGGTGGCACCGGTTGTCATGCTTCAGAAAGTGACACCCTGCTCGAGAACCTTAAAACCATTGTAGCCGATAAAGGGTTAGACAATGAGGTTCAGGTAATTGCAACCGGATGTTTCGGCTTTTGCGAGAAGGGACCCATCGTAAAGATCATGCCCGACAATACCTTTTATACACAGGTGAGTCCTGCGGATGCACGGGAGATTGTAGAAGAGCATCTGATCAAGGGTCGTAAAGTAAACCGGCTTTTATACGTTGACCCTGAAAATAAGGAACATATTTCCGATTCCAAGCACATGGGCTTCTATAAAAAACAGCTCAGGATCGCTTTGCGCAACTGTGGGTTTATTGATCCGGAAAACATTGACGAATATATTTCGCGCGACGGTTATGAAGCATTGGCCAAATGTCTGACGGAAATGACTCCCCAGCAGGTAATTGAGGAAATGAAGAAATCAGGCCTGCGCGGACGTGGCGGCGGAGGTTTCTCCACCGGCCTGAAATGGGAAATCACCAGCAAATCAGTATCAGATGTAAAATACGTCGTATGTAATGCCGATGAAGGGGACCCGGGCGCATTTATGGACCGTTCCATTCTTGAAGGCGACCCCCATTCCGTTATCGAAGCAATGGCCATTTGCGGCTATTGTATCGGGGCATCATACGGACTGGTATACATCCGGGCTGAATATCCGCTGGCCATTGACCGTCTGAAAACAGCCATTAACCAGGCCAGGGAGTATGGACTTCTCGGACAGGATATCCTCGGCACAGGCTTTGCCTTTGATATTGAACTTCGCTATGGCGCCGGCGCTTTTGTCTGCGGCGAAGAAACCGCCCTGATCCATTCAATGGAAGGGCTGAGGGGCGAGCCTACCGTTAAACCTCCCTTCCCATCCGTTTCGGGATATTATGAAAAGCCGACCAACGTCAACAACGTTGAAACATTCGCCAACGTGCCTGTTATCATCAACAAAGGTGCAGACTGGTTTGCAGGCATCGGAACCGAGAAATCAAAGGGCACCAAGGTATTCGCCCTTGCCGGAAAGATCAACAATGTGGGACTGATCGAAGTTCCCATGGGCACCACCCTTCGCGAAGTAATCTATGAGATTGGCGGAGGTATCAAGGACGGTAAAAAATTCAAGGCTGTTCAGACCGGCGGCCCCTCAGGCGGATGCCTTACTGAAAAGCATCTCGACACCCCCATTGATTATGACAACCTGCTGGCCAGCGGTTCGATGATGGGCTCCGGCGGAATGATTGTCATGGATGAGGATGACTGCATGGTATCTATGGCAAAGTTCTATCTCGACTTCACCGTTGAAGAATCGTGCGGAAAATGTTCACCCTGCCGGATTGGCAACAAGAGGCTTTATGAAATTCTTGACAAAATCACTCAGGGGAAAGGAACACGCGACGACATCGACAGCCTCAGGAATCTCAGCTATGTGATCAAAGACACTGCGCTCTGCGGACTGGGACAGACCTCGCCCAACCCGGTTCTTTCCACCATTGACAATTTCTGGGATGAATATATTGAACACGTTACTGACAAGAAATGCCGTTCCGGCCAATGTAAAGCATTGCTGCAATACTTTATTGACCCCGAGAACTGTGTCGGTTGTACAGCCTGTGCCCGCAATTGCCCTGTCAATGCAATTTCAGGTGAGCGTAAAGGCATCCATGTGATTGACCAGGCTACCTGTATCAAATGCGGCGCTTGTCTTGAGAAGTGCAAATTCAATGCTGTGTTTATCAAATAATACCCGGAAAGAAATGGAAACAATCAAATTAACGATAGACAATAAAGTACTTGAGGTAGCCAAAGGCACCACAATACTCAAAGCTGCAAAGAAGGCCGGAATTCACATCCCTACCCTTTGTTACCTTCATCTCCACGACCTGAATATTGAAAATAAACCCGCCGGATGCCGTGTTTGCGTTGTTGAAGTCGCCGGCCGCCGCAACCTGGCCCCTGCCTGCGTTACGGAATGCACCGAAGGCATGGTTGTAAATACCCACAATATCAGGGTATTAAATTCGAGAAAAACGGTTCTGGAGTTGATTCTTTCTGACCATCCGACCGACTGTCTTATCTGTGCAAAGAATGGAAACTGCGAATTGCAGACCATGGCCCAGGAGTTTGGCATACGCAAGCTGCATTATGAGGGAGAGCAGTCAACTTACCGTGAAGACACTTCCCCTGCCATTATCCGTGATGTGGATAAATGCATTATGTGCCGCAGGTGCGAAATGATGTGTAATGAGGTGCAGACAGTTGGCGTTCTCTCAGCTGTAAACCGCGGATTTATGTCGGTGGTGGCTCCCGCTTTTGAGATGAATCTTGATCACAGTGTTTGTACCTATTGCGGACAATGTGTGGCTGTTTGTCCGACCGGCGCCCTCACCGAGGTTGACCATACAAATTCAGTAATCCGCGCTTTGGCTGATCCGACCAAAACCGTTGTTGTGCAGACTGCTCCGGCTGTAAGGGCTGCGCTTGGCGAAGAATTTGGCATGGAGCCGGGCACCCTGGTAACCGGGAAACTTGCCGCCGCATTGCGCAGGCTGGGCTTCAACTACGTTTTTGATACAGACTTTGCCGCCGACCTCACTATTATGGAAGAAGGAACCGAGCTGCTTGACCGTCTTACCCGTCATCTGAACGGAGATAAAGATGTTCCGTTGCCGATCCTTACCTCCTGCTGCCCGGGCTGGGTGAACTTTTTCGAACACCAGTTCCCTGAAATGAGGGATATTCCTTCAACAGCGCGCAGTCCGCAGCAGATGTTCGGAGCTATCGCCAAAACTTATTTCGCTGATAAAATCAATGTGAAACGCGAGGACCTGGTGGTTGTTTCCATTATGCCCTGTCTTGCCAAGAAATTCGAATGCCAGCGTGATGAATTCGCCACCAACGGCAATCCGGATGTTGACTACTCCATTTCGACCCGCGAGCTGGCACACCTGATCAAGCAGTCGAACATTGAATTCAATGCACTGCCGGATGAAGATTTCGACAATCCGCTTGGCGAATCAACCGGAGCTGCGGTTATCTTCGGTACTACCGGAGGGGTGATTGAAGCTGCAGTCCGTACCGCCTATGAGGTGCACACGGGTAAAAAGCTTGAAAAAGTTGATTTTGAAGAGTTGAGGGGAATGGAATATATCCGCGAAGCTACCATTGACTTCAACGGACTCCCGATCAGGATAGGCATTGCGCACGGACTTGGAAATGCGCGTAAACTGCTGCAGGATATCAAGGACGGAAAATCTGAATTCCATGCGATTGAAATTATGGCCTGCCCGGGCGGTTGCATCGGGGGTGGCGGACAACCGCTGCATCATGGAGATTCTTCCATCATCAAGGCCCGTCAGAAGGCGATTTATCAGGAAGATGCCAATAAGACCATCCGTAAATCGCATGAAAACCCTTATATCATTCAGCTTTATGAAGAATTCCTCGGCAAACCGCTGAGTGAAAAATCTCATCACCTGCTTCATACGCACTATTTCGACAAAAGCAAGGATATCAAGGTTGTAGAATAAGGGAAGATTGCCGGGCGGAAAACCATGTACCGGCGGAACAAACAACACAAATCAAAAGAATTCAGATCATGGCAAATATAAAATTATCCGCAGAAAAGCTTGATGAATTGAAAGCTGTCTGCAAATCGTTCAACAACGATAAAGGTGAACTGATCAATGTGCTCCACAAGGCACAGGGAATTTTTGGTTATCTTCCTGCTGAAGTTCAGGAGGTGATTGCCAAAGAACTCAACATCTCTGTCGCGCATGTTTACGGAGTAGTTTCCTTCTACTCCTTCTTTACCATGTTGCCAAAAGGCGAGCATCCGGTTTCAATCTGCCTTGGCACAGCCTGTTACGTACGCGGCGCTGAGAAAGTTATCGATGAGTTCAAGCGTCTGCTTAACATCAATGTAGGAGAAACAACCCCCGACGGAAAGTTTTCACTGGCCTGCCTGCGTTGTGTAGGAGCCTGCGGGCTTGCTCCTGTTGTACTCGTTGGTGAAAAAGTTTACGGACGGGTGGCTCCCGAGGGCGTTAAGGATATCGTTGCAGAATACGCTAAGTAGTTGTTTTCATTAGTGTTTGGTAGAAGCGGCCGGATTATCTCCGGCCGTTTTTTTATCCGGAACAACTGTGACTACATTCAGCAGTTAAGTTGTTCAGCAATGATCTCTCACTTTTTTAAGTGACTGATCTGAAATTACCAGGGGGAACGGACATGCTGCGAAATCAGTTATAATGAAAGAAGGGCTGTCGTCTGACAACCCTTCTCAACCACACTCACTAAACAAAAACTAATTTTCAAGAACTTTTGTCACCAATTCGGCAGCTTCCTGCAATAATACAGCGGAGAAAACCTTGAGGCCCGAGTGCTCTATGAGGTCTTTGGCCTCCTCGGCATTGGTGCCCTGCAGCCTGACAATGATCGGAATATCAATGATGCCAATGTTTCGGTATGCATCCACGATGCCCTGTGCCACCCGGTCGCAGCGAACAATGCCGCCAAAAATATTTACCAGGATAACCTTTACATTGGGGTCTTTCATAATAATCCTGAAAGCCTGCTCTACCCTTTCGGCATTGGCAGTACCACCAACATCCAGAAAATTGGCGGGTTCCCCGCCCGAAAGTTTAATAATATCCATGGTTGCCATGGCCAGACCAGCGCCATTCACCATACAACCAACATTTCCGCTGAGCTTGACATAATTCAGATGATGAGCCCCGGCTTCAACTTCGGCAGGGTCTTCTTCAGCCAGGTCACGCATGGCCAGCAGATCGGGGTGGCGAAACAGGGCGTTCTGGTCAAGGCGCATTTTACAATCGGCGGCCATGATCAGGTTGTCGGATGTTTTAAATACCGGATTTATTTCAAGCAAAGCCGCATCACTACCCATATAGGCATCATATAAGCTTTTTACAAATTTCTGCATATTTTTATGAGCAGCTCCTTCAAGTTTGAAGTTATAGGCAATCTTGCGGCACTGGAAATCCTGCAGCCCGACTTTGGGATCAACCTCTTCGGTAAAAATCAGGTGAGGAGTCTTCTCGGCAACCTCTTCGATATCCATTCCCCCTTCGGTTGAGTACATGATCATGACTCTTCCGCTGGCACGGTTAAGCAACATACTCATATAAAATTCCATGGGCTCACTTTCGCCCGGATAGAAAATATTCTGTTCAACAAGTACTTTGCTCACCAGCTTTCCGCCGGGTCCCGTCTGTGGTGTTACCAGGGTCATCCCGATAATCTGTGACGACTTCTCCCAGACCTCATGCAGCGACTGGGCAATCTTAACGCCTCCGCCCTTACCTCTGCCCCCGGCATGTATCTGAGCTTTTACCGCCCATCGGTCCGAGTTGGTTATCTGCTGGATTTCCCCGGCAGCTTTCACTGCCAGTTCCGGAGTTTCCGCTACAATGCCCACCGGCACAGGAACACCATAAGAACGAAGTACTTGTTTTGCCTGAAATTCGTGGAGGTTCATGGAAATAAAGTTAAACTGAAAATTAGGTAAGTATAATTGTTATCAAAATCCCGGAACTTTAAGAAAATCCGGTATATTTGTCCTCAATCACTGGCTTAAACAATTTAGCCGGCTGACAGTTCAAACAAATATAAAAAGTTTTTAATCCTAGTTGAAATTAAAAGCCAACCCGGAGTATCATAAGTTGAAAAAAAACATTACCATTTTTATTTTAGCTCAACTACCATCACCCTTTATGAGAACCTTAGTTCTTCTGGCAATATATCTGACAAGCTTTTTTAGCTTTACGTCAAACGTATTGGGTGGCATCCCTCCTTCAGCAGCGATAAAGCGGACTGTCGCAATTCCGCATATTGATGGCAGAATTTCAGAGGGAGAGTGGATAAATGCCACCCTGCTCAGTGGATTCAGACAATTTGAGCCTGTATCGGATGCCGAACCATCTTTCGAAACAAAGGTTATGCTGATGTATGATGACGAAGCGGTATATGTTGCTGCCATCATGTATGACCCGGCTCCCGACAGCATCGCCCGGCAACTTGGTGAGCGGGACAACGATGATCTGAATGCCGATTACTTCGGTTTTGCTTTTGACACCTATAATAATCAGCAGGATGCATACTATTTTGCCGTTTCCGCATCAGGAATACAGGTGGATGGCCGTATGCTTGACGAAACCTACAGTGCCGTCTGGTACAGTGAGGTTGGCGTAACCGATTCCGGGTGGATTGCAGAAGTCCGCATCCCTTACTCAGCGATCAGATTCCCGGGTCTGCCCACACAGGACTGGGGATTCCAGGCCTCAAGAACAATAAGAAGATACCGCGAACAAATCCATTGGGCCCTGGAAGAAAAAGGAGCCGGAAACGTTCAGGTACACTGGGGCAAGCTTACAGGCTTTGAGAACATCAGGCCTCCCCTGCGCTTGTCATTTACGCCATATATTTCTGCCAACATGCAACACAACAGCGATCCGGCATTCCGCGGTGACCCGTGGTCGTTCGCATACAACGGTGGTATGGACCTGAAATACGGTATCAATGAAAGCTTCACCCTTGATATGATTTTACTGCCGGATTTCAGTCAGGTGCAATCAGATAAAATTCAGAAAAACCTAACCGCGCTTGAGTTGATTTATGACGAGAACCGGACATTTTTCAATGAAGGCACTGACCTCTTCAATAAGGGAGAGCTCTTTTACTCGCGACGCATCGGCCGCACACCGCTGCGTCACTATATGGTCAGCAATATGCTTGACGAAACAGAAGTCCTGACCCACAATCCGGTAAGTGCAAGGCTGTTGAATGCAATGAAATTCAGCGGCAGAACAGGTTCCGGATTGGGGATAGGTGTTTTCAATGCAGTAACGGGCAATACGTGGGCGACAGCCAAAGATACGGCCAGTGGCAATGAAAGGGAAATCCTCACAGATCCGGCGACCAACTACAACATTGTAGTGCTCGATCAGGCACTGCCAAATAATTCATCCGTCTATTTTATCAATACCAATGTCACAAGACCCGGAGGCTGGGACGACTCCAATGTAACCGGAGCCGGAACCACCATCGGGGATAAATCCAAAACATATTTTGTCGGGATGAATTTCTCGGCATCCAAATGGAATAAAGGAGGGGCAAATCCGGAGTATTCGTTTGGCGAAACCGGCGTTGGCTACAATTATGGACTATTTCTCATGAAAAGCCGGGGTAAGTTTCAGTTTTCTGTTTACCAGAGCGCGCTGGACTCCAATTACAACATCAACGACCTGGGCATCAACCGCTACAGAAATCAGCAAAACAGAGGGGTTTACGTCAGCTACAGGCTTTATGAACCTTTTGGCATTTTTCTGAATTTCGCCCAAAGCCTGGGTCTCGATCAGACCAGGGCGCTGAACAATAAAACCAACATCAATACCTTGCTCACTTACAAAGGCAACACCACCCTCAGAAACTACTTCACTTTCTGGTGGGGAATTTCTGTTTCACCAACCGACAGGTATGACTATTATGAACCAAGAATTCCGGGAAGGTACTTCCTGAAACCCGGCTATAACCAGGGTTGGATCGGCTTTTCGAGCGATTACAGGAAGAAACTGGCCATAGACGGGCAGTTTTATTATACCCGGGAGTATGATAAAAAGCACTATACATGGTTTGAAATCGGGCCTGTTGTCAGGCTTAACGACCGGTTGTCATTCAGGCAAACAACAGGCTTGGGCAATAACCCGGGAGACCTGGGTTTTATTGGCGCATACAACAATACAGTCTGGTTTGGCAAAAGAGATGTGAACACCCTTGAAAATTCTTTCTCCGGCAAATATATGATCAGCCGTTTGATTTCAACCTCTCTCTGGTTCAGACATTTCTGGCAAACAGCTGATTACAAGGGATATTACACATTAAATACAGATGGCACCCTGACACCTGATCCCGACCTGGTTTATGATGCTAACTTTAACTATAACTTTTTCAGCATTGACCTTGCCATCGGATGGGAATTCGCACCGGGCAGCATGCTGAGTCTGGTTTGGAAAAACAATATTGAAAGCGAAGACAAAGCTTACAATATTAAATACCTTGATAATCTCGATCAGTTATTCAATGCTTCACAGTTGAATATGTTCAGCATCAAGGCACTCTACCATCTCGACTATCTGATGCTGAAAAGGAGGAAGCCTTAATTTCCTTTCCCGAATGCACTAAACTTCAGCCTGAGCTGCCCCGGGCCGCTTAAAATAATTCAGGTAACTTTCATTTATCATTTATAGATTCAACTGATCAGATCAATAAGATATTCTGCTCCTGATCAGGTTACTTTTATACAATAAAGCGATATATTCCTATAGCCTGGCCGGCTTATCCAGCCGGGTTTAAACCGGAAAAAACCATCGTTATGCTTGCAACATTGAAATTCCCCATAATGGGGTATGTCAAAATCAGACTCATTGTAAAAAAAGGTTACAAGTGGCTGGCTGAACTGATCGGCGCAGAACTTGAAATTGAAGTTACAGAGGATGATTTTGTCCTCGATTAGGCAAATCAGGGTGCTTCACCTGCCTTTTGTCCAGACTCAGGAAGGTAGTCTTTACACTTCCCTGATTCCGTTTGGCAAGTATTGAAAATTTTTATCCCGTCCAAACAGGCTTTAGGAAACAGCCTGAATCCGGCAGTTTTATTCCATCCGGCACTTCTTACATGACTTCTCACCGTATCAGGGTGACTTTCACTTAAACTGTTAACTTTGCAGCAGGTTAATTGTATTTTATGATTCAGGCGAAAGAAATAGTCAAATCGTATGGAAGCCTAAAGGTACTGAAAGGTGTATCTGTTCAGATCAATAAGGGAGAGATCGTTTCGGTGACCGGCGCTTCCGGAGCCGGCAAATCAACCCTTCTCCATATTCTGAGTACCATCGACCGGGCCGACAACGGATATGTGGCAGTTGACGGCATTGATACAGGTAAGCTTAATGACCGTAAACTGGCAGAATTCCGAAACCGGAAAGTCGGTTTTGTTTTCCAGTTTCACCATTTACTACCCGAATTTACAGCGCTTGAGAATGTTTGTATCCCGGCATTTATCGCCGGGACCGGCAGGAAACAAGCGGAGAAAAAGGCAATGGAACTGCTTGAGTTCCTGAATCTGCAGGAGCGGGCTGCCCACAAACCTGCTGAATTATCCGGAGGCGAACAACAACGCATCGCCGTCGCCAGGGCTTTGGTTAACAACCCTTCGGTTATTATGGCTGACGAGCCTTCGGGGAACCTTGATTCAGTAAACGCCAGGCAACTACATCAACTCTTTTTCGATTTAAGGGAAAAATTCAATCAAACCATCCTCATCGTCACCCATAACGAAGAACTTGCCGGAATGTCTGACCGGAGGCTTTATATGCGTGACGGGCTTATTTATAACCAGAAAGCCTGATCTCGTTCAATACCCAATAAACTTTCCGGATTTTCGTTTTGTTATTACGCTTACAGTAAAAAACAATGCGTGGTTGCCATTTATCTGACTTAAAATGAATAAAGTTTTTTTAACCCGGCCTGCTTCCGGCCTGATACTGACATTCTTCTTAATACTTTTTGGATCCTCTTATAGCGCTTTGGCCCAGAGTCCTGACCCTGCCAGATTACAACAATTCGAGGAAGCTATTCTCCGGGGAGAGGATTATTTACAAGCGAAGGAATATGCAAAAGCCAAAGCCGAATATGAAAAGGCTTTGAGCATTGATCCCTCTGCCCAGTTTCCAAAAGACAAACTGGCACAGATCAGGAAGTTTTACACCGATCCTGAAGATGAAGCACGCTATGCTGCTGCAGTTGAAAACGGCAACCGGCTCATGGTGACAAAGGATTATGAAGCAGCCCGGGAACAGTTTTCAATCGCGATAAACATCAAACCTGAAGACAAAGTAACCCGCGATAAACTTGCGGAAGCCGGTAAACTTGCCCTGGAAAGGCAGGAGATGCTAAAGCAGTATGAAAAGACTGTATCGGAAGCAGATCAGATTTACGCATCAGGTGATTTATCTTCTGCCAGAGACAAATATACCGAAGCTACTGTGCTTAATCCGGAAGAAAATCATCCGAAACAACGCATCAGGGACATTGACGGCAAACTTTCGGCAGAAAAAGCTAAGCAGGAGTCGTATGACAAGCTGCTTACCGAGGCTGATGAAGCATACATGAACAGGGATTTCACTACAGCTAAACTGAAGTATGAGCAAGCCCTCAGAATCAAACCGGCAGAGAATTACCCCAAAAGCATGCTCTCAAGAGTTGCTGAAGGAATGACCCAGCAAAAGGATGCGCTGGCAAAATATCAGACCTTGATTGCATCAGCCGACCGCTTATTTCAGGCCGGGGATTACGAAACTGCCCTGACAGCTTACCAGCAGGCTTCAGGCATTATGTCAGCAGAAGAATATCCGAAAACACGGATTGCTGAAATAAATGGCAGACTGCAGCAGCAAAAGGAACTTGAAGAGAATTACAACGAAGCCATAACCCGCGGCGATGCCCTTATACTGGAAAAAAAATATGAAGAAGCGCGGACATTTTATCAACAGGCTGCTTCCCTGAAACCTTCCGAAGTTTATCCAAAGCAAAAGATTGAAGAGATAGCCGGGCTGACCGCTGCCCTGAAAGAAGCTGAAATAAACCAATCATATCAGGAGGCAATTTCAAAAGCTGATAATTTTTTCACGATTCCCGATTACCCATCAGCCCTTGATGCATACGGGCAAGCCAAAAGAATTAAACCTGCCGAAAATTATCCTGACCAGCAGATTTCCAGGATCAATGATATACTGGCCAAAGAAAAGGCGGATCAACAAGCATACAACAATGTCATTGCAGAAGGTGATCAGTTATTCAACGCCGGGAATTATACCGGGGCAAAAGAGAAGTACAATCAGGCGCTGAATATTAAACCCGGGGAAGCTTATCCGGCATCACAAATTTCAAAGGCAGATCAGCAACTGGCGCTCCAAAAAGAGAAGGACGACCTCTACCTGAAAACAGTGAATGAGGCTGACCGGTTTTATGCTGAAAAGAACATTGATAACGCCCTTGATGAATATAACAAGGCAGCTCAGCTTAAACCCGATGAAGGTTATCCTAAGGAACAAATTGCAAAGTTGCAGACTGAACTTAATAACCTGAGATCAGCAGAAGAAAAATACAACAATTTCATTGCTGAAGGCGACAGGTATTTTGAAGGCGACAATCTTGAAAGCGCAGCCAATGCATACAACAATGCACTGTCGATCAGACCAGGGGAAAAATATCCTTCAGAGCGCATAGCCCGGATCGGACAGGAAATGGAGAATCAGCGCATTCAGCGTGAAAACTACGCTGCAGAGATAGCAGCAGCCGATCAGTTGTTCAGCGACGGAAAGTACGATGAAGCCCGGACAACCTATACCCGGGCGGGAGGCATTTTGCCGGGTGAGAATTATCCTGCAGCGCAGATCGCAAAAATCGAAAAAATAATCAGGGAGCAGGAGTCGCTGGAAGAGAGTTATGCAGCATATATTTCGGAGGGGGATGCCGCTTTCGCGAATAAAAATTACCAGGCAGCAACCACTGCATACCAGCAGGCACTGAAGCTTAAGCCCGGCGAAAAATATCCGACTGAGCGCATTGCATTGGCCGGTAAAGAACTTGAAGCGGCCAATCAACTTTCAGCAGGGTATCAGAAAGCCATCGCTGAAGGAGATGTTCTTTTCAATTCAGGATCGCTCAGGGAAGCCAGGGATAAATATGGCGAAGCACTTGACCTGCAGCCCGGAGAAACCTATCCTGCCAGCCAGATTGAACGGATCGCGCAAATGCAGGCAGAGCAGCTGGCCAATGAACAAAAATTCAGCAAAGCCATTGAAGATGGCGACCGTTTATTTAGTGCCGGAGAATATCGCCAGGCTCAGACCCATTACAATGCTGCCTTAATGATCAAACAGGATGCCGCCCACCCGGCAGGCAGGATTGCGGAAATTGCAAAAATACTGGGAGAGCAGGAAGCGACCGACAAACAGTATGCGGATGCCATACAACTTGGAGACAATATGTTGTCACAGAATAAGCTTGATGAAGCAGCGTCGGCTTACCTGCAGGCCGGACAACTCAAGCCTTCCGAAACATACCCCGGAAGTCAGCTAGAGCTCATTGAAGGGAGGCGGGAAGCGGAAAAAGCACTGAATGAAAATTATGCCAATGCCATAATCACCGCCGATGCAGCATTTGAATCAAAAGATTATTCACAAGCCCTGACATCATACAGGAAGGCGCTTGAACTCAAGCCCGGCAACGAATATCCATCAGCAAAAATCAGGGAGATCAACGGCATACAGGAAGAGCAGAAAATGCTGGCTGACAGGGAGTATTATGAAGCAATCCGGCAGGCTGATCAGCTTTTCAGTGAAGAAGATTATACCTCGGCAGTAAAATTTTATGAAAATGCTTCCGCACTCAAACCAGGTGAAAAGCATCCACAGGACAGAATCCTTGCTATCCGGACCATCTTGCAGGAGCGCACCCTGAATCAACTTGCCACATACAATAAACACATCATGAATGCCGACAGATTGTACCAGGATAAAATATTTGACCAGGCAATCGACGCATATCTCGCGGCATCCATCGCCAGACCGGATGAATCCTATCCCGGAGAAATGATCGGAAAGATCAGGAAATATCTGGAAGATCATGCCATGGTTGACCTGATCAGTGATCCAACGGTAATAGATGCAGACACCGAAAAAAAATTCAGCTTCAACCCGATTGAAATGCGTCTGCGGAAAAACAACTATGTATCCATTAAAGGCCGCAAAACCAGCGAAGCCGATCCTAAAGTATACGTGAATTACGGGAAAGGCAACCAAAAGAACGGAGGCATTGTAATAAGGAGTATAACCACGGAAGAAAACGGAGATTACCTGGTTCGGGTGAGCATTCAGGACAAATGGTACCGCGAGGACAATAACTGGATAGCTATATACGCGGAAGGAGGAAGCATTGAAATTTCGAAAATGCAGATCGCCCAGGGAGATTAAGTGTTCGTAAGGGTATGTCATAAATATCCTGACATGCACATACCGGATACTACCGGCTTTTGCATTTATTATCAATGCAATACAGCGCTGCGCTTCCTGCTTTTTAAAATTTTTCCATATTTCGGTTAAACCTTCGGAGAAGATCAATTTTTTATGACATTTGCAGCAATCTGCAAACTACTGCAATTATGGAAAACTATTTTGAAACTTTTCGCCGGAACACCATCGGACATGATGCAGAATATGATACTCCTTTTGGAAGGCAAAAGCTGATTTATGCCGATTGGATCGCCAGCGGAAGACTATATAAGCCCATTGAAGAAAGGCTTTCATACGAAATAGGTCCTTTTATCGGCAATACGCACACCGAGACCAGCGAAACAGGCACCTCCATGACCAGAGCGTATCACGAAGCGCATAAACGGATCAAGAAACATGTAAATGCAGGGCCCGAGGATGTTATTATCACGGCCGGATTCGGTATGACCGGGGTAATAGTGAAGTTTCAGCGGATGATGGGACTGAAGATGTGCGGACAGCTCACCGACAGTAAATGCTTTAAGGAAAAAGAGCGTCCGGTCGTATTTGTCACGCATATGGAACACCACAGCAATCACACTTCATGGTTTGAGACCATGAGTGATGTGGTTGTTTTGGCTCCGGATAAAGATCTGCTGGTTGACCCTGATGAATTGCGCAGACAACTGGAGAATTATAAAGACAGGCCGCTGAAGATCGGGGCGTTTACGGCTTGTTCAAATGTTACGGGCGTTGGCACTCCTTATCATCAGCTGGCAAAGATTATGCATGAGAACGGTGGCTTCTGCTTTATCGATTTTGCCGCATCAGCCCCATATGCCGATATCAACATGCATCCGGAGGATCCACTCGAAAAGCTGGATGCCGTTCTATTTTCGCCGCACAAGTTTTTAGGAGGGCCGGGGTCTTCAGGCGTTCTGATTTTTGACCGGTCAATTTACAAAAGCAGGACACCGGACCAGCCCGGCGGCGGGACCGTTGACTGGACCAATCCGTGGGGTGAATACAAATATGTTGATGATATAGAACTGCGTGAAGACGGCGGCACCCCCGGCTTTATGCAGGCCATCCGCACAGCTTTGTGTATTGAACTCAAGGAGCGAATGGGCACGGTAAATATTGCAAAGAGAGAAGAGGAGTTACTGGAACGCGCTTTCCATGGTATGGATAAAATTCCGGGACTGCATATCCTTGCCAACAATCAGCGGAAACGACTTGGAGTTATTTCATTCTATTTCGAGAATATACACTACAATCTTGTAGTGAAACTCCTCTCCGACAGGTATGGCATACAGGTGAGGGGCGGATGCGCCTGCGCCGGGACTTACGGGCATTACCTTCTGGATGTAAGTTATGAGCATTCTAAAAGAATCACCGAACTGATCAATCATGGTGACCTTTCACAAAAGCCTGGTTGGGTCAGGCTTTCCCTGCATCCGACGATGACAAACAACGAACTGGATCATATTCTGAACGCACTGGAAGAAATCAGCCTGCACCATCAGACATGGATGAAAGAATACATGTACAACAAGCACACGAATGAGTTCAGGCATATCAGAGACAACTGCCAGATCACCGAAAGGGTAAACGGCTGGTTTACGTTATAACTCCTGGCAAAAGGGGAATTAGGATATCCGGGATTACCAGCTAATCTTTACGGGCAAGCGTAATCAGGGTAATTTCCGGAAGAATGCCGACGCGGCCGGGGTAGGCGATATGACCCAATCCCCGGTTTACATAAAGATAATTATCCCTGCCATTGCGGTTGCCCTGTATGGTAAGGCCGGCCCAGTGCTTATACATATAACGGGCGGGACTCCACTTCATCCCGAGCGCTTCGATGCCAAGCTGCATGCCATGCGTATGCCCCGAGAGGGTAAGATCAAACCCGCGGTAGTTTTCCAGGACCTCAGCATCCCAGTGGGTCGGATCATGTGAAAGCAGGATGTTAAAATCGCCATACGTCACACCCTCCATGGTCTTCGCCATATCTCCGTATCGTTTAAACCGTGCTGTTGCGCTCCAGTTTTCAACGCCTGCCATTAATAAACGGGCACTGTCAATACTGATTACTTCTGTGGAATTACGCAGAAGCTTCCAACCTATTGATTTATAGAAATCAATGAGATCATTCATGTTCTCTTCTTTATCCTCAGGGGTTTTCCATGATGTATAATCCCCGTAGTCGTGGTTACCGAGTACTGCATATACACCCAGCGGAGCCCTGACCTGTGCAAGAATGTTCCCGAAACCTTTCACCTCAGCGGATGAATAATTCACCATATCGCCGGTAAAAACAACGATATCCGGATTCAACGCATTGACTTTGTCGATGGCCCGCTGCAAGGGTGCAGCCGACATCCAGCTACCCAGGTGAAGATCGGAAAGCTGAACAATTCTCAGCCCCTCCAGGGCATCCGGCAGTTCCTCTATTTGTAGTGAAACGGAATGAATTTTAAATTTGTACACCCAGATGGTGCTTCCAATCAATAAACCGGCAAAAGCCAGGCTTCCAATAAATATTCCCATTCGTCTGAAAAAAAGAATTGATTTACCTGATGTTGCGGGAGTTTTTCCGAAGAAAAATCCTGTAACACGGGCTTTGATTTGCAATAAAAAGACAGGCAGTAGCGGAATCAGCATGATGATCTTTGCCAGATATGCCATCAATGCAATACCCGGCAGATAGATCCGCCAGAATTTATCCATCGACTGCAGCGGAAAAACCGAAGTGCCCAGCAGGAAAAGTAATAGCACAGCCAGGGGTGACCACCATAAAACAATAAAGAGTCGCCTTGTAATACTTCCGCACTTCTTCAGCAAGACAACAATATTCTTCAGAATCAGCCAGTCGAATATAAAGAGCAGTAACAGAAAAGGCACCCTCCCGGCATATTTGGGCATGGTATTCTGCATCAGCAGGTAAAGGGCTGTAATTAAAACAAAGCCGGCAATAGCCGGTATCAACCACTTAAAAATCCCTTGCTGAAAAATACCCTTCAAAATCTGAATAAATGCGGATGTCGTAAAGAAAAACCGGCCGGTGAATTTATCTCCGGCCGGTGCAAAAATACGAATAATTTATTTACGACATTGACCTGACATAATTTACCAATCCTTTGGCCTCGAAAATCCCCATTAGTTTTGCAGGAAGCGGAGAAAATCTGAATTCTTTTCCTGCAATGGTAACAAAGCCTCCCGCAAAATCAATTTCTACCTTATCACCCTGCTTATAAGCATCTACTGCTTCTGGCAATAATATGATCGGCAATCCCTGATTAACAGAGGAACGGTAGAAAATCCGGTTTACTGATTTGCAGATAACGGCTTTAACGCCGGCATAAGCAAGTCCTACACAGGGGTGCTCCCGCGAACTGCCGCAACCGAAATTGGCGCCGGCCATCAGGATATCGCCTTCTTTTACCCTTTCGGAGAAACTATCGTCAAATCCCTTGAACAGATACGGCATAATTTTCTCAGCTTCCGAGCTGTTGATCTCGTAGGTAAATTTTCCCGCAAACATCTGGTCGGTATTCAGGTTGTCCACATCGGCATAGTTCCAGGTCCCGCTGGCATAGCGATCCTCGTCCTTTGCTATATCAACCGTTTTGCTTTGCTCGATTTCGTAAGGAAATTTGTCGGTAAAGTGGTCACCGCGCGGGTCGGCGATCTCGCCCTTCAGCGCCGAATATGCCACTACCGCAGGAGAAGCGAGGTAAATGGAAGATTCCTTGTTGCCCATCCGTCCCTTAAAGTTACGGTTTGCTGTAGAAATTACGTTGTAACCATCAGCGGGTATCCCCTGCCCTGTTCCCAGGCAGGGTCCGCAACTGGGGGCAAGCACATTGGCGCCCGCTTCCATAAACAAACGGATCAGTCCTTCTTCCATGGCCTGCAGATAAATTTCCTGAGATGCCGGAATGATCAGTAACTGGAATCCATCCGGCAATTTATTTCCTTTCAGTATCCCGGCCGCTTCGCGCAGGTCCTCGATGCGTCCGTTAGTACAGGTACCTATCAACGCCTGGTTCAGTCTGACCCCTTTAACTTCGGCCAGGGCTTTCACATTGTCGACGTGATGAGGGGCTGCAACCACCGGGAACAGCTCATTCAGGTTAATTTCGATCTCACGGGCATAGCCGGCATCCGGATCAGCCCATTCACCTTCCGCTTTATATCCAAGCCATTCAGAAAGCACTTCATCGGCCGGGAAAACGGCATTTTTGGCTCCCATCTCCGAAGCAAGGTTGGCAATGGTCATGCGGTCAGAAATATTCAGGGTCTTCACCCCTTCGCCATGATATTCAATGGACATATAATCTGCTCCGCTGGAACCTATCATTCCGATAATCCATAAAGAGAGATCCTTTGCATATACTCCCTGAGGAAGTTTTCCGTTAAGCGTAATTCTGATGCTTTCCGGTACGCGGAACCAGGTTTCACCCTGCTTCCACAGACCAGCCGTCTCGGTGCGGTCGATACCTGCAGCAAAAGCGTTAAAAGCACCTGCAGTGCAGGTATGACTGTCGCTTCCGACCACAATCATCTTTGGCCTTGCATATTTCGAAACAATCTGGTGGCAGATTCCTTTACCTACATCGTGAAATTTTTCAATCCCCTGTTGTTTGACAATATCCCTGATCTTCTGGTAGTCGTTTGCCAGTTTGGCATTGGTAGGCGGGGCATTGTGGTCAAGTACGATCAGTAGCTGACCGGGATCGGACACTTTCACCCCTCCCATCTTCGAAAATGTTCCTGCAATACTGGATGTATTGTCGTGGGTAAGAATAATATCCGGTTTACGGAATACGATGGCGCCGGCTTCGGCTCCCATGATTTTTTCTGCAAAAGTTTTACCTTTCATGGCGTTGCTTTTGATTTGTTTATGGATAAGAGGAATTTCTGTCTTATAAATTATGCAACGAATTTACAGGTTTTCCGGCACCTTCTCCCTTCAGGCCAAAAATATTTTCCTGTGAAAGAAATCACAAAAAAACCACCGCTGAAGGTGGTTTATCATTCATGCAAGCAGCTTGTTTCTGTAATTACATATCCTTCATCTGTTCATCCAGCCGGCTCTGCTGAGCCATACGCTGTTCAAGAAGCAGAATATATTGCCGTGCCTTTTTCAATCCGTGTTGTTTCCATGCCCGGTTTGCCCATTCCAGCGCGAGGGGCAGGTTACCCTCAACTTCGCTGGCAAGGGCCATATTATAGCATGCCCGGCCGGCCACTTTCTCATCTGAGCTCACTGCATATTTCTGCCAGATCGGGATGGCATCGCTCCACCTGTCCCTTTTTACATATCTGGCAGCAATTTTAAAGTCATCATTCGCTTTTCTGAAGTAGGAACGATGCTCGGCCACCCAGGTCGGTGAAATCCTTCTGGCGTATTCATTACCCGAAAAGAAACCTGACTCATTGATCGCCCTTCTTTTGGAAGGCAGTTTAGCCATCACCTGTTCAGGGGTATCGCCATGTTCACTCCAGCGCATTTCATCATTGAAAGCATTTCTGTCAACAATCTGATGATCAGCGGGTTTATAAATTGTCCAGCCAGATCTTACATTCATTCTGAGGTCGGCATAATACTCTTTAACAATAACTTTTTTCTTATCTAGGGTCTGCTGAAAAACTCAGACGTTTTACATCAGCAT
>JAMLHF010000020.1 GCA_023957275.1 Lentimicrobium sp. | reverse complement strand
TCCCTTACCCCGGGCTTCAGCCCGGGGTAAAAGCAGCGCCCCGCCCCAAACGGCTTTAGCCGAAAAGCTGAGAAAAGCCTGATCAGGGTAAACCCACGATTACAGAGTAATAAAATCCGGCCGGCCTCGACTGAACTTTCGCCGGCTATTGGGCTAAAGCCCCTGTAAGTTCCGGGTTGGCCATTACCCCGGGCTGAAGCCCCGGGTAATTGAAAGCATAAAAAAAGAGCGGAGGTGAGTCCGCTCAGTTTTATTTTCCAGGATATGTTTTCAGGATTTTGCTCCCGGAGGTGTGTTTCAGCCTCCGGATGGCTTTTTCCCTGATTTACCTTATCCCTGTTGCAGCACTTACTTTACCTTATTTTCATGAATATTGCAAGTTTTTACCTGTATTTCATAAACTATACCTGAAATTCACCTATATTTGCATACCTGTTTTTCATCATCTATGGATACAAATACCCGTTTTTCACTAGAATTATCCGTTTTTCACGGCAGACAACTTCCTGAGCCAGGAATTATTGTCGGATATGCTGCACTTATAGAAGTATTCGATCTCAGAATGTACATTCCTCAGCGTGTTGCGTTGATTAGCAAGAAAAACCGGCAATACGAGAATGAACAATGGATAGTTTTAACCCCAAGGCACCAACCTGAAGAAATACTTTACAGACAGCTTGTTTTTGCGCTCAAATATGAAGGAATTAATCTGCTCTTTTTTAAAAAGCTGTTTGAGAAATTAGCTTTACAGGATGTGCTGTCATTGATAAGTGAAGAACCAACCGGTCAATACTCGCGAAAAATATGGTTTCTATATGAATGGTTGATGAAGCAGCATTTACCGGTAAAAGATCTTGCTATTAAAAATTATGTGCCACTGGTAGATGAGAAACTACAATATGGAATATCAGGTGGTTATAAATCTTCTCGGCATCGCATCATCAATAATCTCCCGGGGACGGTTGATTTTTGTCCGCTTATCTTCAAAACTCCAAGGCTTGAGAATTACATAGATCAAAACCTGGCAGCACAAAAGGATCGCTACCTTAAAGGTATAAGAAAAGATTTATTGCAACGTGCATCGGCATTTTTATTATTAAAAGATTCCAAAGCGTCTTTTACCATTGAGGGTGAAAGCCCGAAAAATAAGCGTGCTGCACACTGGGGATATGCCATTGGACAAGCAGGAATCAGAGATTTGAATAAGGAAGAGCTGCTGCGTCTGCAACAAATTGTTATTGAAAATCCCCGGTTTATTGAAACCGGGTATCGGACTAAAGGCGGTTTTGTGGGTGAGTACGACCGCTTTACGCTTGAACCATTGCCTGATCATATCTCAGCAAGACATCAGGATTTGGAAATTTTAATGAATGGCTTGCTTAACACAGAAAAGCTGCTGTTAAAATCCGGTATAGATGCCGTACTTTGTGCTGCCATTGTGGCTTTTGGCTTTGTATTTATACACCCGTTTGAAGATGGTAATGGCCGTATCCACCGTTACCTTATTCATCATACGCTGGCTAAAAAACAATTCTCTCAACAGGGAATTATATTTCCGGTATCATCTGCTATTATTAATAAAATTGATGAATACCGGAAAGTATTGGAGCACTTTTCACTTCCTTTGCTCGATTTAATAGATTGGCGGGAAACAAAAGACCATAATGTAGAAGTGCTGAATGATACTATTGATTACTACCGCTACTTTGATGCTACTGTTCAGGCTGAGTTTTTATTCGATTGTGTCAATGAAACCATTCAACGTATTATTCCTGATGAATTAAATTATTTGGTGAGTTACGATAAGTTTAAAACCAGAATTGAAGATGAGTTTGAAATGCCGGACAAAATGATTGCCCTGCTGGTTAAATTTCTGGAACAAAATCATGGATTGTTGTCAATACGGGCAAAAGAAAAAGAGTTTAACAGTCTTTCAGATGAGGAAATACAAAAAATTGAGAACATTTTTACCGAAGCTTTCAACCAAGGTTAAAAAGGTTCAATCGTGAACCGGGGAAAATAACTCGTAAAATTTATTCCAAAAAAGATATATTGGCTTAAACCTACGAAAGCAGGGAAATAATAATAACCCTGCTTCGACTGAACTTTCGCCGGCTTTTGGGCTAAAGCCCCTCTAAGTTCCGGGTTGGCCATTACCCCGGGCTGAAGCCCAGGGTAACTGAAAGCATAAAAAAAGAGCGGAGGTTAGTCCGCTCAATCTTTATCCAAGATACGTTTTCAGGATTTTGCTCCTGGAGGTGTGTTTCAGCCTCCGGATGGCTTTTTCCTTGATCTGCCTTACGCGCTCGCGGGTCAGGTCGAAACGCTCCCCGATCTCTTCGAGGGTAAGCGGATGTTCGCCGCCCAATCCGAAGTATAACCGGATAACATCAGCCTCGCGCGGGGTAAGGGTTGAAACGGCCCGCTCTATCTCCTTGCGGAGTGATTCGTAGAGCAGTTCTGTTTCAGGCGTGGGGCCGTCCTCGCTGCGCAGCACATCGTACATGTTGTTGTCCTCGTCCTGCACCAGCGGTGCATCCATGGAAACATGACGGCCCGAGTTGCGCATCGACTCTTTTACCTCATTCTCGCTGATCTCGAGCAGCCCGGCGATTTCATCGTAATTGGGTTCGCGCTCGTATTCCTGCTCCAGCCTGGCATAGGCCTTGTTGATCTTGTTGATGGATCCGATCTTGTTCAGCGGAAGCCTCACAATACGCGACTGTTCGGCCAGCGCCTGCAGGATGGACTGCCTGATCCACCATACGGCGTAAGAGATAAACTTGAATCCGCGGGTTTCGTCGAAACGCTGCGCAGCCTTAATCAGGCCGAGGTTCCCCTCGTTGATCAGGTCGGGCAGGCTTAAGCCCTGATTCTGGTATTGTTTTGAAACGGAAACAACGAACCTCAGATTTGCTTTGGTCAGTTTTTCAAGTGCGGCACGGTCGCCCTGCTTAATGCGCTGGGCCAGCGCTACTTCTTCATCGGCAGTGATCAGCTCTACTTTTCCTATCTCCTGAAGATATTTGTCCAGCGAAGCTGTTTCGCGATTGGTTACCTGTTTGGTAATCTTTAGTTGCCTCATATTCTCCCTTTAAATTAACAGCGAATCCTTTTTACGTAAAAAACGGTCGAATGTTACATTATTTCTGATCCGGCTCCGGTTTAGGCAGCAAAACTTTACGCGAAAGCTTCAGTTTACCGGTTTTGCTGTCAATATCAATCAGCTTGACGTCGATTTCGTCACCCACTTTCAGCGCACTTTCCACTTTATCGAGGCGCCTGTGCTCAATCTCAGAAATGTGCAGCAGTCCGTCCTTTCCGGGCAATACCTCTACAAAGGCGCCGAAAGTGGTGATGTTCTTAACAACACCGTGGTAAACGGTTCCGATTTCAGGGATGGCAACGATGCGTTTGATTTTATCCTTCACGGCCTCAATCGACTCCTTGTTGTTGGAAACAATGTCGATGATTCCGAAATCTCCGACTTCTTCGATCACGATGGTTGATCCTGTTTCGCGCTGCATTTCCTGAATAACCTTACCGCCGGGGCCAATCACGGCGCCGATAAATTCTTTCGGGATGGTCATTTTTACGATACGCGGCACATGCGGTTTGTAATCCTCGCGGGGGGTACTGATGGCCTTCATCATCTCGCCCAGGATGTGCAGCCTGCCGGCTTTTGCCTGTTCGAGCGCCTGTGCAAGCACCTCATAGGGCATTCCGTCAACCTTGATGTCCATCTGGCAGGCGGTGATACCGTCAACGGTACCGGTGACCTTGAAGTCCATATCTCCCAGGTGGTCTTCATCGCCAAGGATATCGCTCAGCACGGCAAAACGGCTGGTTTTGGTATCCGAAATCAGTCCCATTGCAATGCCGGAAACCGGCTTTCTGATCTTCACCCCTGCATCCATCAGCGCCATGGTACCGGCACAAACCGTTGCCATTGAGGAAGATCCGTTCGACTCAAGGATATCGCTGACCACGCGGATGGTATAAGGATTTTCTTCCCCGTTGGGGATCATGGGCTTCAGCGCCCTGAGCGCCAGGTTACCGTGACCGATTTCGCGGCGGCTGGTTCCCATGATGCGCTTTACCTCACCGGTTGAGAATGGAGGGAAATTATAATGCAGGATGAAATTGATCTTTTCTTCAATCACGGCTCCGTCGATAACCTGCTCATCAAGCTTGGTACCCAGGGTAACCGTGGTAAGCGACTGGGTTTCGCCGCGGGTAAAGATGGCTGATCCGTGCACGGCAGGCAAATAGTCTACCTCACACCAGATGGGGCGGATCTGATCCAGTTTGCGGCCGTCGAGCCGCTGACGTTTGTCAAGAATAACGTTTCTGACGGCCTCTTTCTCCACATCATGATAATAACGGGAGATCATAAATTCCTTCTCTTTGGCTTCCTCCGGATCGAGGGTGGCAATAAACTCTTCCTTGATGGCGGCGAAAGCGTCGGAACGCTCGTGCTTGGCGGTGGGATTGCTGGCGATGTCAACAATACGCTGATAGGCAAATGCATGCAGCCTCTCTTTCAGTTCCGCATCGTTAGTTTCGTGGCAATAGGTACGTTTGGGATTGGCCTTTTCAACCATTGCAGCCAGCTCAAGCTGGGCACGGCACTGGATTTTTATGTGCTCATGCGCAAACTTAATTGCTTCGATCATATCGGCTTCCGAAACTTCCTTCATTTCGCCTTCAACCATCATGATATTGTCCATGGAAGCGGCAACCATGATATCGAGATCGGCCAGCGGAATATCCTTGGTATGGGGGTTCACTACAAATTTGCCATCGATGCGGGCGACCCTGACCTCAGAAATCGGTCCGTTGAAGGGGATATCCGACACGGCAAGGGCAGCGGAAGCCGCCAGTCCTGCGAGCGCATCGGGCAATATGTTCTCATCGGCGGAGATCAGGGTAATGATCACCTGGGTTTCGGCATGAAAATCATCCGGGAAGAGCGGACGCAGCGCCCTGTCAACAAGGCGGGCTATCAGAATTTCATAGTCTGAAGGACGGGCCTCACGTTTAAAAAAGCCACCGGGAAAACGTCCGGCAGCGGCGTATTTCTCGCGGTATTCCACCGAGAGGGGCATAAAGTCGACATTTTCGCCGGCCTCTTTTCTGGCAACCACAGTAGCCAGTAACATGGTGTCGCCCATTTTTACTACAACGGCACCATCAGCTTGCTTGGCCAACCGACCGGTCTCAATGGAGATGGACCTTCCATCCCCGATGTCGAAAGTTTTTACTATTCCTTGCATATAAATTATTGTGAAAATGATTGTTACACGATTAATCCCAAGGAGGGAAAACCGGGCACAAAATTAATGTTAATATCTATTGGTGTGAGGAAGCGAAAGAATTATTTCCATCCGGCATGATACAAAAAGAGGCAATACAGGATTGCCTCTTCGATGAAAAAAGTTTGATTCAGGACGTTACTTCCTGATATTGAGTTTCTTAATAATCTCCCTGTAGCGTTCAATGTCTTTCTCCTTCAGGTAATCGAGCAACCTTCTGCGTTTACCTACGAGCCTGACCAGTGAACGTTCTGTCACTTTGTCGTTCCTGTTGATCTTGAGATGACCGGTAAGGTGCTGAATGCGGTGGGTAAAAAGGGCAATCTGACCTTCGGCAGAACCGGTGTCGTTAGCAGTTTTACCATGCTCACTGAAAATATTCTTTTTTACTTCTGAAGTTAAGTACATGTCAATAAAGTTTATAGCTTTTGATTGGGGCTGCAAAAATAGAACATTATTTCATTCTGTGCAACCAATTGAGATTTTTTTTTCTGAATCCGGCAATTTTTGTCTGAATCCCTTCTATTCCCCTGAAGAACAAATCATTATTCAGGAAGAATGGTTCCGCTCAGCTGCATCAGCGATATTTCAAGTAACCGTACTTCATACACCGCGCTGATCAACCGTTCATTGGCTGCCAGCAGGTTCTTCTGAGCCTCCCGGTATTCGATGCCCGACAACTCGCCTAGCCGGAAGCGCTCCCCGGCAATCTCAAAATTAATATTTGCCGTTTCAAGGTTCTGACGTTCCAGCGCCACCATCTGCAATTTACTGCTGTAAGTTTTATACGAAGAGAGCAGTTCGGCCTTAAGCTGCTCGGTATAGGCCTGTTGCTGAAGGGCCGCGCTTTCCATCCCGATCCGGGCGTTCTGCGCCTGGCGGTTAAGGTTGAAGCCATCAAAGATGCTCATATTGGCAGTAATCCCGTAATTGACCCCTGAAGTCCGGCTGGTCTTCAAAAATCCGGATTCACTGTTCTGGTTATTAAAACTATATCCGAGGTTCATCCCGATTACGGGCGCGCGCCTGCCCCTGATATCGCGAAGTGTACGGTTGGCCATATCAATATCGAGCTGACTGAGCAGCAGTTGCGGATTCGAGCGAAGCATGGCGCTTTCCAGCGCATTGTAATCAAGCACAGGCATAATGGTGATGGTGTCTTCAACACTGAAAGTCAGCGCCGCGTCACGGGCCATCAGTTGATTCAGCGTAATGGAAGCGCCGGTAATCATTTCCTGAAACTCAAGCAGTTGTGAACGGTCGGTATTCAGGTCGACCTCGGCCTGCAGCAGGTCGAGCCGCGAGCCGGAACCCAGCAACAGCATTTCACGCGCAATCTCTACCCGCTCCTCGCCCAGGGTAACAGCTTTTACAAACACCGCCATCCTTTGCCGGAGCTGAACTATATTGTAATAGGAGCCCAATACGGAGGCAATGGTATTTTCAATCTGCAAACGCGTGCGCAACTCCCCGGCATTTAACTGCTGCCTGAGCAAAGCATATGCATTGAACATTCTCATCCCGTCAAACAAGGTCCAGTTCAGCGAAGCACCGGCACTCAGGGAATTCGATTTTGCATTGTCACGTTCATTGATCTGCCCGGTAAGGTATTCCTGCCTGGCGTTGGTAATACTGTTGTTCTGCCCGGCACTCAGATCAGCGGCGGGTAAAAACCCCGCATTACCCGGGGTCAGGTTGTTTTTCAGTATTTCCTGATCGAGCCGTGCAATCCTGATGGCATAATTGTTTTCCAAAGCCAGGTTTACCGCATCGGCGGGGAGCAGGACCTGCGACAGGACTGCAGGGCTGAAGGAAGTAAACAGAAATCCTGCCAGTAAAACATTCAATAATCTGAACTTAAATTGCATCACTTTCATCTTTCTCTGTTGGGTTTCCGGTGGTTTCCTGCAGGTCAGCCACATTTGAAACGGTTCTTGTCAGTCCGGAGATATAGTCGTACATTGCCGGAACAACGTAAAGGGTGAGCAGGGTCGAAAAGGTCAGCCCACCGATAATGGCCGTTCCCATTGAAACCCGGCTGGCTGATCCGGCTCCCAGCGCAAGAGCAATGGGTACCGCGCCAAGAATGGTTGAAAGGCTGGTCATCAGAATGGGCCTGAAACGGCTTACCGCGGCTTCACTGATGGCCTGCATCCTGGGAAGACCGGCAGCCTTGCGCTGATTGGCGAATTCCACAATGAGAATACCGTTCTTGGTTACCAGTCCGATCAGCATAATCACCCCGATCTGACTGAAAATATTCAGTGTCAGACCGAAATACCAGAGGGTAAGCACCGCGCCGGCCAGGGCAAGCGGCACGGTAAACATAATGATGAACGGATCGCGGAAACTCTCAAACTGGGCCGACAATACCAGGTATATAAGAACCAGTGCAAGGATAAAGGCAAACACCAGACTGGAAGAGCTTTCGGCGAAGTCCTTCGAAGCGCCCGACAGGGAGGTGGAATAGGTGTCGTCCAGCACCTTGCCGGCTATCCTGTCCATTTCGGCAATGCCGTCGCCAATGGTCAGGCCTTTGGCGGGATTTGCGGAGACCGTTGCCGACACAAAGCGGTTATAGCGGAAGAGTTGCGGGGGATTGACATCTTCGGTAAGCGTAACAAAATTGTCGAGCTGCAGCATCTGCCCCTGGCTGTTGCGCACCGTTAAAGCGCGCAGGTCAAGAGGCTGGCTGCGATAAGGCCGCTCCATCAAACCAATCACCTGATATTGCCTGCCATCCATAATAAAATAACCAAAACGCTGGCCACTCAACCCAAGCTGAAGGGTCTGGGCAATATCGAAGACTGACACACCGGCAATCCTGGCTTTTTCCCGGTTGATATTTACCCTCACTTCGGGTTTATTGAAGCGCAGGTTCAGGTCGGCAAATTCGAATTTATCGCTTTGCTGTACTTCAGCCATAAAATCCGGTAAAATCTTCTTGAGTTTATCCAGGTTTGGCGCCTGAATCACATACTGCACCGGCAGGCCGCCTCCACCGCCGCCTATGGACTGATCCTGCGCGACATAAGCACGTGCTGCCGAGTATTTGCGGGCCTCTCCCGACAATGCAGCGGCGATTTCCTGCTGGCTGCGATCACGCTCATCCGGATTGTCCAGCCTGATCCTGATAAATCCGGAGTTGGTTCCTCCGCTCCATCCGGGCGATGTTATGCTGATGACCGCCCTGGCTTCGGGCACTTTCTCCTGCACCATCTTTGATACTTCCTGCATATAGGCATCCATATACTCAAAGGTGATCCCTTCCGGTGCAGATGCCACAAGTCGAAGCCCCGAACGGTCTTCAACCGGCGCCAGTTCAGACTGCAGCAAACTCCCGAGTCCGAGTATCATCACCAAAGCGCCTGCACTGATGACCCATGCCAGCCATTTATGTCTGAGAAACCAGTTGAGTGAATTGCTGTACGCCTGATTCAACCGTACAAAAAACGGTTCGGTGACATTATAAATATAATTGTGCTTCTCACGGCGCTTCAGAATCCGTGAGGCAAGCATAGGTGTGAGCGTGAGGGCTACAAATGAAGAAATGATCACCGACCCGGCCAGCACAATTCCGAACTCCCTGAACAAGCGTCCGGTAATGCCTTCGAGGAAAATCACCGGCAGGAAAACCGTTGCCAGCGCAATGGTCGTCGCAATCACAGCAAAGAAAATCTCCGCAGAACCCTGAATACCCGCCTGCATGGGTGGCATCCCCTTTTCAATTTTCGTATAGATATTCTCCAGCACCACAATGGCATCATCCACAACCAGTCCGATGGCCAGCACCACCCCCAGCAAGGTAAGTACATTGATCGAGAAACCGGCCATATACATGATAAAGAAAGAGCCTACCAGCGATATCGGGATCACGATTACCGGGATAATCGTGGTGCGCCAGTCGCGGAGAAAAAGGAATATAATGAAAACTACCAGGATAAAAGCCAGATATATCGACTGTTCTACTTCTCTGATGGATTCCCTGATAAATTCAGTGGTGTCAAATCCTATCCCTACGGTGATATCCTCCGGGAGGTCCTTTTTGATCTGTTCGAGCCGCCGGTAAAATTCATCCGCGATATCGATGTGATTGGAGCCGGGCTGGGGAATAATAACATTTCCGACCATGGGCACTCCGTCCCTGCGAAGAATGGAGCGGTCGTTTTCGGGCCACAGTTCTGCAAATCCAACATCCCTGAACCGGACGATGTTATCACCTTCCTGTTTCAGGATCAGACCGTTGAAATCTTCAGGAGTCTCAAGCCGGCCCATAGTCCTTACCGTCAGTTCAATATTTCTTCCTTCAATGCGGCCCGAAGGCAGTTCCACATTTTCACGCTGCAGGGCATTGCGCACATCCATAGGGGTGAGGCCGAAAGCGGTCAGTTTGGAGGGGTCCATCCACAACCGCATGGAATACCGCCTGGAGCCCCAGATCTGAATCTGGCTGACTCCGGGAATGGTCTGCAACCTTTCCTTGAAAGTCCGCTCGGCAACCTCATTCAGTTCGAGCAGGCTGCGCTGTTCACTCTTGATGTTTACAAATATGATCGGACTTGCATCGGCATCGGCTTTTGTAACCACCGGCGGATCAGCATCGGGAGGCAGGTTGCGCATGGCGGCCGAAACCTTGTCGCGCACATCATTGGCGGCTGTTTCCAGATCCACTTCCAGATCAAATTCCACCCTGATATTGCTCCTTCCGTCACGACTGGTGGAAGTCAGGGTGCGGATACCGGCAATGCCGTTCACCGATTCTTCAAGCGGCTCGGTAATCTGGGATTCAATCACCTCGGCGCTGGCACCGACATAAGAAGTACTGATGCTGACTATGGGAGGATCCACACTCGGATACTCCCTCACCCCGACCGAGTAAAGGCCAATAAACCCAAACAGCACAATCACAATGGACATAACGGTGGCCAGTACCGGCCTGCGGATGCTTATGGATGACAGGCTCATGGATTCCGGACTGTAAGGTTATCAATATTTACAGGCATTCCGTTGCGCACCTGCAGAATTCCGGTTGTAATCACGGTATCACCCACACTTAAGCCATCTACCACCTGCACGGCTTCGTTGGTGCGAATACCCACCGAAATATCGCGGGTTTCAGCTTTTCCGCCCCGGTAGACAAACACTTTAAAACCGCCCAGTTCGGGTACAATGGCCTGGGCCGGAACCGTGATGGCCTCGCTCAGATGATTCAGCTTAAATTCAACCCGTGCATAAGCTCCGGGATTCAACTCGCCGCGGGTGTTCGGATAAGTTGCCCTCACCGTAAGGGCCCTGGTTACGGGGTCTATCCTCGGTTCAGTGGCATACACTTCCGCTTCCAGCTGCCTGTCGATGCTTTCAACACTAAATTTGACCTTTGCCCCTTTGCTTACGGAACCTGAAAATCGCTCAGGAACCGTGAACTCCAGCTTCACCGGAATGGTGCGTGCCAGACTGGCAATACGCTGCCCGGGTGTAATATAGGCACCCTCGCTTACCTGCCGCAGGCCGATGGTGCCGTCGAATGGCGCGACAACGCGTGTTTTCTGCAGCTGCGCTTCAATCAGGGCCGCTTCTGCCTGAACGGTATTCAGTTCGGTGAGCGCCCGGTCGTAGACCTCCTGGCTAACGGCTTCCTTCGCCAGCAATGACTTCTGGCGGGCCTCCCGTTCCTCGGCCAGCCTCAGGGTGTAATTATTTTTACGCTGCTGAGCCAGCAATTCAGCATCATTGATGGTAACCAGCAGATCCCCCTTCTTCACAAAAGAGCCCTCCGTAAAACGGATGGAAGTTATCCTGCCGGAAACTTCTGCACTCAGATCAACCTGTTCATCAGCAAGAATGGTCCCTGTAGCGTAAATAAGATCGGAAAGCCCCCCGGAAGCCAATACCACCGCGTTTACAGGAAGCACCTCGGGGCCCGATGCTGATTTGGCTGTCTTATTTTCATCTGTGCGCTCAAACCAGCCGGCTTTGCGGCCGACAATTAACAGGAGCACAGCCAATATTAAAAGAATTGAGAAAATGCGCTTTAACAACTTCGACATACAGAGAGGGTTCAGTTTCGGTAAAAAATATTCAGGAGTACAACAGCATCCTTTTCGCAATATAAAAAACGAGTTGCAAAAGTAAAATAAAACAGCGGAAAAAACTTCCGGGCCGCTTTGCATTAAGAGATTATTAACACATCCCGGGCTGCTCGCAATCTGATGCGCCGGCTTTTTGCCATTCCCGCTTGTCTCAGGATGTTCAAAACCCAATATTTGTTAATATAGTAACAATCAATATGGGCTAAAAGTTATTCCCACAAAATGTATATTATTGTATATTAGTATATTAATTATTTATGCGGCGCTCACAGGGGCATCATGGAGTAACACAGAGAGGAACATAACCATCTTTAAACCCCAGTGACTTCTGCCCGGATTCAAGTGCATCTCCAAGCATCCCAGTGCCCGCTGTAAAATACCTTCTATTTTCTTCACTTCTGAATACAAAGCACATCTTAAACCGCGGCACATCAAATAACGATATACCCCTCTTCCGGCGCTGAGATCAGGTGTGCACATATTGATGCGTTCCCTTTCCCGGACTCCGGATACATTTGGAGAAAAATGCGCTGTTTATCTGATATCCAGACAAACGGATATTTTATCACAGATCAGGCCTTCATTGCCCGAACACCACCCGGGATGCTTGCAAACCAAACGCATCCCGGCGTCGTACAAAACAGTGCTTGGTATGACACTGATGCCCAGCGACCTCCTGAAATCACCATTCACATCAATATAGACACTAAAGTCCCAGTCTTTACCCGCAACCAGCGGTTTAATATGACTCCAGGAGCCGGAGCAGTCCTCGCAGACAGCAACAAACCGGACTCCCTGATCTTTCAGCCTGGCCATCCAGGCTGATTGCATCGTTTCAAGATTCTCACAGCACTTTGAACTGCCTGATTTCCAGAAAACCATAACCAGGGGATGCCCCTCCTCAAAAATTTCCGAAACCGGGGTCATTTTACCGTTCAAATCACGCAATTCTATTCCGCTCAGAGATACAGATTGCGCAACTGTCGCGCATGAAAACAAGGACAAGATAAGAACATAATAAATTTTTTTCATAACATAAATATTTTGAATCATTAATATAATATTTATTACGTACAAATATGCAAAGTAACTTCTGAAAAACAGAATTATTTGCAATTTATACTGTAACCCGCTGTTTTCAAGGCTACCCCGGGGCAGCAAATAAATTGATTCCTGTCCCGGGGCCGATCCTACTGCTTAATCAGTTTGCCACTGGCAATGATCTCTCCCGCCTGAATGCGGTACAAATACATTCCCGGCTCTGCGTCCGAAGTATTCCAGCGTACCAGATAGTTTCCGGCTTTCTGACCGGCATCGGCCAGCACAGCCACCTGCTCACCCAACTGATTGTATATTACAATACTTATGGTGCTTTCGGCCGGCAGGGTGTAACTGAAAAATGCAACGTCCCGGCATGGATTCGGATAAACAGAGAAACCGGATTCCCTGTCAGCTTCCACAATCATATGCTTTGGTTCGGCCGCGATGTTTTCGAATTCATACGCGCCCATATCCACTATGGCCAGACTGTTCTGGTCACCATCCAGTATGCGCTCATTCCCCCTGATATCGTAAGGCGGCAGGTCGAGCCAATCAGGATTCCGCGGACCTGCATCAATACATGGAGAATGGAAAGCCAGACTGAATGGATCAGTCCCTGATCCGGCGAACAGGGGATCGGCGTCCAGGCATCCGGTACCCCAATCCAGCAGGCCCGGGCCATGCACATCAATGCCTTCCTGACCACCCATGACATCAGAGTAATAAATACCCAGTTGACTCGGAGAGCCACTGGTGCTGAAATGAACGATTTCCTCAGGAGGATTATTCCATAAAACGCAGTTCCACAGATTCAGATCAGTGCGGTAGTTAAACACTGCACCTCCGGCGATTTTGGCAATATTCTCCGCAATGGTCACATTTTTCATCAGGCCTTCCGACTCCCGGAAATATAACCCTGCCCCGGTTCCGGCAGCATTACCTGTTACCAGCACATTGGTCAGATCAGCCTCCGACCGCCTGAAGTGAGCCCCTCCGGCCATATTGGCCGTATTCCCCGATAATTCAACATTCAACATCGTAACACCTGACTGATCAAGATACAAACCACCCCCAGTGACACCTTTATTACCTTCAAGTTCCGCTTTCGTTAGGTACAGGGTTGATTCAATACAATGGATCCCCCCGGCTCCCTTTAACGAAATATTGTCGCTGATGGAAGATTCAATGAAAACCGGTGAAGAATTAATACAAAAAACTCCCCCGCCGCCGGCACCTGAATACCAGCTTCCCCGGTATTCATTTTGCATAATGTTAACATTACGGAAGAAAGCCCCGGATCCATCCAGGAACACGCCAGCTCCGGGATTGTATGACCTGTTGTTCCCTATCCCTGAATTGAATATCCTGATGGAAGAGTTATAGCACTGGATACCACCGCCCCCGTTTCTGCAGATATTAACACCTTTCAATACCGGAGCAGAGTTATTACTGCAATAAAAACCGGTTCCATTATTTCCTGTAATCACTACATTCCTGATGGAAGGGGATGAATTATCGCATGACACGGCCTTTTGCGACGCCCCGGTGATGGTAATGCCGGAAATCGAAACCTGTCCGGCCTGATTGATCATGATCGCTACTGATTTACCCTTGGCATTCAGCACTGTTGAAAATTCAGGATGCCCCGCCATGCTTACCTTATCAGACAATACAAGCGGAAAATGCTCATTGTTCGATTCTTTACTGTAAATGCCTTTACCCAGATGAATCGTACGCGGAGATGTGGCCAGAATCAGCGAAAGCGCAGCCGAAATGGTTTTTTTAGGATAATCCGGAGACAAACCGTCGTGCCGGTTATCACCTTCCGGTGAAACATACATATCCGCATCCACCTGCGCATTTACTCCATGGAGAATGTCGAAAGTAAAATATTCGATGGGACTGGCATGATAATAAGTAGGATGTAACACAGTGAAACGGTCAACAACAACATCAACGCTGTTTTCAGCATACAGATCGTTTCCTTCACTGGCTTCATTGTCAAAGATGTCGCAACGGGAGGTACAGCAAAAAACCGGATGGCTGTCGTACCCAAAATAGATGCCCCCGCCCCGGTCGCCGGCCATATTATCCCTGATCAGGGCGTTCTCAAACTCCAGGTTGCCATTTACGGTATATATACCGCCACCTTTGCCCTGAGGCGCGTCGCATGCGTTTGAAGCTAAGGTTAAATTTTTAGCTGCTACATTACCACCGTAAAGGTACAGGCCACCACCGTGATACTGTGAATGATTGGAACTGATCATGATGTCGCGCAATTCAAGGATATTGGAGGAACTGTAAACTGCCCCTCCGCTGTAATTGGCGGTATTGTCTGTAAAGACCATATTTTGCATTGAGGCATTCACACACTGCTGCATATACACGCCCCCTCCTTCGTTCGCAGAATTTCCGGAGAATACCAGATCCGTCATCACCGGGTTTGTATTATATCCTGCATAAATACCGCCACCACACTGAACGGCGCTGTTGCCCGAAAAACTGCAGTTGCTGAACACAGGCGAAGATCCCGCCTCGCACTCGACTCCGCCGCCGTTGTAGCCATGCCCGTGTATGATATCAATGAATTCAAACTTCGGGGAGTAGTTTTCCCTGACAATAAATACCTGACACTGATCATTCCCCGAAATAACTACCGGCATGTCATCAGAACCCCGGATGGTGATGTTCTTATTGATCTCCAGCGGTGATTCCAGCACAATGGGAGCCGGATTGACCATCTGAAAGGTAATGATTCCGTTGAAATCAACATGTGCAATGGCTGAACGCAGGGAACCAAGTCCATGGTCGCCATTCCCGGTAACCACAACATGATCAGGCAACCCTACAGTAATGGCATGACCGTTACTGCGCCTGAAATTAAGCCCGCCATAGCCATAATAAACATAATCATGCCCGAGCATGTAGTCCAGCGAAAAATTCCCGGTTTGATCAGCTGTTTGAATTACCGGATTAATCAGGTAAGTATCGCCGTAATTATAAAGAACCTGATCAATTACCTGGCTGACCCACCAATAATAACCGGGCGGTGGAGGGTCGATGGCACTCATGGCCTGAGACAGGGAATCGCTGTAAACGAACCAGCCGATGGTTGTTCCGTAGGAGAAGACAATGCTGTCGTCCACCTGCCAGTCTTCCGGAAGTTTAATACCAAAATAGGGCGTGTAATACTGCCCATCCCCTTCGGTTGTGTAAACGCTGATCTGCACCTGAAAGGCGCTGTTGAGTTCTGCACTACCCGGCTGATTTATATAGCTGAATTCATAACAGGCTGTAAAAAACAGCATTAAAATCAGTCCGCACAGAAACCTCTTCTGTAAAATGGATAAATTTCTTTTCATGGCTCTCTGTTTTGAAATGATAACCGCAATGTTAAATTTACGACACCATGAGAGGAGATATGAAACCACTTGACGATCGCCGGTATCGGGTTTATTATCGTCCGTAAATTTCAGATTAACGCGGAAAGAATAAATCCAACCTGAATAACTGCGTTTCTTGCCCGGGGAAATTCATACGAAAATTATTATTTTCTGACAGTTAGCCTTTACAACCATCATATTGACTGATCTTTTCAGGATTGATTACAGGGTAACAGCGTCAGTAAAACCAGGAGGCTTCAATGGATGGAAACTCAAACCGCATGAAAAATCCGGAGCACAGAAATTCCGGTGAAAGAGCTGCATAACCAGGCCGGCGGAAATCAACCGCAACGTTATATGGAAACACCATGGCTGAAATAAAAAATCCCTGCAGCAAAACGGCAATTGTTGCCGCTTTGCTGCAGGGATTCTGCAATCCGGCAGGCATAAGCCTGCATAATCCGGCTACCTGTTAATATTCAAAAGAGATCTTAAAATCATCAAAATATGCCGTCTTTTTTGCACCTGAGGCAAAAATCTTTAACTGATACTCCGGTTTAATGGGCGCATCAATGGTAAAACGGGCTGCGAAAGGCTTCCATTCATTGAGGGAGGAAATGACTTCCGAAAGTGCATAGGATTTCCAGATAACCTTGCTGTTGTTGTCATTGATATCCATAACAATTCCCAATAACGGATTTACCTCGGGACTGTATACATAACCTTCGACAATAACGGCGACCGGAAGTTTCTGATTGATATTCGCAAAGATTTCCTTGAAAGCATAAGAGTATTGATTCTCAGCATCAACGCGCGAAACGTATTTACCGCTGTTTGCCGCAATGCCCTCCGGCATTTCAACAATCGTTTTTTCATTGCTCCATGAAGGCACTCCGGCCAGCGCGTTTTCCAAATCATTCACGATAGCTACGGGAGAATCGTCAGCCACAGTTACATCTGCAGGGGTTTTCGGGCTGTTGCCTGAACATCCGTACAACAGTAACCCGGAAAGAAATAAAGCAAGATAATTTTTCATAATTCTATAAGATTTAACGTTGATGGTTCCGATTTTTATGCGAAATTAGAAATTTTAACAATGCCCGGAACAGCATCAATAGAAAAGAAATTCCAATCTGAAATGCAAATCCGCAAAAAAAAGATTGTTTATAAATTGTTTAATAATTATACCCTATTTTTAAACAAAATTAAAAAATGCCTGTTTATGGGTTTGAGCAATTAATCTTTGGTAAGCCGGAGCAATATCGGCCGCAGCAACATGAAAAAAAGAAATGTTATCGTAATAGGGGCTGGCTTTTCAGGTCTGTCGGCGGCGGCAACCCTCGCCCAAAATGGTTTTGAGGTAACCGTGCTTGAAAAGAACCAGACTGCCGGCGGACGGGCCCGCAAGTTTTCAGCCAACGGCTTTACCTTCGATATGGGCCCCAGCTGGTATTGGATGCCCGATATTTTTGAAGAGTACTTTGCCTCCTTTGGCCGGAAAGTGTCTGACTACTATCAGCTTGACCGCCTCAATCCCTCATACAAAATTTATTTCGGCCCCGGTGATGAAGTGGTGCTGCCGGCATCTATTGAAGGCATTTACGCGCTTTACGAATCCATTGAGCCGGGAAGTTCAACGGCTTTAAAAAAATTTCTGGAGGAATCAGCATACAAATACCGCATCGGTATCGGCGAATTCGTGCGCAAACCAAGCCATTCAATCAGTGAATACCTTCACTGGAAAATATTTGCAGCCGGGCTGAAGCTGAACATGTTAAGCTCGTTTGGCGATTATACCCGGCGATATTTCAGGAGCGAGAAAATCAATCGCATGCTTGAATTTCCGGTACTTTTCCTCGGCGGTACAGCCAAATCTACGCCGGCCCTTTACAGCCTGATGAATTATTCCGATATGGTTCAGGGGACCTGGTACCCCAGGGGCGGCATGTACCGGGTAGTTGAAGGAATGGAAACCCTTGCCCGGGAAAAGGGTGTCAGTTTTGTTTTCGATGCGGAAGTCAGGTCCATCAGCACCGAGGCCGGAAAAGTCATCTCCGTGAGCACGGCCACCCGCGATTTCGCTGCCGATTACGTGATTGCTGCGGCGGATTATCACCATGTAGAGCAGCACCTGCTTCCTGAAAACGCCCGCCGGTATAGTCAAAAGTACTGGGACTCCAGGGTACTCTCCCCGTCTTCACTGATATTTTATCTTGGTTTCAATACCCGGATTCAACGCCTCGATCACCACACCCTGTTGTTTGACGAGGATTTTGCCGGACATGTGACTCAATCTATAAAAGAACCGGAATGGCCTGAGAAGCCATCGGTTTACATCAGCTGCACTTCAAAAACGGACGATACCGTTGCACCTGAAGGACATGAAAATGTGATGGTACTGATTCCTGTGGCACCCGGTCTGAAAGACACCGAAATCCGGGAAGAGTATCTTGACCATGTGCTGATGAGGATGGAACGGTACACCGGTCAGTCGTTGCGCGAACACCTTGTTTACCGGCGATCATACGCACACGCCGATTTCGAAAGCGATTACCATGCCTTTAAAGGGAAATGCCTACGGATTGGCCAACACATTGATGCAAACCGCCTTCCTGAAACCAAAAATCAGAAATAATAAACTCAGCAATCTTTATTATGCCGGCCAGCTTACCGTGCCCGGCCCGGGCGTCCCGCCGGCCATCATATCGGGACAGATCGCCGCAAACGAAATTATTAAACAGCTTTAAACCATTTACGATGAAAGAGCTATTTGATATGATCTCAAAAAAATCGAGCAAGCTTACCACGGTAACTTATTCGACTTCATTTTCGCTGGGGATCAGGATTCTTCAGCCGGCGTTACCACGATCCGATTTATGCCATTTACGGATTTGTCCGTTTTGCCGATGAGATTGTGGATTCATTCCACGGCTACGACAAAGCCAGGCTGCTTGAAAGGTTCAGAACGGACACCTATCTTGCCATAGAAGAAAAAATCAGCCTCAACCCTATCCTGAATAACTCCAATGGGTTGTCAATAAATACGGGATAGAAAAAGAACTTATCGATCTGTTTCTCGACAGCATGGAAATGGATCTGAAAGACATCTCGTATGATCAGGAAAAATTCGAAAAATATATTCTGGGATCGGCCGAAGTGGTTGGCCTGATGTGTGCGCGTTTTCTGCGAAGGCGATGACGAAAAATACAAAAAGTTAAAACCACCGGCCATGCGGCTGGGTTCCGCTTTCCAGAAAATCAATTTTCTGCGCGATCTTCATGCTGATTTCGAAGGCCTTGGCCGTTCCTATTTTCCCGGAATTGACCTGTCGAAGTTTGACGATGAAACCAAGCAGAAGATTGAAGATGACATTGCCCTTGATTTTGCCGATGGACTGGAAGGCATTAAAATGCTGCCCCGTGGCGCCAGGTTTGGCGTTTACATGGCCTATGTCTATTTCCACAAACTCTTTCTGAAAATCAAACGTACACGTTCGTCACGCATCATGAAAGAGCGCATCAGAATTCCCAACCGGACGAAATACAAGTTGCTGTTTACATCGTATCTGAAGCACCAGTTTAATCTGCTGTAATATGAAAATTAAGGGTTTTTTCCTGCTCTTGCTGATCTTTTCCGGACAAACCACCCTGGCTCAGGTAAGCCTCGACATGGCGCGCAAAATGTATTTCGGCATGGACAAGGATGAATGCGGGGCACTGAAACTCAGTGAAAAATTCGGGAATACACCACCCGCTGACCCGGTGCTTCTGGCCTACTATGGCGCTTCCACAGCAGCCGCTCCCAACTGCATCGGCAACCCGGCAAAGAAAATATCATACTTCCGGAAGGGAAAGCAAATGCTCGAAGAGGCCGTAACAAAAAAGCCCGGCCAGCTGGAGATCAGATTCCTTCGGTTCGCCACACAAACCAAGGCCCCCTCTTTTCTGGGTTACAACGCGAACATTCAGGAAGATAAAAAGTTTATTCTGGAAAATATCAACCGGTTCGGCAGCCAGCCGTCCAACCGTGAAACTGCAGCAAAAATCGCGGGGTTTATGGTTGACTCCGGACAACTCACAAAAGATGAAGCGTTACGGATTAAGACAGTAGCCAACTAAAACAATATGCCTGACATGGAAGAATATGTAATACTTGTAGATGCGAACGACAGGGAAACCGGGATTATGGAGAAAATGCAGGCCCACAGGGAGGCGCGGCTCCACCGGGCTTTCTCTGTATTTATCTTCAATCGGGAAGGACAGCTTCTTCTTCAGCAGCGTGCATTTTCGAAATACCACTCTCCGGGCTTATGGACCAACACATGCTGCAGTCACCCACGGCCCGGCGAAACAACTGCCGATGCGGCACACCGGCGCATGCGCGAAGAAATGGGCTTCGACTGCGAAATGGAGGAAGCATTCCACTTCACCTATAAGGCAGCCTTCGATAATAACCTTACCGAACACGAAGTAGACCACGTCTTTATCGGCACCGCTGACCAGCTTCCCGAAATCAACCCGGAAGAGGTTGAATCATATCGCTATGCTTCCCCCGGTGATATCCGGAAGGAGATGGACCTCAATCCGGAATTATTCACCGTCTGGTTCCGGATTGCCTTCGACAGGGTGGAAGAATTTTACAGGCAAAAACCATCGGCCTGGAGCCAGGGAAATGTACTGTAAAAACAACAAAAAGAATTCTTCATTTGTTTATCGCAAAAAAAAATTAACCATCAGATTAACAAACCTTTAAACAACAAATTAACATGAACTTCCTGATTTATATACTGATTGTGCTGGCCTTGTTCTTTTTTATGGAATTTATGGCCTGGTTTACCCATAAATATGTGATGCACGGCTTCCTCTGGGTACTTCACAAGGATCATCATATCCGCGACGGGCGCAAAGTAGAATGGAACGATGTTTTCGCAGTAATCTTTGCCGTTCCGAGCATCCTGCTGATTTACTTCGGGGTGGTGAATCCGAACTATTACCTGCTGAGTGCAGGCATAGGCATCCTGCTTTACGGTCTGGCCTATTTTATGTTCCATGACGTATATGTGCACCAGCGTGTTCCCATCCTCCGCAATTTCTCGAACCGCTACCTGCGGGCAACCGTGAAGGCGCATCTGGAGCACCACAATCCGCATGCCCACTATAACTATGGCTTCCTCATCGCTCCGATGAAGTATTACATAGAAGAATTTGCCAGGAAAAAAGCCGCTCAGAAATAAAACATCCCTATCGTGTCATACTATTTCTGGATCAACCTGCTGGCTATCTCGATTCCCTTCATTGCCGGTTTCGATAAGCGGTTGAAATTTTACCGTAACTGGAAGTATCTATTCCCGGCAATGCTGGGGACCATGCTGGTATTTATCCCCTGGGACATGCTTAAAACCTCCCTGGAAGTTTGGGGATTTAATCCCGTTCACCTTCAGGGCATTTACCTGGTCAACCTGCCGGTGGAGGAATGGTTGTTTTTCATTGCCATCCCCTATGCCTGTCTGTTTACCTATCACGCGTTTGAATACCTGATCCCCAAAGACTACCTGGGTCCTTACGCCAACCGGCTTACCGGGGCGATCGCCATAGTCCTGCTGATAATTGCCGCGATCAACCCCGATCGATGGTACACATTTATCACATTTGTACTCACCTCTATATTCCTTACCCTGCACCTCCTGGTTTTCAAATCGCGCTACCTGGGCCGGTTCTATGTAATGTATTTTGCTACCCTAATCCCGTTTTTTATCGTTAACGGCGCACTTACCGGCCTGTTTACCACCGAACCGGTCGTATGGTACGACGACACCCGCAACCTGGGTATCCGTATGGGAACCATCCCCGTGGAAGATGCCGTATACGGACTCTTTATGCTGCTGATGAACACCACCATTTATGAGTGGCTGAGGGGAAGGGACCGGAGAAAAAATCAGGCATCTGACATTGCAGGGCAGTAAAAAAGCGTTCTTTTCTGCCTTAAAGACGTAATTTTGGCTGAGCAATAAAAAGCTCCGCTCAATGAACAGGCATCTGAAAACCGTTATCCTGAAAGCCCTGGCTTTTACATTACTCATGGGCCTCTGGAATTATTGGATGTCAAATAATTACGATGACTTTCATGCCAGTATCAGAACCATCCTCTTTCAGGCGCTGGGTGGAGGCGTTTTGTTCGGATTATTCAGCTATTTTTTTGACAAGCCTGAAAAACAGCAGGAATAGTTTAATCATCCGGTCTTCATCTGATAGTTTGATGCCGGAACAACCACACACGGCATTCAGAATGCCCTGAAAGATAGTTCTGAATTATAATAATCTGCCCGGATATCCTGAATCAGGCGCTGGCACAAGACCAGGGAATCAATGCCTCTCCGGCATCCCCAGTTTCCTAAGATCCGCGCCTGAAGGATTCTGGAACACCTGAAGATCAAATTCGGGAATGGCGGCCAGTACATGGTCGAAAATATCCGACTGAATATCTTCATATTTCGCCCATTCCTGCACTTTGCTGAAGACATAAATCTCCATGGGAATGCCGCTTTCGCCGGGTTGCAGTTGCCTGACCAGAAAAGTCATGTCCTGCCTGATATCGGGATTATTCTTAAGGTATGAGGCAAGATAAGCCCTGAAAATTCCCAGGTTGGTCTGCCTGCGGCCATTCACCAGCACCGAGTTGTCGATGTTACTGGCGGCATTGTATTCAGCCAGCTCCTTTTCCTTGCCTTCAACATAAGGCTTTACCAGCTGAATGTGCATAAAACGGTCGATCATCTCCTGGGAGCAGAACTTCACACTGTTCATGTCGATGTTGATGGAGCGCTTGATGCGCCGGCCGCCCGACTCCTCCATACCCCGCCAGTTGACAAAGCTTTCCGACACCAGCGAATAGGTCGGAATGGTGGTGATGGTCCGGTCCCAGTTCTGTACCTTCACAGTTGTCAGTGAAATATCGGTGACCACCCCGTCGGCGCCGGATTTGTTCATCACAATCCAGTCGCCGGGCCTTACCATATCATTGGCGGAGATCTGAATACCGGCGACCAACCCCAGGATGGGATCCCTGAAGATCAGCAGCAGCACAGCCGAAAAAGCGCCCAACCCTCCGAGCAGATAAACCGGCGACTTGTTCAGCAGCATCGAAATCACAATTATGATCGCGATCACAAACAGAATGATCTTGAAAACCTGCAGGTAACCCTTGATGGGCTTGGCTTTGGAAATCTCGAAACCCTGATAGATTTCGTAAACGGCATTCAGAAATGCATTGGCTGTTATAATAGAAATGAAAACCAGGTAAATCTGGGTCAGTTTCAGAATATTAGCCAGCAAATCGGGAAATTCGGTGAGTGTATAAGGGGCAACAAACCCGAGCAGCACACCGGGAACGAACAACAAAGCCTTATTAAAAAAGCGGTTATGATAGAGCGCATCATCCCAGGTATTATCGGAACGCCGGATAATGCGGCGGATAATACCGATCAGCACATATTTCAATACATAATAAAGAACAATGATCAGTAAAAAGGAAATTGCAAAATCCGTAACATCCCTGATCCCGGCCGCCAGGTTCTCGGAAATCCCCTGCCCGGTAAGCCAATCTTTTAAATAAACACCAATTTGTAACAACTTCATAACGAACCCTTTCCATTTAATTTCTCAACGGTTTCCTGCTTTAATTTCACAATCCTGATCGGCTGATCGTGGCGGTACAACTGAAAGTCGTGGACGGTTATGTAAGCATCCTCCGGCAGCAGCCGCGGATCAAGATAATAAAAATCGCTGGTATTGAAGTCATCATACTGAAACTTCAGCAGCTGCATTTTGCCCAGGGTAATGTAAAACGAGGTGGCATGCTCGGTTTCAGAATCCTTAAAAATGGAAAGCTTTGCATCTCCGGTCACTGCGGCGGCCTTCAACGCGCCTTCCTTATGCACCTGGAAATCGTTGTAGCGCGGCGGAATGATGAACCAATCAAAGCCGATGCGGATCATCAGCATGGCGGCGGCAAAAATAATCATCCGTTGCTCCTTCAGTTTATAGTATAACCAGGTAAGCAGCAGCATGGTAAAGAACATCACCCCCGCTTTCAGCCAGGCATGATCCACAAAATTGGTCTGCTCCAGCAAGGGCATGGGAATGGCGGCAATGATGCCCAGCACCATCACCCCCATCAGAAAATACTCCACTACCCTGCTGTACTTGCCGTTTTTGGCCAGATCACGAAAAAAGTGGAAGACCAGAATGGTAAACAGCGGCGGGAAGAGCATAAAAATATACCTGGGATACGACTCCGGAGAGGTCCAGTAAATGATGATGTTGAAGATAAAGACAATGAAATTGAACCGCAAAAAGGGATGTTCGCGCAGGGTCGACCTGAAATCGCGCCTGAAAAAGTAGATCCACAGCACCGACCAGGGAAAGAAATGGTAAAACATCTCGAGCGGGAAAGTAAAGAGGTGGGTGGTGAAACGGTACCAGCCATAATTGATGATGGTGCGCTTCTCCGACTCACTGAACAGGGTTTTGAAGACCTTGAAATCAAACGGATGCACCTGAAAATATGCGTAATAATAGGCACCGATAATCAGCAGGAACAAGCCGATCCCGGCAAAGTGCCTCCACGAAAAAAGCTTTTTGAATTCCCGGTTATAGCTGAAGACGGCTAGCAGCGTAATGCCCTGGAAAACCAGCGATGGCAGCCCTTTCATCAGGAAGGTGATGCCCGTCAGGAGGTATGAGACCAGGAAAAGCGCCAGGTATTGCTTTTTCTCTCGGAAATGGTAGATCAGCATAAAGGAGAGGTAAACCAGCCAGGAGAATGTGATGTCGATCAGACCGAGGAAGGAATCCCAGAAAAGGATTCGTCCGGAGGTAATGAAAAGGATGGCCACGATAAATCCCAGTTTATTGCCCAGGTGGCGGCGCACAAACCAGAAGATGGTAAGTCCGAAAAGCAGCAGCCCCACCACCACCGGCAGGCGGAGGGTAAACTCGGAATAGTTGCCGGCCAGCCTGTAATACGCGATGATGATCCAATTGTACAGCGGCGGTTTATTGTAATAGAAATCCCCGTTGATGGTGGGTGTGATGTAGTTACCGCTGACAATCATTTCGAGCGCGACAATGGCCCGGGTGGGTTCATCCGTGGGGAAATTGATGGCGAGAAATCCCAGGTGCCACAGCAGGGCCGGGATCAGCATCACCACGGCAAACGCGTAAAAAAACCAGGGATTTCGACGGAAAAAACTGAGGAATCCGGAGACCATATCTATAAAGAGATTAAAAATCAATCATTTAATACCAATATTCAATCATTCAACCACCTGCCAATTTGGCTTTGTAGCCCTTTTTGAGCAGATAATCCAGGATTTTCTGCCTGAAATCGCCCTGCACCAGGATCTCGCCATTGTCAGAAGTCCCGCCGGCCGCACAGAGGTTTTTCAGCTGTTTGGCCAGTGAGGCCAGGTCGGACACGCTGCCGGTAAAACCGGTAATCAGGGTGGCCTTCTTCCCGCCTTTCAGTTTGCGGTCGAGCATTACACGCAGGTTCTGCTGCGCCGGTGGCAGGGTTTCCTGTTCCTGCTCCGTTCCGAAATCGTATTTGAAATCGGGGTTGGTAGAGTAAACAATCCCTTCCGGGCGCTTGTTTTTTGATTTTTCAGCCGGCATTTCGTTGTATTTTAAGGTACTATCATTGACAGGGATAAAGGGTTCACCCTGACATGAAGCGCTTTACCGAGCTTAACCGGTTCTCCGTCAAGGTTGACCACCTTGTTCTTCTTACGTGTCAGGCTGACTTCACGGGCTTTGATTACCTCCACATAATCCGAGGCATCAATCTTTCGTGTCAGTAAAAGGCCCACCACATGCGGCGCATAGATCAGGGGGACTTTTTTCACAATGCATACATCCACCAGCCCGTCGTCAATCTGCGCCGAAGGCGAGATAATGGTATTGTACCCGAACTGATTGGTGTTGGCGAAACTGACAAACAGGGCTTCACGGCGGTAAAGTTGCCCGTCAATCATCAGCTTGTATTTCCGTGGGCGGTAGTAATTGTACTCGTTGGTAACGATCCTGAAATAGGAAAGAAAACCGCGCCTGCCCGACCGGGCGAACTTTTTAGCCACGAGGGCATCGAAGCCCACCCCGGCAATGGAGACAAACAGATCGTCGTTGATGCTCACCGTATCGACCGGCTTCACGTTCATCTTATTGATCAGGGCAAGGCTTTCGCCGATATCTGACGGAATGCCGAGATGATGCGCCAGTCCGTTGCCGGAACCGGCCGGGATCAGGGCCAGCACCGAATTGCTTCCGTGCATGCCTTTTACCACCTGGTTTACCGTTCCGTCGCCGCCTACCGCCGCGATGATATTGGTTCCAGCCTCCGCGGCTGCCCGGCTGAGTGCTTTCACATGCTCCGCCGATTCGCTGAACACGATCTCCCACTCAAAGCGCTCCGGGTCAAGGGTGTCGGCCGCCAGTCCGGCCAGCACCGCCTTGCGGGAGTGGTGCACTCCCGAAACAGGATTCACAATGAACAGGATCTTGATTTTGGGTCCGGACATACAGATCTCAGGCTGGAGCAATAAAACACCGGCAAAAATAAGCATTTTCAGGCAGTTTGCCTTTTAAACGCTGTTTAATCAGTAAAAAGCCCGGGAGGTATGGACGACGGTTTATCGCTATTAACCGCTTAAAAGTTGATTTGTCAGAGATACTTACCAATGATTCCTCACTCCGTTCGGAATGGCTGATAATGTAAATATCAGGGGAGGAATCTTCAAATAACTCACCCGACATCAGAAATTGATCTGACGCCGGCAACCCCTGCTCAACACTTGTTCAGCAGCATAGTTATTGAACAGATTAAACCTGATCCTTTATCATTTGAAATTGGCTAATCTGGTTCAAAACATGCAGAAACACAACTGCAATAATCCTTGCAATAAAAAAGGCTGCCCTTGTGAGACAGCCTTTCAGAGTATTATACCGTGTACTTATTTCTGAACAATCACACTTACCTTAGCGCGGTCACCACGGTTGTAAAGATCGATCACTTTAACCAGCCCCAGTTTATTATTGTGGGTTTTGAAAAGTAATACCTGACCTTCAGTCAGGTTGTTCATTTTTGTGGTCTGCTGCCCCATATTGAAGGCCGGGAACTCGTAATTGTCGCCGATGGCATCAAACTGGGCAGCCGTGATGTTGGTAGGATTGAAGCGGGTCTGATTCTTATGTGTCCATTGACTTAGCTTAAGTTCGACAATAGTGTTGGCATCTGCATCATCCGGCGAAGCAATGGTATTGGCATTGGTAATTCCTTTGAAGAAGAGGAAATCGATTTTTGCCTGATTGGCCGGAGCGGCGTATGTTTGAGAAATAGTATAAACAATACCTTCGGAGGTTGAAAAGAAACTTCCGTAAGGATCATTTGTTGAGCCAAGCTCAATATTGTTGTACCTTGCTACTTCTGTTTCCGCTTCCACTATTATTACCAGGGTTATAGAGCCGGTCATACCATTGACATCGGTAATTTCAAATTTAATCGTATTACTACCGGCAGATGTAAATGTCAGCGTTTGGTCCCAGATATAGGTTCCGGAATCCGGATTTATGTCCACCGGAACGGTGGTCAGATTGTTGTTTGTTATACTCAATTTAAACCTGGTAAGTTTTGCCGAAGTAACCGGGCTGGCATGGCAGATTATGCCTATCCTGATTACATCACCGGGAGCAATCGTTACATCTGATGAAACATATCCCTGACCTCCCTTTAAAACAAGTGAGGGACCCGGATCGGATATCTGCTCAGTGGCCAGGTTCAGGATTTCTCCGAATGAAGTTCCTATACCGTTGGTAGCAAAAGCCCGGTAATAATATGTATTGCCTGGCTGCAGGCCGGTGATTTCACTGCTGAACGCTCCGGGCCCGAAACCCGACAATTCCACCTCATCATCAAGATCAGGATCCGGGTCAGCGCTGTAGCAAAATCCTCTGGCTGTTACTGCTGAACCATTCTCATCCATGACCGCTCCAAACAGGACAGCCGAGTATTGCTGAACCATGGATGCCGAGTCAGTAGCAACATCCGGAGCACTTGCCGGATCCTCTTTTTTACAACTTGCTGACATTAAGAGAACTAAAACAGCGAATAGCATTAATGATACGTTGATTTTCATAGCTTTTATTAATTATGAAATTTGAAAATGATATTATTTGACTGAAATAGTTTTTAATTCTATAGATTACAGGCCAAAATTAATCATAACAGGATAAGTTCCAAAAAAAAGGCTGCCCTTTTAAGACAGCCTTTTAAAGTATTTAACCGTTTATTTATTTCTGAACAATCACGCTTGCCCTGGCGCGGTCGCCGCGGCTGTAAAGGTCAATAACTTTTACAAGACCCAGTTTATCGTTCTTGGTTTTGAAAAGGAACACCTGTCCTTCGGTAAGGTTGTTCATCTTGGTGGTTTGCTGCATCAGGTCGAAAGTAGGGAACTGATAGGTATCACCGATGGCATCAAACTGGGCGGCTGTGATGGTGGTAGGATTGAAGCGGGTCTGGTTTTTGTTGGTCCAGGCGCTGACAGGGCCGAGGTCCTGAATGGTTCCGGCATCTGCATCATCCGGTGAAGCAAAGGTGTTGGCGTTGGTAGCTCCTTTGAAGAAAAGGAAGTCAATCTTGGCCTGGTTGGCAGGAACATTTCTGGTCTGGCCAACGGTGTAGGTGATCCCTTCGGAGGAAGCAAAGAAACTGCCTACCGGATCATCCCATGATCCGAATTCAATGTCCAGAAACTTGTTGATCTGTGCACCCGGATCTTCGATGGTTATGGTAAAGGCCTGATCTGTCTTCATACCCCCCTTATCCCAGAGTTCGAAAAGGAGACGCCCTTCGCCAACCCCTGTAAAGGTCAGTTCACTCTCCCAGGTAAATGAATCGGCATTAAAAGTTGAATCCACATAGGTGGTTGCGACATTGTTGGAAGTAATGGAGAATTTAAACCGGGTAAGTTTCTGACCTGATACCGGGCTTTTTAATCCGTTTACGCCTACCATGATGGCTTCATTCACCTGAATTGTAGCATCCTGAGATGTATAAGCTGATCCGCCTTTCAGGCTGAGGCTTGGACCCGGATCGGTTTCTTCTTCATCAGAACAGGAAGTAAAGACCACTGCAACAGACATCAGCAGGGCTGCAAATAAATAATTCCACTTTTTCATACGATTGGTTTGGTTTAGGTTAATATTGAAATGTTTAAAATTCTCAGCGTTTTACTGAACAAAGATAAGGCTTTTCGATGTAAAATCTATCATGCAAAAACTATTCCATAATGCGTTCCTGATAAATAACCATTCCCGGTACTCTTTGTTTACTCCAGTGCATTAACCTTGCTAATGGGCAAGCCACCTAAGAAAGCGCAACCTGCTATAAGTTAACACAATACGATTACATGCCTGGATTATCCATGACCAGATTATGGTGAGGTTGACGCCGGCCCTGAAAACCATTGTTACTTTCAGATGGCATTCCTTCTTCAAGAACGCTGTTATATCAGTTTATTTATCAATATATTACAACGGAATACCAAAAATATAATTGTGCTGAATTGAATTGATCACTTCATTATTTAAGGGAGTCATGAAGCATTGATGTCAAGCAATAAACGCATGATCCCCTGGCCAGAGCACAGGGATGCAAGCCGGATAAAAATGTTATACTTTGCAGAGCCATGCCCAATAGATTTTAATGTATTTATCACGTTTACTGTTATTTAACTTAACAAAGAGAATATTTTCAAATGTTCTTTTTTTTTAGCACTGCCTGCTGTTACTTTGCATGACCTTGTAAACTCAATTATTCATATTAAACCAGGAGGCTGATGTGGCAACAATAGCAACTACAGGCAACAAAGGCAAAGGCGTGCGTAGCGATTGCTCGCTTACGCTCGAAATCACGCAGCAGGGCGGCATACAGACCGAACTGATCAGTAAGGTAAAAGTGCTTTACGGTGAATCTATCCTCAGGCTCTGCCATGAAATTCTGACATTCTACGGCATAGAACATGCCAGGCTGACGGTGGAGGATTCCGGCGCCCTTGAATTTGTCATTGCCGCCCGGCTGGAGGCTGCCATCAGGCAACTTACGGGTGAAGAAAAGGAATACCTTCCTGCCATGCTGCCACAGAACACGTATCAGACTGCACGGGACCGCTACCGGTTTTCGAGGCTTTACCTGCCCGGCAACACCCCCAGCCTGATGATCAACGCGGGCATTCACAAGCCCAACGGCATTATCCTCGACCTGGAAGACGCCGTGGCGGTGACCAAAAAAGCGGAAGCCCGGTTCCTGGTGCGAAACGCCCTGCGCGCGCTCGATTTTTACGGAGCAGAACGCATGGTCAGGATCAACCAGGTGCCGGCCGGACTTGAGGATCTTGATTACATTATTCCACACAATGTGAATCTTATCCTCGTTCCGAAGTGTGAAAGTGCCGATCAGATTGCACAGGTGAACCGGCGCATTGCTGAACTGAAAATAAAAAATAACATCGAAGGCAATGTCTGGCTGATGCCCATCATCGAAAGCGCGTTGGGTGTGCTGAAAGCACTGGAAATAGCGCAGTCGGAGAACGTGGTGGCCCTGGCCATCGGCCTCGAAGATTACACCGCCGATCTTGGCACCCGCCGCACCAACGAAGGTACCGAATCCTTCTTTGCCCGCAGCATGGTGGTGAACGCCTGCAAAGCCGCCGGCATCCAGGCCATCGACTCGGTATTCTCCGATGTGGCCGATATGGAAGCCCTGAAGCAAAATGTACTCCGGTCGAAGGCGCTGGGATTTGACGGCATGGGCTGTATCCATCCGCGGCAGATCAGGGTGATCCATGACAATTTCGCACCCGACGAGGCCGAAATCGACAAGGCAAAGAAAATCGTGAACGCCTTTATGGAAGCCACCGAAAAAGGTCTCGGCGTGGTTTCGCTGGGCACCAAGATGATCGATCCGCCGGTGGTGAAACGCGCCCAGCGCACCATCGACCTGGCCGTCAGTATGGGTAAGCTCAGTTCCGGCTGGCGCGACGCCTTCCTCGAAAACCAGAAAGCCTGAAATCCATGAGATTGACCGATTAAAAAAGAAAAGACATGTCAAAATACGATAAACTGACCACGAATGCCGTTGGCCGCACAGTTCCCCAGATTATCAACGGAAAGGAAGCTATCCCGTTTATGGGCGTTGGAAAATACAAACCTACAGGCCGCAAGTATGCCCCGCCCATCAGCAGTTGCGCCGATTATCCGGCCGATGGCAACAAAGTGGTTGCTTCGCTGAGGGATGCCCTGATCCGTTGCGGCCTGAAAGACGGCATGACCATCTCAACCCACCACCACTTCCGCAACGGGGATCTGGTGGCCAATCAGATCTTTGATACTGCCGCCGAACTGGGCGCTAAAGGACTTACCTGGGCGCCTTCCGCATCGTTCGAATGCCACAGCCCGCTGATCAAATACCTTGAAGATGGTACCATTCATCACATCGAAGGCAGCATGAACGGCGCCCTTGGCCGGCACACCTCCGAAGGGGGCATGCAGGGCATGGGTATCCTCCGCTCGCACGGCGGCCGCTACCAGGCAATTCAGGACGGCGACCTGCATGTGGACATCGCCGTAATCGCGGCCCCCACGGCCGACCCCTTCGGCAACGCCACCGGCGACCGCGGCCCTGCAGCCTGCGGATTGCTCGGCTTCGCCCTGGCCGACTCACAATATGCCGACAAGGTGATTGTGGTTACCGACAACCTCGTGCCATTCCCCTGCGTACCCTGGCAGATTCACGGGAATTACGTGGATTACGTCGTGGTAATGGATCAGATCGGTATTCCTGAGAAGATCATCAGCGGCACCACCGAGATTACCAAAAGCCCCGACCGTCTGCTGCTGGCCGAAATGACCGCGCAGTTCTGCGACGAAGCCGGCATTGTGCGCGATGGCTTCTCTTTCCAGGCCGGCGCCGGCGGAACCGCCCTCTCCATCGGCATCTACTTTGCCGAAATGCTCCGCAAACGCGGCATGAAAGCCCGCTTTGCCCGCGGCGGCAGCAACAAGTACCTCGTCAGCATGCTCGAGGAAGGACTGGTGGATTACATCCTCGACGGACAAACCTTCGATCTGGAGGGGGTACGTTCCATGCGCGAAAATAATAACCATCTGAATACCAGCCCATTTACAAGCTATAATTACCATGGCAAAGGTAATTTCGCTTCCATGGTGGACGTGGTTATCCTGGGCGCCACCGAAGTGGACATCAATTTCAACGCCAATGTGGTGACCCATTCCGATGGCTACCTGCTGCACGGAATCGGCGGATGGATGAATTGTCTCTTCTCAAAGTGCGTGATCCTGCCCATTCCCCTCTTCCGCGACCGCATGCCGGTGATCCGCGACGAAGTCACCACCATCTGCGGCCCCGGCGAACTCATCGATGTCATCGTCACCGAAAGGGGCATAGCCATCAACCCGTTGCGCACCGACCTGATCGACAAAATGAAAGGCTCTTCCCTGCCGGTAAAAACCATTCATCAGTTAAAGGACGAAGCCGAGCGTATCTGCGGTAAACCCGCCCTGCCCGTGCTGAGCGATGAATTTATCGCCGCCATCAAATGGGTGGATGGAACGGTGATCGACGCGGTGCGAAAGGTGGTAAAATAACACACTGAAAGCCGGCACAGGTGTTTCAGTCCCCGGCCCTCAGATATCCGGTATAGCAGCATACGTGGCTGCTGTGCCGGATATTCTTTTAACCTGTTCATCAGACAATCCTATACCACGGCCTGCGCGATGCATATCAGTGTAAGCCCTGTGTGATCAGGGAAATGATTCAGGCCCGACGGAGCGGAACCAATGATTTAACAGGGATGATCCCGTTCAGACATTCCCAAATACATAATCGCCGATTTAACCGGCATGCCGGCTGATGATCCGAAAACGGGGTTTTTCCCGTATCAAAGTACCATTCTATTCGTATTGCATTGATTTATAGTTATATTTAAATCAATAACACATAAAATGATGTAAATATTCATTGGAATTTGCTTTTCATAAAAATATAGTAGTAAATTTATCGCTGTATAATTCTTTTACACTTCTTAGGCCGGACTGAACCAACGTTAAGCTGGTTTCTTATGATGTGCAGGGGAAGGAAAGGTTGAATCAATCTGAACCGCGATGAGTAAAGTATTAGCCATTGATGACGATTCCATCATCAGAACTTTGATGAGCAACAGCCTGAGCAAGGCTGGTTATGAAGTTATTACCGCTGTTGACGGTGAATCGGGACTTCAGAAAGTATTACAGGAAAAGCCCGACCTGGTGGTGACAGATTTTCAGATGCCGGGCATGTCGGGATTGGATGTGATCGCCGAAATCCAGCGGATACAGCCGGGGTTGCCGGTAATACTTCTGACTGCCCACGGCGACGTGGCCCTGACCATCAAATCCATTCAGATGGGGGCATACGACTTTATCGAGAAGCCGCTTCAGATGCAGGAACTGCTTGAGGTAATCCGGAACGGTCTTGAGATATCGCATCAGAGCCAAAGCCTCACAGAGACAATCACACCGGAGATAAGAAAAGCCATTGAGGACAACCTGCTTGTTGGCAAAACACCGGTAATGCGCGAAATTTTCAAAAATGTCGGCAGGGTATCGCTCAACAAAGTCAATGTATTGATTACCGGCGAAACCGGAACCGGCAAGGAGCTGATTGCCAGGTTGATTCATTACAGTGGTATCACCCGCGACCATCCGCTGGTTGTGGTAAACTGTTCAGCGCTGCATGAAGAGATACTTGAAAATGAATTGTTCGGCTATAATATGGGGGCATTCCCTACCGCCATTTCTGATAAGAAAGGAAAATTTGAACAGGCAGGCGAGGGAACAATTTTCCTGGACGACATTTCCGAACTCAGCGATACCATGCAAACAAGGCTGTTGCGGGTAATTCAGGAGCTGGAGTTTGAAAAGCCGGGCGGAGACGCGCCCATTCCGCTGAAAGCAAGAATCATCGCAGCCACCAACAAGGACCTGGAGTCCATGGTAAAAAACGGCAGGTTCCGTGAAGAACTCTATTACCGCCTTAAAGTCTTTACCATTGCCCTGCCCCCCCTGAAAAACCGGAAAGACGATATTGAAGAACTGGTAAAGCACCTGATGCAGAAACTGAACCGGAAACTGAACAAAAAAGTTCTTAAAATCGGGAATGGTGTACTGGATTTGCTTCACAGCCACGACTGGCCGGGCAATGTGCGTGAACTGGAGAACACCCTGATGCAGGCTATGATTATGACCCGCAGTGATGTACTTGAAAAAGAGCACATTGTGTTGTTAAACCGGAATGCTCCTGCAGAGCCGGAACAGTTTGAGCTGAAATCCATCGCGGATATTGAAAAAGTACACATTAAAAAAGTGCTTGACAAGCTGAAATGGAATAAAGTTGAGGCTTCACGCGTGCTGGACATTACCCGTCCTACCCTGAATGCCAAAATTGCCAAATACGGGCTGAAACATAATTAAACCTTTCAGAACGCGCCTGTTGCATGGAGGCCGCCCTTCCGGAAACAGCCGGACACGATAAACTTTCAGCCTGACAGCAAACTACCCTGACAAGTCATCCGGCTGAATCACCTGTGAGGTCTTTGATCTGCTGGTTCACAAAAAATATACAACGGCCTTCCCGTGCGACCGCTGAAAGCAAGGGCTGGAGTCAAGGCGAGGCAGAAATAAATGCATTACAGATAAAATAACCTTACGGCTTTTATTTTCAATGGATTTTTCGTCTCACATACCAGACATAAGCCATGTATAAAAAATGTAAATTTATTTTACTTTATAAAATTTGGCTCCGACATTTTTATAATTGATTTATAGTCTTTTATGATAATAAATGTAAAATTTTTCAAATTTTTATCATTTTTCTGGAAAATTACTTGACAATCGCAATTTAAAATTTGTACATTTGCCATTGGTTAGATTATGGTAGCGTGAAATCATGAAAGCCAACTATCTTATATTGCTGATTATGCTTACGGTAGCAATTAATGTTGCTGTTTACGGTCAGGCGAGTGTTACCGGGCATATGGCCGCAGAGATTGTTGATGCTGCGGATGCAAGATTTGAGGGGCAGACTGATTTTTCGCTGAATGTTGAAAACAATTACAAACTGGTCGAACTCGGAAAACTGAACCTGACAACGGCAGCGGATATGCTCTGCAGCGTTACGCTTACGAATGCCAGGGTAACTAACAGGGATGGTGAATCATTCAATCTCGAAACTTCCACTACTCACAAAGACCAGTTTATGACTACTGATGCCCACGGGGAACAGGCACTTGCTTTGACAGCCATTACTCCTGATTTACCAAAGGGCGGGCGATTTGTTGGAAACTATACGGTTGTGCTCGCCTATAACTGATCAGGCCTTGTTCTACGCGCATTACAGCTGCATTCTATCCGGGGGGATGAATGCAGCTGTTCTCTTTCCGAACATCCCTTCCAAATACTTCCCGATACTCTTCCGGTGTATTGATATTGGCGAGAATACCTGCATAAGGCACCTCAAGATATTCAGGCCCTGTTGATTTCAGAAAAATATCTATACGGGCATCCGGATCAGTAGTTTTGAACATTTTTCCGGCCATTTCCCGTCCAATCAGCACCGGGTGGCCAGGCCTGCCGCAATATGCGGGGATAACAGCACGGGTGTCATTTAACGATTCCAGCAGCAGCGTCAGCAATCCGACACTGGTAAAAGGATTATCCACATTCTGGAAAAAGCAGCAGTTACCTTCGGTCACCCGCTCCAATCCCAACCGCAGTGAATGAAACCTGCCGGTTTCCGGATCTGAATTGATGACCAATTCCACCGGGTAACTGAAGAAATCTGCGCTATCGCTTAAGTACAACGCAAGCGCATGGTTGCAAACGACGATTATCTGCCCCGCCCCGGCCAGGTGATAAACCCAGGTAAGTTGCTGAATAAAAGTCCGGGATTCACCGAACTGCAAGAGCGCTTTATGGCTTCCCATCCTGCCGGAGTTGCCGGCTGCAAGTATCACACATGAAACATGATTGCCCATGCCCATAAACTGAAAGGATTTTCATTATCTTTACAAACCAGCATGAACTGGCCACTGCAGGTCAGTGGTCATGACCAGCTACCGCAGGTTCCCTCTGACAAACTTAATCAAAAAACAGAGATCGGAAAAGTTTAATACCAAAACAGACAGGACATGGTTCATTCCACAGGGTTCCCGGTTCTTCCCATCCACAGGCTGTGGCAGATGATCGAAGAAGATTACCGCCGCAACGGGAAGATTTTCGGCATTCCGGAAGCATTATTTTTCAATCCGGCAAATTACAGAAAGGGAAATTACCGGATTTTCGGTCAGCACCTAAGGACTCCTTTCGGCGTGGCCGCGGGCCCCCACACCCAGCTTGCGCAGAATATTGTCAGCGCATGGCTTTGCGGAGCAAGCTACATTGAGCTGAAAACCGTGCAAACGCTGGATGAACTTGAGATTTCGAAACCCTGCATCGATATGCAGGACGAAGGCTACAACTGCGAATGGTCGCAGGAACTGCGCATCCACGAGTCATTCGGGGAATACCTGAAAGCCTGGATACTGATTCACCTGCTGCATCACAGGCTTGGCCATCCGGGCTCCCCTGAGGACACTATTTTCAATATGAGCGTTGGTTATAACCTGGAAGGCATTCTGAGCGAAAATGTACAGTGGTTTCTTTCAAAAATGCAGCATTGCCGGGATGAAAAGGAGGCAATGATCAGCACCCTGCTTCCGCTATATCCTGAACTGCGCAACATCAGCATCCCCGACTGCATCTCTTCAAACATCACGCTGAGTACCATGCATGGCTGCCCGCCCGGTGAGATTGAAAAAATCGGCCATTATCTTCTTGAAGAAAAGAAACTTCACACTTTCATCAAACTGAATCCCACCCTGCTCGGGAAGGAACAGCTCAGGGAAATTCTGAATAATCAACTGGGCTATAAGACCATGGTACCCGATGCCGCTTTTGAACATGATTTAAAATATGAAGACGCCCTGGGAATCATCCGCAGGCTGGAGATGACAGCCAGGCAAAACAACCTGACTTTCGGGGTAAAGCTCACCAACACCCTTGAGTGCATAAACCACAGAAAGGTCTTTCCGCCAAAGGAAGAAATGATGTACATGAGCGGCAGGGCGCTGCACCCCATCAGTGTGAATGTCGCCGCCAGACTGCATCGCGATCTGGGTCCCGGCCTTCACATTTCCTTTTCGGGAGGCGCCGACTGCTTCAACATCAGCGACCTTTTGCAGTGCGGCCTGATGCCGGTAACCGTATGCTCCGACCTGCTGAAGCCCGGAGGTTACGGGAGATTGCAGCAGTACATTGAGCAGACTACCGGCATAAACACCGCTGATACTGACCGCCAGGCCGTGTATCTGGAAAAGTATGCTTTATCGGCGGTTGATGACATGCGTTACCGGTGTGATCCGTTTACGGAAAAAAACATAAAAACAGGACGTAAACTGGGTTTATTCGACTGCATTCATGCCCCCTGTGTGGATGAATGCCCCACATACCAGGATATTCCTGAATACCTCAGCCACATCGCCAGCGGGGAATTCAGCAAAGCGCTGGAAGTTATTCACCGGAAAAATCCGTTTCCCAATGTACTCGGTTCAGCCTGCGACCACCCCTGCCAGTTGCGGTGCACACGGATAAACTACGATCAACCACTGAAAATCAGGGAATTAAAATTATTTGCCGCACATAACGGAAAAGCACCTGATGTACCACTGGTAAATGAAAACGGTAAGAGTGCGGCCGTAATCGGAGCCGGGCCATCCGGGCTCTCGTTTGCTTATTTCATGCGCCTTGCAGGCTTCAGGGTTGAAATTTTCGAGTCACACCCTGACCCGGGAGGCATGGTGCGCGATGCCATTCCGCCTTTCCGCATGAAAGCTGAGCTGCTGGAGAAAGATATTGAAAGGATCAGGTCAACCGGGGTGATCATTCATTTTAACGCACCGGTAGACCGGTCGATATTCGGGCAATTGCGCAGGGATTTCGACTATGTTTATATCGCCGCCGGGGCCAGGCGATTTAAGACGCTTCCGCTCGAAGGAGCCGGGGCCGGAGGCATGGTGGATCCCCTCACGTTTCTGAAGCTGGCTAAGGCCGGAAAGAAATCTGACACCGGCCGGAACATCCTGGTGATCGGCGGCGGCAACACCGCGATGGATGTGGCCCGAACAGCCAGACGCACCGCGGCGGAAGATGCTTCCGTCAGTGTGGTTTACCGGCGCAGCAGGGCTGAGATGCCCGCCAGCCGCGAAGAAATCGAAGCCGCCCTGCACGAAGGGGTCAGGCTGCTGGAATTGCTCTCCCCGGAGCAGATTCACGTAAAAGACGGTCATATCGTCGCCCTTTCGTGTGCAAAAATGAAGCTGATTACACCTGCGGATGGCGGCAGGCCTAAACCCTGCAAAACAGACGAACCATTGATCACATTGCCGGCCGACACCCTGATTCCAGCCCTGGGCCAGGAAACGGATATTGATTTTGCCACACCGGAAGAGCTATCGCTCAGGCCAGAGTCAGATTATGAAACACAGCTTGACCGTGTTTATATCGGCGGGGATGCCATAAGAGGGGCGGCAACCATCGTAAAAGCCGTGGGCGACGGACGAAGGGCGGCCGCAGCGATCGCGGCATCGGCCGGAATCGCCCTTGACACTGATAATCCTCCCGCGGAAAAACACCTGGAAAAATCCGAACTGATCATTAGAAAATCAAGGCGGATAAACATTGATCCGGCAATGGAAAACACTCCGCCATTGCTTACAGCAGAAACAGCCCGCGAAGAAGCATTGCGCTGCCTGCAATGCGACGAATTGTGCAATATCTGCGTGACCGTTTGTCCCAACAGGGCAAATATTTCGTATCAGACACCAGCCGTTGATATCCCGCAGTGGAAAATGATTAATCACAAAAACGGGATTTCTTTTGAGCAGACCGGCATTCTGAAGATAGCACAGTCAACCCAGGTGCTCAACCTGGCCGGTTTCTGCAATGAATGCGGCAACTGCACCACCTTCTGCCCATCGTCAGGCGCCCCTTTCAGGGATAAACCCAGGTTCTGCCTTTCCCGGGAAAGCTTTAACAAGACCGATAACGGCTATATGCTGCAATGGGCCAACGGCAGACTTACCCTGCTTCACCGCCATGGAGATCTGGTAAGCCGGCTTACCAGACAAGCAGACGGATATCTCTACGAAACGGAAAATATGAAGGTGGCTTTCGGTCTGACGGATTTCAGGCCTTACGGACCTGAAATAATAAATTCAGGAATGATTAATCCGGACCTTTCAGAAGCTTCCACATTAAAGTTTCTTATTGACAATCCCGACATCACCGCGGGCAGCCTGATTGCTGAGCAGCCATAAACATTAACCCACAGGAACTATAGCCTCATCGGCACTTCAAATACCACGCGCGTCCCGACACCTTCCCCGGCATCATCCTTAAGGTCGATGATACCCAGGCTGATCTTGTGTTTGCGCTTACGGTTGATCACCGCTAACCGCTCCCGGGTTATGGTGGTTGCCACCGACCTGTGTTTTGCATCTGATTTCATTTGTATTTCCATGGCTTTCTCCCGTCCGACACCGTCATCCCTGATTTCACAATAAAATGATCCATTGCTCTGCCAGAACCTGATTTCAATCAAACCTTTGGTTTCTTTATGCTTTATCCCGTGTTCAATAGAATTCTCAATAAAAGGCTGCGCCATCATCGGTGGCAATGTAAGTAGTCCTGTATCAAGCTTTTCATCCACCTCAACCCTGAAGTCAAATTTATCGGCGAACCTCACCCGTTGCAGTTCGAGATAATTCTCAATGGTAACAATCTCTTCCTCAAGGGTAACAAATTCCTGCGCACTGCTCTTGAGAATATTGCGCATCAGCCTGGCGAAATGCGCCAGGTACTTGTTGGCCAGTTCGGGTTCATGACTCAGGATAAAACTCTGAATACAGGAAAGGGAATTATAGATAAAATGCGGATTCATCTGGGAACGGAGCAGGCGCTGCTGTAGCATAATACTTTGCTGACCCGCCTTAATCACTTTCTGCCGGAACAGGAAAAGGAATATCATCAGACCCAAAATTATCAGGCCTGATAACAAAAAGATTACAAGCCGGGATTGTTTGATTTTGAGGACTCCCTGCTCACTTTCCGCCTTCAGCATGGCAATCTTCTGATCTTTGTAACTGGTTTCATAACGGGTATTAAGCTGCATCACTTCACTGCGGCGATAAATTTTCTCCAGCAGTTTTTCTATGCTTACCGCTTCTTCCAGATTTTCAAGAGCGCCCCTGTAATCACCCTGATCTCTGTATATTTCGTAGATACTCCTGTGAGCGGCAATTGCCGGTTTGTAACCGCTGATCTCATAAAACTCAGGCACGTTCTGACTTGGGGTAAACCAGAAGTCAATATTCCTGCGCTGATCCTGATAAAAGGCATGATTTATCGCAATCCAATGCCCGGCAGAAATTGCGCGCCGGTATGATTCAAGGGCTTCACTGATCAATCCGGCACCACGGTAGAAATTACCCAGTTCGAGACTCACTGTTGCCATGTTTTCCATATCTCCTGAAAGTTCAGATAATTTCCTGCTGATTTGGAAATAATACAGGGCTGAATCAGGACTATTCTTATTCATAAAGCATTTCCCGATACCGGTTACCGTCCTGTCGAGCACCTCAATTCGGTTTACCGCCCTTATCTTGTCGCATTGACGGTAAAAAAAGAGGGCGCTGTCATAGCTCTCCAGGGCGTAATAGCAGGTGCCCAGGTGAAGGGCATTAAGCGCTCTGCTTGCAGAACCAATGCTATCGCATACCCTGCTCAGCTGGTCTGCTTCCTTAAAGTACGGAATGGCCTGACCGTAGTTTTCAGTCTGTTTACACACCCATCCCAGCCTGATCAGCAAATCAAACTTTTCGGTATTGCTTTTGGCTGCAGCAAGCATTGGCATGGCCATAAACGCGTATTTCAGGGCCAGTTCACCATTATTTGAGTATAAGTAAGTAAGCACCAGTGACTCAATGGACCTGAACCACATCAGCCTATCCCCGGCTTTGTCAGCCAGGTCAAGGGCATCAAGGCTCCAGCGCACCGATTCCGGGTAATTTCCCTGATGATGAAAGGCGGCCCCCCTGGCATAATAAATTTTTATCAGCCGGTTTATATCTTTCCCGCAATCTTCATACTTCAGCGCTTCTATGGCATATAAAATACTTCTCTCCGGTTCCTTCTGACGGAAAAAATAGGCCAGTTCAGCCAACGCATCAATCCTTTCCGGGGTGATCCTGCTTCGGGCCTTTATCAAAAGGACTGCCGTATCAACCTGTTCGGGCATATAATACACCTGGGCATCCGCTCCGCACCAGGAACTCAGGCCCCACAATGCAAAAATAAACGGGAATAAACTCCGTACCTGCGCGAAACTTTGATGCATAATATATTCAACATTTAGAAGTTTCCGGCAACCGGCAGAAAGGTCAGAAGCAGTCAGTGCGAATGCATTGGAGCAGAGATCCGGTCAATCGGTCATTCAGGCAATTCCAGATATAAAAACATCCTTTAAATGGTAAATAATTAAAAAAAAACTGCAATTTCAAACCAGCCGGCTCATTTCTTCAGACTATGAAATCCCGGCAGCATCGCGTCAGATATTTGCCAGCCTGTCAAACATTTCAAGCAGCATCTCCTTTTTGCGGGAAGCAACCGGAACCTTGTGGTCGCCTTTTATGATCACATACCCGCCGTCGGCACGTTCAAATTTCTGAATGTACCTGACATTGATCAGGTATGATTTATGCACCCTGAAAAAGCCGTAATCAGCCAGCATATCCTCGTAGTCGCGCAGTATGGCGGAAGCGGTTATTCTTGATCCGTCGGCCAGGTATATATTGGTATAACTCCCGTCCGACTCGCAGAAAAGAATATCCTGAATGCACAACAGATGAATGAAATCGCTGGTTTTGACGATCAGTTTTCTGGCCGTTTTATCCTGCAGCTTCAGGTGTTCGCTGAGGGCATCCAGCAGTGTTATCTCCCTGAAAAGTAGCATCCGCTTTGCGCACCGCATCAATCAGCTCGTCGGGATCAACCGGTTTAAGCAGGTAGTCAAGCGCTGAAAAACGGAAAGCCCTGATGGCAAATTCATCATAGGCGGTGATAAAAATTACCTTAAAATCAATGGGATCAAGCTTTTTGAGCAGGTCGAAGCCGGTTCCGTCTTCCATCCGTATATCGAGCAGTGCCAGGTCCGGATGCGTCCTCCGGATCGCCAGCTCCCCGCTCTCAACACCATCGGCCTTTGCGACCACTTCAACATTCGGACAATACTGATGCACCAGATTTTCAAGGGTCTGGCGCATGTGTGCTTCATCGTCAATAATGACGGTTCTCAGCATATTCAATCCATATTTTTTTTTAAAGATAGTCATTATTGTGCTGATTTACAAATTTTCAGCTCATTATCATTCCTCCGGCAATCCATGCAGACGGATGCCCGCCATCAAAGCCGGGGTTCAGATACCGGCATAGAAAAAAACCTTCCCAACCTATGCCTGCAGCCACAAACTACCCTGTTTTCCATATCCCCGCTTCCGGTTGAGAAGGTTTATTCCAAAAAAATCAGTGTACTGACCAGCAAGGCCTCTCCGGAGAACCTGCATTCAAGTCAGCTCATTGTCAGTTCCGCACAAGCAGCCTGGTAATGGTTCTGCCTTCTGCAGTAATACGGCAATTATAGACACCCCTTGCAAGCTGACCAGGATTGCAGCTTAGCTTCTGAATGCCTTTGCTGCAGTTTTGTTCAACAGGCAATGCAACCAGCCTGCCCGAGAGGTCATACAATTCTATTACAACCTTTCCGGCATTTTTCAGTTCAAGATCGATCCTTATCTCATCTGTTGAAGGATTCGGATAGATCAACAGGCCGTCATTCACGCTTGCCACAGGAGTTTCATAACCGGTCGCCAACATGTATTCATAAGCGCCGATGTCAATCCGGTTATCTCCAATCCTGATATTTCCGCAAAGGCAGAGGGGAGACAGATATTGCGGATAATACCAGGCAGAGGTATCGGGTGTGCCGGCATTCCAGCAGGGCGAGGTTTCACCGGCGAGGGCATAGGGATGAGGACCTTCGCCCATGAACAGCGGATCAGCATCCAGATTAAACAGATAATCAACTGTTGACCCACCATGAAATCCCTCCTTACCGCCTTCAATATCGTTGTAATAAAATCCGGGGTAACTTGGCCCGATAGCGGTGAAATATATCTGGTCCCCCTCATCAGCTGAATTTCCCCATATAATATTGGATGATTTCAGGATCGGAATGCCAGTAAAAGTAAATTGCTCCGCCTTGCCCGCCTGAATTATCAGCAAATGTATTGTTGATATACATACCGTCGCTGTTATCAAATAAAGCAATAGCTCCGCCATATGTTCCAAAATTATTGTAAAACAAACAATTGGAAATAAGGGGATTTGAATATGAATATGAGAATATGGCACCTCCGTATTCAGCTTTGTTATCGCGAAAAGTGCAATTCTGAATCACCGGGCTTGAGTTCGATAAAGCAATGGCTCCGCCACAGGGAGGGTTATTTCCGTCAATATCTGCCAGGTTATTGCTGAAGATTGAGTTATGAATTTCCAAATTGCTGAAGTCTTTCGCAGCAAAAATGCCACCGCTGTTTTCATGACCTGAGCCCTGAGCATAGCCATATTTAAATATGCAATGATCGAAAAAGGAGGTAACGCCGGTATCCGAAACAGCTCCATCAAAACCAATTCCATCCCACCATAGATTGGGATTGGAACGCGTGAACAGGATATATTCTTCATCAGTGCCTTCAGCAACAATACATCCCTTCACATCAAAACGGTATGGTCCGCGAACCTTTACTTCAACTCCCGGCAAAATGGTTAATATCTGTCCGTTTTCAATGCTCTGGTGACCGTCAATAAAATAGGGTGAATTGGCAGTTGTCCACACACCACTCAGAGTACCTTCCGGGATGAAAGTGGCTTTTTGGTGGATACCAACTACTTCGCCAGCTGCAATTTCATATAGTGCGCCATCACGGCCATTGCCGCTGAACAGGCTGTGGTACTGAACATCGGATGTATTTGTTTTCAGATAATGCGACCCGATATCCTTCAGGAACGACAGGGCAACGAACTGCGCCCCGGGCGAGGCATTCTGAGAAATGTTATACACTTTGCCTATACCGGATTCACTGCTCCAGCAGCTTGTTAAGGCCAAAAGCCTGTTGGTATCCTGCAGCATAACCAGAATGGGTTCACCATTAAGTTCAAAAACAATATTGTTGTTGTAATAGTTGCACCAATGTTGTCCGTTCTGGTAGCCCCAATCCTCGCCCTGAACATCCGGCCCAAGGCTTCCAAGCCCCAGTTTAAATTTCAGGTCTCCAATTTCAAACCCCCTGTACTGAAGTTGAAGCATTGTATTGAAAAACCCGGTTGAGCCGTCCAAAAAATGGCCAAGGCAGGCGGCAGGATCGGGATCAAGATTATCATAATCGAGCGACGCTACATAATACAACTGGGTGAGGTGGCCATTTCCATAAGGCTCAGGACCGGTTCCATCGGCATCCCAGCCTGCAAAGCCTATATTGGTCGGCATTTTAATCCCTGCATTGGCAACCTGGGATTACCAACCTCGAGCGTTCCGTTCAGAATATTGTAATAGGCACCAAAGCGCCCGTTACCTGAAAATGCCGAACCATAGGTAGATTCATATTTAAGTATTATTTCAGATCCGTTAAGATCATCGAGAAAAGCCTGCGCCACACTTCTAACCTCAGGCGAACTGAACTGGGCTTTGTATGTAACCGGAGCATAAGCTGTTTCGGTATACCAGTTGCCCGAAGCTGTATTGATATACATTTGCGAATAGTTACAACAGCCGGCAAGCATAGGATGACCATCGAGCTGGATTAAGAAATAATTTTCGTAGTAATTACTATAAGCCCAGTTGTTCATAAAGAACCAGTCAAGACCCTCAATGTCGTCACCCAGGGTACAAAGGCCATATTTTACTTTTACTTGTTCAGGTGTAAAACCATTATCGGCAAGCGCCTGTTCAAAAAGCGGAAAACCGGTCATCCCCGGTAAAAAGTGAAACGCTGCGTGAGTCGGATCCTGCGTGATATAATCATGCGATGATCCGTAATAATACTGGTTCGAAAATCCTGGCGCAGGGACTATATGGCCCCAAGCGTAGGGCTCCGGGCCACTGCCGTCGGCGTTCCAACCCGCAATACCCTCACCATGCGAAACCAGGCCTTCAAACAGTATTTGCTGTTGAGCCATTGTCAATCCATAAGTCATCAGAATGGCGAAAATCACACCAATAAATCTTGTAAAACTTTTCATAGCTCCTTCTTTTTTGGGTTTATAAAAATTAAAACTATAGTTATGAAAAGGCCGAAATGAATCAGATTTATAAACGCCGGGGTTTAATTTATTATCGTCCGGGTTCACTGAATAAACGATCGGAATAACCGATTTTTTCGAACCATCGGAAAAATAATTACATATGAACATTGCATCTTCATAAAACAGGCTGTATCGTACTAAATTCAACTATGTATTGCTTTCACATACAAAATCATCTTCATTAATCGATTACCGGCAATTTTACCGATCCGACAACTCAACCGGAAAAATATTGCTCACACCTGTTAAAACATATAGCCAATCGGACATTTGCATGGCTGCTTAACCGGCTGCTTTCAGCACAAAAACAGTTTTCAGGAGGCAATCTTCATGCGGACCTCACCACTGAAACTGTTTAAACAAACTTAAAGAGCAATCCTATTGTAAATAGAATCATTACAGGAATCAAGCAAACATCCGGTCTGTCTGCAAAAACATATAATTTACACGCGCACCGGTGCAAATACCCGCATGCAACATCGTCTGTCAATCCGGATTCACAATTCCGGTTCCCTTGTTTGAATTGTCACTTTTTTTTCTTATATTGCGGGGAACAAAACCAGTGAAATCATGAAAAAGGTGACAACATTATTATTCACGATCCTGATTTGTACCAACCTGCCGGCCCAGCAGAAAGGGGATACTGTCAGATTGTGGACGATCTATCCGGGTTATGTCGTGCAGCAAAACAAGTACGATTCACGGCTTTATCAGCTCAACAACTATATCGACAACCAGCGGAAAGCATTGTTTTACAACAACCCGGACGATGAAGAATATGCTGTCAGGTATAAGCCCAAAGACATTAAAGCCTATAAAGTGGGGCCCAGATATTATGAGAGTTTTAAATTCTGGCCGGAAACCGCTGCCAGGGGGGTGCATTTTTTTCTCAGGTTAATTGAAGGCCCGGTCACTTACTACAAGTGGTACTATGAGTCACCGGAAGATTCGAAAAACGGATTGTAAGAATTGACCTGAGTTTCAGTGAGGAGAAACTATACACTGAATCCATCGCCATAAAAAACGGCGGTGAACCGGAGAAGCTCAGTACCCTGAATTTCAAAAAAACCATGAGTAAGTACCTGGAGGACTATCCTGAACTGTCCGCAAAGGTAGCCGGCAAGCAGGAAGGATACAGGGCCTGGGATATCGAAAAGATTATCAGAGAATACAATGAGTGGTATACTAAGAATCACAGGTAGTAAATCCTTGATAATTCGGGCCGAATACGGCGGGGGTTCCTGAAGCGGCGGCAACGGATCATGCCAGGGTAAGGCCACCGCTGTATTCCGGAACAGCCTAATAACGAAAATTCATACATCCGGCCAATGGCCTGTAACAGGAACTGCGAAGCAATCGCCGGCCGGCATAACTTTATGTCCGGGTTTACCCGTAAGCATTCATTTCAGATTTCATTTATAAATATCTGTGTTAAAAAGGCCTCCTTATGCATCTGTAACAGATTTACATTTTTAACTTTGTGTAAAATTATGTTCTATGATTCCTGTTACCGACCGTGTAGTCAATGCTGTTTCGCGCCGGAAAGCCATTGAGCGTTTCCGTGAAAAGCAGATTATCCTGCCCACATTTGCGCAAATGCGAAATCCGGAGCTTATTCCCGGGAAGATTAAAGATTCTCTGAAAAATATTGGCCTTTGGGATCTCCATCCCCTGAACCTCTTTCGCATTACCTGGAAGAACGAGCCGGTGGAAAGCGGCGGGTTGTTTGGCGGGGTCAACTTTCTGGAACTACCCCCGGCACTTACGGGGGTTGATGCGAGGATTATCATGCTGATCGGCAAGTATTTCCCCACAGGGTCACATAAGGTTGGCGCGGCCTATGGTTGTCTGGCACCCCGCATCATCAGCGGCGAGTTTGATCCTTCATATCACAAAGCGGTGTGGCCGTCAACCGGCAACTATTGCCGCGGGGGCGCTTTCGATTCATGGCTGATGGGCGTTACCGCAGTGGCCATCCTGCCCGAGGAGATGAGCCGGGAGCGGTTTTCATGGCTTGAAGACATAGGCGCCGAAGTGATTGCCACTCCCGGATGTGAATCAAACGTAAAAGAGATCTATGATAAGTGCTGGGATATCCGCAGAAACCGGCCCGATTGCGTGATCTTCAACCAGTTTGATGAATTCGGCAATCCGGCATGGCATTACAACATCACCGCCCCGGCCATAGAAGAAGTGTATGATGCCCTGAAAACCGGCAAAAGTCAACTCGCCGCCTATGTTTCAGCCACCGGATCAGCCGGGACCATCGGTGCAGGTGACCGCCTCAAAAAACGCTTCCCGGCAATGAAAATAGTGGCTTCCGAAGCCCTGCAATGCCCCACACTGATGCTGAACGGCTTTGGAGGACACCGCATTGAAGGCATTGGCGACAAACATGTGCCATGGGTACACAATGTCAGGAATACCGACATGGTAACAGCCATTGATGATGAGGACTGCATGCGGGTTTTCAGGCTTTTCAATGAGCCGGACGGACACAAATACCTGAAATCATGCGGACTCGACCAGGGCATCACTGAGCAGCTTCACCTGCTGGGTATTTCAGGAATCGGGAATCTGCTGTCGGCCATAAAAACGGCCAAGTATTACGAAATGAGCAGGAATGATGTGGTAATTACCCTGGCCACCGATTCGGCAGATATGTACCGGTCGCGCCTGCCTGAACTGGAAGCTGAAAAAGGACCCTACAATATGTTGCAGGCGGCTAAAGACTTCGAAAAATGCATTAACGGCCAGGCATGCGACAACCTCAGGGAACTGGGGTATTATGACCGGAAGGCCATTCATAACCTTAAATATTTCACCTGGGTGGAGCAGCAGGCTAAGGAAACCGAAGACCTGAACCGGTTGTGGTATGACCGGGAAATCTGGGAACAGCAATTCAACCAGGCGGAGAAATGGGATGAGATGATCGAAGCTTTTAACGAAGAAGCAGGCGTATTGAAAAACATGTAAACCGGACTCCAGAAACCAGTCTTGCCGGTGGCAAGAGCGCTATGCAGCTATCATGACAAGTGTGCAGCAAGGGAGTGACCCCTGAGAAGCATCAATATAACCAGAAAAATACACGCTGTATGAATTCAAAATTCAGCTATCAGTGTAACGATTGCGGCAGAGAAATTCCCGGTGAAGGCATTGTTTACCTTTGCAGCGAATGCGCCGGCAGACAAAAAGCCGGGCAACCACCTGCCGGCATCCTGAAGGTCATTTACAATCCATTGCTGCTCCGCGGACTGACATTTACAAAACTTGAAGAAAACCGGTTTATTGACCTTCTGCCCCTCAACGATACCCAAAGTCTGCCCTTTCTGCGAACCGGCAACACCCCGCTATACCGGGTTTCCGGACGGGAAACAGCAATCAGGGGGCACGAACTTTTCATTAAAGATGATTCTCAGAATCCCACATTTTCGTTCAAAGACCGCGCTTCGGCCGTAGTATCCGCTTTTGCTAAAGAGCATAAAATCAGCACCATCGTTGCGGCCTCAACCGGCAATGCCGGTTCTTCCCTTGCCGGGATGTGCGCAGCCCAGGGCCAGAAAGCCGTAATCTTTGCCCCGGCCTCGGCACCGGCAGCCAAACTTACGCAAATCCTGATGTACGGAGCCGTGCTGGTTCCCGTGGATGGCAATTACGATCAGGCTTTTGACCTCAGCATCGAAGCTACGAAGCAATTCGGCTGGTATAACCGCAACACAGCTTATAATCCCCTGACCATCGAAGGTAAAAAGACGGCAGCTTTCGAGATTTACAGCCAGCTGGGACAAAGACTCCCTGACCGCGTTTTTGTCCCGGTGGGGGACGGGGTGATCATTGCAGGAATTTACAAGGGTTTTGAAGATCTGCTGAAATCCGGAATCACTAACAGCATGCCGGAGATCGTTGCCATACAGGCCGAAGGCAGCAGTAACCTGGTTGACAATATAGGAAAGAAAGAGTTCAACTATACACCCTCCTCCACCCTGGCCGATAGCATTTCGGTGGATATTCCCCGGAATTTCAGAATGGCGGAGAAATACCTGCTCCAATACAAAGGCAAAACCCTTAAAGTGAGCGATCGGCAGATCCTCCAAGCATCACGGCAACTGGCCGCGCAAACGGGCCTCTTTGCCGAACCGGCTGCAGCCGCTGCCTTTGCGGGATACCTTGCAGCCAATGACGTCAGTCTTATAAAAAAAGGGGATGTCAATGTCGTGCTGCTGACCGGGAGCGGGCTGAAAGACCTGAAATCAGTGCAGCCACTTCTGAACATCCCCGGAGCCGTTAAACCTGACATTCATTCTGTTACATCCTTCCTGAAGAAAAAAACAGATCTACTATGATACGCTTTATTCTCAACGGCACAAATGTAACTTTCACCGGTAACCCTGAGATGAAGCTGCTTCATTTTCTGCGGAAAGAAAAGCATATCACTTCAGTTAAAGATGGCTGTTCGGGTCAGGGAGCCTGCGGCGCCTGCATGGTTGAGATCAACGGGGAAGCCAGGCTCTCGTGCCTGACCCCGATGAAAAAACTGGATAAGGCCGTTGTGAATACCCTTGAAGGGATTCCTGAAGCCATCAGAGATGTGCTTGCCCTTGCATTTGTGGAGAAAGGCGCGGTACAATGCGGGTTCTGCAGCCCTGGCTTTCTGATGCGTACCAAAATCCTGCTTCAGAAGAATCCCGAACCCACACGCGAAGAGATCCGCCATGCCCTTAATCAAAACCTTTGCCGGTGCACAGGCTACGTTAAAATTGTGGATGCGATCGCGGATGCCGCTTCAAAACTCCGTTCCGGTGAGCAAGCGGCAGCTACAATCCCTTCGGGCCACGTCGGCAGTTCCTATCCCAAATACGAAGCCTATGAAATGGCTTCCGGGCAGAAAAAATTCATTAACGACCTGTTTGTCAACGGTATGCTATTCGGGGCGCTGCGTTTCTCCGATCATCCAAGGGCTGTCATCAAAGCAATAGACGTTCAGGAGGCATTGAAAGTCAACGGTGTTGTAAGCATATTCACCGCAAAGGACATTCCCGGAGACCGCTACACCGGATTGATTTTCAACGATTGGCCGCTGATGATTGCCGAAGGTGAAACCACCCGGTATATCGGCGATGTGCTGGCGGGGGTGGTTGCTGAATCGGAAGAAGCTGCAAGGCAGGCAGCCGCACTGATCAAAGTCAGCTATGAAGTGCTGCCGCCCGTTACCGATCCTCATGAAGCCATCAGCCCCGGCTCTCCCGGGGTTCATCCCGGCAAATCCAATTTGTTGGAAACCTGCAGGATTTCAAGGGGAGGTGCTGCGGAAGCGGTAATCGCTGGTTCGGCCTTTGTTGCCCGCGGTATTTACCAGACTCAGCGGATAGAGCATGCCTTCCTCGAAACCGAAGCGGCACTGGCAATGCCCGAAGACAGCGGACTGCACCTGTTTTCGAACGGTCAGGGCATTTATGTTGACCGCCGTCAGGTAGCTTCACTGCTTGGCCTGAAAGAGGAGAAAGTCAGGGTAACACTGGTATCTTCGGGAGGTGGCTTTGGCGGAAAAGAAGACATCACGGTCCAGGGGCACGCCGCCCTTTTCGCCTGGCTGCTGAAAAAACCGGTCAGGGTTGTTCTCAGCAGACAGGAGTCAATCCGAATGCACCCCAAACGCCACCCTGTTTACATGGACATGGCCATCGGCTGTGACCGGAACGGTCTGCTTACAGGCCTGAGACTTTATGCCATCGGCGATACCGGCGCCTATGCCTCCGTTGGCACCAAGGTGATGGAACGGGTGGCCGGTCACGCCTCGGGGGCTTATCATATCCCCTGCGTTGAGGTGGAAGCGCTTACGGTTTATACCAACAATATCCCGTCGGGGGCCATGCGCGGCTTCGGGGCCAACCAGGTATGTTTTGCCCTGGAAGGCTGCATCGACGACCTATGCCGGCAGGGCGGGTTCGACCGCTGGCAGTTCAGGTACAACAACGCCCTGACCGAAGGCCGGATGACCGCCACCGGACAGGTACTCCGCGGAGGCGTTGGCGTACGCGCAACCCTGGAAGCGATTAAACCGTTTTACGACAAAGCCCGGTATAAAGGCCTTGCCTGCGGCATCAAGAACAGCGGCGTAGGCAACGGCATGCCCGATTTCAGCGATGTTATCATTGAAATTGTGTCGGAAAACAAGGTACGTCTTTTGCACGGCTGGACGGAAATGGGACAGGGCGTACATACCCTGACCACTCAGATGCTGTTTGAAGAAACCGGCATCCCGCCTGCCATCGTTGAAGTGATGGTCGACAGTAAAGCGGGAATCCCCACAGGTATGACCACCTCCTCCCGCGCCACCGCCCTGTTGGGCAATGCCATTCTGGATGCAGCGCAACGGATCAGGAAAGACCTTGAAGGTCATCAGCTGAAAGACCTTGCCGGAAAAAGTTACCGCGGCAACTATACCTGTGACTGGACCACCAAACCGGGCGTCAATACCGGAGAAATCATCACGCATTTTGCCTATGGTTACGCCAGCCAGCTTGTTGTACTGGATGGGCATGGCAGGATTGAAACTGTTTACGCGGCCCATGACGCCGGAAAGATTATGAACCCGCGGATGTTTGAAGGACAGATAGAAGGAGCCGTGCACATGGGACTGGGATACGCCCTCTCGGAAGACCTGCCGATGACAGGCGGACATCTGGTTTCCGACGGAATGCGTGACCTGAAAATTCTCCGTGCCAGGGAAATGCCTGAAATCGTCGTTTTAGGGGTGGAAGTTAAAGATCCCGTCGGGCCTTACGGCGCTAAAGGACTGGGTGAAATAGGACTGGTTCCTACCGCCGCCGCGGTTGCAAACGCACTATGTGATTTCGACGGGAAACGGAGGTTTTCTTTGCCGCTTGACAGAAAACCCAAAAATTCACCGCAATAGATTACCTTGACATAGAATCCTAAGTATACTATTGTGCCTATGTGGTAAAAAAAACTTAAAAACTGAAGGATGCGGGAATAAAGATGCTCCCGGATTACTGACAGTAAAGCTGAAATTTCACCACAATAGACACAATAGGTCACAATAGTCCTTAAGTTTTGTCGCCCAATTCGCGGAAAATGGCCGGGACATGGTAAAAAAACTTAAAAACTGAAGGATGCGGGAAGGAAGGTGCTCCCGGATTACTGACGGAAAAACTGAATTTCACCACAACAGTTCTTAAATCCTGTTCGTCCTTTTCCCGGCAAAATGGCCGGAACAGACCTTGCCTGTGTGGTAAAATATAAACTTCAATCATTGAATCATGGCTGTCTTATTAACAAACGGAACCTACATTGATGCGGCGACACTCAGCTTCACCAAAACCCATATTCTGGCTGGTGAAGATGCAGAGGGAGGGATCAGTTTTTTGGATGAAATACCGGTCGGTAACCACCACATTGTTCTTGACTGCACCGGCAGGTACATCACGCATGCCTTTGCCAATGGCCATCACCACGCTTACTCTGCACTTGCCCGCGGCATGGGGGCGCCAAGGAAAACCCCGGCTGACTTCAATGAGATTCTCCAATACATCTGGTGGACCCTCGATAAATCCCTGGATGAAGATATGATCCGCTCCAGCGCGCTGGTGACCGCCCTTGCCTGCGCGAAAAACGGGGTAACCTTTGTCATCGATCATCACGCTTCACCCTTTGCGGTGGAAGGAAGCCTTGAAATCATCGCGGAAGCCTTTGAGTCCGTGGGGCTTGGACATTTGCTCTGTTACGAGATCTCCGACCGTGACGGAATGGAAATTGCCCGAAAGGGACTCAGGGAAACCGAAACATACCTTTCCCGCAGACAGGGGCTGGTAGGACTACATGCTTCCTTCACCGTTGGCAATGAAACCCTGAGACAGGCAGTTGACCTTGCCCGGCAAACAAATTCAGGCATTCATATGCATGTGGCCGAAGATGTATCAGATGAAAGCCACTGTCTGGAAAACTACCACACCTGGGTGATAGACCGGCTGGCTCAGGCCGGAGTCCTTGAATTCCCGAAAACCATACTTGCACACTGTCTGCATCTTGACGAATACGAGCGGCGGCAACTCTCCGGTTCACCGGCCTGGGTAGTGCAGAATATGGAAAGCAACCTTAATAATTCAGTGGGTTTATTTAATTCAAAAGGTCTTGGCGACCGCATTATGCTAGGCACCGACGGCATGCACAGCGATATGCTGCGCAGCGCCAAAGCAGCCTTTTTTTCGGGAAAGAACCACGACGATATCGACTATACCGAAACCTACCGTCGCTTCAGGAATGCTGGTAATTACCTGAATGAAAACGGATTTACAGGTTACGGGGAAAATAATCTGGTGGTAATTGACTACGATTCCCCCACCCCATTTAACAAGGAGAATTTTTACGGACACTTTCTTTTCGGCCTGGAAGCCAGGCACATTCAGCATGTAATTGCGCAGGGTAAGCTGATTGTGCGGAACGGGCAGGTAATTACGGTAAATGAAGAGGAAATCCTTCAGGAAGCGCGCAGACAGGCCGCCAGGCTTTGGAAAAAAATGCAGCAAAGCTGACAAAAAGGCTCTTCTGTCCCGACCGGGCCATTTTCCCGATGATTTACCCTCCACTTTCTAAAGCAGCCTGACAAGTTTTCCTGCTTTCCGACCTGTCAGGTCTTTTTTGGCTATCCGGGCTTCCCGTGCATCAGTATATAGCTGACTCAAGTGTAGTCCGCACGGGCTATTTATTTAAGCGGGAAATTTCATACATACAAAAAATATCATCTTACTGATTTACGGTCTGTTTCAATCTTCGCCAAATACCCATAACGTTCAGATGTTGCTCATTGTGATGAACTTTGTTTCCGGGCAATAAACAATCAATTGAGTTTATTGATGAATCTGATGGAATTCATCAGGTATCCGATGCACAACAAAAAGCCGGGGCAGGCTGTTTAAATCCTGAAAGGACGCAGCACGAATAAAAAATCGTCGGAAATTCCGGAAAATCCCTTGTTAAATGGTTTATACTCAGTATGTTTATCCACTGAAAGAAAACCATAGATAATTTCTTATTACACTGAAAATCAATCCTATAATAATTCAACAACCAACAACCAACCGAATAAAACACACTGGAAATGGAAAAAGTGAATGGCAAAAACATCCTTGGCATCAACGGAGCCGGGCGTATTGGAAAACTAACCCTGTGGAACCATATCCTGAATAAGCACTTCAGCGGCATTGTGGTAAATGTGGGGCGCGGGGTCGGGAAAAACCTGGAAGCTTTGCTCCACAACATAGAGAATGATTCCACTTATGGTTCACTCAGCAGATTCCTTTATGGCCATTCCGGAAAGAGATGCGAAATCCGTATTATCGACAGCGACCAGAACCTTGTGGAGATTGACGGCATGCCGGTTCAATTTCTGCAGCAGGCGCGTAACCCGCGCGACATCAACTGGCCGGCGCACAATGTAAGACTGGTGGTTGACTGCACCGGAGCCTTCCTCGATCCCACCCTGCCTGCCGATCTTGCCAAAGGAAGTCTGCGTGGTCATCTGGAAGCCGGAGCTGAAAAAGTTATCGCCAGCGCTCCCTTCAAAATCAAAGATTCCACCCAGAAAATGCCGGCCGATGCCTCCATCATGGTCTACGGTATCAACCACCTTGATTTTGATGCCCGCAAACATCACATCATCTCCGCTGCCAGTTGCACCACCACGGGACTTTCTCACATGATCAGGCCACTGCTCGAAACCCCGGAAACTTCAACCATTCTCACCGCTTCCATGTCGACCATTCATGCAAGCACCAGTACCCAGAGCATCCTCGACTCGGTACCCTCCGCCGGCACCTCCGACCTGCGGAAAAGCCGTTCGGTGTTCAACAACATCATCATCACTTCGACAGGGGCTGCCAAAGCGCTGGAAAAAATACTACCCGAAGTACAAAAAATCGGCTTTATGGCCGACTCCGTGCGTATACCTACCAACACCGCCAGCCTTATAATCCTGAACATCACTTTCCACTCCCCCATCAATGATATAGGAGAGCCGGTGGTAACCCGTGAATTCCTGAACCAGATTTACCGGCAGGCTGCCAACGGCCCCCTTGCCGGGATGCTTGAATTCAGTGAAAAACAGAATGTCTCCGCCGATATGATCGGCCGTCGCGCCGCCGTTGTGATCGAAGGAGTGGAAACCCATACACGCACCGGATTTATGGCGCTCAACCCCGGCCTTCTTAAAAGCTTCGGTGTTGAGATTCCGCAGGACATCATGATCCCGGTATGCCATGCCAAAATTTTCGGCTGGTATGACAATGAGTTTGGCAGCTATGTAAACATGCTGGGCAAACTTACCACCTATGTGGACATGAAAATGTAATTGGATTCAGGTCTTCCTTTTTTGCACTGACTTAACTTTTCAGCATGGTTGTCCACGTCCGTGCCAATCCGTCCTGTTTGCGGCCCGGACATACATCCTGCTTGTCCCGGCCGGGTATGCAAGTATGTAACCTGTAAGCTGTTCGATTGATCTGAAAGCGACACCCATATTTGCTTTTTCTACTTGTTTCTTGACCAAAAAGTAGCAAAAAGTCAAGGCTTCCCAAAAATGGCTAAAAACAGGCGAGCTTTTTGGCAGGAATCCTGAAAATACACCGCGCTTCGCTTGGTGAATTCGCAAAAGAGGCTGTAATCATTCTGTTTGCACATAATGAAACAGCCTCTATGCGGGATTATCCCGACTAAATCAATAGGAATATGTCCAATACTAATAGCTGATTCCAATAACCTATTGATTAAGTCGGGCTTAAGAAACGAAGGTTGTTACATTCTTCCTCTTCTTAAAACCGATGTACAAAAATCACCCGTGCAACGCCCACCATCATCGCAGGCGTTTCTTCTCTATTTCGCGCTGCCTGTTTTCTTAACGCCATTTTTGGAAGGCCGGTCCATAATTAACCTGCCAGCGCGGACGTCCACGTTCGTGCTCGTCCTGCTTTTCCCGCCTGATTTAGTAACCGGTCGAAAAAAAATAAAGACGGCTTTAAACAAGGTTTTACCGGTCTTATAATACCACCTTCCGGGTGAAAATTCCCTTCCCGCTTGTGACTACGACCACGTAAATCCCCGAAGGCAATCCCCCGGTACTTATACTTGCAGAAGACTTTTCGCCGGCCTTCAGCTGTTTCAGCATCTGACCGGAAAGGTTCGCCAGTTTCACTTCCGCATCTGCGGGAAGCCCGTCCAGATGCAAGGTGCCGTTTTGCACAATCACCATCAATGGCATAGCTGAAGGCATTTCACCGGTTCCAAGTGTGGAGAAATGGATCAGAAACCGGTCGGGATCGTCACCATCTTCAGACAGAAATGAGTAAACAGGCATTTGCGACAGGTTTGTCACCGTATTGGTTTTACGGTCTGTGAGGTAAATGGTTGCCCCCGGAATACTCCGGGTCAGTTCGATATTGAACAGCGTAGCGTTGTTTTTCACAAATCCGAAAGGGATACACAGCAACTCATTGATTTCCGGAACGGTATTCAGGGCAAGAAATGCATCCCAGGTGCGCGAATAGAACATGGGGGCGAAGCCTGGCAGAAAATGCGCGTCAAATTCCTCGTCGAAGCCTCCGGTAGCCCGGGTATCAAGCCGGATAATGCTCGGCTGTGAAGTTTGTCCTTCCATATCCCTCGCGGTAAGCAAAATAAAATCTTCCGCGGCACCCTTGAGCCACGGAGCTGTGCCGTGCACGCGTGCATCGGCAGGAATGGTAAGTGTACCGTTGCCCCTGGTGTAGATCATAAAACCATTCATGGCAGGGATAAGGCCCCCGGTTTGAGCTAAGGTCTGGTAACTCCCTTCGGATGAACTCCATAAATATATTGACGAAGGAGGAATATTTGTCTTTACCCATGAACCTGAATTCCAGTCTATTGCGCTGGCAAAAGGATTCCCTGCAAGGTGGAATCCCGAAAATACCCTGTTGCTGGTATTTTCAAGTTGCGACAAGGTGACTGAACCGGTGTTAAGTACGCCTGCAAAAGTCTTTATATCCGCCTGCTGGTAGGCAGTAAAGTAGCCCACTCCGGGGATAAATGTGCTGATGTTGCTGGAGGCATCTTTCTGGTTCAGCCAGTAATCACTGATCCTGCTCTCGTCAAGCATTAGGAAGTCATAGTCATTATTACCTCCTGTGGGTGTCCAGTTTCCGTTTACAGGCTGAGCTGCTACCGGCGAAGACACCAGTTGCCAGCCTTTTCCGTCTGATGCCCAGTCGGCAGCGGATACAAAGCGTCCGATGGTCGCGTTAAGGTTGCCTGATCCGTGAATAAGCGAACCGGTTCCGGTTTCATCAGCGGAGATCACCAATCCCTGTGCGCCTGCATCGTTCAGGAAGAGCCCTTTAACAGTGAGGATTCCCGAAGGAGATATAACAAGGCGTCCTCCCTCCTGAATGGATATCCCTTTGGGGATCTGCTGACCTGTTATGGCCGAGTAAATAACCGGGTTGTTGATACATCCGCCCGGGATAACAACGATATCGTGGGTCTCCGGCAATCTTGACGGGCTCCAGTTACCCGCGTTGCTCCAGTTATCGGAAACATTTCCATTCCAGGTAATATAAGATGTTGCGGGAACTTCCCGCAGTGATGGATAACCGCCGTTCGTTGCATTTATCTGCCAGACATCCGCAAAGTCAAAGCCGTTGAGGTTCGTTTGCGCTTGCATTTGCAGGGTGGTGAGCCCCATCCCGGCAGCGGAGGTTGGCATACCCGAGGTTTGAATATCCCAGTACGCATTGACTGCCGTTCCATTGCCGGCGCTGCCGCTTGCAGTATTATTGCCTGCGAGGCCGCCTGTTCCGGTAGCCCCGGCCCCGTTCACCTGCCCGGTAGAATAGCAACGCTCGATGACGCCCCGGTTAATCATACAACCGGTAAGTCCACCTGCATAATAAACATCCCAGGTTCCGGTCTTATTTGCAGTAACAGATCCCCGGGCATACGAGTCCAGAATAGTCCCCTTTTGATTGCATCCCGTCAATCCGCCGAATTTTTCCGCCTTCCGGCCCGGAACAGGTTGTGCACCGGAATATATAACATCTATATCGGCATAGCAATTTGAAATTATGGGATTACCGGCACCTCCCGGCGAATCCGTGACAGCATTGTTCGATCCTACCAGCCCTCCGGCTGAGGCATCACCCGTTACACTCCGCTTTCCGGGCACACCGGTAGCCGAACAACCTTCAATCAGGGTATAGATGTTTCCGGAAACGCAGCCCGCCAGACTTCCCGTACACCGGGCTCCGCTTACATTCACATTGACAAGATGTACATCCCTTACCACAACAGGGCTTGTAGCTGATCCCTCACCCAAATGGCCGAAAAGACCGATATCGGAAATTGAGGGCTTGCTGATGGTAAGGTTTGATATTATTTTCCCATTGCCATTGTACTGCCCGGTAAATTTAAAGGATGTACCTCCGCCTCCGATCGGCTCCCAATTGCTGACAGCCGACAAATCAATATCTTCAGTCTGGATAAAACAACTGCTCAGGTAATTCCGCACGTTACCGAGATCGGAAACTGTAGCTACTTCATAAGGACTGACAACTGTGCCCAGGCCTCCGCTGAATTGCGCTCCTGCCCATGTGGTGAGCATTAAAAGTAAAGATGAGAGATAAAATTTTTTCATACTACCGGGGTATTTATGTAATTTCAGATTGAAATGCCTTAATGAATAACGTTGGATTTCTCCTTAATTAATGCTTATTCCTGTCGCTTTGATTCGCCGGTTAAACCAAAAAATCAACTTAAATCAGGTTATATTCAATATATTATCACCCGAAATCCGCAAAGTAACCGGGAGAAATGAAAAAAAATAATTTTCCGGCACGGAAATATCAAAAAAGAATTGAGGAGGATTTCCGGTGGGTCTGATCCGGCATTTCAGGCAACCTGCCGGAGTCAGGCATTTCGTGGCGCACCTCCCCACTGCAGTCACCGTGGAACAGACCATTGATGAACAATTCAACTCCCTCCTTCCCGACTCCCTGAATGTTCCCTGATATGATAATTCTCTTCCAGCGATTATACCGGTTTTTGCAGGTACATCGGCGGTGTTTTTACAGCCTGAGTACCAGCAGCGGTACAAATCAGCCCGAAAGCATTGATTATCTTCCGATTAACAAAACAAAAGCAAACCGGTCATTGTGAAGTCGGGCCTCAGGGGAAAGCATAGTTCGGAAATCAAGTACAATCAATTCCCGAAAATCATTAATTTTGACCCTTGGTGATTCAATACCATTGGTTGAGCAAATCAAAAACAACCTTATAATTACAGTATCATGAAAAAAGTAATTCACACTGAGCATGCCCCCAAAGCCGTAGGCCCTTACAGCCAGGCCATCGAAACCAACGGAACCCTTTACATTTCGGGACAGATTCCCATTGATCCGGCCACCGGTAAGATTGTGGAAGGCGGTATCAAGGAACAGACCGAACAGGTGATGAAAAACATCGGCGCCATTCTGAAAGCCGCCGGATATAATTTTACCGATGTGGTAAAATCAACCTGCCTGCTATCGGATATGGACAACTTTGTGCCAATGAACGAGGTTTACGGCAAGTATTATCCCGAAAATCCACCTGCCCGTGCCGCTTATGGCGTAGTGCGCCTGCCCCTGGGCGTACTGGTTGAAATTGAAACCATTGCCGCACGCTGATCGTATTAAACTGCCTTTACCCAAAAGGCTTCCTATAGCTGTCTGCAGCCGGGAAGCCTTTGTTTTAAACCTTTTTTGCCGATTCATCACTTATTTCAATTTCTATGAAAAGACCAGCTATCTTCCTGTTTGTTTTCCTATTTACCCTGCGTGCCGCCTATCCGGTAGAAGGTATGTGGCTTCCGCTGCTGCTCGAACAGCTCAACGAGCCGGAAATGAAAAGCATGGGCATGCGCATCAGCGCCGAAGACATATACAGCATCAACAAATCAAGCCTGAAGGATGCCATACTGCTGTTTGGCCGCGGGTGTACCGCCGAGATCATCTCCGACGAGGGCCTGATCCTCACCAACCATCATTGCGGCTATGGCCAGATACAGCGCCACAGCTCGCTTGAAAATGACTACCTTACCACCGGTTTCTGGGCCATGGACCGCGCGCAGGAACTGCCCAATCCCGGCCTGAGTGTCACCCTGCTGATCCGCATGGAAGATGTGACCCGGCGCGCACTTGAAGGTGTTTCGCCGGATATGAACGAGGCCGCCAGGGAAGAGAAAATCAGGGCCAACATCAGCGCTATTGAAAAGGAAGCCGTGGAAGGAACGCACTACAATGCAAGGGTAAGGCCGTTCTATTATGGTAATGAGTATTATCTTTTTGTTACCGAGACCTATAATGATGTGCGACTGGTGGGTGCACCTCCCTCAAATATCGGTAAATTCGGCGGAGATACCGACAACTGGATGTGGCCGAGGCATACCGGCGACTTCTCGCTCTTCCGCATCTATGTAAACAAGAACAACGAACCGGCCGATTATTCGCCCGACAATGTACCTTACCGACCAAAAAGTCACCTGCCCATCTCGCTGAAAGGCGCCGAAAAGGGTGACTTTACCTTTGTTTTCGGATATCCGGGTACCACCCAGGAATACCTTCCCTCTTTTGCCGTGGAAATGATCACCGGCCACGAAAATCCGCCGGCCATCCGCCTGCGCGGGAAGAGGCTGGATATCTTTGATAACTTTATGAACCAAAGTGATCTGGTGCGGATTCAGTATTCAGCCAAACATGCCGGAGTTGCCAATTACTGGAAAAAGATGATCGGCGAGAACCGCGGCATCAAACGCCTGGATGCCATCCATAAAAAACAGCTGCTCGAGCAGGGGTTTATGCAATGGGCAGCTGCCTCACCTGAACGTAATGAAAAGTACGGCCGTATCCTTCCTGAATTTGAGACAATCTACAACCGGCTTACCGAGCTGAGTGCGGATGAAACTTATCTGATTGAAGGGGCGCTTGGCATCGAAGCCCTGCGGTTTGCTTACGCATTCGGCCGCCTCGCTGAAACTGCCAGAGACAAGGATAAGGCCGCCGATGAAACAGACAAAATCATCGCCCAGCTGAAACAGGCGGCGGAAGGATTCTTTAAGAACTATCACGCACCTGTGGATCAGCGCGTTTTTGCGGCCATGATGCAGGACTGGTTTGCCCATCAGGAAACTGACCGCATTCCGGCCGGACTGGTAAAAGCTTCTATTCCTTATGGCACTGACTATGAAAAGTGGGCATCGGATGTATTCTCGCGCAGCATCTTTGCCGACGAGACTGCTACCATGGCTTTACTCGACGGCTTTAAAAACAGGCATGCCCGCCGCATAGAGAACGACCCCCTTTATCTGCTTGCCAGGGACGTTTATCAGCATTACTTTGATCACCTGCAGCCCGAAATGGAGAAGCTTTATGCCCGCCGCGACAGCCTGCAGCGCATTTATATGCTCGGACTGATGGAATATCAGCCCAACCGCCGTTTCTATCCCGACGCCAACTCCACCCTCAGGGTGAGCTACGGGCAGGTGGACGACTACTATCCGCGCGACGCGGTTCATTACCGCCACTATACCACCCTGGAAGGCATCATCGAGAAAGAGGATCCTGAAATCTACGATTATGTAGTAGAACCGCGCCTTAAAGAGCTTTACAGGCAACGCGACTATGGCCGTTATGCAGCACCCGACGGCACCATGCGGATTGCTTTTATCGCCAGCAACCACACCACGGGCGGCAATTCAGGCAGTCCGGTGCTGAACGCCTACGGTCATCTGATCGGGGTGAACTTCGACCGCAACTGGGAAGGCACCATGAGCGACCTGATGTACGATCCTGATCAATGCCGCAACATCAGCCTGGATATCCGTTACTGCCTGTTTATCATCGACAAAATGGCAGGCGCCGGTCACCTTGTGCAGGAAATGACCATTATAGAATAACATTGACACACTGAATGAATCTTGCAGGCCCTGATGCCGGAAAGATCCGGTCCGGGGCCCGCTTTTTTAAATGTTGCAGCCTATGAAACACCTGTTGATTGTCATTCTGTTGTTTTTCATGCTGCCAGCCCTTCACGCCCAGCGTTCTGTCCATCAGCAGCAGTCGGAAGCCTGGGCTGAGCTGGGCGCACTCACCGATGCACAGTACGACAGCATAAATCATTTTGAAGCGTTTCCCACTGAAAAGCGCTCTGCTGCACCACTGCAGAAACGGGTGTTTGGCTATCATCCTTACTGGGGGGGCAGCGCCTGGCAAAACTACCGCTGGGAACTGCTGAGCGACCTTTGTTATTTTTCTTACGAGGTGGATCCCGCTACCGGAAACGCGCTTACCACACGCAACTGGGAAACCGCCCCGGTGATTGACACCGCGCTTGCCCACGGAGTCAGGGTACATCTGTGCGTTACCCTTTTTTCAGGGCATGCCACCTTTTTTGGCAACCCCCAGGCAAGGCAGACACTGACAGGTAACCTGATCAGTATGATCCTTTCGCGGGGCGCCCATGGCATCAACCTCGATTTTGAAGCAGTTCCTTCCTCGCAACAGCAGGGACTTACCAACTATATCACGGAGCTGTCACAGGCACTGCATGCTGCCATCCCCGAAGCTGAACTGAGTATTGCCGCACCGGCGGTAAACTGGAACAACACCTTCGACCTGCCCGCCATCACACCCTGGCTCGACCTGGTAATGATTATGGCCTATGATTATTACTGGGACGGCAGCAGCATAGCCGGTCCGGTTTCAGGTCTCTGGCCGCTCACCTCGTCATTTAATTACGGGGTAAACCGTTCACTCACCTATTACCAGTCGGCGGGGGTGCCGGTTGAGAAATTGTTGCTGGGCCTGCCCTATTACGGAAGGGAGTGGCCGGTGACCGCCAACACGCTTCCGGCAAATACCACCGGCAGCGGCACTGCCATCGTGTACCGTAACATACGGGCCAACAGCAGCGGTAATTACAATCCGGCAAATCTCTACTGGGACTATCGCAGCTTCAACCCTTACTACAGCTATTTTACCGGGCAGTGGCGACAGTGCTTTTTCGACGATGTCCGCAGCCTGGGCGCCAAATACGACCTGGTGAACCGCAGGGGCGCCGGAGGCATAGGCATCTGGGCGCTGGGATACGATAACGGTTACCCGGAACTCTGGGATCTGATAGAAGAAAAATTTACGCAACCTGCCTTTTCGTTGTGCAGCGATACGGTTTACGACAGCGGCGGCCCCTGGTGGAGCTACGGCGCTTCGGAAGCATACACCGAAACTATACAGTCGGCCTGGCCCGGCCCGCTGACGCTGACATTCGAAAACCTGAGCCTGGAGAGTGACTTTGACTCCCTCTGGATATACGACGGGAACAGCACGGCGGCTCCTTTGCTGGCCGCGCTTTCGGGTGGCGAGGTTCCGCCGGCCCTGCATACCAACGGAAACAGCTTTACCCTGCGCTTGCAAACCGACGGGCTGAACCAGCGCGCAGGTTATGCCCTCGTCTGGCATTGTCCCACCGCCGGAACAGGGTCTGTGACGGAATCAGGGGATATTTCGCTTTATCCCAACCCCGCCGTGGAGGAGATCAGCCTTAGTGCACCCAAACTATACGAAGTGAGTCTTTTGAGCGCCGAGGGTCGCCTGCTGCAGCGGATAAAGATGCGCGGTCTCACTGACCGGATGGATGTCAGCCGCCTGAAGCCCGGCATTTACCTGCTGCAGTTCAGCGACGGCAAGACCAGCATTAGCCGGAGGTTTGTAAAGCTTTAACCACTGTAAGTAATACGTGCCCCACGCGAAGTCGCAAAGACGCATCGATAATGTTGTATCCCCCGTAGTGACGCACTTTAGTTAGCGCGCGTCTCCAGACGCGTGCCACGGACCTTAACAGAATAAAGCCTGCATATCCTACCCCGCGCAAAGACGCAACGACGCAAAGATTATACTGCGTCCCCGCATTTCCTGGCTTCCCCGCAGGTCCCGCCCACATTAATCAACGATCTGACCTAACAAGTCTCCAGACGCGTGCCACGGACCTCAACGGAATAAAACCTGTATAACCTACCCCGCGCAAAGTCGCAAAGACGCAATGATTATTTTGTGTCCCCGCAATTCCTGACTTCTCCACAAGGCCCGGCTACAACAATCAACGAACCGACATAACAAGTCTTCTTCCGGCTTGTCAGGTCTTCTTTAATTGATCTTCCAATCAATGCTTAGTGATGTCAGCACAAACTGTTGACTTTTCA